>JAJZIH010000018.1 GCA_021810635.1 Pseudomonadota bacterium | reverse complement strand
CGATTGAAGGGACGCATCACAACGCGTGAAGTTGACAGCACGCGTCGTCAACCGTAAAAATAGTGGTCCGGCGGTATGGCCCCGATTAGGTGGGATCGCAGTGGCCCCGAATTGGTGGGACGGGACAGACCAGGGTGGGCGTCTTGCACCGGCGACGGCGCGGCGATGTCCGACTCGCCGTCCGCCTGGCGTCCTTCGTGCAAGCGGCAATACACGGCTTTGGGGGTAGCCGAATATCTGGGCAAGCTCGCCACGGTGAGTAATCTGTCCATGGCGGCCCTTAGGCCCCACCCGAATCTGGGGGGGGCGAACCTGCCTCTGAGGAACGGGGGGGCGGTTTCAAGGTCTCGGTGCAACAGGATCAGTGCATGGTGCCGAGCGTGGCCTCGGCGAGTCGTCGATATTCGTTGTAGACCTGCAGCGGCGTGTGGAATCCGTGCTGCCCCAAGCGCCGCAACCTGAGCATCGTCACATAGAAAGAATTGAATCATGCCCCATGCAGCGGCTCAATCACCGGCCCCAGACAACGATTGGGATTCAAAACACCGCATGAGGTATTCTTTCACACCAAGGCATCACTCACAGTTGCACTTGGAACTTGAAGTCGCGGGGTCTTTTAGCGATAGAGATGCTGAATCTCTTCCAGGACGGCACTGCCGGGGCAAAGCGCCACATGCGGCAGATCTCTAAGTGGCTCCTCCGTGGTACGGTGCACCGTATGGAATTCCTCTTGATTCTCATTGATATACAGCAGGCCCGTCACGATCTCACCGCGTTTCTGACGGTCCAGTAAATACTGATAAGCTGCGGCGCGATCAATGGGATTGTAATCATTCGAAACCTTGCTCAGCAGGACGGTACTGCCATCATGAAGTTCAACGGGGATGATTTCCCCATTCGCATAATCGGTCGAGATGGATTGGTGGGGTTGGATAAAATCCGCATGTACCACTGGACGATCATACTGGCGAGTATGGGCGTAGCTCTTGGTGGAATCCTCGTGGTCATTGAAGGTCACACAGGGCGATAGTACATCCAGAAGCGCGAAACCATTGTGCATGATGCCGGCCTTGATCAAGGGCACGAGCTGCGCTTTATCGCCGGAAAAACTGCGTGCCACGAAACTGCCACCCAGCGTAAGCGCCAAAGTCACCGGGTCGATGGGAGGCTGTTGGTTGATTTCTCCCTTTTTTGCCTTGCTCCCCACATCCGCCGAGGCGGAGAACTGACCCTTGGTCAGGCCATAAACACCGTTGTTCTCAATGAGGTAAAGCATGTTGATATTGCGGCGCAAGGCATGAATAAACTGGCCCAGGCCGATTGACAGCGAGTCGCCGTCTCCGGATATACCCACGTAGTAAAGGTTGCGGTTAGCGGCATGGGCGCCGGTGGCAATGGAAGGCATGCGTCCGTGGACGGCATTGATGCCATGGGCCTCCTGCACAAAATACGCCGGCGTCTTGGAGGAACAGCCGATCCCGCTCATCTTGACTATCTGGCAAGGCTCAATGCTGAGCTCCCAGAAAGCCTGGATGAGTGCTGCGGTCACGGAATCGTGACCGCAGCCGGCGCACAGCGTGGACATGCTGCCTTCGTACTCTCGCAGCGTGCGTCCAAGGCTGTTATGCGACAGACGGGAATGACTGACCTCTGGCTTTTTCATGAAACTCATGCCGCTTCCCCTTCGCGAAGTGCCTCGCTGATGCTCTGGACGATGCATCGTGAATCGATGGGTATGCCGCCATAATGCAGAATGGAGGTGAGCTTGCTCCGGTCGACACCGGTCTCGAGCAGCAAAAGGGATTTCAACTGGGCGTCGCGGTTTTGTTCCACGACAAAAATACGTGTGTGCTGTTCGAGGAACTCATCCACTTCGCGGCTGAATGGGAAGCCGCGCACCCGAAGGTAATTGAGCTCCATACCTCCTCGAGCCAGGATATCAAGCGCTTCGCGTATGGCTGCATCGCAACTGCCGAGAGACACAATTCCGGTTTTCAGCTCGCTTCTTCTGCATGCGATAGGTGCCGGGACCAGCGTTTTCGCGTGATCATGCTTTCTCTGCAGCCGGTCAAGGACCTCCTGGTATTCGGCTGCATCCTCGGTATAGGCACCATCGCGGTTGTGACCGGAGCCACGGGTAAAATACGCTCCCTTGGAATGCGTCCCGGGCAGCGTGCGATATGCAATTCCATCGCCGTCGCTATCCGTATATCGGTGAAACTCCGACAGGTCACGCAGTTGCTCGAATCCGTACACTTTCCCACGATCCGGCACATCGTGCTCATTCCAGCTCAACTTCGGAACCATCCAGTCGTTCATGCCGATATCAAGATCGGACAGCACCAGGACCGGCGTCTGCAGGCGCTCGGCAAGCTCAAAAGCCGACACTGCCATGTAGAAGCATTCCGCTGGATCTGCCGGAAACAACAGAATATGGCGGGTGTCTCCGTGAGAGGCATAGGCGGCGAGCAGGATATCCGCCTGTTGCGTCCGTGTGGGCATCCCCGTGGAGGGACCCACACGCTGCACGTCGAAGATCACTGCCGGGATCTCCGCATAATAGCCAAAACCGAGAAATTCATTCATCAGTGAAAGCCCGGGACCACTGGTCGGCGTGAAGGCGCGCGCACCATTCCAGCTTGCACCCAGCACCATTCCGATGGCTGCAAGTTCGTCCTCCGCCTGGATGATGCAATACCGACGCTTCCCGTCCGGATGGGTACGATAGCGTTCACAAAACGCCTTGAATGCATCCATGAGCGAGGTCGAGGGCGTGATCGGGTACCATGCCCCGACCGTTGCGCCTGCATACACGCAACCCAATGCAGCGAGCGTATTGCCATCGACCATCATGTACTCGGCAGTCGCGTTCATGCGTTCGAGCCTGAATGGCAACGGACAATCGAAGTGCCCGCTCGCATACTGATATCCAATTTCCATGGCCTTGAGGTTATCGGTAATGAGCTTGGGTTTGTTGGCATACGTTTCTCGGAGCAGATTCTCCAACACGCTGATATCGAGATTGAGAAATGCTGCCAGCGCACCGACATAGCAGATATTCTTCAGGAGAATACGCGCCCGGATGTTGCTGAATGTGGCATTGACAAGCCTTGCGAAGGGAATACCGATCAGAGTGATGTCGTCGCGCGCAAGCTGCTTGTCTCGAGACCAAGTCGAATCGTATAGCAGACAACCTCCGGGATCCAGCTCTGCGAGATCACGGGCATAGGTCTGGGCATTCATCGCCACCATGACATTGACCTTCCCCGAGCGGGCCCGATAACCATCATGACTGACACGGATTTCATACCAGGTAGGCAACCCCTGGATGTTGGAGGGGAAAAAGTTCTTGCCCGCTACCGGAATCCCCATTCTGAAAATCGCTTTCATGAGAAGGCCATTGGCGCTTGCCGACCCCGTACCGTTGACATTGGCGATTTTGACGACAAAGTCGTTGACATACGTATTCATGGATTCACCGATGGCTTTGCCCAGGATGCGGTACCGATTCGGCCGGTCCATCCAGGGCGTAGGGAATCTTCACAGTAGACTTCTGCATATCCCAGGCGGCCGTGGGACAGCGTTCGGCGCAAAGTCCGCAGTGCACACATTGATCCTCGTCTTTCACCATCACGCGCCCGGTCTGCGGCAAGGGGCTGGAAACGAACAGGAGCTGTTTGCGATTGTCTGCCGGTACCTTGAGGCGTTTACGCAGATCGTCTTCCTCGCCATTCACGGCCAGCGTCAGGCACTCGGTGGGGCAAACATCTATGCAGGCATCGCATTCGATACATTTCGACGCAAAAAATACCGTTTGGATATCACAGTTGAGGCAGCGTTCCACTTCCACCTGAGTCTGTTCAGGCGTGAAACCGAGCTCCACCTCAATATTGATGTTTTTAAAACGTGTCGACAAACTCACGTGTGGAACCACCCGCCGAACCGATGTATCAAAGCGGTTGCTGTAGCTCCACTCGTGTATGCCCATCTTGGCACTCGTAAGATTCAAGGTGGCAGCGGGACGCTCATGAATATCTTCACCTTGGCAGTATTTATGGATGGAAATGGCCGCTTGATGCCCGTGCTCGACCGCCCAGATGATATTCTCCGGCCCGAAGGCCGCATCGCCACCGAAAAACACCCCCGGGAGTGTGCCTTGCATGGTCCTGCGGTCCACCACGGGCACGTCCTGCCGGTCAAACGCCAGTCCGATATCGCGTTCGATCCAGGGAAACGCGTTCTCTTGCCCAATGGCAAGGATGATGTCATCTGCCGGCAGGAAATTCGAACCGACGACCTCCGACAAAAGTTTTCCATCCTCTTCCCGGTATGCCAGGATCTCGAAGTTCAGGCCCCGAATCCGTTTGTCCTCAAGGACAAAATCCTTTGGTGCATGGCATAGGATAATCTCGACGTTCTCTTCCATGGCCTCTTCCATCTCCCAATCCGAGGCCTTGAGCATGGTGAGCGGCTTGCGCGCCATCACTTTTACGTTCGCCCCGCCGAGCCTGAGGGACGTGCGGCAACAGTCCATGGCGGTATTTCCCGCGCCAATGATCAGCACATTCCTGCCGATGGATGAGACATGCCCAAAAGCGACGGACTCGAGCCAGTCAATGCCGATATGCACGTGCGCGAGATCGTCATAACGACCGGGAATTTCGAGATTCTTTCCGCGTGGCGCCCCGCTACCCACGAACACGGCATCGAACCCGAGTGCGAGCAGTTCCTTCATGCTGGTAATAGGCTCATTGAGACGCAGATCCACTCCTCGGTCGGTAATCATGTGGATCTCTTCACTGAGTACCTCTGTGGGCAGACGGAAGGCGGGTATGTTGGTGCGCATCAGGCCGCCGGGTTCGCTCTGCTTTTCAAATATCGTCACTTCATAGCCGAGCGGCAGAAGATCATTGGCAACGGTGAGCGAGGCGCAGCCGGCTCCAATGCAGGCGACACGCTTGCCGTTTTTACGGGTGGGCAGAGGTGGCAAGCGCTGGACGATCTCACCTTTCTGATCGGCTGCCGAGCGCTTCAGACGGCAGATGGCCACTGGCTTTTCGTCCACCCGCCCGCGGCGACAAGCGGGTTCACAGGGGCGGTCGCAGACGCGTCCCAGGATCCCTGGAAAAACATTGGATTCGCGGTTGAGCAGGTAAGCGTCCGTGAACCGACCCTGGGCGATCAAGCGGATGTACTCGGGGACGTCGGTGTGCGCCGGGCAAGCCCATTGGCAATCGACTACCCGATGAAAGTAGTCGGGGTTCGAAACGTCCGTTGGCTTCACAAGCGTTCCTTAAGCGGAGTCACGGGCACCTCACTGCTTCTGTTGCGAGACGGCGCTCAACGTCATTATGGTACCGATTATTGAATGTCTCATAAAGAATGCAGGGCTGGACAGAATCCCCGATAGGAGCGTGTCCAGGCCACGACCGAAGGGTTCGGCTGAACTGATCGAGACGCACCGGCGTTAGGCGCTGCGTTTGATGAAACAGGGGGATTCCCTCAGCGAGGTAGGTCGTCTGGTCGGCCGCGCGGCGAGCACGATGATGCGCTGGCCTAACGCGCGGCGTTGGAGCGGCGCTCGGGCCCTGAAGGTTCGCTTCTCCTCCGGTCGACCCACCAGCCTGATGGAGGCGCAACGTAAACCAATCGTGAAACTGCCGCTCAAAGGGACGATGGCCAACGGCTTTGGCACCGAGCTGTGGACGAGCGGGTGCGTAGCCGTGCTCATCCGGAAGCCCTGTCGCGCGCGGTTCCATCGCAGTCATGTCGCGCGCCTTCTGCATGATCTGGACTTCAGTTGGCGGAAGCCAGAACGCCGGGTGCTTGAGCGCAACGAGCAGAAGATTGAACAGTGGAAGCGCAAACGATGGCCGCAGGTAAAAAAACCGCCACGCGGCTGGCTGCCCGCACCGTCTTTGTTCATGAATCCAGGTTCATGATGATCTCGGACGTGCGGCACATGTGGGCACCCGTGGGGCACACCCCGGTACTTCGCCACCACTACCGTCGCGATCGCCTCTCGGTGATCGGTGGTCTGTCGGTCGGTCCGAGCAGACGTCGACTCGGGCTGTACTTCCGTCTGCATGCGAAGAACATCTCTCGGGATGAGGTCCATGACTGCCTCTGGTACCTGCTGCGTCACCTGCGCGGTCATGTCATCGTGATGTGGGACGGCACCTTCCCTCGCGATCCGGAGTCCTTGAGTGACTTCGGTCCGGCATATCCCAGACTGCATCTGGAACGCTTGCCCGCCTACGCTCCCCGACTCAACCCGATTGAGGCCGCCTGGCACGCCACCCAACTTCCCCTGGCCAACGGCCGTTCCGATGACATCTAGGACTCCGGGTGCGCGCTGCTCGAGAGCCTGCGCAAAGCAGGCGCTTCGCAACCCACGCTGCGCGGCGGTGTGGCGCAATCCGAACTGCCCCCTTCTTTGCCATGAATATTGCATTATTTGGGAGACACTCAATAATGAAAAGATTATGGCGGAGAGGGTGGGATTCGAACCCACGTGGCGTTGCCGCCCATCCGATTTCGAGTCGGCGCCGTTATGACCGCTTCGGTACCTCTCCTGCGCGGATTTTAACATGCCGAGACTTTCGGAAATGACCGGATTCAGCGGATCAGTGAGTAGTTCAGGATGATGCCGGCGAAGATCGCGGCACCGAACCAGTTGTTGTTGAGAAAGGCGCGGAAGCAGCCTTCGGGGCTCCGGCTCCACGCAAGTTTCTGTTCGTAAAGCGCAAACCCTCCCGCTGCCGCGAGCCCCGTGTCGTAGACCCAGCCGAGGTGCAGATTGCGGCCGAGAAGGTACAGCCCGACCAGGAGAAGAACTTGGAGTACAAACACGATGAGCCGGTCATACTCGCCAAACAGGATGGCCGTGGAGCGGATCCCGACCTTGCGGTCCCAGGGGCGGTCGGCCATCGCGTAGAAGGTGTCATAGACCGTGGCCCAGAGGATGTTGGCCACGAAGAGCAGTGCGACTGCGGCATCCAGTCGGCGGCCGTTGGCTACCCAAGCCATGGGAATGCCCCAGCCGAAAGCGAGTCCTAGGTAGGGTTGAGGGAGGGACGTCCAACGCTTGAGGAAGGGATAGCTCACCGTCAGCGCAACGCCGATGAGCGCGAGCCAGCGGTCAAGCGGCGGCAGGAGGGTCAGCAGAAACACGGCCGGAATTCCGAGGAGGAAGGCCACCAACCAGGCTTCCCAGGGGTGCAGGCTTTTCTGGGCAAGGGGGCGGTTGCGCGTCCTCGGTACCGCTCCGTCAAAATGGCGGTCGGCAAAATCGTTGATCGCACAACCGGCACCGCGCGTGAGCCAGACGCCAGCGATGAAGATGAAAAACAGCCGAGCCGGCGGGTGCCCCCGGTTGGCCAGCCAGAGTGACCAGAGCGTGGGCCAGAGGAGAAGCAGGGCGCCGATCGGGCGGTTGAGGCGGGTTAGCCGGGCATACAATCCAAGCCGCCTGAAAGTGGCCACCACAAACGGTTGCCTGACGAGGCCCTTCCCAATACGCCGGAGGCGGCGTGCGAACCTCACTGCCGGTCCCCCGGCAGACCGAATCCGGCGGCACGCCGGTACTGCCGGAAGCTTCCCCGTTTCTCGTGCTCGCGGAGTTTGATGTGCTCAGGATTCACCGGAGTCTCCCGCCGTATCGCCGGATTATACGGGAGCCAGCCGGGAAGCCTCCCGAAGTAGACCCGAGGGTTATGGTCCGGTGGACTCCATCCATCAGGCGGAAAGATCCGGATCGTGGTCACTCGTCCCGGGGAGGCCAAGGCGTCGTAATGCCCCGTCTTGCGGAACCGCTGTGCCCGTAGGGGGAGTTGGTCTGGGTGACGAGCGCATGGTGGGTCGCCACCGTGAGGCGGCTGGCGCTCCAGTCGAGCCCCATGACCTTCTCGAAGCGGTGCAGGAAGATGGAAGCTCGACTTCCGCCCCCCCGAGAAAAAGGCCAGGACTCCAGCCGGGGCAGTGCGGACCGCGACGGGACTTCGGGATTCGACGAGCCGGCGGTGTAACCTGCTGTTTGGCCCGGGCCTCGATAAGGAATCGTGCCGGGCTGTGCTTCCGGCGTGGCAGTACCGGTTGTATTCAAGGTCAGGGTTTTTGGCAGGGCCCGCAGGTGTTGACCATAAACACTGCATCCGACCTCATCGAGGCACAGGGAAGGTCAGTCCGTGGGAAGAATGCTCAGGGCTCTTGTCGAGGCCCGTATTTCCCACTGGACTCTAGAACGTCAGCCACATGAGAAAGGACAGGAAGTTGTTGCTGCTTGCGTTCCGTCCCTGGCCGTTGTAGTTGGAGCTTGCGCCGAGATAACGGTTGAAGGCGGTGTACTGCATCGAAAACTCAACGTTCTGGGCATCGAGGTAATCCAGTTCGAGAATCAAGCCGTTTGAGTCCGGGTTGCCCGTCGCACTCACCAGATCGGCAGGATTGCCGGTCGGGGGTCCGTAGAGCGCAAGATCCGGGTTGCCCCAGACCCAGAAATAACCGAGCCCGGCCCCATATCGGTGGTTCAGGAGATACTGGCCGTTGACCCGGACCGTCTCGAGAGTGTCTTCCGCATTGGGCTTGAAGCCGATCGAGGGAACGGGTTCCCAGTACTGGTTTTCCCCGATCCAGCTCACGTGCGCCGTCCAGATCTGCTCGCCGCTGAGCCCCAGGTATTGAACTTGGCTGTCGAGGCCGTAGTCGAGGAGGCGGTCGCTTGCCCCGGAAGCGACGCTTGTCGGGTACACGTTGGTATTCATGCCGAGGGCCCCCACTTCCCAATTCCAGGTCGCATAGTTCTGTTCGAAGGCGATTCGGAGATAGGGGGCAATGTTCTGGATCGGGCCAAAGGTATAGGGGCCGAAGACCTGGCCGGTGCCAGCGCCGATGCCGACGCCGGACCGGTAGAGATCCGCCTCGAGATAGAGCCAATGGTCCTCTCCCTGGCCGAAGAGGTAGGCCAGATATCCGCCGACTCCGGCTATTGGCTCGCTGGCACCGCTGGCCTGCACGATATAGGGTGCCGGAATGTCACGGAGCGGTGAATAGTTGGAGGAGTAAAACGGCCAGTCCCAATCCGGCACCGAATTCCAGGGGTCGGGCTCGGTCGGCGTATTGTTCATCTCGATGCCGTAAATCAGTGTGCTGCCGTCCGGCTCACTCTGATGTGCGGCCCAACGGATGTCGGAGTCATCCACCCCGAAGCCTCCGGTATGGGTATAGGTGAGATGGAAGAACGCACCGATATGGCTCGCAACGCGCCCCGCATAGAAGAGGCTCACCTGCTGGGGAAACTCGACGGATCCCTGTCCGGTGGTCCCTCCCGATCCAAACTGGTTGGCCTCACCCCCCTGGATGAAGGAATCCGAAGCCTGGATGAAGATCGACACGGGGGGGATCCGGTTGAGTTCCAAGGGAGCCATCCGCCGGAGCTTCTGCTTGAGCCGTTGCATGTTGGCCAAGTTGGCCGTGGTATAGCCCTCGAGTTTGAACAGGCGACCGATCGGGGTGAGCTGCGGAAAGATCGTGTGGCAGACCGAGCAGGACCAGCCGGTCTGGCGGGCGAAACTCGGGATGGCCGAAGCCGGCCGGGACAAGGCGAGCGCGGCCAGCCCCAGAACCCCGGCTAGTACCAAGCAGCGACCGGGCAGCAATCGGGTGGGGCAGACTCCGCTGTTCATGATGGGCTCTCGCGTGGTGCAACCGGGATCTGTCCCGTTCCGGGGCTCGTCAGAGGGTGGTGAGATATTCGGCAACCGCCCGGATTTGTCGATTCGTCAGGTGGATGGCGATCATGTGCATGATGTCGGCATTCTTGTCATGGCGGACGCCGCTCTTGAAGAAACGCAACTGCTCCTCCAGGTATTCCGTGTTTTGCCCCGCGAGCCGCGGAAAAATACCGCTCCCGGCGGCAACGGGTCCATGACAGCTCATGCAGGCCGGGACATCCTGCTTCAGGATCCCCTTCTGAAAGATGGCCTTTCCGGCGGGGGTGAGCTGTCCGCCCGGCTGGGGTCGGGGCGCTGGCTGGGAGGCGTACCAGCGGGCAACCGCCACGATTTCATGGTTGTTCAACGCCTCGCTCACCGGCCACATGTACATCACGGCCGGCGGGTCTGATCGACTGCCGTCGCGGAAGGCCTTGAGTTGCTCGATGATGTAGACTTGGTTCTGATGCGCGAGACGGGGAATGAATCCGAAACGGGGGTCGCTGCCATGGGTGCTGTGGCACATGGAGCAACTGGTGAGCACGCGGGAGGGTGGATGGGGGGGCGGTGTGGCGGTTGCGGCGGACGCCGTTCCACCGAGGCACAGAAGGAAGAAAGCCAGTGCGGGTTTTGCGGGACGGCGTTTCATGGGTGACCTGCTGACCTCCAAAGTCCGGGTCAACCGATCCCACTATCATATTCCATATGCGGGAGTGGAGTATTGACCGGCATCAAGGATCTGCTCTGGCGGTTTCGCTAACGGCATGGGCGATTGCCGCGGGTGTGGCCGGATCGAGGATGCCCGGCAGGATGTCCCCGTCGGTCGCGAATGTCGCTCCGGCTTCGAGCGTGTGCCGGGCCGAGATTTCAGGCTCTGGATTGGACAGTGCGAAAAAGATCTTGCCGGGACGGATCCAGGCGGGAGCGATGAGGTCCCTGACCCCGGTGGCCGCAATCACGATCGTGGCGTGGTCTATGAGAGTTTCCGGGGAGACCAAACTGCCGCCCAGGCGCTCGAACTCACCCCGAGCCCCACTTGGCCCACGACCGCCTCATGAAGATCGGTTCCGGTTTTGCGCACGGCCGAGAGAAGGGCAGCCAGCGTGACCACGGCGGTTCCGTCCTGGCCATCATGCAGGACGGGTTTGTCGAGCTCCTTTTCGAGAGCCCGGGTCACGGTGAAACAGGTGGGCGCCGCGATATCCTTGAGATGGATCGAGGCGAAACTCCCCTCGACGGCAAGCACGGTTTCCACGATCCTTGCGGGATCGGTTTCCCGAAGCAGGATCGGGATTCCGGAAAGCCAGACCATCCGGCTGTAGATCATGGATTTTCCTTCCATGACGGGCAGTCCGGCCTGGGGCCCGATCGCACCCAGTCCCAGGATGGCCGCACCGTTCGTGACGATGCCGACGGTGTTGCCGTAGTTGGCCCACTTCCGGGGTGTAGAGATCTCGCAGCTGCTGCAGGAAGTCGAGCGGGATCTTGGCCACCATCTCGATCTTGCCGCCCCGGTGCCGCTCGAAGACCCGGTCGGACTTGCCGACGAGACGGGCGTTCGGCCGGGCGGCCAACCGTTCGGTGGCCTGCCGGCCGGTCTCCTCGTTGACCTCGATCGTGATTTCCCAGACGGTCCTGTCCTGGTGGCGACTCCGGTCCAGACGCGGGCACCACCACTGCGGTTGCCCGTATAATTGCCCGCGATCCCCTTATCTGCCACCGCGGAGTCCGGCATGGATCTTCAAGATCGCAAGTTCCTTCAGACCTTTTCCATATTCGTGCTGGCGCTGCTGGTTATTGCGGTCGTCCTGCTTTTCCTGGCGAATGGGCTTGCCGTGCAGTCTCGTGATGAAAAATTCGGGGGATCCCGTTTGGCCGAGCGGCAGGCTTATGCGCGGCTGCGTCCGGTCGGTCAGGTGAGTCTCGCGTCGAAGGTCTCCCCGACCGCTGTTGCCGCGACGCCCGTGACCACGGCTGGCCAAGGTCCGGCGCTCAAGACACCGGTCGAGATCAGGCATTTCATGACGGCCCAGGGCTGTTTCGCCTGCCATGCGATCGACAGCAAGGTAGTGGGTCCGGCCTATGCCTGGGTGGCCTACCGCTTCCGGGGGCTGGTGGCCGCAGCAACCGTGAAACTGGCCCACAAGATCATCGCGGGTGGCGTCGGCTACTGGAGCCCCTGGACGGGAGGCATCGCCATGCCGGCCCACCCCCAGCTGACTCTGGCCCAAGCCGAAGCCATGGCCCGCTGGGTGCTTTCCCAGCACCCACTGGCGCCGCCCCAGCCCTGACGCCGGACCGCTGCCTACCCGCCCTGATGGAGGGCGGTCAGCAGATCAGTGGCGGGAGGTCTTACGGGTGGCTTCCCCGGGCTCGGTCTTGCTCCGGGAATCGGTCGCCTCAAGCCGCGCGGCGAGCGCCTCGATACGCTCCGACAACCGCGTCGCCAATTCGCGCTGGGCCTCGAACTCCTCACGTGTCACCAGATCCAGGTGGCTCAGAGTACCGTTCAGCCGGGCCCGCAGGTTTTTCTTGAAATCCCGACCCAGATCCTCGAGATCGTCGGGGATCGCCTGCCGGATCTTGCACAACACCGAGTCGAGCGAGTCTGAAAGCGTAGCCATCTTCGTACTCCGGTCCTGTCGGTTGGGACACAGGAACAGTATATAGTTTAACGCAACCGAAGCCGGCTCCGAAGAGAGGAGGCGATCGCCATGAAGATGATCACGGCCATCATCAAGCCATTCAAGCTCGATGCCGTGCGGGAAGCCCTCAATGCCGTAGGGATCGACGGGCTGACCGCAACCGAGGTCAAAGGCTTCGGACGCCAGAAAGGGCATACCGAGCTTTATCGGGGGGCAGAATATCTCGTTGATTTTCTGCCAAAAATAAAAATAGAGGTGGCGGTTGTCGACGAGCTTCTGGCCTCCGCTCTCGCGGCTATTGCGCACTCCGCCCAAACCGGTAAAATCGGGGATGGCAAGATTTTCGTTCAGGAGTTGGCTCAGGTTGTACGAATTCGGACGGGGGAGACCGATGTTGAGGCACTGTCATAAAGAAAGGGGCCGACGGTGGTTCGTGACGGCCGTGTTGGGCGCGCTGGTGGCCGCCACGGCGTCCGCCGGCCTCCATGCACAAGGCATCTACCGCTGGGTGGGGCCGCATGGAACCGTCCATTACTCGGATGTGCCGCCCGCCGGGAACCGTTATCACCGGGTCGAACTCGCCGCGCCCTCGGGCTTTGGCCGTAGCCTGACCGCAAAGACGCATCCGCCGACTCCTGCCGGGAAAAAAGGCAAGCCGGCACCCAAGGCCCGCAAGGTCCCCGGCCTGACCCCGGCCCAAGCGCAGGTGTTCTGCCGGGTGGCCCGGAAGCGCTACCACAGTCTTGAACCCGTCCGCAGGCTGAGGCTCGTGCAGCCAAATGGCAAGAGTCAGTATCTCAGCGGTGAGAATCTTGTCCAGTACAAGAACAACGCCAAGGCCCGCATGTATCTTTTCTGTAAGAAGGCGGGCCGCGCTCCGGGTTAGTTCAGAGCAGTTTCTGGAATAGTTCCGGCAGGCCTTCGATGAGGCCTCGGTGTAGCCCGGCTGAATAATAGCGAGGTGCCGGGATGAGGGAGGGGGTGGGCATGCGGAACGTGCCGAGAGGGGTGAGTGAGGAGGCGAGACTCACCGACCAGACTCCGGAGGGGTAGGTCGGTTGCGGGAAGGGCAGGAGCAGGCGTTCCCGGAAGCCCGCCTGCGCGAGCCGGCCATGGATTTCCTTCACGAGATCCGGGTAGAGAAAGGGCGATTCGCTCTGCAACGCGAGAATCCCGTCCGGTTTGAGACGGCTGAGGCAGGTCGCGTAGAAGTCGGTTTCGAAAAGACCCTTGGCTGGACCGACCGGGTCCGTACTGTCGATGCAAAGAACGTCGATGCTGGCCGGCGGGGCACGTTCGATCCAGAGCAGCGCATCCTCGTAGTGCAGAACGGCCCGGGGGTCGTCTCCTGCCCGGGCCAGTTCCGGGAAATGGCGCCGGGCGAGTGCCGTGACCGCCTGGTCGATCTCGACCTGCACCGCGGATTCGACCTCGGGATGCTTGAGGACCTCCGTCAGTGTGCCGCAGTCGCCGCCGCCCACGATGACGATCCGCCCGGGCCGGGGATGGGTGAGGAGCGCCGGGTGGACCAGCATCTCGTGGTAGATGAAATGGTCGCGCTCGGTCAGCATGATGCAGCCGTCGATGGCCATGAGATGGCCGAAATCGGCGGTCTCGAAAATCTCGATCGTCTGGAAGGGGCTCTTCACCTGCTCGATCCGGCGGCTGATCCTGAGCCCGATCGAACAGCCGGCTCCGGGGGCCGGTTCCACAAACCACCGGGAATCATCCATCATATGGGTACCTTCGCGTGTTGAGAAAGCGGTCCGCCATGCCGGTTGAACCCCCTGCCCCGAATTCCCTCCTGCCCGCGCACGGGTGCGACCCGGCGCGTACCCGCTACGGACTGTCCCGCTGGGGTGAGGGATTCTTCGATATCAATGAGGATGGCCATTGTATCGTACGGCCGGACCCCACCGGAACCCGGACGCTGGATCTCGCCGGAATCACGGGACAACTTCGGGCCATGGGTCACCGGTTCCCGATCCTCCTGCGCTTCCCGGAGATCCTGCGGCAACGGCTCGTGCAGCTCACCCAGGCTTTTGATCAGGCCCGTGCCCGTGAGGATTATGCGGGACGGTACCTGCCGGTCTACCCCGTCAAGGTCAACCAGGAGCGGGCGGTCGTGGAGGCTTTGGTCGGCGCCGCCGGTTGCGGCATCGGCCTCGAGGCCGGCAGCAAGCCGGAGCTGGTCATGGCTCTGGTCCTGGCTCCGCCGTCAGGGACGATCGTGGCCAACGGGTACAAGGACCGCGATTACGTCCGCCTGGCGCTTCTGGCGACCCGCCTGGGGCATCGGGTCTTTCTCGTGCTCGAGAAACCGAGCGAGCTCGGGCGGATCCTCGAGGAGTCCTCCGATCTGGGCATTACCCCGCATCTCGGCATCCGGGTGCGTCTGTCCAGCATCGCGGGCGGCAAATGGCAGAACACGGGCGGAGCCAAGTCCAAATTCGGATTCACGATCCCGGAACTCATCGAGACCGTCGCCCGCCTGGAGCAGTCGGACCGGAAGGGAACGTTCGAACTTCTGCATTTTCACATGGGTTCGCAGATCGCCAACCTGCGCGACATCCAGGGAGCTCTGCAGGAGGCCGGACGCATCTGGGGCGAGCTCAGGGGGCGCGGCATCAGGCTCGACACGGTGGACGTCGGTGGTGGACTGGCCGTGGATTACGACGGAACCCGCTCGCGCGGCGATTGCTCGATGAACTACTCGGTCGGCCAGTATGCCGAGGTGATCGTACGGACGTTCAAGGAGGCGGCCCAGGCCGTCGGCTGCCCGGAGCCCGACCTCCTGTCGGAGTCCGGCCGGGCCTTGAGTGCCCACCATGCGCTGCTCGTTACCGATATCGTCGAAACTGAACCCCCGGCCTCCGAAGACCCCCCCGTCCGTTCGGCCCATCCGGACTGGGCACTCGGCGAACTCTGGTCCCTCCACAAGCAGGAAGCCAGCCTGGCGCCCGAGGAGGCCTATCAGGAAGCCGTGTTCTGGCTGGCCGAAGTGCATGCCCGCTTCAACCGGGGACAGATCGGGCTCGACGGCAGGGCCGAGGCCGAGCGCCTGTTCCACCTGATCCTGCGCCAGCTGGAGCGGCGCTGGGAGCCCTTTGCCCGTGCCGGTGTGGCCGATCTCCGTGCTGAACTCGAGGAGCGACTGGCCGGGAAGATGTTCTGCAACCTTTCGATCTTCCAGTCCATGCCCGACGTCTGGGCGCTCGACCAAGTATTTCCGGTTGTGCCGCTGACGGGCCACGACCGGCCATCCGTCCGCCGCGTCCGGCTCTACGACCTCACCTGCGACTCCGACGGCCGGATCGACCAGTATGTCGGAGCCGGCTGCCTGATGCCGAGCCTGCCGGTACCCGCCGACTGCGGACAGCCCCCCTGGCTCGGGTTTTTCCTATTGGGCGCCTACCAGGAAATTCTTGGGGACATGCACAACCTGTTCGGAGCAACCGACTCGGCCGTGATCGAGACCACCGAGAGCGGATTCCAGGTCATGACCCGTCACCGGGGGGATTCGGCGCTCGACCTTCTGCGCCATGTCCACCTCGAAGCGTCCGAAATCGAACGGCGGGTTGCCGACAAGCTGGCCCTGGCCTCCTGTCCGGAGGAAACGGCCCGCAGCCTCCGGACGGAGCTGGCCCAGATCCTCGAGGGCTCGACCTACCTGACTGGAGCCCCCCGTCCATGACGCAACTCGATACCCCAATCCAGGCCAGTTTCATCGGACTCGGTGCCATGGGCGGTCCCATGGCCGCCACACTCGCGCGGTCGGGACATCTCGCCGGAGCCTGGAACCGCAGCTCTGGCCGCGCGGAAGCCTGGGGCCGGACCCATGGCACGCGCGTCTTCGCCACCCTCGCCGAGGTGGCCTGCGCCGCGCCGGTCGTTTTCCTGTGTGTGAGCCGCGACGCCGATGTCCTCGAACTCGTGGGCAGTCTCCTCCCCCATCTCGTCCCGGGCCAGATCGTAATCGATTGTTCCACGACCGCCCCGCAGACGGCCCGGACCGCAGCGCTGCGGCTCCGGAGCGCGGGGGTTGCTTTTCTGGATTGCCCGGTTTCTGGGGGGACCGAGGGTGCGGCGGCGGGGACGCTGACCCTCTTTGTGGGGGGCGATCCGGCCACCGTCGAGCGTGTCCGGCCACTCCTCGCCTCACTCGGGTCCCGGATCACCCATCTGGGGCCGACCGGACAGGGACAGGCCGCCAAGGCGGTCAACCAACTCATGCTGGCCGGCATCAACCAAGCCGTCTCAGAGGCGCTCGCCTTCGCCGTCGCCGAAAAGTTGCCACTCCCGGAACTGATCGACGCGCTGTCCCACGGGGCGGCTGCGAGCTGGTTCCTCGCCCATCGCGGCCCGCGCATGGCCGAGCGGCACTATCCCTTGGGATTCAAGATGGCGCTTCATGCCAAGGACCTCCGCATCTGCCGAGACATGGCCGCGCAGCACGGGGTGCAGTTGCCCCTCGCGGAAATGACGCTCCATCACTACGACCGGCTGCCCGGGTGCGCGGAACAGGATTTGGCGGCCCTTTTCGAGCTCAAACGTGCCCTCTTCGAGAAGAAGTCCACAGGCTAATCCCGCCGCGCGCAAAGCGGCTGGACGCCCGTCCGCCGGCAGTACGTCCTGGAGTTTCCTCCCCGAAATCTGCTCGGCTACTTCCACCCTGAGCCTGATCCTCATGGCCGAGTTCGTGGCCCTGGTCCTTACGCTGGTCCAGTCGGAATGGCTGGGGGCCTTCTGGATCGGGTGGGGCTGGATCTCGCTCTACGTGCAGTGGATCACGCTGACCGGCGCGGGGCTCCTCTGCGGACTCAAGCGCTGGGCACCACCCCTGCCTCTGCCGGTTGCGCTTCTCATGTCCTACGGTCTCCTGCTTGCTGCCGCGGTCGGGATCGGCTGGGGGGTCGAGGCCCTGTGGCCGTTCGCTACGGAGCCGCTCCGGGGATTCCTCTGGCGCAGTACGCTGGCCACGGCCATCATCGACCTGCTGGTCCTCCGCCATCTCTATGTGCTCGGCCGCTGGAGGACCCAGGTTCGGGCCGAGGCGGAGGTGCGCCTCGAAGCACTGGAGTCACGCCTTCGTCCACACTTCCTGTTCAACACCCTGAACTCCATCGTGGCATTGGTTCGGGTAGCGCCGGACTCGGCCGAACAGGCCCTCCTCGATCTGTCCGACCTGTTCCGGGCCGTACTGAAGGAGCCTTCGTCCCGCTCGACATTGGGGCAGGAACTCGATTGGGCCCGGCGCTATCTGGCCCTTGAGCAGATCCGGCTCGGCGGCAGGCTCGAGGTCCTCTGGGAAACGCAGGACCTGCCCGCCGATGCGGAAGTGCCGCGCTTGCTCCTCCAGCCCATCGTGGAGAATGCGGTTTATCATGGAATCGAGAGCATGGCCGGGGGGGGTCGCATCGAAATCACGGGACGGTTGTCGGGGGGCCATGTGGAACTCACGATCAGCAATCCGCAGTCCGGGGAGCCCCGGTCGAGCCGCGGTCACGGACTTGGACTCGACATCCTGAAGAGCCGGCTTTCTCTGGCTTTCCCCGACACACTCGATCCAGTCCGGGTCGAGGTCGGGGACGACGGACGGTTCCGGGTCCGCCTGCACCTGCCCTATGTGCCTGGACGGAGCCGGGACCCCGGGCCGTGACGGAAGTTCTCGTTGCCGATGACGAAGCCCTGGCCCGGGTCCGTCTCCGGCACCTTCTCGAAACGGCCCTGCCCGGAGCCCGGATCGTCGAGACTGGCGACGGCTGCGAAGCTCTCTTTCTGCTGCAGAGCCGGCGGATCGACCTCGTATTTCTCGATATCCGGATGCCCGGTATCGACGGCATCGAGGTCGTGACCCACCTGGCCGCTCTGGGCATTGAAGCTCCCTGCGTTATTTTCACGACGGCTTACGACCGCTTTGCGATCCAGGCGTTCGCGGTCGGAGCCGTGGGTTACCTCGTGAAGCCCATCCGTCCCGAACAGCTGTCCGCAACCCTGGAACGGGTCCAGCGCGGGTGGCCCTCCGTGCCGCGCCCGGCTGAAGGGGCGAGGCGCCGGTGGATCGTGTCCCGGTCGGCTGGCGAGCTCCGCATGGTGGCGGTCGGGACGGTGTTTTATTTCGAGGCCCAGGATAAGTACGTGCGGGCGGTTCATCCCCAAGGCCTGCTCCTCTTGAACGAGCCCCTGAGCGCGCTCGAGACGGAGTTCGCCGACCGTTTCGTGAGGGTCCACCGACGCTTCCTGGTGGCCCGCGACCGGATCCATCGCCTGGTCCACGAACCGTCCGGCGACCGGTTCATCGAGCTGACGGGCCATCCGGCGCGAATCCCGGTCAGTCGACGCCTGGCCCCGGCCCTGCGCCGCAAAATTCTGGCCCCGGATTGAGATCAGACCCCCGCCTGTGTTCCAATTGGCGGATGATCCTGAGACTCGCGAGCCGGCGCTCGCCCTTGGCCCTGATCCAGACCCGGGAAGTCGCGGGGAGGTTGCACGAACTCGATCCCACCCTTGAGATCGAGATCGTAGCGCTCAGCACCCGGGGCGATGAAATGAACGACCGCTCGCTCGCGCCCATCGGCGGCAAGGGCCTCTTCATCAGCGCGCTCGAGGAAGCGCTGCGGGATGGCCGGGCCGATGCGGCGGTCCATTCCCTGAAAGACGTCCCGATGGAACTCGATCGCGGGTTCGGGATCGTGGCGGTACTGCCCCGGGCGGATCCCCGCGATTACCTGGTTGGCACCGGGGGGCTTGACGAGCTGCCGGCCGGTTCCTCGGTGGGCACCTCGAGCCTGCGCCGCCAGAGCCAGATCCTGGCCCGGCGCCCCGACCTGCGCGTGGTGCCCGCGCGGGGCAGCGTGAGTTCACGGCTCGACCTGATCGCCTGCGGCACCTGTGAGGCTCTGGTGCTGGCTTGGGCTGGCCTCCAGCGGCTCGGTCTCAAACCCGCCGGGCAGCCCCTGGATCCGGAAGCCCACGTGCCGGCCATTGGCCAGGGGGCCATCGCGGTGGAATGCTGGATTGCCGCCAACCGTTACGGGGAACTCCTTGGGGCATTGCATGATCCGGCCTGTGCCCGCAGCACGGCGGCGGAGCGGGCATTCGGCCACGAACTCGCCGTGGATTGTACAGCCCCGATCGGGGCCTGGGCGGGATGCCATGGGGATGGGACCATCCGCCTCGTCGCTTTCGCCGGTTCCGCGGATGGCCGCCGGACCTACCGGGAGTCCCTCACCGGCCATGATCCCAAGCTGCTCGGAAGTCAGTTAGCCCAGAGGTTCCATGAACAAGGTATCCGAAACTACTTTGCGACGACGCCCTGAACCCAAGCCATTGGCAGGGCTGGGTGTGCTCCTGACCCGACCGGAGGGCCAGAACGAAGGTCTCGCCCAGCGCATCGAAAATCTCGGCGGACGGGTTTACGCCCACCCGATTTTCACCATTCGCCCGCTGTTCAAAACCTCGGCCACTCCGATGATTCCCCACCCCAACCGTTATGACTGGCTGATTTTCGTGAGCCCGAATGCGGTCGACCATGGCTTCATGGCGCTCGGTCAGCGGTGGCCGCGCCGGGCCAAACTGGCGGCGGTCGGCGAGGGGACGGCCCGCCGTCTCCATGAACTGGGGGCCGGCCAGGTCTATGTGCCGGGCGAGGGATTCGGCAGCGAAGCTCTGGTTGATTCGCCGGACTTCAGGTCGGTCCGCGGCGACAAGTTTCTGGTCCTGCGCGGACGGGGAGGACGGGACTGGCTGGCGACCCAGCTGGCCTCGCGCGGAGCCGATGTCGAAACCCTCGAGGTCTACGAGCGGGTGCGCCGGCCGACCGAAGGTGATCTCGAGGAAAAACTGTTCGAGGGTGATCTTGATGTCGTGACCGTGACGAGTGCCCAGACCCTCCTCGCCCTGATCGAGGGATTGTCCGACGAGGGAGCGGTCCGGCTCCGCCATCTGCTCCTGCTGACCGCTGGTAGCCGGGTGGTTGAACTGGCCCGGGTCTTGGGTTTCGTAAGGCCGCCCCTCATCGCAACCGGTCCGAGCGACGAAAGCCTGCTTCGAATGCTCCTCGAATGGTGGACAGGACCGGAGGAGGAATCCTGACATGCGGACGTGTAGGTTGCCGATCCGGTGCGGGGGATCCGGTTCATGACCGGGCCTGATGCCGGCATGGCGCCGCAGAAAACCGCCCGGCTCCGGGGCCGGGTGTTCCCGGTGATCGGGTACGGGGTCGTGTTCGTCATTGCCCTGGCTGCTCTGGCAGGTGCGTTCTGGACTTGGCGGGAAGGTCACGCCAACCGGCGTGAGATCGGACGGCTCGCAATCGCCGTCGGGCGGCTCGACGCGAGGCTGAGGACCATGTCCCGGCGGATGGTGGCGCGCGACGAATGGGTCCGCCTCAAGGCACGACTCGTGAAAGACCGCGCTCGTGTGGCGGCGCTGGGGCAACGGCTCGGAACCTTAGAGGGCCGCGTGGCAACCAATCGCGAACAGGCGGCCCTCCGGGGTGCCGGCCTGCTCTTGACCATCGGGGCCCGTCTGGCTGCTCTGGAGCCGGATGCACGATGGATGCGGGGTGTTCTCATCACGGTCCGGGGTCTTCTGGCCCCATGGCCATCCCCCCGGCTGGTGCCGCTGCGCCGCCTGCTCACCGCCGATATCCGTCGGCTGGGTGCCCCGACCCGGGAGGAGGGGCTCCGGCCGGGACGGGTCTTGGCGGCGCTGGCGCGGGCAGCCCCGGACTGGCCGCTCTTGGCCCCCCGCCCGCCACCCCCCACGAGCCAGCGTCCACCTAGGGCCCACGGATTCTGGAACCGGTTTGAGGGGCGCATCGCCCGCCTCTTCCGGAGCCTGGTCAGGATCCGGACCCTGCCGGGCAGAACCCCTCCCCCGCCGGGGCCGCGCGAGGCCGCCCGCATCCGCCTGGGGCTCGCCCTGAATCTCACCCTGGCCAGAATCAACTGGCTCAGTGGACGCCGACGGCAGTATCAGATGGATCTCAAACTCCTCCATCGGCTCATCTTGCGCCACTATGAGACCCGTAACCCTGCGGTGATGAAGGCCCTGTCCGAACTGGTGGCGATCCGCAAGCCCCCCACCCTCTTCCACTGGACGCCACTCTTGGATGCGCTCCACGCCCTCCGCGGGCCCGCTTCCTCTGCCCGATCCTCCTCATGAAACTGCTGTGGTCGCTTTGGGGTCTCGCAGCGGGGGCCTTTCTCCTTTGGGCCTTGAGCGGAGTGTTTCCCGGCGGCTGGGTCGCCATCCGGGTCGGGCACCAAGAGATCGAGCTGTCACTCGTCACCTTGTGCCTCGCGGTGATCCTGCTCTACGGTTTTCTGCTGCTCCTGTCCACCTTCCTTGCCGGGTTCGGGTGGTTCCGGAGCAACATGCGGGATCCTTTCTCCCTGCGCTGGCGGATCGGCCGCCGACAGCTGGTCCGCGGCGTGGTCGAACTCGCGGAAGGCCGCTGGCTGAGGGGCGAAAAGCGGCTCGCCCGCTTCGCCCGTTTGAGTGAGGTCCCACTCGTCAACTACCTGTGGGCGGCCCGCGCCGCCCAACTCAACGGCGCCGACGAGCGCCGTGATCGTTATCTCCGCCAGGCAGCGGAAAGCACCCCGGAGGCGGTCTTCGCGGTCGCGCTGACCCAGGCGGAGCTGCAGCTGTCCAGAGGTCAGGCCGGAGCGGCGCGAACGATCCTCGACCAGCTTGGAGCGTGGAATCCCGCGAACCCGCAACGACTGCGCCTCCTGGCCCGCGCCCTGGACGCGCTTGGGGACTGGTCGGGCCTTGAGGCTCTCTGGCCGGAGCTCAAGCGGGGCAAGATTCTCCGGGAAAGGGAATGGGTGGCTTTGGAGCAGAAGCTCGTCATTGGCCGGATCCGCGCAGCCGCCCATCCGGGCGGGGCGGCCAGCGTGCTCCGGATTTTCCGCGAATGCAAGCCCGGGCTGCGCCGCCAGCCGGAGGTGGTGGATGCCGTGGCCGACACGCTAGTCGGGATCGGCGCCGTGCGTGCCGCGGCCGAACTGCTGGCCGAGGCCCTGCCGCAGGCCTGGACTGAGGAGAGGGTGGTGCGCTTCGGCCGGCTGGCCGCCAGTGCCGATGCAGCCGATCTCCTGGCGGTCGCCGAACCTTGGGTCGAGCGGTATCCGGAAAGTCCCGGGCTCCACTATGTGCTCGGCCTTTTGTGCGAGTCCCGCGGCCAGCGGGGTCGGGCCCGCGCCCACTTCGAACGCAGTTTTTCGGTTCGGGCAGATCCGGGCGTCGCCCTCGCCCTCTCGGATCTCCTTGAGGAACTGGGTGACCTCGAGGGCGCGAAGGAACGGGCCCGCGAAGGGCTCCAGCGGGTCCTCGACCCGGGGCGGGGGGTGCACTCCCCGCGCCCCGCAAAGCACCCGTCCGGGCCGGACTGACCGGTGGTGTCGGATGGGTGTCAAACAGGCCGAGAACGGACCGCCCGGGACCGATGCAAGGACAGTGGTCAGGACGGGATGTGAGCATTGACCCGGTCTGGTTCTGGGTGGAGGGTCTGGGTTTCGGCCTGGCGCTTTCCCTCGGGCTCGGGATGGCGTTCCGGCTGCTCCGGGGTCGTGTCCCGCGCATCGGCTGGGGCATCCTGCATGCGACATTCGCCACACTGGCCACGATCCTCCTCATCGTTCTGTTGTCCGGTCTGCCCCGGCCGGATCTCCTCCTCGACGATGCCGCACTGTTTTTCGCCATGGCGTTTCTGGGCGGCCTCACGCTGGCCGGGCTTCAGGTCGCCGGCTACCGTGCGCCCGGAGTGATTGTCTTTCTGCACGGGCTCTTCGCCGCCTTTGCCATGGTGCTGCTCGTGGTCGGTGCGAGCCGGCTCTAGACCGGCCGCCGGATGGCATCGAGACCTGGCGTGGAGGAGACGGAATTTGTCGAATGCGTGCCGCTGGGCGAGTGCGGCCTTCTGCTCCGCTGGCCGCAGGAGCCGGCTCCACATCTCTCGCGGCGGATCCGGGCTCTGGGTGAAGGGCTGGACCGAAAGCCGCCGCCGGGTTTTGTGGAATGGGTCCCGGGTCTCCGTTCGTTCGCGGTCTACTTCGACCCGGATCGGCGGAGCCGCGCCGCCTGGATCGAGGAACTCGCCTCACTCTGGAAGACCTTGCCGGAAGAACCCGACCTGCCGGTCCGTTCCTTCACGATCCCGGTCGCGTACGGGGGAGAGTGGGGCCCCGATCTCGCCGATGCGGCGCAGTCGGTCGGGCTCACTCCGGAGCATTGGATCGCATTGCATGCCGAAGCCACCTACGAAGTCCTTCTGGTCGGATTTGCCCCGGGGTTCCCCTATCTCGCCGGGTTGCCGCCAGCACTGGCCGCCCCGCGGAGGGCCACTCCCCGGCTCCGCGTTGCCGCCGGGTCCGTCGCGGTGGCCAACCGTCTGTGCGGAATCTATCCGTGCGAAAGCCCGGGCGGCTGGACCGTGATTGGCCGCACGGGGATGATCTGTTTTGATCCGCTCTGGCATCCTCCTGCCCGCTTCGATATCGGGGACCGGGTCCGCTTCCATCCGGTGGCGTTGCCCGGATGACCGGGAGGTCGAAGGAGCGGATGGGGTGGGTTTCCGTAACCGAATCCCACGGCTCCGTGACCTTGCAGGACGGCGGCCGCCGCGGGGTTCAGCGATTCGGAGTCACTGGGGGAGGGACCATGGATCCCCACGCTTCGGCGCTGGCCAGCCGTCTTGCCGGCAATCCTCCGGAGGGGGTCGTGTTCGAACTCGAGGGACCCAGCCGGCTCGCGCTGCGCTGCGAGGGTGTCTTCGGCCTGGCACTCGCGGGCGCCGGTGCCCCCGTCAGCCTGGACGGTTTCCCGGTGCCGTTCTGGGCCCGTATCGAAACCGACCCGTTGCGACCGTTTGTGATCCGGATCGAGGGCACCCGTGGGTCCGGGCGGTGGAGTTACCTAGCGTTGACTGGAGGGTGCCGGGTGGCCCCGGTCATGGGAAGCTTTGGCACCGACCTCCGCGCCGGATGGGGTGGGGTGGAGGGCCGGCGGCTGCGGGCAGGGGACCGGGTTCCGTTGGGCGCAGCGCCCGCTCGGCTCACGGGGTGTTTCGACCGGGCCGGCTTCCGCATCCGGGGCCAGGTCTCGCCGTGGCTGAGGTCCCTGGTCGGGAGCGCGGAGCCGGTCGTGAGGATCCTGCCAGGGAGTCATTGGGAGGCTTTCCCCTCATCGACCCGGGAAGTCTTTCTCGCCTCACGCTACCGCATCACGACCGATTCCGATCGCATGGGTTACCGTCTGGCCGGGGCGGCCATCCATCCGGAGCCGGTGCTTGAGATAGACTCCGAACCTGTGGCCTTCGGATCCATCCAGATTCCACCCGACGGGGCGCCAATTATCCTCATGGCGGATCATCCCCCGCAGGGCGGGTATCCGCATCTGGCCGAAGTCATCGGCGCGGATCTCGGATTGTTGGCGCAGTGTCGGGCAGGAGACGAGGTGAGGTTCCGGCTGGTCGACGAACCGGCAGCCCTCCAGGCCCTGCGGGAATGGCGCCGAGGGTTTGCACGTCTCGGGATCGGGCTGGCTGCGGATGGTGGGGGCGGCAACGGGGAAGGTCGGCATGCGTGAAAAAATGATGGATGGACCGCCGCGCACGATCGATCTCAACGCCGATCTCGGCGAGAGTTTCGGCCCGTGGCGGATGGGCGACGACGAGGCGGTGCTGCCCTGGGTCAGTTCCGCGAATATCGCCGCAGGTGCCCATGCTGGTGATCCCTTCACGGCAGTACACACGCTGCGCCGGGCCAAGGCCCTGGGGGTGGCGCCCGGAGCTCATCCCGGCTGGCCGGATTTGGCCGGTTTCGGCCGTCGTCCCCTGCCGTTCTCACCGGACGAAACCTACGCGATCGTACTCCACCAGTTGGGCGCGCTCCAGGCTCTGGCTCGCGGCGAGGGTCTCCCTCTCCACCATGTGAAACTCCATGGCGCGCTGTATCACCAGGCCGCAGGCGACCGCTGCTATGCCGATCCCGTGGTGGAGGCGATTGCTGTCGTGGATCCCGCTCTGTTCGTGTATGCACCCGATCCCAGTGTCCTGGCTGACCAGGCCCGGCGGCGGGGGTTGCGGGTCGTCGCCGAGGGGTTTGCGGATCGCCGCTATCGTGCCGATGGCCAGCTGATCCCGCGGACCGAGCCCGATGCACTGATCCGCGATCTGGATGAAGCCTGCCGCCAGGTTCTCACGCTGGTCGGGCACCTCCCGGGGGTGGCCCGGCCGGTTGCGACGATCGGGCTTCATGGTGATGGCGTGGAGGCGCCCCGCCTCGCCCGCCGGGTCCACGAGGCACTCGTCGGCGCCGGCATCGTCATCGTTCCACCGGGCGCGGCCGGGGAGTGAGACTCAAGCCGCTCATCGACCGGGCACCGGCGGCCTGGCTCCTCGCCATGACCGTGATCTGGGGGTATACCTTCGTGGTGGTACAGGTTGCGGTGGCGCGCTTCGGGGTCATCGAGTTTCTGGTGCTGCGTTTCGCGATCGCCACCCTGGCCCTCGTTCCCTGGTCGTTCCGGGAGGTCCGGATTCACGAATGGCGGATCGGTCTCATCCTGGGCGGCACACTCAGTCTGGGCTACCTGTTTCAGACCTGGGGGCTCAAGCACATCACCGTGACCGAGAGTGGTTTCCTGACCGGCCTGTTTGTGGTTTTTGCCCCGCTCTGGGCCGCCGTCCTCTATCGCGTGCGCCTCGGCCGCCGCAATATCGTGGCCCTGGCGCTCAGCCTCGTCGGGCTGGAGTTCCTCCTCGGAGGCTGGGATTTCCATCTGACGGCAGGGAGTCTCCTCACGATCGGTGGCGCTCTCTGCTTCGGATTACAGATCGCGCTCCTCTCGCGACAGGGCCCGAGCTGCCGGACCGGAGCCCTCACGTTCACCCAGATGGCCGCCATGACCTTCTGGCTGGCCTTGCTGCTGCCGGCCGGAGCGGCTTTGCAGAATCCCTTCCACGGGCCGCTCGTCCTGGCTCTGCTTCTGACCGGAGTCCTCGCCTCGGCCTTTGCCTTCTACGTACAAACCCGGGTCCAGCAGCGCCTGTCGGCGGCGCGTACGGCCGTGATCCTCGTGACCGAACCCTTTTTTGCCGCCCTGTTCGGACACTGGCTGAACCACGACCCGCTGACCGGGTCGCTCGCCGTCGGCGCAGGGCTCCTCGTTCTCGCCATGCTCGTCTCGGAACTGGGACTGGGCCCGTTCGACCGCAACCGGGCAATCCCCGGGAAATGACGCATCCCAGGCGGCCTGAGGGCCGATGCTCCAGTATTTTCCAATCCTTAAATGAGTCTGAAGAGTGAGTGTCAGGGATCATTCTCAGCCGGATTTGAGATCCTGTTCACGAATGGTGTGGAACAGCTTGTGGCGGGCCTTCTGAAGGCGGTCCGCC
>JAJZIH010000008.1 GCA_021810635.1 Pseudomonadota bacterium | reverse complement strand
AGCGATAATGAAGCGGCCAGACAGGTACAGGAGGAAAGAAAAAAGCTGTTCCAGTTCATCAACCGTCGATCCAGGTCCGCAGCATGACTGCTACGATTTCAGCCTCATCTTACGATTGGAAAATACTTCCACCCTCACGTGCGGGGTTCTGTGGTCTCGCCGGTCTCCTCGTTCTCCCGGTGCGAGGGTGCTTCCGGCGGGGGTTCGTCCGTCACCGCCTCCCGCTGGACCCGGACCCGGACAATCCGGTGCTTCTGCATGGCCAGGATCTCGAAATGGAAACCCATCACGCGACAGGTGTCTCCCGCCTCTGGGATGCGTCCGAAGGCCTGCAACAGGAAGCCAGCCAGGGTGCGATAGTCACTGTTTGGGCGCGGCGCGAAGCCGGGCGTCTTGAGCAGCTCGGCCACCCGCTCCAGTGCGAGCTGGCCGCCCAGCACCCAGACCCCGGGGGATTCCTCAACGGCGTCCCCGATGCGCGCGGCATGGGAGGGCAGGAGTCCGACGATGGCCTTGAGCAGATCGTAACGGGTGACGAGTCCCTCGATATCCCCATATTCGTCGACGATGAGCGCCAGATGCTGCTGTTCACGCTCCAATAGCTCCCAGAGGTTCAGGGGCGAGGCGGTGCTCGGGAGGTAGAGCGCTGGCCGCAACAGGCGGGGGATGGAAGCCACCTCGACCGGGAGGCCCCGCCGCACGAAATCGCGTCGGTCAAGGATTCCCAGAATATGCTCGAGTCCGTCCCGGTAGACGGGAAAGGAGTTGTACCGGGACGCCATGAGGGTCTCCCGCGAGAACTCGAAGGGCGCATTGAGGTCGATCGCCGCGATGTCGACGCGCGGGGTCATGATGGGCGTGAGGTCCTCATCGTCGAGCCGGAGGACACTCGCGACAAGCGCCGGTTCGAACGGCGCGAACACTCCCGCAAGGCTGCCCTGCTCGAGCAGGGAACGGAGTTCCTCCGGACTCACCCCGGGATCGGCCGCCCGACCCTTGGGAAGGGTCCAGTACAGCACCAAGTTGCTGATCCGGTTGAGGGCGCTGGCCACTGGGGAGACGAGGCGCGCGAGAAGGTGCAGCGGCCGGGCCACCCAGAGCACGGCCCGCTCCGGGTTGAGCAGGGCCAAACGCTTCGGGATCAGTTCCCCGAACAGGATCGAAGCCAGGGTAATCCCGGCGATGAGAAGAGCGATGCCGAGACTCCGGGCCACCGGCGCCACCCAGGGAACCCCAAGCAGGAGGACCGTCACCCGGTGGGCCAGGCCGCTTTCCCCGAAGGCTCCGACCAGGATGGTGATGGTGGTGATCCCGATCTGGATCGCAGGAAAAAAACGCCCGGGCTCGGTGACGAGAGCGATGGCGGAGCGGATTCTCCGGTCCCCGAGGCCCATGCGTTCCAGACGATGCCGACGGGATGCCACGATGGCCATCTCGGCCAGCGAGAACCAGCCGTTCAGGAGGATCAGGGCGGCCAGGACAAACAGCGTGATCACGCCCGCCGTCCTGCCCGCGGGTCGATCAGACGGAGGGCCCGGCTGCCGGCAATCACAAACCGCAGCAGGGTCTTTTGGCGGAGCTCGGGGTCAGGATCCACGGTTCAAATTTCGATCATCTCGAAATCTTCTTTGCGGGCGCCACAATCCGGGCACGCCCATGTTTCCGGAACGTCCTCCCAGCGGGTTCCGGGAACGAGTCCGGATTCCGGATGGCCCTTCACTTCGTCATAGATGAACCCGCAAATCACGCACATGTACGCTTTCATGCCCGTCCGTTCGAGAAATTTGCACTTTCGGAGTCAGTCAATTAGTATTCCATATTCGCCTGTCAAAGGACAGCCGGTCCGGTGGACCGTCTGTCCGTGCCGCCTTCCGGATCTCCTTCCATGCCTGCCCCCACCCCTCCCGTCGCCCTCTTCATCGGCGGTCACGACCCTTCGGGCGGGGCGGGCTTGGTCGCGGACATCCAGACCGCGAGCCAGCTCGGGATCCACCCTGTCTCCCTCGTCACCGCACTTACGGCCCAGGATACGGAGAACGTGTACGAGATGCGGCCCGTACCCCCGGACTTCCTGGAGACCGCATTCCGGCGGATCCTCGCGGACATCACCCCCCGAAGTCTCAAGATCGGGCTCATCGGATCGCCTGCGCTGGCGCAGACCCTGGCGCAACTGCTCCCCGGCCATCCGGGGCTCCCCGTGGTTTTCGATCCCGTCCTCCGGGCCACCGGTGGATTCGAGTTTGCACAGACGGAATGGATCGATTCCATCCGCCGGGAATTGCTGAGTCACGTCACCCTGATCACCCCGAACCATGCCGAGCTCGCGCTTCTCGCGCCCGATGCCGCGACTCCCCGGGAAGCGGCGCGCTCGCTTTTGGATCGCGGCACCCAAGCCGTGCTCGTCACCGGTGCAGACCATGAGCCGGGCTCCCCGGAGGTGTCGGCCACACTGTTCACCGACTCGGGCCCACCCAGGGTCTGGCGCGACGTGCGCTTGCCCGGCTCCTTCCATGGCACGGGCTGCACCCTTGCGGCCGCCATCACGAGTTTTCTGGCACGCGGCTTTCCGCTCGAACCGGCGATCCGGGCCGCCCTGCACTGGACCCACGAGACTCTGCTGCACGCCGCCACCCTCGGCCGGGGCCGGCCGGTTCCGTTTCGTATTTCGCCGTTCCGATGAGGCGTCCCGCGCCCGGACTGTACCTGATCGTCGATCCCGTGGGCCATGACCGCCACCGCCGGGAGGATCTCCTCGACCCTCTGCTGGGCTCGGGGGTGACCTGCGTGCAACTCCGGGACAAGCAGCGCACGCCCGGGCGGTCCCCGGCATTCGCCCGCCACCTTCTGGAACGCTGCCGGGCCCACGGCCTGCCGCTCATCGTCAACGACGATCCCGGCTGGGCCCGCGAACTCGGAGCCGATGGCGTTCATCTCGGACAGGAGGATCACGCAATCCGCGATGCTCGCCGCATGCTCGGGCCGGAAGCCTGGATCGGGGCCTCCGCCTATGCCGACCTGCAACGCGCGCAGGAGGCCATCCAACAGGGCGCCGACTACATCGCCTTTGGCAGTTTCTTTCCGTCCGCCACCAAGCCCCGCGCGCCCCGCGCAACGCTCGACCTCCTCCGGGAGGCCCGGCGCACGCTGGACCGGCCGATCTGCGCCATCGGTGGCATCCGAGCGGACAACGCCCGGTCCCTGATGGCGGCCGGGGCGGACTGGGTGGCTGTCATTTCTGCGGTCTGGGATGCACCGGATCCCGTGGCTGCCATCCGGGCACTCGTCGCCGCCTGCGCGAGCACTCGAGGAGAAGAGCCTGCGCCGCCCTGAGCCGGTCCCTAGCCGAACAGCCGGTTCATCCAGATTCCGACCACGATCATGGGCACGAGAGCCACAAGCGCAATCAGCCGCTCGCGGCGCGTTGCCCGATCCTCCTTTTCCCAGCGGAACAGGACGCTGCCGATGACCAGGCACAAAAGGCCGGTCACGGCCAGCCCGGTCAACTCCGGCCAGAGGCGCCAGAGCGGGACATGGTCATGCATCAGACGGGTGAAGGAGAGCACCATGAGGGTCGGCGGCAGGAAACGGCCGAACCCCTGGAGGAAAACCGGCAGGTGCGAGAATTGGACTGTGACTCCGGAAAAAAACAGGAAAACCATGAAAAGAAGGTTGAAGACGATCTGGGCTTCCTGCATGTTGTTCATGAGGCTCGCAACGATCGAACCGAGACTCGCGATTGAGAAGGTCCCGACACTGTAGACGATCCAGAGATTGAAAACGGAGGTGCCGATCGGCATGTGATAGACCAGACGGGCCACGGCCAGCATGAAGGCACCGATTACGACCGAGGTCAGATAGTTGGACAGGATGCGGCTCACGATCCACTGCCAGGCCGTGAGCGGAGTCAGGTGATAGGGCCGGAGCATGCCACGTTCCCGCATCATGACCGTGGTGGCGCCGTTGCCGAACAGTCCGTTCATGAGAGCCATGAGGGTGAGCACCGGACCGAACACGGCGGCGACTTCCAGCGGGCGGCCATGGGCAAAAACCCCGGCGTAGAGAAAGAAGAATCCGAGGGGGAAAAACACCACGAAGAAAAACGCGATCGGCGTCCGCCAGGAGAGCTTGAGACTGTTCCAGGTCAGGAGAAGCATGGCTTTCATGGCTCGATCCGGCTCCCGGTGATGGCCAAGTAGGCTTCCTCGAGGGAGGGCCGACGGATCCGGGCTTCCTCGAGCCCGATCCCGCGCGGCGCGAGATCCAGCACGAGATCGACCAGCAGGCGCTCGCCCTGCTCGCCATGGAAACGGTAATCGGGACCGCTCGAGACCCGTTCGAACCGGAAGCGTCCGGAAAGACCGGATTCCTCCTCGGCGCTGAGCACCCGGCTGAAACGGACCTCGAGATGCTGTCCGTCAGTAAACCGCTTGACGAGGGCGGCGGGCGTGTCGACGGCATGGACCCGGCCACGGAACAGGACCGCCACGCGGTTGCAGAGTTTCTCGGCCTCCTCGATATAGTGGGTGGTCAGGAGCAGGGTCTTGCCCATCCGGCTCAGTTCCAGGATGATGTCGTGGAGTTCGTGCCGGATCTGGGCGTCGAGCCCGGTCGTGGGCTCGTCGAGGATGATGAGATCGGTATCCCCGATCAGCGCAAGGGCGAGGGCGAGGCGTTGTTTCTGCCCTCCGGACAGCCGTTCATAGAACTCCCGACGCTTCTCGTTGAGACCGACCAGACCGAGAAGCTCGGGGACCGACCGCGGGTGGGGATAGAGGGCGGCAAACAGGTGGAGCAGCTCATCCACCCGGATCTTGTCGGGAAAAGGCGAGATCTGGAGCTGGCCGCAGATGAGCTCGCGGATGCGGCGGGGTGCCAACTCCGGATCGACACCGAGAATCCAGACCTGTCCCCGATCCCGATGCTTGATGCCGAGCAGAATCTCGACCAGGGTCGTCTTGCCAGCCCCGTTCGGTCCCAGAAGCCCGAAAATCTCGCCGGACCGGATCCCGAACGAGGCCTCCTGCAGGGCCGGGTTCCGGCCGAAGGATTTGCTCACGTCAACGAGTTCGAGTGCCCATTCGCGACTCGGTGCGGAAGTGGCCTGCACGGCTCATGGCTCCCCAAGACAGGTGCATTATGATAGCCGACTGCCCCGCGAGAGGGCGAACCCCGTGAGGAGCCGCGCCCGATGACCGATGCCGAACAGATGGAACAGGCCCGCCGCGTTCTCGTCGGCGGCGTCAACTCACCGGTCCGGGCCTACCAGTCGGTCGGCGGAGTCCCGGTCTTCGTGACCCGCGGGGCGGGAGCCGAGATCTGGGGCGTCGATGGAAGCCGCTACCTCGACTGCGTCGGTTCCTGGGGGACGGCCATCCTCGGCCATGCGGATCCCGATGTCGTGGCGGCGGTCTGCCGGGCGGCCCAGGACGGCCTCAGTTTCGGCGCTCCCACTCCCGGCGAAACCGAGCTGGCCCGAAGGCTCGTCGAACGCGTGCCGGGCGCCGAACGGATCCGTCTCGTGAGTTCGGGCACCGAGGCCACCCTGAGCGCGATCCGGCTGGCCCGTGCCGTGACGGGACGGGACGGATTGATCAAGTTCGCAGGCGGCTATCACGGACACTCCGACAGCCTGCTCGTCGAGGCCGGTTCGGGAGCGCTCACGGGTGGCCATCCGAGTTCGCCCGGGATCCCGGCGGAGCTGGCCCGCCTGACGCGGGTTTTGCCCTACAACGATGGCGCGGCCCTCCGGGAAGCGCTGGCCCGGGAAGGCGACCGGATCGCCGCCGTCATCGTGGAAATTGTTGCCGGCAACATGGGCTGCGTGCCCCCGGAACCGGATTTTCTCGCGGCTCTCACGGAGGCCACCCGCGCCGCCGGTGCCCGGCTCATTGCGGATGAGGTGATGACCGGTTTTCGGGTCGGTCCCGAGGGTGCCCTCGGCCGCTATGGGATCCGGGCCGATCTCATCACCCTGGGCAAGATTATCGGAGGCGGGCTGCCCATGGGTGCGCTTGCGGGATCGGGCCGCGACCTGGATGCGCTCGCGCCCTCGGGACCGGTCTACCAGGCCGGCACCCTGTCCGGCAATCCGCTCTCCGTGGCGAGCGGGATCGCCACGCTCGACAAGCTGGCGGACCCGCAGGTCTACACCCGGCTGGCCGGGCGGACCGACCGGCTCGCGGCCGGGCTCGAAGGGCTCATCCAGGAGACCGGCGCCCAAGCCACCGTCCATCACGTCCCCGGCATGTGGAGCGTGTTTTTCTGCGCCCCCCCGGTCCGGAACCTGGAGGACGTCCGGCGCAGCCGCCCGCAGGCGTTTCGACATTTCTTCCACAGTCTCAAATCCCAGGGCATCCTGCTCCCTCCCTCGCCCTACGAATCCGCCTTTCTGTCCCTGGCCCACGAGGAGCGCGACATCGACCGGATTCTCGGGGCGGCCCGCACGGCCCTGCGGACACTGCCGCCCTGAATGCTGTTCCACCGGTTCATTCCGCTCCTGATCCGCTGGGTGAGCGGGCACCCACTCTGGGGGGTCGCCGCCACTTTTGCCATCGCCTTCTGCGAAACCTTGGCCTTCATCGGCTACACCGTCCCGGCGCTATTCCTGCTGTTCGGCATCGGCACGCTCCTCGGCAGCGGACTTTTGCCGTTCTGGCCCGTCTGCGCCGCCGCTTCGGCGGGCGCCTTCCTCGGGGACACGTCGAGCTATCTTTTGGGTCGCATCTTCCGGGGTCGGGGATCGGGCTGGATCGAACATCGGGGCATCCGGAACAATCTCGACCGGGGCCAACGGTTCTTCCAGCGCCATGGCGGGAAGAGCATCCTCATGGGCCGCATGATCGGCGCCTTGCGGCCGATCGTCCCCGTCGTGAGCGGGATCGCTGATTTCCCGCTGCTGCGCTTTCTCTGGATCGACGGACTGGCAGCGCTCCTTTGGGCCCCGATCTACCTGTTGCCCGGCATGATCTTCGGTGCTTCGGTCGGCCTCGCGGCGGCCGTCAGCCTGAGGCTCGCCCTCATCCTCCTCCTCGCGATCACACTGCTCTGGCTCGGACACTTCCTGTTGCGCTGGGGATTCGGGCACCTCGCCCCCTTCGAGCAGCACCTGCGCCGGCTCTGGTTCCGGCTGTGGGAACGCACCGAACACTGGCCTTCCCTGGACCGGCTCACCGAATCCATCGACAACCCGGGTGGAGTCCCCATGCTCGCCCTGTCCGGCTTGCTGCTCATCGGGATCCTCTGGCTGTTCAACGGGCTGCTCCTGGGCGTTCTCGGCGATCACTGGCCGGGATTCATCGATGCCATGGCCCTCGCGGCCGCCGCCCGGATCCCGGGCGGTCCCTGGCGGAACGTCGCGGGCGACCTCGTGCTCTGGGTCGCCCCGGCCGGATGGCTCCTGTACGGCGTACCGGCGGTCCTGATCCTGGCCCGCCGCCGGTCATCCCCAGTCTTCCGCTATCTCGGTTCCGCGATCCTGTTCGGTCTCGCCTGTGACCTCCTGCTCAGCGCCGCGTTCTCCCACTGGAGCCACAGCCTGGTCATACCGAACAGCATCGCCGGCGCGCTCGCCGTCTACGGAGTCGGTGCCGGCATCACCGCCACTGACTGGCCGCGCGCCCGCCGGCTCGTCCTGTATGCCCTGTTCACCCTGCCGATTGCCACCGCAATCGCGGGGGCACTTTTCACCGGTGCCCTGTGGCTGGGCAACGCGATCGGTACGGGGCTCCTTGGATTGATCTGGGCCACGCTGCTCGTCCTGGCCTATCGTCACCATCCTCACGACCCGCCCCCCCGCCGCCTGCTGATCGCGCTGTTCGTCTGTATCCTGGCCGCCATTTCGGGTTGGGCACTGCTCACCGGCTGGCGCCTTCCCCAAACCCCTCCCCTGGGCCTGCCACGCAGGGCCTGGCTGGCCGGCCACTGGCCGGGATTCGGGGACCGTCAATCCCTGGCCCGGCACTGGCCGACCGATTTCAACGTCGAGTACGGCGGACCACTCAAACCACTCCGTCTCGCACTCGGGGCTGCCGGCTGGACCCCGCCTCCCCGCCTGACCCCGGAGAACGCCCTGTCCTGGCTCATGACCCGCCCTCCCGTGAACCGCCTGCCCCTTTTCCCCACCCTTCATCACGGACGCTTCCCGGCCCTGACTCTGCTCCAGACCGTGAACCACGACCACTCCCGCCGGACCGAATGGGTCCTGAGGCTCTGGCGGAGCTCCTACATCCTGGAGCCGGGAGGGGAGACGCTCTGGCTGGGGCAGATGAGCCCCTTCAAGACCCGGGAGCACCTGGCCCTGATCGCTCTGCCCCGCAACCAGGGCAGCCGGCGGCAGGGACTCGCCCATCTCGCCCGGTCCCTTGCCGGGCAGCCGGCCTTCCGACTGTGGCCACGCCGGATCGGCCGCCATCCGATCCTCCTCATCGAGTCGCGGCGCCGGAAATCCTGACGGCAGACGGGAGGCGGCCCTCCGCTGTCCCTCCCGACCGGCCGCGCGCGTCGTCATGGATCCAGCGGTGGAAGATGACAAGGGCCCCGAGGATGTGGATCAGCGATCCCGGAATCCAGAGCAGAAGCCCGCCCAACTGCTGGTCGACACGCTCCGGCAGACCCCAGGCGCGGCTCGTGAGGTCGTAGACCGGATAAAGATTGCGTGACGTCATCGTGATGTAGGCCGCAATCACAATGAAGAAATTCATGAGCAGCATGAGGATGACAAAATGGACCAGGTAGTCCCGCGGCCGGCGGGTTCTCGGATCGAGCACCATCCACCAGAAAAAAAGCCCGACGAGAAGCAGGGTGGCGTGGCACAGGCCGTCGATGGTTCCGGACAGCACCGTGGCGGTGAACGGCCCGGGCAGGAGCCAGAACCCGCAGACGGCGGCAAACATCAGGGCCGCCCCCAGGGGATGGACCCAGGCCCGGAAGAGCCATTGCAGGGGACGGCAGCGCACCAGGGGAACCAGGAGGCGACGACGGAGGGTTTCGGGAAGTCCCGCGATCAGGGGGGCGAGAGGAGCCCCCAAGGCCAGACAGAAGGGCGCGACCATCTCAAGCAGGAAATGCTGGAGCATGTGCACGACATAGAGGGAGTCGGCAACCGAATCGATCGGCGGGATCACGGCGAGAAAACCGATCAGGATGCCCACCCGGGTCCAGAACCGGCGTCCGAAAGGAACCGGGTGGACGTGCGTCTCGAGCCTCCGGACGCCCCGTTGGTACCACCACCAGACCAAGACGGTGAGGCAGGCCATCCACCAAGGCCAGGTCGTGTGGGGCGGGGAAAACAGGCCGAAAAGGGACATGGGAAACCGGTGGTGCAGCCGCGGTTCAGTGAGAGACGCCGTTTGGCAAAAAGGCCCGGAGTTCCGAGAAAAGGCGATCGCGCAACCCGGCGAAATCCCCGTTGCTAAGGAAAACGACCCGATCGCCCACCCGGACTTCGTCTTTGAGTGCCGCCAAGATCTCCCGGGGCTCGCAAAAGACCCGGGCCTTAGGCCCGAGCACATCGCCGATTTTCCAGTCGAGGCCCGGATCGTAGGCGTAAAGGATATCCGTCGGCCGGAAGGCCGCCGCCAGGGTTGCCCCGTAGACCCCCCGTTTCATGCTGTTTGAGCGGGGCTCGAAGACCGTGATGAGGCGGCCGGACGGATCCTCCGCGCGGAGGGCTCCGAGCGTGGCGGCGATGGCGGTCGGGTGATGGGCGAAATCATCATAGATCCGGACCCCGCCGCCTTCGGCCACGACTTCGAGCCTGCGTCTCACCCCCCGGAAATGTTCGAGGGCCGGAGCGAGTCGGGTGGGATCGACGCCGGCCGCCCAGGCCGCTGCCAGGGCCGCGACGGCATTGCTGAGGTTGTGAGTTCCGCGGAGGTTCCAACACAGGGGGCCGAGCTCCCCGTCCGGGTGGATCACCCGGAAGCGGCTGGCCGCCTCATCGAGCGCCTGGGCCCGCCAGGCCCCTGGACCCGCCAAGCAGTGCGTGACCGGCGTCCGGGTCCCGCGGGCGAGCACCCGGGCCAGTGCCGGGTCCGCGCCGTTCACGATGATCCGGCCGGCCGCAGGCAGGCTGCGGACGAGTTCATGGAAAACCGTCTCCAGGCTCGCCAGATCCGGATAGAGATCGGCATGGTCGTATTCCAGGTTGTTGAGCACCGTGATCCAGGGCCGGTAGTGGAGGAACTTGGGGCGCCGGTCGAAGAAGGCGGTGTCGTATTCGTCGGCCTCGATCACGAACCAACGCCCGTGCCCGAGCCTCGCGGAGACCGGGAAATCGAGCGGCACGCCTCCCACGAGAAAGCCAGGGTCGGCTCCCGCCTGGTCCAAGAGGTAGGCCAAAAGGGCGCTCGTCGTGGTCTTGCCGTGGGTTCCGGCCACGGCGATGACGCGGCGGGAACGCAGGACGGTCTGGCCGAGCCAGGCCGGAGCCGACTCGTAGGAGAGACGACGGTCCAGGACGGCTTCGAGTTCCGGGTTGCCGCGAATGAGCGCATTGCCCACGAGAACGAGATCCGGGGCGGGGTCCAGGTTTTCGGTCCGGTAGCCCGCCGGGCACAACCGCACCCCGGCCCCCTCGAGCTGGTCGCTCATGGGCGGGACATACTGGCGATCCGATCCGGACACCTCGTGTCCGAGGGCCACGGCCACCTGCGCCACTCCCGCCATGAAGGTGCCACAGATTCCGAGAATGTGGATGCGCATGGGATTCCCCACCGGCTGGCCGTTGATTATATGCTCAGGGCCTCATCCGGACGGCCGTGCAGGTCAGTCTCCCGGCGGGAGAAATTCTTGACATCTGCATCAGCCGGGTCAATGCTGGGCTCATGGGCTGACTCTCCGGAGGATCCATGCACCATAGCCGTCTCGGTTCGATCATCATCGACTGCGAGAACACGTGCGATCTGGATGCGGCGGCGAATTTCTGGAGCGGCGCACTCGGTTGGTCCGTCGATCTTGAGAAAAGCGAGAACGTGGCCCGGTACCGGGCCCTTCAGACGCCCGCCGGCTCGATCCGGTGCGAAGTCCAGCAGGTCGGCCATCCGAGCCGTGTTCACATCGACATCGAGACCGATGACCTGGAGGCCGAGGTGGCCCGCCTCATCCGTCTCGGCGCGCGCGAGGTCCAGCGCATCCGCCACTGGGTGGTGATGGAGGCGCCGACCGGCCAGCGGTTCTGCGTGGTCCCGCCACAGCTGCCGGATTTTCCCAGCGGAACCAACCGGTGGGAGGAGCCTCCGGCCGGACCGGTGGGCTAGAGCCCCCCTGCCCAAAGGGCGAGGCAGGCGTCGACGACCGGGCCGATTTCGAGTGACCGGATGCAGCGCGCCCGGAAGCCGGGGACGGGGCAACGCCGCCGGTTGCACGCCAGACGGCAGCGGCCGGAATCCAGGTTGAAGACCTCAGGGTAGGCTGCGCGCCAATGGCGTGCCGAGGATCCAGTCAGAACGACGGTCGGGCGGCGGTAGGCGAGCGCCAGGTGCATGACTCCGGAGTTGTGACAGATCACGCCCGCGGCACCGGCAATGTACCGCTCGAGCCGGGCCAGCGGCCAGTCGGTATGCAGGCTGACCCGCTCCGCTCGTGACCGGCCGGTCATGAGCGGGGCGAGGGTCTCGCGCTCCTCCGCCGTGCCGACCACGAGCATCCGCCAGCCGCATGCGGAGAGGGTTTCGAGCAGAGCCTGCCAGCGCACCATCGGCCAGCACTTGGTCTGCCAGTCGGAGCGGCTGCCGGGGTGGAGCACCAGATAGGGCTCCTCCGGCGGACGGGATGGGGCCTCACGAATCTCCGGAAAGATCGGCCGTGATCCATACGGCGGCGGGTGGCGGTCGGCCAGACCCAGCGCCACCACGTCCTCCGCGATGGCATCCGCCACAAAACCAGAGCGCGCGCGTCCGCCCTGCGACCGGCTCCGTCCGGAGCGGAGCATCCGGGCCAACAACCGCGTGCGCCAGCCCGAACCTGGGCCGGTGTAGACCCAATCGAAAAAGCCCGCCGCGCGGAGCGCCCGGAAGGCCGCCAGGGCCGGGCGGGGCAGCGTTCTCTGCTGGATCGGCAACGCAAGCGCAGCAAACACCGGCGTGCACCGGTCGCTCCGCGTCAGGTAAACCGGCTCATCTCCGCGCCGGATGAGGGCTTCGAGCATGGGACGCATGACCAGCACATCCCCGAGGCCGCCACCCCACAGGATCGCCACCCGCCGGGACGGGATCTGCCCATCCGCCGGTCCCTCCTCCCCCATTCCGGCTGGCTTCATCCGTGCGCTTCCGTCTCTCCGGGAGGGGGAGGCGAATCTCCCCGGAGCGCCCGGACGAGCCCGATCCACGGCATGAGCCCCCCGCCACGCAGGCTCCGGACCAGGGCTCGGGCCGGCAGCATGAGCGCGCGACCGGCGACGAGACCCAGCCGGTCAAGTCCCGGACGGGAGAGCTTGCGGGCGAGCAGGAGATGGGCGCGGTTGATGTGATATTCGTAGAAGAGACTCCCGTTGCCGGTGGAGCGATTGGCATCGTGCTGGAACTCGCCCGCCCGGGGTTCGACGGTAACCAAGGGGATTCGGGTCCGGCCGAGACGCCAACCGAGTTCGATATCCTCGCCGTAGATGAAAAAATCGGGGTCGAAAAGAAAGGGATGTACCAAGGCGGCCGGAACCAGAAGACACGCCCCGCAGAGGTAGGGCACGGTCCCCCGCCAAGAACGCTTCAGCACGATCCCGAGGATCCGGTGATACCAGAGGCGAAGCGGCTGTCCCCGGTCGTCGCGGGCCGGTGCCACCAGGATGGGACCCCGGTGTCCCTCCCAGGTCCGGACCATCCGTTCAAGGAGGGCCGGATGGACAACCGCATCATTGTTGATGATGAAAAATCCGTCCCACGCCCGCTCGGCCAACGCCCGCTCGATCCCGAACTGGATGCCGCACGCAAAACCCAGATTCACGGGCGCTTCGAGAACCCGCACGGGCGCGGTGCCGGGGAAGGGATGAGCCAGGCTCGCCGCCAGCACGCGGGTGGATTCCGCATGGGCGGAGTTGTCGACGACATAGACTTGGGCCACGGGTGCCGCCAGCGTCTCCACACAGCGGCGCGTCGCTTCGGCCAGACGGTAGTTGAGAACGACGGCCGCCAAGACGGGGACCGTCCCTCCTTCGCTGGGGCGATCGGATCCGGACTGTGTTTCAGGCACCCTGGCACCCCGCGCAATACTCCGCCGTCCGGGGTTCTGCCCGGACGGGTCATGAGGCCGCTTCTTGTCAGCCCTCCCGCTTCAGGCTATCATGGATTCGTCCGCTTCTCCGCTGTCTTCGTGGGTCATCGGTCGAGGGTGCGTTGATTCTAGAGAAAACCAGTCCAGGTCTCCTCTCTGCAACCGTGGATCCGGCGGCTGCGGGCGTGGCTGGCGGGATCCCCGCCCTGCTTCGGGCAGAATGCCGTCCGGGGACGTGGACCTGGTGGCGGCTGCCTTCCCCCTAGCGGGCATCCCTCCCCTTCTTTCCGGACGGCCCGCAATGCGGGCCGTCCGTTTTTAGGAGCGTTGCATGTACCTCATTCTCAAACCCGGCCTCGATCCCGACGTTCAAAACCGCTTCGTCGAGGAACTCAAGGCGGCCCGGCTCGAGGTGGTTCCGCTGCCGGGTCTTGACCGGCGTGCCCTGGCGCTGGTGGGCCCTCCAGAGATCACCGAACGCTTCGCGATCCATCCCTACGTCGAGGAATGCATCCGCGATGCCGCTCCCTACAAGCGGGTGGCCCGGGCGCTCCATCCGCACGACACGCTCGTTCCGCTCGGGGACGTCACGGTCGGAGGCGAGTCGTTCGTCGTGATCGCAGGGCCCTGCGCCGTCGAAACGCCGGAACAGATGCAGTCGATCGCCGCCACGGTCCGCGCCGCCGGAGCCCACGGACTCCGCGGCGGCGCCTTCAAACCCCGCACGAGCCCGTACAGCTTCCAGGGACACGGGCGAAGCGGTCTGCGCCTGTTGCGCGAGGCCGCTCTCCCCCACCATCTGCCCGTCATCACCGAGATCATGGATGCTGAAGACCTGCCGGCCATGACCGAGTCGGTCCAGGTCCTGCAGGTGGGAGCCCGCAACATGCACAACTTCTCGCTGCTCAAGGCCGTGGGTTCCCAGAAGCTCCCCGTCATCCTGAAACGGGGGTTTGCGGCCACTCTGGAAGAACTCCTGCTCGCGGCCGAGTACATCGTCGATGCCGGCAACGAAGCGGTCATTCTCTGCGAACGCGGAATCCGGACCTTTGAAACGGCCACCCGCAATACCCTTGACCTCAACGCCGTGGCCTGGCTCAAGATCAAAACGCACCTGCCGGTTTTGGTCGACCCGTCACACGGCACCGGGCTATCCGAACTGGTCCCCCCGCTCAGCAAGGCAGCACTCGCCGCCGGGGCCGACGGACTGCTCATCGAAGTCCACCCGGACCCGACCCGGGCCTGGTCGGACGGCCGGCAATCCCTCGACCCCCAGGGTTTCATCCGCCTCATGCGTGAACTCCGACCGCTCGCGCAACTGTTCGGACGCAACCTCCCATGACGACCCCTTCACCACCGACGAAGCCCGGACTGCGCACCCTGTCCCGCCGCCTCGATCACCTGCCCGATCCCCTGGCTCTGTTCGTCCGCCTGCGGGCATCCGCCGATCCGTGCCCGCGTGCCCTGTTCGAGACGGCCGACCAAACTGAAAAGCGCGAGGCCCAGAGCCTCCTCTATGTCGACCCGGCCATCCGGTGCCGGCTGGTCGGGGATACGGTCGACTGGCATCCCCTCACCGCCAACGGTCGGTTTGCCTTGGACAGCCTGCGCCGCGCCGGATGGACGGACGGCGCCCGCGAACTGCCCGATGGGGGATTCCGCTTCCCCGTCGAGCCCGCCCCCCGGACGCTCGATGAGGCGGCGCGACTGCGGGCCGCCGGTCCGTTCGATCCGCTGCGCGCCCTTTTATGGAGCTGGCAGGCGGACTCGAAAACCCTTGAAAGTGTCCACGCCTACGGCCTGTTCGCCTACGATCTCGCGGACCGCTTCGAATCCCTGCCGCCGCGCCAGGCCGCGGAACGGCCGGTCGCGGACTTCGAGTTCCATCTCTGCGAAACCCGGGTTCTGATCAACCACGCCCAAGGCTCGACCACGATCACGACCGTGGTCTTCGGCGATGACCCGCCCCAGGACCTGGAGCTCACGGCCCGGCGGCGCCTGACCGAACTCGAACGCCTGATCCGCTCCACGCCGGACCCGGTCTTACAAAACCGCCCCCGCCCGGCACGACCTGGCGCCCATAGCGACCGGACGACCCTTTCCGACGAGGCTTTCGCCACCATCGTCCGGGATTTCAAGGACGAGATCGCCCGGGGAGAAGTCTTCCAGATCGTCCCCTCGCGCCGGTTCGAAACCGCCTGCCCGGACCCGCTGCGCGCCTATGCCGAACTGCGACAACTCAACCCGAGCCCCTACATGTTCTTCCTGGAAGATGGGGACGGGATCCTTTTCGGAGCCTCCCCGGAGAGCGCGCTCAAGGTCAGCGCCGCCGAGTCACGGGTCGAGATCCGGCCGATCGCCGGCACCCGACCCCGCGCCCTCCATCCGGACGGATCGCTGGACGCCGACCGGGACGCCCGGCTGGAACTCGAGCTCCGGCTGAGCGCCAAGGAACTGGCCGAACATGCCATGCTGATCGACCTGGCCCGGAACGACGTGGCCCGGGTCTCGCAACCGGGTACCCGGACCGTCACCGAGCTCATGGCGGTGGAACGCTATTCCCACGTCATGCATCTCGTCTCCCGGGTCCAGGGCACCCTGGATCCGGACCTGGATGCCCTGCATGCCTATCAGGCCTGTCTCAACATGGGCACGCTGACCGGTGCCCCCAAGATCCGCGCCATGCAATTGTTGCGCAACCGTGAACCCCATCCCCGGGGTCCCTACGGCGGAGCCGTGGGCTACCTGGATCTGCGCGGGAACCTCGATACCGCGATCGTCATCCGCTCGGCCTGGGTGGCCCACGGACAGGCCTGGGTCCAGGCCGGATGCGGCGTGGTCGCGGATTCGGATCCCGTCCAGGAAAGTGACGAGACCCGTCGCAAGGCGGAAGCCGTTCTCGAAGCCATCGAGAGGACCCGCGGAGATTCTGGCCCATGATGACCGACACCCACGTTCTGTTCATCGATAACTTCGATTCCTTCACCTATAACCTGGTCGACGAGTTCCAGTCGGCAGGAGCCACAATTGAGATCTGGCGCAACGACACCCCCCTTGAATCGCTGACCGACCGGCTGGCCGTCCGTCCGCCTACGCTCGTCGTGCTGTCGCCGGGGCCCGGCCGGCCGGAGGGGGCCGGCTGCCTCGTCGACCTCATCCGGTCACAGGCAGGGAGGATCCCGCTTCTGGGCATCTGCCTCGGCCACCAAGCGATCGCCCAAGCTCTGGGCGGAAGCGTCGGGGCGGCCCCCCTCCTCGTCCATGGCAAGCCGGCCGCCATTTTCCATGACGGCCGCGGTCTTTGGCAGGACCTGCCCGTCCCGTTCACGGCTGGCCGCTATCACTCCCTCGTGGTCGACCGCCTGCCGCCCCATTTCCGGAAAAGCGCCTGGTCGCTCGACGGATCCCACGAGGTGCTCATGGCCATGGAACACGAGCACGATCCGATCCTGGGGCTGCAGTTCCATCCCGAATCCATCCTGACCCCGCTCGGTCACACGCTCATCGTCCGCGCGCTCGACTGGGCCCGGCGCCGCCCGGCTTATCCCTAGGCTCCGCTGATGGACCCGGGTGCCCGACTCGAATCGCTCCTCGCGGGACACGAACTGCCGGCACAGGAGATTGCCGCCGTTTGCGAGTCCCTGGTCATGGGCACGATGGATCCCGCGGAGCTGGCCGGCCTCGTCGTGGCATTCCGCGCCAAACGGGAATCCGGAGGCGAAATGGCCGCCTTTGCCCGGACCCTGATTGGAGTCGCCAAACCCTTCCCCGCTCCCGACTATGCGTTCGCCGACAGCTGCGGGACCGGAGGCGACCGGCAGGGAACCCTCAATATCTCGACGGGCGTCGCGTTCCTCGCGGCGGCATGTGGCTTGCCAATCGCCAAGCATGGAAACCGGTCGGTCTCCTCACGGTCGGGATCCGCCGACGTGTTCGAAGCGCTCGGCATTCCGCTGCAACTTGCGCCGGAGCAAGCCCGCGCCTGTCTGGACGAGGCCGGACTCTGCTTCCTCTTCGCCCCCCAGTACCACCCGGGCCTGCGCCATGCCATGCCGGTCCGCCGTGCGCTCGGGATCCGAACCCTGTTCAACCTCCTGGGCCCGCTGCTCAACCCGGCGCGACCGCCCATCCAGCTGGTCGGCGTCTATGATCCAGACTGCACGGAACCCATGGCCCAAGCGCTCGCCGAACTCGGCCGGACCCGCGCCATCGTGCTGCACGGCTCGGGGATTGACGAGATGGCGCTCCACGGACCGACCCGCCTGAGCCTGCTCCGCGACGGCGTGATCGAGAACCAGATCCTCGAACCGGCATCGCTCGGCATTCCGAGCTACCCGCTCGCGGCACTCCAGGGCAGCGATGCAGCCGCCAATGCTCGCGCGCTCGCCGATCTCCTGGACGGCCGGGCCAAGCCGGCGTACGCCTGGTCGGTGGCGCTCAATACGGGGGCCCTGCTCTGGATTGCCGGCCGCTGCGAGACCCTCCGGGAAGGGGCCGAACAGGCGTATGCGACGCTCGCGGCCGGAGGCGCCCGGAACATCCTGACCCGCCTCCGGGAGGTCGCAACCCGTGCTTGAGGCGATCGTCGCCCACAAGCGGGAGGTCGTGGCCGGGCGCAGGCGGCTCGTCCCGGAGGCCGAGCTCCGCCGGGGACTCACCCTGGGCCGGAACCCCCTCGGTCGGCGCCTCAAGGCCCCCGGATTGACCCTCATCCTGGAGTGCAAGCGCGCCTCGCCCTCGGCCGGCGCGCTCCGCCCCGCAGCTGACCTCGCCGACCTGGCCAAGACCTACAACGCGTGGGCGGATGCGGTCTCGGTCCTCACGGAAGAACGGTTCTTCAAGGGCAGCCTGGCGGATCTTTCCTTCTGGCGCGAACACAGCCCCCTGCCGCTTTTGCGCAAGGACATCCTCGTCGATCCCTATGAGGTGCTCGAGGCCCGCCGTTACGGGGCGGATGCCGTGCTGCTCATGCTATCCGTCCTCGACGATTCGTGCTACTCCGACTGCCTCGCACTTGCTCGCGAGCTCGGCCTCGACGCACTCACCGAAGTCCATGACGAGGCGGAGCTGGAGCGGGCGCTCCGTCTCGGATGCGATCTCCTCGGGATCAACAACCGCAATCTCAGGACGTTCGAGGTCAACCTCGAGACCACGCGGCGTCTCGCCCCCAAGGTCCCGCCCGGACTTTCGGTCATCGCCGAATCCGGAATCGAGACCCACGCCCACCTGCGCGAACTGGGACCCCTGGTCGACGGCTTCCTCGTGGGCAGCACCCTCATGCGGGCACCCCGGATCGAGCTCGCGGCCCGGGCCCTCCGCCTCGGGCAGGTCAAGGTTTGTGGACTGACCCGTCCCGAAGATGCCCGTCTGGCGTGGACGCTCGGGGCCACCCACGGCGGGCTCAACTTCGTGTCCGGTTCACCTCGCGCCGTCACCCGGGAGCAGGCGCAGACCCTGGTGGGATCGGCTCCGCTCGCCTGGGTGGGCGTCTTCCGGGATGCCGAACCCGGCGTCATGGCCGAATGCGCCCGTACGCTCGGGCTGGCGGCCGTCCAGTTGCACGGGGATGAGCCGCGGGGCGTGCTGGATGCGCTCCGGGAAAATCTGCCGGCGGATGTGGCGCTCTGGAAGGCCGTTCCCTGGGACGCCACTCCCGTCACGGCGGCCTCGTGCGGCGCGGACCGCCTGGTCTTGGATACTACGAACGGGATCCGCTTCGGCGGCACCGGGATCCCTTTCGATCTCGCCCGTGCCCGTCTCTGGCCGGAACTTTCCCGGGCGGTCATCGCGGGCGGCATCGGTCCCGACCGGATCGAGGCAGCCCGTTCGCTCGATCCCTGGCTCATCGACGTCAACTCGGCGGTCGAGGAGTCGCCCGGACGGAAGGACGCGCAACTCCTGACCCGGCTCTTCGACCGTCTCAAGAACCTTCCGCGCCGCGGACGGAGTGCCCCATGACCATCCCCACCGCCCCGGCTCCGCATCCCGGCCGTTTCGGCCGCTGGGGCGGCCGTTACGTCCCCGAAATCCTGGTCCCTGCCTTGGACGAGCTCGATCGGGCCTTCCGGGATGCCCGCGCCGATCCCGCCTTCCAGGCGGAGTTGGCCGGACTCCTCCGGAATTTCGCCGGTCGGCCGACACCCCTCACCCGCTGCCGCAATTTTCTGGCCGGCTCGGGGCTTGAAATCTACCTCAAACGCGAGGACCTCCTGCACGGAGGAGCGCACAAAACCAACCAGGTCCTGGCCCAGATGCTGCTCGCCCGCCGCATGGGCAAAACCCGGGTCATCGCGGAAACCGGGGCCGGGCAGCACGGCGTCGCGGTCGCGCTGGCCGGTGCCCTGTTCCGGATCCCGGTCCGCATCTACATGGGTGCCACCGACTGCGCGCGCCAGGCCCCCAATGTCTTCCGCATGAAACTCTTCGGTGCCGAAGTCATTTCCGTCACGGCTGGCAGCGCCACCCTCAAGGATGCCATGAACGAGGCCCTGCGCGACTGGGCGGCGAGCTACGGAGATACCCATTATCTGGTGGGCACGGTCGCGGGTCCGCATCCTTTTCCAACGCTCGTGGGCGAGTTCCAGCGCATCATCGGGGACGAGGCCCGCGTCCAGTTCCTGGAACAGACCGGTGGAGCTCTTCCGGACCGGGTCGTGGCCTGCATCGGCGGCGGCTCGAACGCGCTGGGCATCTTCCGGGCGTTTCTCGAAGATCCCGATGTTGCGCTCGTCGGTGTCGAGGCAGGTGGAGCGGGGCTGGCGAGCGGCCGCCATGGCGCCACGATCAGCGGCGGACGGCCCGGCATCCTGCATGGGGCCGAAACCCTGATCCTGACCGACGGGGAGGGCCAGATTCTCGAGTCGCACAGCATCTCGGCCGGACTGGATTATCCGGGTGTGGGTCCCGAGCATGTCCATCTCCATGAGACCGGACGGGTCCACTACGAGTTGGCCACCGACGACGAGGCTCTCTCCGCCTTCCGCCAGCTCGCCCGCGACGAGGGCATCATCCCGGCCCTCGAGTCGGCCCATGCCCTGGCCTACTGCCAGCGGCTCGCGCGCACCCGTCCCGCCCCGGCCCGCCTCCTGGTCAACCTATCGGGACGGGGTGACAAGGACCTCGCCCATGTGCAAGCCGGGCTCGAGGAGAACCCGCCGTGAGCCGTTACACCCGCCTCTTCGACCGCTTGGCGCGCGAGCGCCGGGGTGCCCTCGTCCCCTTTGCCGTCCTGGGATATCCGACCCCGGCCCGCTCGCTCGCGTGGATCGAGGCCCTCCTCCCCCACGCCGATGCCCTGGAACTCGGTCTGCCCTTCTCCGATCCCATCGCCGACGGACCGGTCATCCAGACGGCGAGCCACGAGGCGCTCGCGGCCGGTGCCCGTATCGATTCGGGACTCGCCACGGTGAGCCGTCTGCGCGCGGAGCATCCGGAGCTGCCGATCGGACTGCTGGTTTACGCCAACCTGGTCTACCAGCCGGGACCGGAACGTTTCTACCGGCAGGTTGAGGCGGCCGGAGCGGACTCGGTGCTCATCCCGGACGTGCCGGCGGAAGAAGCCGGACCCTACGTGGCCGCAGCCCGGCAGGCCGGCCTCGCGGCGGTCCTGATCGCTCCCCCCAATGCGCCGGAGGCGACCCTGGCCCTGATCGCGAAACTCGGTTCGGGCTATACCTACGTCGTGAGCCGGAGCGGAGTGACCGGCACGGAGCGGGGGGCCGGCCGGCCCCAGGCCCGACTCTTCGAAACCCTGAGGGCCCTGGGGGCCCCGCCCGGTCTCGTCGGCTTCGGCATCTCCTCGCCCGCCGACGTGCGCGCGGCTTTGGCTCAGGGGGCGGATGGGGTGATCGTGGGATCCAGCCTGATCGAAAAATCCCGGGACCCGGCCCGCCTGGAATCCCATCTCCACGCCCTCGCGCAGGCCACTTTACGCACAGTGGACTGACCCGGCCCTCGTCCCCAGGAGTCTCCGATGTACGACCTCTACACCGCCCCCACCCCAAACGGCCGGAAAGTTTCGATCGCCCTTGAGGAACTCGGCCTGCCCTACACTGTCCATGCACTCGACCTGTCCGCGCTGGAACAGAAAACGCCGGCCTATCTCGCACTCAATCCGAACGGCCGCATCCCGACCCTGGTCGACCGCGAGGAGGGGGATTTCGCCGTTTTCGAATCGGGCGCCATTCTCGTCTATCTGGCGGAAAAGACCGGACGCCTTTTGCCGGTCGATCCCCGTGGCCGCTCCCGGGTCCTTCAGTGGCTTTTTTTCCAGATGGCCGGGATCGGGCCCATGCAGGGGCAGGCCAACGTGTTCTCCCGCTACGCGCCGGAACGGATCCCCTATGCCATCGACCGCTACCAGCGCGAGACCCGGAGGCTTTACGAGGTCCTCGACCGCCGACTCGGCGCCGAGGCGTATCTCGCGAGCGACTACTCCATCGCCGACATCGCGACCTACCCCTGGGTCGCCTCTCACGAGTGGGCGGGGATCCGGATGGAGGGGCTCGACGCGCTGATCGCCTGGCTCGGACGGGTCGGCTCCCGGCCGGCCGTCCAGATCGGCATGCAGGTGCCGGCTGCCCCGGATCGGACCCCGGACGAGGCCGTGCATCAGGGCCGCTCACTTTTGGCCTGAACCGCGAGGGGGCCTCACCACGCCTGCTGCAGAACCGGTCGGGAGCTCCCGTTCCGGCCTCCGGATGCGGGACCGGGGCCGGCCGCCCAGGTCGCCGCATGCTCCCCCAATGGCCGGGGGAGGAAGGCTCCCCAGGATCATCGCGCACGCCGCGGAGCCGCGGACGACAATCGCCACTCCATCCCGCCTTGAGTTCGCGCTCGGTCCGCGGCGGGTATAATTGGTCGGGCCGGTTCCCTCCGGTTGCCTGAGTCCCCAGGAGATCCCCCGTGAAACACCCCTCCGAGTCCGTGCCCCCCGCCGCTCCGGAGACGGCCGAAGAAGCCGTTGACCGGACCCGTCGCCGCTTCCTCATTTCAGCGACCACGGTGCTCGGCGCCATCGGCGTGGCCTCGGCGTCGGTACCCTTCATTGGGTCGATGAACCCGAGCCGCAAGGCGGTAGCGGCCGGCAGCCCGGTCGATATCGACATCAGCAAGATCAAGCCGGCGGAACTCGTCACGGTGCTCTGGCGGCACAAGCCGGCCTGGGTTCTGAGACGGACGCCCGAGCAGTTGGGCATCCTGCCCGGCATGGATCCCGTCCTCAAGGATCCGCACAACCGCCAGCCGCAGCAACCGCCGAACATGCCTTCCGGGGTCTACCAGTACTGGCGTTCGATCAAGAGGGAGTATCTCGTCCTGATCGGCATCTGCACCCATCTGGGCTGCATCCCGGACTACGTTCCGCAACCCGGCGGATCGTTGGGCCCGTCCTGGAAGGGCGGCTTCCACTGCCCGTGCCACGGCTCCATGTATGACTTCGCGGGACGCGTTCTCGTGGGCTCCCCGGCCCCGCTCAATCTGCCGGTCCCACCCTACTACTATGTCAGCCCCACCGTGATCCGGGTCGGCGCGCTCAAGGGCGGCAAAGAGGAAAACTGGACCCCGGCGATCTGGTGACTTCGGCCGATGCCGTTGGGCGGGCACCCGCCGTGACCTCCCCGGGTCCGGCCGCCGCCCACCGCCAGAGAGACATCGCGGCGTAGGCCCGCCAGGGTTTTCGCGCGCGGGCCTGCTTGAGCCACCTCGGTGGGCAGGGCTGCCCGAGGTGGCTCAAGGAGATAGACCTTTGAAACTGATATCGAGCAATACGAAGCTGGCACGAACGCTCTCTGGTCTGAGGGGAACTCGGTATTTGATCTCCTCCAAGAACATTGTTCGCGCATCACGCGAGCCATCATTGGCACGCACTTCTATCAAACATACCCTGATGTTCTCGACACGTTTCAGGGGAAGCCCAACGTTCGTTTTGTTCTTCAGCCGAGCAGGGTTTTCCATCCAAAGCTATACCTTTTTTGCAGTGATGACCAATGGCGGTGCGTGTCAATGGAAGTGAGACACCGGGTGGAAATAATCTGGTGGCGTCGTCAAGTGGAGACCTGAGCAAATCCTTCTGGATAGGGGTTTTCGGAAAATGTTGGGTCAAACCCGTTGTAATCATAGACAAGCCGGACCTGGGTCACGTTGAGGGCTCCCGGGGTGGTCCACTGGCTCACATTCACTCTCATGTTCCCGGTCCGGAAGAGCCATTCCACCCGACTGGTGGTTTTTCCCTTCAGCCGGTTGGAAATTCCGGTAAAGAGATCGTTCTTGGCAGATTCCAGATAGGCGACCGTGTGCCGGTACTCTTTTTCCCGGCAGTCCTCGACGAAGGCGTCGAGCATCTTCGTTTTGAGCGCGATCCAGGCCCGGATCTCGTCGTCCTCGTCGAGGCCGGAGCGGAGGGAGCAGATCTCGTAGACCCGGGCCATGACGGACAACCATTCGGGGCTTTTTCGCAGCACCTTTGCCCGATCCTGCCACAGGGCGAACTTCGGCTGGTGGGGGATATGCCACAAACAGCGCTGATAGAAGATTTTCACCTTCCCCGCAAGCCCGTCCAGAATCGAGGTATCTCCGTCCGTCACCAGGAAAAAGCTCGGGGGCTCTTGGAGGGCCTTGAGGTTCCGCTTGAAAAGGCGGTTCCAATGCCCGTTGTAGGAGCCGATGTCGATTCCCGCCACCCGGATCGCTCCGCCTTTCATGTACTGCATCTGGACCTTCAGCTCCCGCCCCCGTTTCTTGATGCCACGGATGCCGATTCCCGTCCCGTCCGCCTCGCCCCGCGCCTCTTCCTTCGGGTCGAGCGAAAAGGCGATCTCTTCCCCAGTTCTCTGCACCGACCGCCAGATCGTCATCTTGTTGATCGCCAAACCTACGGTCACCGTGAACGTCTCCGCCACACGGAACGTGGTCAACGCGCCCAGAAGCCCCAGCTTCCGTCGAATCCCCGGCGCGATCCGCTGGTCGGGATCCAGCCCCAACCGCATCCGAGTGATCGAGAGCTTGTGCCCACAACCCGAACACTGGATCTGCATCTGCCCCAGCGTCACCCAGGAAAAGGTCGTCAGAACCTTCGTCGGCTTGCCGCTCCGCGTCTTCCAGATGAACTGTTCCTCGTTGCCTCACCTTCCACAAGAGAACGGTAAACGCCGACCGCAAGGTGGAGAGCCGGACATCCGGCAAGGTCAGGGTGAATTGACACCAAAACTCGATTGTGAGATTTTTTTCCTGTGGTAGTATTCCCATAATGCCCTCTCCTGGATGGGTGAACGTCTCGGCAAGACATTCGAACCGGATCCAGAAGGGCGTTTCTTTTCAAACTTCTGCCCAAGTCTCCATATTTCTACACTACCTAAAACTTGACTCCTTGGGAGCGGAGGAGTAAAAACCGCTCTACGATCCCTTAACAGGGAAACAACTTCTGGGGAATCATACAGGGTTCGCCATGGCAAGAATGCCTGTTCGCGATCGGGAAGACTGAGCGTTCGCCATGACGAGACTTTCCGTTCGTTTTTACGAGACTGAGCACCGTGCTGTGAGCGACGAAGGCCCGATGGTTTACGGCGGCTTGTGCGATCCGCGGCGCACGAAGTGCGCATGGTGCAACGGGGGGGGCTGATGGACCGTTACGCATTCGACCACTGGTCCGTGCTGCGCCTGATCATCGGAGTACTTGCCGTGGCCGGCTTTGCGCTGACCTTGGTGATTCCGCTCCGTGAACTGCCTTTCCATCTGCGCCAGGATGCCGCAGGGGGCGTGATCGAAGCGCGAAGCTGGACCCCTCTGCCAGCCGGACTGCGAGCGGGTGACCGCGTGGTGTATGGCCAGCAAACGCTGCTGATGCGCGCCGTGCTCATTCGCGAAAACGTGCCCGAAAACCGCACATATAACTTGCGGGTGCAACGTGCCGGCAGCGTGCTGACGGTTGCGGTGCACAGCGTGGTGCAATCGCCAAGTGCCGAGTCAAGACGGCTAGGCTGGGCGACATGGGCAGTGGATGCCATGCTGTTGGCGCTTGGCCTGTTGACCCTGTGGCGCGGTCGCGACTGGGCGGCGTGGGGATTGGCGATGTTTACCCTCAGTTTCACGTTTTTAAACTTCACCACCGTGCTACCCATGCCGCCGTTTTGGAATCTTGTGTTGCTGATGGTAGGGTGGTGGCTGGGCGGACCGATGGCGTTTCTGGGACTTTATCTCACCGCTAACACTTTGGTGGGTTGGCGGCCGCGTCTGTTGCATGGCCCCGTGATTGCCTATCTGCTGGTGCTGCTGTCGCTGTTCGCACTCGAGGCTGGCAGCATGCTGGCTTCTTTCATGTTTGCAGTGTCCAAAATACCTGTCCTGTTGCAGGTTTTGACCATTGCGGCCGGGCTTGCGGGGCTGGCCGTGCCGCTATGGGTCTTGCTGCGTGGTTATGTACACGCCACGGCCGAGGCGCGTTTGCGCATTCGCTGGATTCTCAGCTGCACCAGTCTGTTGTTACCGATCATGCTCATCCAGCTTGCATTGGAGAACACAGCAATCCAGCAGTCGCCGGCACTGATGTGGCTGCGCTGGGCTGGTACGGCGATGATCATCATTGTACTGGGTATTTACACCTATGTTGTGCTGCGGCAGCGCTTGGTCGAAGTACGCGTGGTGGTCAATCGCGCGCTGGTGTTTGCCTTGCTGATGGGCATGGTGGTGGGCCTGTTCGCACTAATGGAGAGTCTGATCGAGCGCAGCGCGATCGGTGAAAGCGCCAGCCTGGCACTCGAGATTGGTGTGCCGTTAGCGCTGGGCATCCTGTTTCACCAGCTGCATCGGCATGTCGAGGCGCTGGTCGATCGTGTGTTCTTCCATCGCGAACATCGGGCGCGTGCGGCATTGAGCGACTTTGTGCGCGACGCGGGGTTCATCGAATCACCGCAGACGCTGATTGCGCGCGCGGTCGAGGCGTTCGTCTGCGATGCGGGCGTTACGAGTGCCGCGCTGTATGAAGTGCGCGACATCGAGTTTGAATGCAGCGGTCGTGATGGCGCGGACTCGGCTTTTCCTGATCGCCTCGACCAGGACGACCGCGCGTTGGTGCGTTTGCGCGCGACCCTAGAACCGCTGGACTTGCACGACGTGGGCAGCGCTCTAGGTGCCGACGGTCTAGCGCTGCCGCTAGCCCTGCGCGGGCACCTGTTCGGCGTGCTGGTGTGTGGCCCGCGGTTAGCGGGACGCCATGCCCAGGCTGACATCGAGCGGCTGGGACATGCTGCGCATGAAATAGGCGCCTCGTTGTTTGCGCTGCGCGCGCGCGCGCGCGAAAGCCTGATCGAGGCGCTCGCGCGCGGTGTGTTGTCACCTGCGCAGGCGACACTCCAGGCGCGCGAGCTGGCGGGTGTCAGCGCACCCTGAGAGCCGGCCAGATCGGTTTATAGTGGACGACTAAATCAGAACAACAATTAAGGACCCCGGCAAACGCACGGGCGCGATCCGCTGGCATGGCGCCCAACCGGGGCGCATCGTGCTCGCCGAACGCAAACTTCGCGTGCACCGCCCCCGGCCTCGCGGCACCGGCGGCGAGGTCGTCGTCCCCGCAGATGAACGTCTGCACGATATCCTGATGACGGGGGTTTCCGCCCGCCGATCCGCCACGGTCCTGCCCGCGATGACTGGCACCGCCCGGATCAAGAAGAGCCGTGTCTCGCGCCGATTGATCCAGGTATACCGGCAAGCCCTCGAGAAACTGAGTGAGTGACGCTTGGAAGACCCCGAAGCGCGGGCTACCGACCGACGTCGCTGACCTCTTCATAACCCACCCCAAAAGCAAAACATTTTGCTTGATTTCAAAGAACCTTTACACTCTCCAGTCAGGGTTCGGCCGGCCATTCAGACGGGTCCAGTCGACCCCTGCGATCAACCAGTTCCACTGCTCCTGGGACAGGGTATGCAGACGCTCTCCCTGGACGGGCCAGGTGAAGCAACCCCGATGCAGACGGCGCTGGCATAACCAAACCCCGTTGCCATCCCAGAGCAGCAACCGCAACCGGGTGCCCCGCCGGTTGCGAAACACGAAGGCCGATCCATCGCAGGGGGGGCGGGCCAGGCTGTCCTGACCCAGGCCGACAATTGATCCAGGCCGGAGCGCATGTCGATGGGTTCCCAAACCAGCCAGATTTGCTCGGAGCGGATCATAGCGCTTTGAGCAGTTCAGCCACCCATGCCGGGGCGACCTCCTGGGACAATGACAACTCCCACTCATGAGCATGGCGCAGGGTGAGGGCCAGGGATCGCTGGGTGGAGGACTGGCTGATGGGGATCAGGGTCAGCGTGGGTTCCGGTTGGGTTGCCGTCTCGACCCGACACCAATAATTCAGGCTGGATAACTTCAGGCCCTGGGTCGCGCAGTATTCCCGCTTTCGCAGACCGCAGGCGCGCCAGGCTTTCACATGAGCCAGCCAAACCTCCCGGCCGGTCGGGTTGGGGGTGGTGGTAGTCATGGCATCTCCTCGAAAACCTCAGGATGCCAGATCCACTCAGATCATCATAGGTGACTCCGTCGCGCGCTTACGACGCATCGCCCGCGACTGGTGGCCTATCTCAGGACTCTCCCTGATGAATCGTTCGAGCGCAATCGCACTCCTTCGCGGGATATCGCATTGTGACGGGCTTCCTGCTCGACACCGATGTGATTTCCATGCTTTCGCCCTCACGGAACGATGCATCCGCGATGTTTCTCGCTTGGCTGGAACGTATGGATAGCGAGGACAGGCTGTTCCTGTCCGTTGTCGTCATCCACGAGATCGAAAAGGGGATTACGCTTTTGGAAAGCACAGGTGCGACAACTAGAGCCGTAAGGCTCAGAAACTGGCTCATAGGTCTTATATCCGACTACGAGGACAAAATCATCGTATTCAATGGGGCCGCAGCAGCGATATCCGGTCAACTCGATGCCAGGGCGATTGCGGCGGGCTACAATTCCGGCCTGGCCGACGCCACGGTCGCCGGCATAGCAAAAGCACATGATCTTGTTGTGGTCACCTGCAATACCAGGCACTTCATACCGTTTAACGTGGGTGTGATATCTCCGGATGAGGAAGCAACGTCCTAATTCTACGGCGGTTTCCTCTCCAGGAGTGGCGGGGTTGGCCAACCCGATTCTCGCGGATTGACCCGGAAACCGCTGTCTCTAACCTTCAACTAGAAATGCATCCCCCTGGCCAAGATGGAAGATGCCAGCACAGCACCGGCGGTGAAGGGCTTCGGCCATGTGTTCAATCGCATCGACGCGCAAAAGCGTTTGTCGATGACCTGCGATCAGGGCAAGGAAATGGCGGGACACCAGCAACTGGCGGCGGAAACGGGCATCAAGGAATACTTCGCCGATCCGCACAGCCCTTGGCAGCGCGGCAGTACCTGCCAAAGAGAAGCGATTCGAGTGTGTTCTCACAAGCAGAACTGGATGCGATTGCGTGGAAGCTGAACACTCGACCTCGCAAGTCACTCGGATTCAAATGTCCGGTAGAGCGGTTCATGCCAGACGCTTTTGACTTTAGGCAGCATCACGCTGCACTTTTTGCACTTGGGGCTTGAAACCGCCATGGAATGAGCTTGACCACAGAGGATCCATCTCTTCCCGTTCCAATCCGTTTACGCTCTTGACAGCGCGTTTTCTGAGACGAACAGATTCCGTCGGCGAAAAGCCGCCGGGCTTTCCATAACCAGAAGAATCTTGAGACCTTCGATATCGGTCGCGAACCAGGGTTCTTTCATTACCCGACGGGAATCTTGCGTCCATTCGGGATTTATAAGACGAAACTTCCACGCCAGATATTCCGCCGTTGCGGCAAGGCTGGCGTCCGTAACATCTCCGTTTCGGATCCTTCCCGCCAGAAGTTTAGGCTCCCTATTCAGCATGTTCTGTCTCTTGTCTTGAGGAACTCCGTAAAAGGCGTCCAGAAATTCCCCAAGTGCCCAGCCTTCCGAATTTCCTTTTGCCAGCGCAGTGGAAAATTCATAAAGGCTTTCAGGGCGAGCAAACACTGCTTTCGTACTTCTTATAGTCATCGCTTACCGTCCCGTCTCGAAACCAGGATGTTTACGTTCTTTGTTCATGGACTCGAGAATTTCCTGGATGCCAAACAGAGTGCGCGGAGTCACAAGTTTTGCCGGATAGTACTTTTCGACAATGGTCAGAATATCCTGTGCCGACTTGACGCCAGTCATGCCGACAAGATTCTTGATATCGTCGATGTCCGAGCGATTTCCTTCCGCTCCCGTTCTCATTGCCATACATTTCATCGCAAGCATGTATTCCGGTGTCGGCGTAAAAACACGAAGTCCGGGATTCTCCGCCTCTCTCGGAAATTCAAGCGACAGTTGTACATCCTGGCGTGCTGACACAAAACCTTTCACTGCATCGTTGATCCAGTTCGCCGACCAACCATGCCGGTCGGCGACAATCGCCGCCGCTTCCCGAAGGAATTGAGGATCCCCAAAAACGACGATATCCACGTCTCTCGTCGATTGGCGAAACCCCCATTGTAGGGCAATGGCAGAACCACCGTAAACGCCAATATCGACAAGAATGCCCTGCTCCTTTGCCATCACGCCGATTTCCTCGAAAGCATTCAGAATGTCTTCTTTTGTGAAAATCATCTTGTTCGCCCCTTCATGAAACATTGTTTTTGTTATTGTACAGCGACACTGCGGCCCGGTTATCGAGACCTGCATAACATATTTATTAACGACGCCTGACTGTGAATGCCTGCCAAGGGGTATAAAGACGTCAGGGAGGATTTTCCGGTATCTTGTGGTCTCTCATCGAAAACATGCGTCCGGATGATTGCTGGAGGCCGCACGTCATGACCCTGGCCTTACAGCTCACACCAAAGGGGCATCTGCAGGCTGTCGACGAACCGGAAGCCCCTCTCCTGGACGACACGCTTGCGGGACGGCTCAGGGAAGCCTTCGCCCGGGGGACGGGAGAGGGCCTGCTTCACCTGGGGGCGGTGGAGGTCACCACGGCCCTTCCTTCAGTCTGGTCCTTTTGGCGGAATTTCGCGCGCCAATACGTGACGGCCCTGACTGCCACGCCGGAAGACGACGCAATTTCTGTCTCCCCTCCCGAAGGCCCGCTTCTCGAATCCCTATCTCTCGATGCGCCTCCCATGACCGGCGGGGAGTATCTCTCCCCGGACGTTCTAACGGTCCTCTGGACGTCCGTCGAAGAGGCCGCAAAGGCGGAGCTGGCCGTTTCCGGCCAGACGCTCCAGACCTTCCTCAAATCGAAGCATCCGGCCTGGAATCTTGTGGGGCGCGTGCACTTCAACCTCGCGGAAAATCGCAAGGATCCGGAATGTCCCTTCGCCTTTCTCGCCACCTACACCTCGCGTCTCTCGGCTCATGGAAAGGCCCAGCACCTGCCGCTCTCCCAGGCATTGGCGGAGTTTTCTGGAGGGAAGAAGAAAAACCAGCTTCTGTCCCTGCTCCTGCCGGTCCAGAGGGCGGCGGAGAACTGCGACTGGATGGCCATGCTGGTCGCCGAGGGAGACATTTACCATCCCTTGCGATGGGACGTTCGGGATGCCGTTCGGTTTCTCAGGGATGTGCCGAAGCTTGAGTCGGCCGGAATTGTCGTGCGCATGCCCAAGACCTGGGCCGCTAACCGTCCCGCCCGGCCGAAGGTTTCCGCCAAAGTCGGGGGGAAGAGTCCCGTGGTCCTCGGCATGGACGCCCTGCTCGACTTCCAGGTCGAGATCACACTCGACGGGCAGTCCCTCAGTCCCGAGGAAGTCAAGGCCCTGCTCGCAAACAGTGAAGGCCTGCAATGGGTCCGGGGCCAGTGGGTCGAGGTGGACCGGGATCGGATGGCGACCCTCCTCGCCCGCTTCGCGGGGCTCGAGGAAGCCCACGGAGTGGACGGTCTTCCCTTCGCCCAGTCCATGCGCCTTCTGGCGGGAACCGCGATCGACGGCTCCGAGCCCGTCGACCCGGACTGGTCCGAGATCGTCTCCGGGAAATGGCTTTCCGAATGGTTCCGGATGGTCCGCTCTCCGGAAAATCTGTCCGGGATCGATCCCGGACTGGCATTGAAAGCCACGCTGCGCCCCTACCAGCTGACGGGGGTTCGCTGGCTGAACCTGCTCGTGCGGATGGGTCTCGGCGCATGCCTGGCCGACGACATGGGTCTGGGCAAGACGATCCAGGTTCTCGCGCTTCTTTTGACGCTCGAGCGGACCCGCCCCAGCCTCCTCGTGGCACCGGCCTCGCTCCTGGCCAACTGGGAGCAGGAGTCCCGACGCTTCACTCCCTCCCTCCGCTGTCTTGTTGCCCATCCTTCCTGGATGGCTCAGGAGGAGCTTCGAGTCCTCGAAGCCGGGCGACTGTCGGGCGTGGATCTCGTGGTGACGAGCTACGGGACCCTTCTGCGCCTGCCGAACCTTCTCGAGATGCGGTGGAATCTGGTCGTGGCCGACGAGGCGCAAGCCCTCAAAAACCCCAACGCCAAGCAGACGAAGGCCGTCAAGAAGCTTCTCGCCGACGCCCGCATCGTCCTCACCGGCACCCCCGTGGAAAATCGCCTCTCCGACCTGTGGTCCCTCTTCGATTTTACCCACCCGGGCCTCCTTGGCTCGCAGAAGGCCTTCGCCAGCGTCACGAAGGACATGGCCCATTACGGTCCGCTGAGAGCCCTCGTCAAGCCCTACATCCTGCGCCGTTTGAAGAGCGACAAGCGGATCATCGGCGACCTTCCGGACAAGACGGAAGTCATCGCCTGGTGCTCCCTGAACCCCTCCCAGGCCGCCTTCTACCAGCGCGCGGTCAAGGAGCTGGAGTCCGCCCTGGGACACTCCGAGGGCATGGAGCGCAGGGGGCTGGTCCTGGCCTTTCTGATGCGGTTCAAACAGATCTGCAACCATCCGTCGCAGTGGACGGGCGATGGAGCCTGGAACCCGGAGGACAGCGGCAAGTTCAGACGGCTGGGCGAACTTACGGAGACCATTGCCGCCAAACAGGAAAAGGTCCTTGTTTTTACCCAGTTCAGGGAGACGACGGAGCCTCTGGCGGCTTTTCTGGGGAAGGTCTTCGGGCGGGAAGGCCTCGTCCTGCATGGCGGCACGGCGGTGGGAAAGCGTCGGGAGCTGGTCGCGCGTTTTCAGGAAGACGAGCACGTTCCCTTCTTCGTCCTTTCGATCAAGGCGGGAGGGACGGGGCTCAATCTGACCGCCGCCTCCCATGTGATCCATTTCGACCGCTGGTGGAACCCCGCCGTGGAGGACCAGGCGACCGACCGGGCCTGGCGCATCGGTCAGCACCGCAACGTGTTGGTGCACAAGTTCGTTTGCCGGGGCACCGTCGAGGAGCGCATCGATGATCTGATCCGGTCCAAGCAGGCGTTGGTGAAGGAGGTCCTCGAAGAGGGGGGAGAGGGCAGTGAAGTCAATCTGACCGAGTTGAGCGACACGGAGTTGCTCGACCTGGTCAAGCTCGACATCCATTCAATCGGAGAATGATCCCATGAGCTATCGATTCTGGAAACCCTATGTTCCGGTCGCCGTGCGCCGCGCGCAGGCGAAAAAGACCGGCAAGGAGATGTCTCCCGTGGTCGTTGAGGGCCGGGCCATTGCCCGGACCTTCTGGGGGAAGGCCTGGTGCGACAATCTAGAGGCCTACAGCGACTACGAAAATCGTCTGCCGCGGGGGCGTAGCTATGTCCGCAACGGATCGGTCGTCGATCTGGCGATCAAGCGGGGAAAGGTGCGGGCGCTCGTGATGGGATCGCATCTCTACACGATCGACATCGCCATCCTTCCCTTGCCGGGGAAGCGGTGGGCGTCGCTCGCGAAGGAATGCACCGGCTCCATCGCCTCGCTCGTGGAGCTGTTGCAGGGCAAGTTCTCGAAGGCCGTCATGGAACGTATTTGCCAGCCCAGGACAGGACTCTTCCCCTCGCCGAAGGAGATCCGGCTCGACTGCTCCTGTCCGGACTGGGCCTCGATGTGCAAGCACGTGGCCGCCACGCTTTACGGAATTGGCGCACGGCTGGACGATCGGCCCGAGCTTCTTTTCACGCTACGTCAGGTGGACGCCAACGATCTGGTGACGCAGGCGGCGGAATTTTCAGGGAAGACATCTAAAGGGTCCGGCCAAAGCCATGTTCTGGCCGACGATCGGCTTGAGGATGTGTTTGGACTCGATATGGTCTCCGTCGAGCGCCCGGTTTCGCCGGTCAAGCCTGGAGCGCGCCACTCGAAGTCCGGCAAGGTGCCGGGGGAGAAGACGAGTGCGCCGGCAAAAAATAATCTTTCCCGAAATACAGGGAAGAAGGGGGTTCCTTTGACGGGAAATTCGCTGAAAATCCCGGTGAAGAAAGGGCCCTCCTCGCCTGCGGGACGGAAGGCGGCGACGTCTCCGGACGTTGCCTCGAACATGTCGGCAAAGAAGGGAACCTCTCCGGCATCGGAGAAGAAAAACGGGATGACACCGGTCGGTGAAAAAAAGCCGTCGCTGAAAAAGCGATCCTCCTCCGTCCAGGGGAAGAAGGCACCGGCAAGAAAATACCGGAAATCATAGACGTGGATGGCGAACTTGGAGAGGGCCGAGTCCGTCCCGGCCGATCGTAGGGGTAAAGAGACGGGGTTTCCTCTTCACGCGGAGAGACGTGGAGGCAGGCCTCGTGAAGTCCCCCGGTCTTTTGACGCGATTTTTCAGGAAGGTGCAAAAGCGGCGCGTGTCAATGGGAGTGAAACACCAAAGTAGATGATTGCGCCCAGGTGATGCAGGGGAATTTACAGGCGCTTTTCCTGCTCCATCTTCGCGCACACAGTTTCCCCTTCGAGCCGCAGGTACGCCTCCGGCGTCGTGACGTAGAGTGTATTTTGAATTTGCTGCATCGTTTTACTGACGCAGGGAGCGGTTACTCAGGAGGTCTCAATCTCAGCCTTCCGGGCTCAGCGGTAACGATGGCGCCGCTCTCCAATTCCTTGCCGTGCAGTGCGAGAACGCGTTGACACACATCCGCCTGTTGGGTTGCTGATTCTATTTTGCATTCATAACCTCTTGAGCACGCGCCGTAGTCGAACACCTCGCCGGGTGCACCACCTCCTCGACCACGCTGACGGAGATGGTACTGCTGCCTTCCAACACCATGACCCCTTGGACACCCGGGATAAGGAGATTACGCGGCTGCATTCCCACGGCTCACACTCTCCCATGCCTACGTATCACCGTCGGGGTTACCCCCGCCGTCGCAAGGCTTGCTTCCGGCCTGCGGGTCTTCGCTTTAGCCGGACGGGATTCGCACCCGCTGGACGGATCCTCCGAATTTCCGGACGTGACCGATCACGTCCTTCCTTTCAGACCAGCCTTTACTGGTCACTTCCATGACTCCATTCTCTCAAAGTTCGGAGCCTCCGAGAATCCCGGTGCGGTTCAGCGGGGTCATCCACCTAATCCCACCCGGAAATCTGTCCGAACGACCCGAGCCACCTCACTTGCCACCACGGAATGACCGCCGTTGGCGGCTTTTTTCCCGATGGGTCGGAGGCCTCCCGAACCTACTTGACCACCCGCAGACTGGGGCGGCCGGTGGGTGAGGGCTCAACCGGCGGAGGGGCAGTCAGCCCCCCGGCATACAGACCGGGCTCGTCGGGAAACCACATCCCCACGCCGGTCTCCGCGGCGAAAATACCGAGGCAGCTGGCAAGCGGGATCCGGACCGCAAATGGACGACCACCAAAACGCATCTCGGCCTCGACGCCGTGCTCGCCGATCGCAAGCGACCGGGTGGCCTTTTGGTTCAGGTCGAGAATCACCCGTCCCTCCGGAGCCGGCAGTGGCGGGATACGGATGCCGTCGCCCCCAACCGCCACGACGAGATGCGGCGTCATGCCGTTGTCTTCAATCCACTGGCGGAAAGCCTTGAGGAGATAGGGCCGGTAGGGAATCATGGCACCGGCAGCGGGCGGAGCCGACGCTCCCCGGCACTTAGGCTCGCCCGGAAGGCCGGCCGGCGGAACAGCCGTTCCGCATAGTCCACGACGGGTGCCGGCAGAGTCGCCAGCGGAATCTCCCAGGAATCCAGGCGCCAGAGGATCGGAGCCACGCTGATGTCAACCAGCGTGGGTTCGTCGCTCAAGAAAAACGGTTTCGCAGCGAACAGCTCACTGCTGCCGACCAGGCTGTCCTTGAGCTGGCTGCGGCATTTCTCGGTCTTGCCCCGGATCCGGTTCTCGAGATCCGGGATGAGCGAGTACCAGTCGCGTTCGATCCGGTAGAGGGCGAGCCGCATCCGCGCCCGCGCGATCGGATCGGGAGGCAGAAACGGGGGATGGGGGAAACGCTCGTCGAGATACTCGAGAATGGTCCGGGCCGGATAGATCATCACATCGCGGTCGCACATCATGGGAATCAGGTTGTAGGGATTGACGGTGAGGAGTTCGGCCGGAAGCCGTTCCTCGGCGCCCATGTCGCGGACCACGGTTTCGATCGATTTTTCGGCGATCACGATACGGACCCGATGGCTGTCTGCGCCCATCGGATCCGAATAGAGCTTCATCGGCCTACCGAGAGACCGGCATCCGGAATGGACACGCAGTCAGTAACCGTCTTCCGCCCGTCTCATTTTTCATGGGGGTGCTTGCGGTGGACGTCTTTCCAGTACTCGCGCTTGAGGAAATAGGCGAAGACCGTAAACAGGACCAGAAAGGCGATCACCCAGATGCCCAGGTGAATCCGCTTGAGTTCGTCGGGATGTCCCGCATAGTACAGAAAGTTGGTCAGGTTCCCGACCATTCTCCGGAAGGCCACGGGAGAGCGCGTCCCCAACGTGACGGGCACGAACCGGACGAACCGGTCGACCGTCCCGCCGTTCTCGCTGACCTTCCGATACACCACTTTCTGCAGGCCCTGGAGCTGCCAGAACGGATCCGGCATGGCCACCCGGTAAAACACGGCATTGTTCACCCCGGTGGGCCGATTCGGATCGAGATAGAAGCTCTGCAGGTAGGTATAGACCCAGTTCACCCCTTTCTGGTCCACCATCACGGAGAGGTCGGGGGGGGCCGCACCAAACCAGCGGGTCGCCTCCTGGACGGGCATGGCGTTGAGCATCATCTGGGTCGGCTTGGTCTGCAGAAACATGAGTTCCCGGAGAGCCCGCTTGTTCAGCCGGAGATCGCGGCCGACACGGCTCCATCGCACATAACGGAGGGTGTGGCAGCCCATGCAGTAGTTGACAAAGGTGCGGGCGCCCCGTTGGAGGGAGACCCGGTCGGTCAGGTTCACGGGTGCCGTCATGAGCGGATAGCCCGCAAGCGGAACGGCGCGGGCGGAGCCCGGGAACAGGAGGAAAACCCAAAAGGCGCCGGCGGCGGCCCGGCCCAGCCATGCGTTGTGGTTCATCGGAAGGTCACCCGCGCAGGGACGGCCCGGTCTCTCAGGCCATCCGGCCAAAGCAGAGGAATCAGATAGAACACGACCAAGTAGGCTACCGGAATGACGAGGGTCCGCCAGATGAGGGGAGCGATCGACGTCAGATAGAAACGCCAGTCGATCAGGAGCACCACTGCCAGGGCGATCCCGAAGGTCGTGACCAGGGCACGTCGGCCGGGCCGGTGCGCATAAACCCAGGCCGTCACGAAAAAGAGGAAGTAGAGTTCCGAGATCCGGAGCCCTACCTTCTGCCAGAACAGGGTGGCCGGCTGGATACCCACGTAGCCCAGGAAGAGAAACGTGGCCACGAAAACCCCGAGGAGGATCCGGTACATCGGCGCCCGGTAGCGGAAAGACTTGATGGGATGACGGTCAATCCAGGGCATCAGGAACAGGAGGATGACGGAGAGCGCAAAGGCGCTCACGCCGAAATCCTTGTTGGGAAAGGACCGCAGGATGGCGTAGTAGGGCGTGAAATACCACAGCGGCCGAATGTCCGGCGGAGTCTGCAGGAAGTCGGCAGGCTTGAAATTATTGCGCTCGATGAAGAGGCCGTGCAGGGTCGGCGCATAGAACGCGATGAGTGCAAAGACCACCAGGAAAACCCCGACACCGAACAGATCTTTCACCGTGTAGTAGGGATGGAAGGGCACCCCATCCACCGGCTTGCCATCGGCATCCAGGTTCTCGTGGATCTCGATCCCGTCGGGGTTGTTGGAGCCGACTTCGTGCAACGCCATGAGGTGGCAGACGACGAGAAAGAGGAGGAGGATGGGGATGGCGACGACATGCAGGGCGAAAAACCGGTTCAGGGTATCCCCGCTGATCCCGAAGTCGCCGCGGATCCAGATTTCCAGGTGGCTGCCGATCCACGGAATCGCGCCGAAGAGGGACGTGATGACCACGGCCCCCCAGTAGGACATCTGCCCCCAGGGCAGGAGGTAGCCCATGAAAGCCTCGGCCATGAGGCAGACATAGATGAGCATGCCGATGATCCAGAGCAGTTCGCGGGGCTTCTTGTAGGAGCCATAGAGCAGACCGCGGAACATGTGGAGATAGATCACGGCAAAGAACAGCGACGCGCCGGTCGTATGGAGGTAACGGATGAGCCAGCCCCAGTGGACATCCCGCATGATGTACTGGACGGAGCTGAACGCCAGATGGGCGTTAGGCTGGTAACTCATGGCCAGAAAGATGCCCGTCACGATCTGGTTGACGAGGACCAGGAGGGCAATCGAACCAAAGAAATACCAAAAGTTGAAATTGATTGGAGCGTAGTATTCGCTGACCTGGCTGCGCCAGAGCTTGCTCAACGGGAAGCGTGCGTCAATCCACCCGAACAGTCGCCCCCCCCATCCGGCCGGAGAGTTGGGAACGGTCTCACTCTGGTTCATAACGGCTCCTCGAAGATCGGCAAACGCCCCGCGGCATGACAAGGGCCCCGGTTCCGCGCTACCATGGTCCGGTCGGGGACCGACGGATCCTCGCGGCACGGGATCCGGGCATGGTCGGTACCACCCGACCTGAGTCGGGCATAATTATACACACAGGAAGCGGAATCATTTCGAGCATGGCCCCTCCGGAAGCGGATGCGATGCCGCACACCACCTTCCAGCGTGCCGTCGCCGCCTGCCATGCCGCTCTGGGCATTCCGCCGGACTACGCGCGTACACGGTCACTCGACCTCCAAGCCCCACCGCCCTTCTGGATCGAGGACGGGCTTGATCTCCAGGGCCGCCCGGTCCGCCTGGAACCCTCGGCAAGCCGGGCCTTCCACGCACTCACCCGTGCGGCCCGCGACCGGGGCATTGTTCCCGTGGTGGTTTCCTCGTACCGTTCCCTTGAGCATCAGGCGCGTCTCGTCCGGCAGGCCTTGGGCCGGGGACAGCCCCTCGCATCCGTCCTCAGCCGCATCGCGCCGCCCGGATTCAGCGAGCACCACTCCGGCCGGGCCGTCGACCTGTCCGCCGCCGGCGAACCAGAACCCCTGACGGAAGCGTTCGAGGGCACTGCGTTCTACCTCTGGCTGACCGAAGAGGCGACCCGCTTCGGGTTCGCCCTGTCCTATCCCAGAAACAACCGGGCCGGGTTCATCTACGAACCCTGGCACTGGGCCTATCGCGCCGACCCGACCGCATGAACGACGCCCGGCTGGATCCACTCTCCGGGGGACCGCGCACCCCCCGGCAGGCGGCGGATGTGGGCTCCGAGCTGCAGGAGTTTTTCCTCGATGCACTCGTAACCTCGATCGATATGGTAGATCCGGTCGACGAGCGTCTGACCCTCGGCCACGAGCGCGGCCAGAACCAGGCTCGCCGAGGCCCGTAGGTCGGTGGCGATCACGGGGGCGGACTGGAGACGCTCGACGCCGCGGACGATCGCCATGTTGTTCTCGAGCCGGATGTCCGCTCCCATGCGCTGGAGTTCATGAATATGCATGAAGCGGTTTTCAAAGATCGTTTCGGTCACGGTCGCGGTTCCTTCGGCAATCGCATTGAGCGCCGTGAACTGGGCCTGCATATCGGTCGGAAACGCCGGATAGGGGGCGGTCCGTACCGAGACGGCGCGAGGCCGGCCCCGCATGCGGATCTCGATGGCGTTGTCGCGGGGATCGATCTCGGCCCCGGACTCCCTCAGTTTCTCGAGCACGGATCCGACCAGATCCGGCCGGGTATCCCGCAGACAGACGTGCCCCCGGGTCAGGGCTGCGGCCACCAGATAAGTTCCGGTCTCGATACGGTCCGGAAGAACCTCGTGGTAGGTGGCATGGAGCCGGGGAACGCCTTCGATGGCGATCCGGTTGGTTCCCGCGCCTACGATCCGGGCGCCCATGCGGATCAGGCAGTCCGCAAGATCGATCACTTCGGGCTCGCGTGCCGCATTGTCGATGACCGTCTGCCCTTCAGCCAGGGTTGCCGCCATCATGAGGTTCTCGGTGCCGGTCACGGAAACGGTGTCCATGAGGATCGAAGCACCCTTGAGGCGGCTCGAACGCGCCCGGATGTACCCGTCTTCCACGCGGATGTCGGCCCCCATCCGCCGCAGTCCCTCGAGATGCAGGTTGACAGGGCGCACGCCGATGGCGCATCCGCCGGGAAGCGAGACCTCGGCCTCCCCGAAGTGGGCCAATAAGGGACCCAGGACGAGAATCGACGCACGCATGGTCTTCACGAGATCGTACGGGGCAAAATACCGGCGGATGCTCGAGGCATCGACCTCAAGACTCATCTTTTCATCGATCGTGACCTCGACCCCCATGAGACGCAACAGCTCGATGGTCGTGGTCACGTCCTGCAGATGCGGAACATTGCCGATCCGCATGGGCTCGCTGCACAGGAGACAGGCCGCGAGAATCGGCAGCGTGGAGTTCTTGGCCCCGGAGATCCGGATTTCCCCCTCGAGGGGGCGTCCCCCTTCGATGAGCAGCTTGTCCATGTTCATGTCCGGACCTTCTTCTGCCATTCGGTCGGCGTCAAAGCCTCCAGCGTGAACGCATGGATGGCGCCCCCCACGTGTCCACCCAGCGCCCGATAGACCCGCCGGTGGCGTTCGAGTGCGGGCAGTCCGGCAAACGTCTCGCTCACGACACGGGCGGAAAAATGCCGCCCATCCGGGCTTTGCACCTCGACCTGGGCATCCGGAATCGCCCGCTCAATGGCCCCACGGAGGGTTTTCAGAGCAAGACCAAGCTCGGGGGTCACGGTCATCGCGGCATACTCCGAAACCCCGCGGGGTGGCTCATGGACTGTACCGGGAAGCCCGGGGGAGAGCCCCGGCGCCCACCGTCCACATGATACCCGCCCCGGCGCTCCGGCGGGGGAAACGCGTCCTCCGATCGGGCCGCAGCGGCTCGACGGGGTGATTATGCTATTCTGAACGGCAAGGATCCGCTGAGGGGTTCCGGTGTCCGGCGGGCCCGTCCCGGAAGCGGCATGCTCCCGTCGTGCGGAGGCGCGGTACCCTACGGAATCCAGCCTGTAATGACCCAATCCCCTCCCCGATGCTGAATCCACCGACTCCGGTCCCCACCCACCGCTCCCGGCCGGCCGATTCGGATGAGGCGTTTTTGGCCTGCGGACGCCGTGTGCTCGGCATCGAGGCCCAGGCGCTCGCCCACGTGACACAAAACCCGCCGCCCGGATTTGCGCGGGCCTGCCGGCTGTGCCTTGCCTGCCGCGGACGGATCATCGTGACCGGGATGGGAAAGAGTGGGCACATCGCCCGCAAGATCGCCTCGACCCTGTCCAGTACCGGCACGCCAGCGTTCTTCGTCCATCCGGCTGAAGCCAGCCATGGCGATCTCGGCATGCTGGTTCAGGGGGATCTCGTGCTCGCCATCTCCCATTCGGGAGAAACGGAGGAAATCCTCTCCCTCGTGCCCCGCATTCGGCGTCTCGGCCTCCCACTCGTGACGATCACGGGAAACCCGAAGTCCCGTCTGGCCCAGTTGTCCGATCTCATCCTGGAATCCTCGGTCACCCAGGAAGCCTGCTCGCTCAACCTGGCGCCCACGGCGAGCACCACGGTGGCTCTCGCCTTGGGAGACGCCTTGGCCGTCGCCCTGCTTGAGGCCCGCGGTTTTACCCGCGAGGACTTTGCCTACGCCCATCCGGCGGGACGGCTCGGCCGCCGGCTGTGGATGCGGGTCGCCGATCTCATGCACCAGGGACCCGCCATTCCGCAGGTCGCGCCCGAAACCGGTCTTGGCCAGGCCTTGATCGAGATGACCGGAAAGGGACTCGGCATGACGGCCGTCACCGGATCTGACGGACGGCTGCTCGGCATCTTCACCGACGGCGACCTCCGCCGCGCGCTCGATCACCGCATCGATCTCCACGATTGCTGTATGGGCACGGTCATGACCCGCGACCCCAAGACCATCGCGCCCGATGCATTGGCCGTCAAGGCGCTCGAGCTCATGGAGCAGCACCGGATCGGCGCGGTGCTCGTGACCGACGACGAAATGCGCCTCGTCGGAGCGCTCAGCATGCACGATCTGCTCAGGGCCGGGGTGGTGTGAGTGGATCCGCTGAGAGTGTCCCTGGCCCGCATCCGGCTCCTTGTGCTCGACGCCGATGGCGTTTTGACCGACGGCCTCATCTATTGGGACGCCCACGGAGAATCCAGCCTGGCCTTCCATGTCCGTGACGGCTGGGGCATCCGTCGGCTCATCGAGGCCGGCCTCCTCCTGGCCGTCATCAGCGGCCGTCGCTCCGAGGCGCTGGCTGGCCGGATCCGGGCCTTGGGGATCCCGCACCTTCACCAGTCCGTCGAGGACAAGGCCGCCACCCTGACCGACCTCCAGACCTCGCTCGGATGCGGCGTCGCGGAAACCGCGGCCCTCGGTGACGACGAACCGGACCTGCCCCTGTTTTCCCGCGCAGCCGTCCGGCTGGCGGTCGCCGACGCCCATCCGTCACTGCTCGCCGCAGCCGACTACGTGACCCGGGCACCGGGCGGCCGGGGTGCGGTCCGCGAGGTGGCCGATCTCCTCCTCACGGCCCGGAGTCCGGCATGAACCTCCGTCGCTGGACTGCCGCACTGGTCCTGTCCGGCCTCACCGGCCTCAGTTTCTGGCTGCTCGGCTGGGCCCAGTCACCGGTCCCGACGCCCTCCGCCGGACCCCAACCTCCCCGTTACTTCATGACCGGCGCGACGCTTCTGCACTGGAACCGCAAGGGACGGCTCGTCTACCGGCTTCAGGCCCTCCTGATCGAGCATCTCCCCGTGCCCGGACTGTACGCGCTCACCCAGCCCCTCCTCACCGAGCACCCCGGACCCCACACTGTCTGGCGCGTGCGGGCCCGGCACGGCCTGCTCAACTCGCCCCGCAACCAGCTCAGGCTCTGGCACCACGTCCGCGCCCGGCAGCTCCCTTCCCCGCATCATCCTTCGCTCCTGCTGTCGACCAGCCGACTCACGGTCTTCTTCAAGACCCGCCGGGCGGAAAGTTCGCAACCGGTGACGCTTATTGAGGGGATGGGGCATCTTTCCGGCACCGGCTTCACCCTGGACCTCGGAAGACGTGTCCTCACGCTCCGCTCGCGCGTGCGGGGCCTCCTGCCCCCCGCTCCGCGGCGGCCGGCCCGGACGCATCCGGCTCCGCTCGCGTGAACACTCTCCGGGCCCGGCTCTGCCGATGCCACATCCGGCGTCCCGTCGCGCTGTCCGGGCTGTTGGCGCTCCTTGCGGCACCGGCTCTCGCCACCCCCCCTCTCCACCCGGCTCCGGGGAACCAGCCGATCCACGTCCGCGCCCAGCGCCTCAACGTGAGCGGGCCCAAGGGCAAGCCGAGCGAGGAGCTTTTCACCGGCCACGTCACGCTGCACCAGGGTGACGTCACCGTGTATGCGGAACGCGTCCGCATGCAGCTGTCGCCGTCCGGCGGGCTCGTCGAAGCCACGGCTTGGGGAAAGCCTGCCCATTTCACACAAAAACCGGGCCAGGGCCCGGCCACTTCCGGGCATGCCCTGACGATCCTCTACCAAACCGCCTCAAACACCTACATCCTGACCGGTCAGGCATCGCTCACCCGCGGCACGGAACACGTCCGGGCGCACCGCATCGTCTACAACCGCACCACGGCGACCGTCGAGGCCTCCCAGGCGCCGGGCGGCAAACGGGTCTACATCGTCGTCCCGCAGGCCCGCCATCCCCATCACCCGCACGCCACCTCCCGGCATTGAACCGGCTCACCGCCCACGGGCTTTGCAAACGCTACCGGCGCCGTCCGGTCGTCGATACCGTCGATCTCCAAGTGGCGAGCGGGGAGGTGGTGGGCCTCCTCGGACCGAACGGTGCCGGCAAGACCACGACTTTTTACATGCTGGTCGGCCTGATCCGCCCGGATCAGGGACACATCCAACTCAACGAACACAACCTCACCCACCTGCCGATCCACGAACGCTCACGGCTCGGCCTGGGCTACCTGCCCCAGGAGGCGTCCATCTTCCGGAAACTCACCGTCGAGGAGAACCTGAGAGCCGTACTCGAGGTGCGCGCGGAGCTTTCGGCCAGTGAACGCAACCAGCGGCTGCTCACCCTGCTTGAGGAACTGCACGTGGGGCATCTGTCCCACCATCTCGGCATGAGCCTGTCCGGCGGCGAGCGCCGCCGGGTCGAGATCGCGCGGGCCCTCGCCGTGAACCCGAAATTCATGCTGCTTGACGAACCCTTTGCCGGCGTCGACCCACTGTCCCTCCTGGACATTCAGCGCATTATCCGGCACCTCGCGGATCGGGGGATCGGCATCCTCATCACCGACCACAACGTGCGCGAGACGCTTGGCATCTGCCAGCGGGCCTATATCCTCAATGGAGGACGGGTGATTGCCCAGGGTCCCTCCCGCGAGATCCTCGAGAATCCCGAGGTCCGGAGGGTCTACCTGGGCGAGCATTTCCAGCTCTAGGCGGCCGCGCTTAGAATCAGGACTGCCTCCTCCGATCCGGCACCTTGAAAACGATCCCCGGTCTCTCGCAACGCCTGACCCCCCGCCTCACGCTCAGTCCCGAACTGAGACAGATGATGGCGCTTCTGCCGCTATCCATCCTGGAACTGACCCAGCACCTGCGAACGCTGGCCCAAACCAACGTTCTGCTCGAAGTTCTGGATGCCCCGGCGCCGCGGGACGAGGGGCCGGAACCATCAGGAGCAGACGACCAGACCCCACCGGAGCTGGCTCCGCCCGAGGCTGTCAGCCGCGAGCCGGGGGAGGACCTTCCCGACCCCGGGGTTGAAGACTGGGCTTTCGAATCCGCGTCGCCCCGCTTGCACCCCGGGGGGGATACCGAAATCCCGCAGCATGAAACCCTGATCGACTACCTGCTCTGGCAGCTCGACCTGACGCCGCTCAACAGCCGCGAAAGGGCCATCGCCTGGGTGATCGTCGAGGGAATCGACGAGGGGTCCGGCTATCTCACACTCACGGACGACGAAATCGGATCCGGCCTCGAGGCCGGGCTCGCCGTCCAGCCGTTCGAAATCGAGTCCGTCCGTCGGCAGATCCAGTCCCTCGATCCGGTCGGAGTGGGTTCACGGACGCTGGTCGAATGCCTGGAGGTCCAGCTCGGGCTCCTGCCTCCCGACACACCGGGACGGGCGCTGGCTCTGCGCTGGCTCTCAGAAGATCCGGCATCCCTGTCCCAGGGACCGAGGGCCACCACGGCCCGACGGCTTTCCGTCCCGCTCGCCGACCTCGAAGCCGGCTGGTTCCTGATCCGCTCCCTCAGGCCCAGGCCGGCCGACGGCTATCCCCGGAGCCCGGAAACCGCAGGCTACGTCGTCCCGGATCTCCGGGTCGTCCGGTCGGCAACCCATGGGCACTGGATCGTGAGCCTGGAAAGCCGGCACCAGCCCCGTCTCCGGCTCGACCCGGCGCTCCACAGCTGGTTCAAGGATCCGGCACATCGTCACGAGGCGTTGCGGACCCAGCTCCGTGAGGCCCGCTGGCTGATCCGCGGACTCGAGCTACGCAACCAGTCCCTTCTCCGCCTGGCCCAAGCCATCGTCGACTACCAGGAAGGGTTCTTCACGGACGGCGAGGTGGCGTTGCGCCCCTTGAGTCTGCGCCAGATCGCCACGGTGGTGGGGCTCCACGAAACGACGGTCTCGCGCCTGGTCCACGGCAAATATCTCACGACCCCCCGTGGCGTCGTGGCCCTGAGACGCCTGTTCTCGGTTCCCCTGGCCACGGAATCCGGCCCGCTGGCCTCCGCGGCCGCAGTACGGACCCGGCTCCGGACCTGGCTTGAGGCCGAGGATCCGGCCCATCCGGCCACCGACGACCAACTGGCTCACCGCCTAGCCCGGGAGGGTATCATGGTTGCACGGCGGACCATCGCCAAATACCGCGAGTCGCTCGGCTTCCCGCCGTTTCGCGAGCGCCTGAAAACTCAGCGGCCCCTACCCTGACTGGAGATTGGCCCATGCAAATCACCGTGAGCGGACACCAACTCGAACTCACCCCGGCCCTGCGTCGCCATGCCGAGGACAAGTTGGGCCGACTCGACCACTATGAGCCGCTCATGGATCTCCACGTGGTGCTGCACGTCGAGAAGAAGACCCACAAGGCCGAGGCGACCGGCCACAATCACGGTCGCGTTTTCCACTGCGATGCCGAGGCGGATGATCTCTACTGCGCGATCGACCGGCTGGCCGACAAGCTCACCACCCAGCTCTGCCGCGACAAGGAAAAGCGCACGACCCACCATGGCCATGGACACTGAACGGCCCAGCGACGGCATCCAGACGGAATCCGGGGATCCTCCCCGTTTGGTGGTTCTAAGCGGGCAGTCCGGATCCGGCAAGTCCGTTGCCCTGCACGAACTCGAGGACGCCGGCTACTACTGCATCGACAACCTGCCGCCCGATCTCCTCGAAAACGTCATCGCCAAAACCCTGATGAGTCGCCAAGCGCTCTACCATCGCCTGGCGGTGGGCATCGATGCCCGCAGCCATGACCTCGACCTCACGTCCGTGGTGGAACAGTGCCGCCGGGTCCGGGAACAGGGCGTGACCACGCTCGTGATGTTCCTGCATACGGCCGAGGACGTCTTGATCCGGCGTTACAGCGAAACCCGGCGCCGGCATCCGCTCACCGGGGGCGGCACCTCGCTGCTCGACGCCATCCGGCAGGAACGGGATCTCCTGGCCCCGCTGTCGGAACAGGCTGACCTGGTGGTCGACACCAGCCGCAAGACGGTCCACGAACTGCGATCCGAGGTCCGAGACCGGGTCACCCGGCACGGCGGCGGATCGCTCGTCCTCCTCATTGAATCCTTCGCTTACCGGGACGGCGTGCCGCTGGATGCCGACCTGGTGTTCGACGCCCGCTGCCTGCCCAATCCCCACTGGGAGGCCGGGCTCCGCGACCGCAACGGCAACGACCCCGCAGTCAGAGACTATCTCGAGCGGTTCAGCGAGACCCGGGAGTTCGTCCAGGACATCGCACAGTGGGTCGGCAAATGGCTTCCTGCCTACGAGACCCAGAACCGCAGCTATTTCACCGTGGCCGTCGGCTGCACCGGGGGCCGGCACCGCTCGGTCTATGTTTCCGAAGCGCTGGCCCGCCTCTTCGCGGCGGCCCCACGACCGACCTTGGTCCGCCACCTCAAGCTGGATCCGGGGAACCCGGACAAATCCTAGTCCGCCTTCTGTTTCCACCAACCGGTACGGAGGATTGATTCGCACCCGGTGGATGGACCGGCGTCATCGGCCACTCGTGCCGGCTGAATCTGTAAAGGCATGGCTTCAGGGCTTTGACCTGCCAGGGGATTTTGGACCATGTGATTCTTGAGAGGATAGCTCCCTGGCAAGCGAGGGAGCCATGAGGAAGAATCGATGCAGTGTGAAGAGCAGATGGTCAAGATCCTGAGCGAGGTGGATCAGGACCCGATGCCGGAGGTGACGAAGCGACACGGGGTGAGCGAACAGACGCTCTCCACCTGACGCAAGCGCTACGGGAATATGGGGACGGCCGCCGTGCGGCGTCTGCGGCAACTCGATCAGTGTCTCGGCATCGTAAGCCTGGTAGCCTCACGGTGAGCGGTACAGTATGGGCTGCCCGGGTTCCAAATGGATGTCCGTGAACGGTACGTCGCCGCCGATGAGCGAAAACATTTTTGCACGGTATTGATCACAACGATCACCTCTCTTCGGATTCGCGACCCCACCCGCCGCGCCTGCCTCCAGGCCGGCCCGCGAGCGCCCTTCCTCGCAAGCCGCAGACTCAACAGCGCGTCCGGGAACCCGGACGGCGCATCCCGGAGACGGTTCTCGAGCGTGATTACTGCCTCTCGTGGTTCCTGGTCGGATTGTCCCGGAGCCCGCTTCGGGATCGGGTCGCGTTCAAGGGCGGGGCCGCACTCAAGAAGTGCTTCTTCGCGGACTATCGATTTTCCGAGGATCTGGACTTTACCTTGACCCGGGAGACGTCGTGGGAGGAGATCGAGCGGCACCTCGCCGTCGCCTTCGAGGAGACGCGAAGGGCTTCCGGTGTGGAGATCCGCCTCGACCACCTCGACCGCAATTCCCAGGAGAACAGCCACACGTTCTACCTCTCTGAATGAAGGCCCTCTCCCTTTGACGCACGGGAAAACCGTCAAGACCGACATTACGATCCGCCCGAGGACGCCGAGGTCCGGGTCTACTCCCTCGACGAGGTGGCGGTTGAGAAGACGGTGGCGCTTCTGGACCGGGCCGAAACGAACCGCGCGATCTGTACGACCTCTGGGTCCTCTCGGCGGCCGGTCACGTGCGCCTGCCCGACCTTCTCAAACCGGTCGCGTGGAAGCAGGAGTTCCGGGGGTTGACGCTGACGCAGGTAAGCGGGCAGTTCGCCCTCAAAGAGATGCGCTTCAGGAAGCTCTGGCAGATCCGCCTCGCGGCCCAGATAGCCGATCTCCCAGAGTTCAACGCGGTCTACCGCGAGGTTCGGCGAGCCCTCCGCCAATAGCGCTTCTCCAGCAGATAGCCGAGAGCGGCCCGTCCCCCGCGAGTTCGTCTCGTAACCCAACTCGGGGGGATCCATGGATCCATGAGCTATCGTCAATTGTAATGGGATGAGTCTCCTGTTCAATGCGTTCCCCATTGTGGCATCGAACCACGTTTGGAAGCAGGGGACGTTCATCCCATTAGATTCGATCATAGCTCAGCTGCACGCGCATGGGTGCGTGACTTCATTGTCTGGTACAACCAGGAATATCTCCACAGCCGGATCCGCTTCGTGACGCCGGCGCAGCGTCACCGCGGTAAGGATCGTGAGATCCTGGCCGAGCGTCATGCCTTGTATCAGCAAGCCAAGGCCAAGTGCCCACAGCGCTGGCCAGGCAGAACCCGTAATTGAGATCCGATTGGCGCCGTTGATCTGAATCCGGAACGACAGGTTCAGATGGCGGCTTGAAGAATGTTCGACGCGACAACTACCCTGAAAAACGCCGCCCAGACCCCGCAGGAGCACGAACGAGTACGCAGGAACCCGCGGAAGTTCGAAATCGTTCGCACGGGCTGATGGCGGTTTGTTGATTTTCAACAAACCGCTTGATCGTCTGCGCTTGCGAACCGCGGACTTTCAATAGGCCGGAAATCTTGCTCGCTCGAGCCATCGCTGAGGCCGTTTCGTTGCGAAACGTCGGTACTTGTTGTTATCCACCGACGATTAGGAACATTCCTCAGCCGGCGCCGATTTGAGCCGCGACGGTCTTGGTCGCCGTCGCCAGGCACGACTCCTCGCAGGCCTCACTATCGATCTGGCGGTAGAGCACCCGGCCGCAGAGCTTCAGGAACTGAGGCCCGATCCCCTTGCTGCACCAGCGCTCCAGAGTGGCCTCGCTAAAGCTCCGGCGGGCGGCCAGTTGTTTTGGTTGAGGTAAACGACGTCCATCTTGGTCTCCTGCCGAATGCGTTGGCAGGAGTCCGTGAAGGCGCTGTTCCGCCCGCGAGCCAAGTCATTTACTGGAGACGTAACTACTCGGGCAGATCGCTGAGTTCATAGCGGGTACTGCGTCCACCCGCCTCGGTTTTTCGCAGCACGCCGCGCGTCAGCAAATCGTTGATGTCGCGCAGCGCCGTGTCCGGCGAACACTTGGCAATGGCTGCCCACTTGCTGCTGGTGAGCTTGCCTTCGAAGCCGTCGAGCAGTCGGTTGAGCAGCTTCACCTGTCGCTCGTTCAATGGCGGGGTCGCCCAGTGCTGCCAGAAACGCACCTTGGTCAGCACGGCGTCGAGCGGGTGCTGTGCTTGATCGACAGCGCGGTGCAGGCTATCGAGGAACCAGGCCAGCCACTCGGTGACGTCCATCGACCGCTTCTGGACCCGCTCCAGGATCTCGTAGTAGGTCTTGCGCTCCCGCTGGATCTGCGCCGACAAGCTGTAGAAACGCTGCGGGCTGCCGTCAGCGCGCGCCAGCAGCAGGTCGCTGATGGCCCGGGCGATGCGACCGTTGCCGTCGTCGAACGGGTGTAAGGTGACGAACCACAGATGGCCGAGACCGGCCTTGAGTAGCGGCGGTTCGTTCGACGCGCCATTCACCCAGTCGAGGAATCGGCTGGTTTCGGCCTCAAGACGGTCGGCGGGCGGTGCCTCAAAATGCACCCGCTGGCGGCCGATGGGACCAGACACGACCTGCATCGGACCGCGGGCGTCGTCACGCCAAGCGGCGACGTTGATCTTGGATAGACCGGAGTAGCCGGTGGGAAACAGCGCTGCGTGCCAACCAAACAAGCGCTCCCGCGACACGGGTGCATGACAGTTGGTGGTGGCATTGAGCACCATCTCGACCACGCCTTCGACATGCCGATCCACCGGGGCCAGGGCACCGATGTCCACGCCCAGCCTGCGGGCGATGGACGAGCGAACGGATTCGACATTGAGCTGCTCACCCTCGATCTCGCTGGTCTTGACCACATCCTCGGTGAGCGCCGCGAGGCTCGCCTGATCGCGCAGGGCCATGCCAACGTCAGCCAGGCGCCCCATCAAGAGCCCCTGGGCGCGACTGACCTCGGCCATGGGACCAGCCAGCGCCGCCAGGTCAAAGCGCCAGTTTGGCCAGTCGCTGGCCTGCCAGATGTATGTGCAATCACCGCTATTCATGCGGAGATTATGGACTGCATTCTCCGCATTGGCAAGTTATTCACTGCAGGATGTGCGGTGATAGGGGAACCATTCCCCGCAAAGAAGACCGATGCGGTTTGGGCCATCCTTCCAGAATGGGTGTAAACGGGCGTCGTTGTGGATGTGCGAGTCCGCGCCAAGGCTTGGTGTCCGCTTCGAATATTTCGTCTGTTGCGTTTATTTTGTTCATGCTTCCTCTCATGTCGAGTTCGTCCCCAATCGCGGATCTTGCCGCCTTTGCCGTTGTCTTCTTCCACCGGCGCATCCAGCCATATCTTGATCAGATGCAGCAGGTGCCGGTCAGAGACCCGGCGTGCCACCGACTTCAGAAGTTCGGCATGGGGCAAGGAATCGAAGTAGCCGGCCAAGTCGCCTTCAATCATCTGCGTATGTCCGGTATGGATCAGGCTGTGCACTGAGCGCACCGCCGTATGGGCACTGAAGTTGGCACGGTAAGCATGCTGCTCGGCGGGCAGATCGGCCTCGAAGATCGGTGCGAGCACCGCCATCGCTGCCGTCATGACCGCCCGATCGGCGATGCATGGGATGCCGAGCGGGCGCTTGGGTCCGTCCGATTTCGGTATCCACACCCGCCGCACTGCCTCCGCTCGATCCGTCTTCCTGCGGAGCTGATCCGCCAGTTCACCCAGCCACCGCTCCTTCCCATACGCCTCGATGTCCGCAAAGTCCTGCCCGTCCACCCCCGGTGCGCCCCGATTGGCTTTACAGCACCGATCGGCCTATTCCAGTACGTCCTTGCGGTACCGCTTGTCGTACAGCAAATCGAATCGATAGCCAGGCGATCCCTTCGCTTGGGTCTGTAACGCCGTCTGTAGCTTCTGAACACGATTTGAAGGTTCGAGGATCATCAGATCCAATCTCCGGGCTCCTCGCCATGTCTTGCGTTGACCTTGAACTCGGGCCCCTTTCCTCCACCGGCATGACCCGGCTTCATCGGTCGTACGAGCCCGTCCGCCATCCTCGAGCGGCCCGACCTCTCCCGCGCGGGAATCCGGTTGGACGCCGTCGTCCGCCACCCAAGGACTCCCCACATCGCACCACTCTCCCTATACACGCGTGCCGCCGTCACGATCCAGGCGGACTGATCGGCTGCATTCATCGCTCGCTTCGCCAGCCATACCAGCCTCCCCCCGAGTTCCGACCGGGTCGGCATCCGCAATCTCTTTTTCGGGACCTGCTCAACGTTCACGACCCGTTGCCCCCCGCGTGTTCGCAGAATCACCCCTTGGGTGACCCTTTACTTCGAAGGCTTCGGTCGCTTCGTTCCCTCCACAACCGCTCCAATGACTACCGGTTGGAGTGACCGTCTGCCGGGTGGGCCGATCTCCCACTGAGAGAGCGCACGTTTCCACGGCGCACGGAACTTCAGCTTAAAAGGGGCAAAAAACTGTCTTGACAAAGCCACCCACTTCAAAATGCCACGAATCTAAAGATGGGCGCCAGAAACTGAAACCATGTCGTGCAGCGTTGCCATAAAGTAGGAAGTGAGTTTTTGGTTGGCAAGAAAGGGGGCACCATGCTCAAAGGTAATGTCTGGAAAATGGCGGCACTTTGGGCCTTCACGATCCTCGCCGCGTGCTCCGGCACATCATCACCTCACGTCTGGGCACCGACTGCGGTGGACGCTGGCAGATATCTTGTGGTGGCGGGCGGCTGTAACGACTGCCACACGCCCGGATGGGATCCGTCGGGCGGCAAGACCCCCTTGACCCACTGGCTCACTGGCAGCCCAGTGGGCTTTGAGGGGCCCTGGGGAACCACTTACCCCGCCAACCTGCGCCTGCTTGTACAAGAGGTATCTGAAGCGCAGTGGGTTGCCATGTTCAAGAGCAAGACCCCGCTCCCGCAATATCCTATGCGGCCACCTATGCCTTGGGTGAATGTCCATCGGCTCAGCGTCCGCGATGTCAGGGCTCTCTACATCTTCATCCGTAGCCTGGGCCCCATGGGCAAGCCGGCGCCAGCTTATGCGCGGCCCGGTCAGCTGCCCACAACCCCTTACATCATCTTCGTGCCGCAGCAACCCAAGGCCAGCCTTACGAACGTGTTGCCCTGAGCAACCGTTGGCGAACATGACAGAGCCAGCACCGCTTGCCCGTCAACTGACTTGGTGGGCGCTCGCCTTCCCGGCCACTCTGTTCGCTGCCCTTGCGGTTCACAGTCTGTATCTGCTCGACTGGATCCACGTGCTCAGCGGAGCGCTGTGGACTGGGGCTGACCTCTTCATGGGCTTCATTCTCGGCCCCGTCCTGCGGCGGCTGGAGCCATCGGCGCGTACCGCAGTGATCACTTACCTAGTGCCGCGAACGCTCCTGTTCTTCCCGATGATCTCCCTGACTGCCAGTATGGCTGGCTGGTTCTTGGCGGTTAAATTAGGGTTTCTGGCTCACGGGAGTCCCCTCCGCCCCTGGGTAATCTTTGCGCTGGCCATGGTGTTGGTAATGACGCTCATCGGCTTGGGGATACTGCTACCCAACAGTTTTCGCATTTGGCGAGAGCTAGGCCGACCAGCACCGAACCGAGAACGTATCGTTCGCCTGAACGGCATCAACTTAAGGCTGGCTGGGCTGCAGGGGTTGATGCAAGTGACGATCATCCTCGTAATGGCCCACTTCGTATTCTGACAATACAGTGTTCAAGAATGCCGGCCCAATGCTTTTCACCGTGGCACTCAGGCGCTTGAGTGGCGCCAATCGCCGGGCTGATTCAGGTCACGGACCGACGGAACTCACTGGGTAGTTGACCATAGAACTTCCTGAAAATGGCAATAAACTGTGAGTAAGATTCAAACCCGCAAGCATCGGCGATGTTTGACAGAGGCTGGGCTGGATGCGCAGCTATCAATCGGTGCGCCTCTTTGGCCCGACATTCCAGGACATACTGCCAGAGGGTTCTGCCGGTTGTCGCACGAAACACTCGCCCCAAGTGGTAAGAGCTCATGTTCATCACGGCTGCGAGAGCATGGAGGTTGATATCTGAATTCAAGTGCTCACGGATAAATTCCTGTAGCCTCTGCTGCTTCCAGCGAGGCAAGCTCGGGCCACGTAAAAGATCCCGGCGACCGGCGCCATAGCTCATGGAGACATGTACAGTGACTGTAGTCAATAAGGATTGCTCAAACAGCCGTCCGGCCAAACGTTGGCCCATCGTGTACGCTTTAATTGCATGCAACAGATGCACCAAAAGCTGATCCTCATGCGGCATCAGCCTGGAAACAAGTTCGATTGGCCTGTCAGCGCTTTCCCCGAATGCCTGCGCAAATAGGACTTGTGGTAACGTTAAAAACAATCCCTGCAGCGATGCGTTCCAAGATGTCGAGAGTGTATCGCCATAAGCAAGGAATCGAAATCGTCCGGGTTCGATCAAACCTGAGATTGGGCGACCATTGAGGCGACTCCAGAATCGCACCGGATTCCGTCCTACCGGCAACATCAGGACATGGGCATCGAACGTATGGGATCCCAGACTGCCAGCACCAACTGCGCGATGCTCAAATGCATAGGCGCCATTGCCCCCACCGCTTTCAATAGGGGGGATAGCAAAATATGGGATCCGCGCCTGGGCGCTCGTGCGGATAAAGATCCGATGTAGCTGATCAGTGGACATGGAGTGCTCTCCTCGTATTCCATCCTCACCCGCTCGCCTGCCCGTGCGCTTTATCCTACACCGGCAGGACGCGACCGCCCATCGGCAGCGCCGCGCCATACAATGACACCGCGTGCCTCTTGCAGGCGCCGGTTCGACAGTAGCCGGTCCAGCGCTTTCAGCAGCGCCACCATTCGCGTCGCCTCTGGATACTGGCGCACCAGTTCCATCAGCATCACCTACCGGCTGCGCACCGGCGCCTCCACCGGCCCCCGTACAGCCCTCGCCGCGGTCGCGCATCCAGCCGAACCCTTGCCGGTCCAAAACGTTGTGCAACACTTCACACGCGCGCATCGGCCTGCCTCCGGTGATTTCGACCATCGCCAGTCTGGCAGTGTCGATGCGCGCACTCCACCACCTTCAGCTAGCCAACTCATTGATGGCCCGGTAAAATATCCTTGGGCTCTTTTATTGAGTATTCTGGGTTGTTTTCGCGCAACCGTTTCCTGTATTTCCGCATGCCATGCAGCCCGCCACTGAAGGTCTGCACAATGGAAAGCGGGTCTTCAACCATTTCCTGCCGCCCCCCGCTGTCAGAACCGTATCGAATGGCACGGGATCCGCCGTCAATTCACCTGTGGAGGGCATCAGGCCTCTCGATCCGATCGAGTCGCCCGGAACCCGCTCAGGGTCGATCCGACGAACAGGAGGCCGGAGCGAAGCTCCGGCCTCCATCCTCTCCGTACCTGCGAAAAACCGCTACGTATATCCGGGAGGCGTGCGGCAGGTCTCAGTGGAAGCTGTACTCGGCTTCCACGAAATAGAACCGGGGTTCGCCGACCAGCGCCTGGACGAAGGGCATGTTGTTGAAGGTCGCGTTCGCGAAGGCATAGTTGTAGTAGGCCTTGTTGAGGAGATTGTAGACATCCAGGCGGAAGCGCCAGGCGCGATCCAACCGATACTCGCCCGCCAGATTGAAGAGCGTGTAGCCGGATTGCACGTAGTTCGAGGTCAAGCCGGTTGTCGCGTTGATCGTAGACTGCGGGCCAGTGTATTTCCCGTAGAGGTCGAGGTTGTACGGGCCCGTTTTGTAGCCCACGCCGAAGTTCGCCATGTGGTGGGGAATGTAGGCGAGCGGTGCGGCCGGAGCCTCGGATTTCGTGAAGGGCGAGACAAATGCCCCGTAGCTGGCCTGATTGACCGAAAAGTTGGCAAAAGCATACCAGTGGCGCCAATATTTCCGGGCCGCAAACTCGACACCCTGGTACTGGGCCGTACCGCCGTTGTATTCGATCGTAAGACCCGCATCGGGACCAACTTGGGGCGTGTAGTAGTTGAACTTGTTCTCGAACTCTTCCCGATATGCCGATAGGGAGGCCTCAAATCCGTGGAGATAGTAACGGGTTCCAAGTTCGTAGTCCTGGACGTACTCGGGTTGCACCAAAACACGCGGGATCACGTCCTGCCCATTATTGTTGGCAACGCCGATACTGCCGTAGTACGCGCCGATTTCGGGGACCTTAAAGGTCCGGCCCACGGAGCCGTAGATCACCCAGGGTTTTGTGATCTGCCAGCTCACCCCCAATGTGGGTGAAGTATAGTGTTCCTTGTTGCTCACGGTTCCGCCAAAACTGTAAAAATAACCGGCATTGTCCGCATCCGTCGTGTCGACCTGGGTGTATTTGAGCCCCGGCTCGATATGCAGGTGATTATGGAAGAGGTGGATCTCGTCCTGGATGAACCCCTCCTCAAAGTCGCGCTGGTCCCGCTCGTTCCAGGCGTCGTTGTAAAGGGTCTGTTGCGGCACATTCGAGCTGCCATACCAGTATTCCGCGGAATGCAGGGTGCCGTAGACAATGTTGCCACCTACCGTAACGGTGTTGTACGGAAGATCGATGCGGGCCTGGGGCATGAACCCGAGGCTCGAAGTGTTGTTGAGGTAGAGGTGGTATTTGGATCCGTTCAGCGATGAGCCAAAAAGGGCCACGGGATTGTAATAGTTGATGGGCGGGTCATAGCCGGCATAGGTTTCCGGCTCATTGGGCAGGAAATAAGGCTGGTTCGGATTGGTCTCAGGAATTTCGAGGGGGTTCGCATACGACAGACGGCTATAGGTATTGTTGAGGTAGTAGACCTTTGATGTGAGCTCAACCCGGCTGCCGAGCGCCGTGGAGAGCCCCGTGATGATGATCGTGTGATGATCCTGCTGATTGGAGTATGCCCAGCTTTCCGGCCATTGATAGCTCGAGCCATATTGATCGATGAGCGGAACCGGAACGGTATGGGGTGTCTTGCCCGAGTTCTCATTCGAGACGATATAGGTGAAAAACTTGGACGCCCCGTCGTTGAAGTGCTTGACCGTCGCCAGATAGAAATTGTAGTTCTGGTTGTGAACGCCCTGGAGCCATCCGTTGCTCTCGTCACGGGTGAAGTCGATGAGGGTCCGGAATCCGTCGAGCGAACCGGTATTGATGCGACCCTCGATCCGGCTCGTGGCGTAGCGACCCAGTCCAAGCCCGATGGTGGCACCGAAAACCGGGCTCGGCTGCCGGGGCGCATAGGCGATCGTTCCGCCCAGGGAATAGAGGGAGTTGACGGACGGATTGTTGATGCCCCGGTACACCGATATGCTCCCGAGATCGGAGAGCGTCAGTGGGATCGCGTTGCGCGCGGAGGCATAGTTGGAAGCGGCCGCATTAAAGAGGTCGTTCAGCGGAATGCCATCAAATGTTTCCGAGATCTGGTACGCGTCGAACCCGCGCAGGGTGATATGGCTCCGGATGCCGTTGGGTCCGTCACTATAGGCGTTGATGCTCGGGAGTTTGGCCAGAATGGTCTGTACGTTGACCGCAGGCGAGGCCGCACGAAGTGTCGGCGCACCAATCGTCGAAACCGTGAAGGCGGATTTTTTGGTCTTGGCATGAAGGCTCTTCTTGCGTTTAAGCTTGCCCTTCTTGCTCACGGATCCCGCATAGACCGGTCCGTGCGCGGCTGATGCCGTGGATGGAAGACATCCCATCAGAAGGATCAGAACAAAACCGGCAGGAATGGATCGGCCGGCAGCCCGACGGACGACGGATGAACACAACATGGCAGATACCTCCCAGAGATCGCGAGGATGTTCATTCAACCACCCGCACATGCACGCGCATGACGGGGATGCGTATATCGTCTCTTTCTATTTTTTCGGTACCGTGACGGATCCGATACTATTTCATGGCACGCTTGCGACACATACCGGTCCGATCGTGATTCGCCTTTGCGGGAAGAGAAACAAGCGACGGACATTCCTGGAATTCCACGGACGGGAGACCGATGGGCTACTGCCACCGGCCGGACGAAAAAAGGGGCCGGTTTGCACCGGCCCCCAACAGTTCTGGGTGCTTTCGGTCAGAGCGTCGCGGTCAGAGAAACGTACACCGTCCGCGGCGCACCGGGGTAAGCCAGAAGCGCGCCCACGCTTTGCGAAACCACGAAGTATCCGCCGCTCGAGTAGTATTCGATCGTGTTGTAGTGCTTGTTAAAGAGGTTCAACACTCCAAAACTCAGCCTGAGACTATGGAGCGGATGGATGCGCGGCAAACCGACTCCGAGCGCCGCATTCCAAACGGTATAGGCCGGCTGGGTGTTGCGGGTCGGCGCACTGGTACTGTTGTTGAAAAGATACTCGGGGCCATTGTAGGTCAGCCAGAGCCTCGGCGTGAGCGAGAGGTCGGCATTCACAGGGAGCATCCAAGCGCCTCCCAGGCTGAAGGTGCGGGTCGGCGTATTCGAGACCGGCAAACCGTTGTAGTCCACACCGCCCACCGTATAGTGACTGAACGCCGCATGCTCGAATGACAAGTTGGCAAACACGTGCAGATTGGAGATGGGGTTGTCATCGGCGAAGAGATTCACGCCGTCATAGTGCGAACTCCCGAAAGCCGACGTCAAGAACTGTCCATTCGCGCTCGAGATGGAAATGATCTGGTTGCGGTAGGTCAGGTGGTAATAGTTGATGCCGGCAAACAGCGCTCCGATCGGACTGTGCACCCAGCGGTACTTGGCGCCGACCTGCGTTTCGACCCCCTCCTCGAGCTTGAGCGATGAAGCCAGAATCTGCTGGTAGGGACCGCCGCCGCCGCCATCGGAAGGCTGGCGGTAGGCCGTGCTGTAGTTGGCGTAGACCGCCCAGTTCCGCGTCGGCCGCCAGTTCACGAAAATCGAAGGCTCGAGCTTGGTGTACCCGGTCGAGGCGTTGGGCAGCTTGCCCTGATCGGTTCCCGTTGCATTCGGAAAATCGGCGGGACCATTCACGTAGTAGTCGGTGTTGTAGCGGATGAGGCGAAGTCCCGGAGTGACCGTGAAATGGGCGGGCAGCCTGATTGCATCCTGTGCGAAAAGCGCAACATCAGTCTGGTCCCAGATATCGCTGCGATAGGAGCCGTTCGGCGCCACGTTACTGCCGCCATCGAGCGGGTTATAGAACGCGTTTTTGGAGTTGTACTTGCTCGTGATCCAGAAGGCACCAAAATCGACGGTGTTGGCGGGCAAAAGCAGGCTGAAATACGCCTTGTCGCCGTACGCATAGCCGTGCGGATTGTTGTATTCGTAGCGGTTCGCCTGATCCTGCTCGAAGTTGTAATCATGAAAATGAAAGCGGGATCCATAGCGGTACCAGACCATTTCATGAAACCCGAGATTCCCGCTCAGCGCCGTGTTGTTCCGGATGTAGATCAGATAAGTCCGGTTGGCATCGTTCTTGTTCCAGACCGAGTACGGGAGCGCACCATAAAATCCGGTCGTCGCCTGGCTGTAGAGCGGTCCCGGGATGGTCGTGCCGGCTGCGGTCAAGCCGTTTACGGTGACGCCCGCAATCGGATTCACGGGCACCACGTTGGGCCGGAACGCCTGCCCGTATGCAGTATAGGCGCCCATACTGAAACTGCCTCCCGCATAGCGGTGGCGGGTTTTGAAATACCAGGCGTAGTCGTGTCCCGGGCTGGAAAACCCGTCCGGTGTCGTTCGGAAACTATCCTGGCTGCTCGCGCCGCCCGCCACCACGGTTTCCCACCCGTCCAGGCGGCCACTCTGCCCCTGGATGTAGAAACCCTGGCTGGCGTACGAACCCGTAAAAAGGGAGAACTTGAATCCCGGATAACGGTTGGGTTGGATCGGCACGAAATCGATGGCGCCACCCACATTGTCGAACCAGCGATCGACCGGTTCGCCGGGTCCGTACGTCACGGCGATGTTTTGAATCATTTCGAGCTGGTTCACTTCGGGCGATTCCCATAAGCCCGAAGCCAAATTGTTCATGGGCACGCCATCGAAGCTCACCGCAATGGATCCATTGTCGATCGTGCCTCCGGAAGGTCCTCCCCAGCCTTGCTTGATACCGTTAATGCTGAGCGAATACTTGGTCGCGCCACCGTTGCCATACCCGCCGATCGCAACACCCGGAGCGAATACGAGCGCCTGTGCCGCACCGGCCGCAGGGCCCGCCGCGCGGATTTCCGGGCGTCCGATCACCTTGACGCTGACGGGTTTCCTGAGCTGGGCGCGGTGGGAATAGGGTTTGACGGCTTCGCTAGAAGCGGCCTTGCGTATGGCACCCGCGTTGACGATCGGGGGAGTGGCGCCAGCGTTTGCCGGATGTCGCTTGTGGATGCCACCGGCGTTGACGATCGCGCCGGTATCCGATCCCTGTGCCCAAACCGGCGGCATGGCGAGGATGAGAAACAAAAGAGCCGGGATGCCACCGCGTGCGGCACGGTTCATACATGCGACACGATCGGGTGCACGGACAAATCGCCCCATGGTCTTTTTTGGACGGAACTGCAACATATATTTTCCCCAGTGTGGTTGTGGTTGTGGTTGCGGATCAAAATGTGCGGTACGGTATCAGCGGTCAACTCCGGCTCACGTTGAAGTGCACCCAGAGTTCAAACGTCGTGTCGGCCCGACTCATTCTCGGCACGAAAGGAGGAAAGTCGGCCTGATGGAGCGCATCGAGTGCGGCGCGGTCCAGGATGCCCGATCCGCTGGATCGGGCGATGCGGGCCCAAATCATCCGTCCATTCGGCTCGAGCCGGAAGAGAACCAGGGTTTTGCCACTGAGACCCATTTGGCGCGCGATCGCAGGCACGACGAGCGCGGCCCGCACCTGTTCGCGCAGAATCGCCGTGTAAAGCGCCAGCGGATTCACACGCCCCGCAGTCCGGGGTTGCGTCGGATCGGGAGGTGGCCGGGGCAGAAACAGCGCGCGCGGAACCGGAAGTCCGCCCGCAATCGGCGGAAGCGGAGCGATGCGGGGCAGAATCGGAGCGGGAGCAGCCTGGTTCAGCGGCATGGGTGGCTCCGGCGGGCGCATGATCGGGGGGGGAGGATTCGGCGGCGCGACAAGTGTCACGGCCGTAATTGCTTTCTGCGTATGCGCGGGCGCCAGATGGCCGATCAGGACCCAGCCAAACAGGCCCGCAAGCAAAAGTATTTCAAGGAGGATGGCCACGCCCGCCGAACGCCAGAACGGCGCCTGGAGCTGATCCTCACCAAACCAGGTGGACGCAGGCAGCGGTCGTTCGCCGGATGCGATCTGCACGAGCGGAACGAGATCCGGGCGAAAAGCGGGCATGCCTTCACGCGTGGGATTGAGTACTTCGGAACTGACGACAGCATTCATGGACAGATTCCTCAGGGAAATCGAATCAGGTATGTGAAAGCTTTCGGGGTTGGGCGCTCCGGTCGGGCCGGAACCGGTAACCAAAGCGGAAAACGGTTTCGATGGCGCCTTCCTGCCCTTTCTTACCCAAGACCTTGCGCAAACGAGCGACATGCACATCAACGGTTCGGGGATCAATGGCGGTTCCGCTTCCCCAGAGAACATCCATGAGTTCTTGCCGGTGATGCAGACGATTCGGGTACTCGAGAAAATGGGAGAGTAATAAGTACTCCATGGGTCGCAATACGATCTCCTCGTCTGCGATCATGACTACGTGATTGCCAGGATCCAGGACAAACGGGCCGACCCTGAGCCGGGCGCGGATCGGTTGCGCCTCGACGAGCCCGAGGCGCCGAGCGGGAAGCGTTTCGAGCAGATGCGACAACAGAATTTCAGTGATCTGGTTCCAAAATTTTATCGGCCAGATTCTTCCGGATTTGATGAACAGCCCACTCCATTCCTGATGGGGTGAGCAGGACAACAGCAGTTGATGCATGGCGTCCGGCGTCAAAGCGGCCTCGTTCAGGATCACGAGGCAATCGGCTTGTTCCCAATCCGCCATCGTGAGACTGTCGGGGCTCGTGGTCTGTCGAATGGATCCCGTGCCCTGCTCGATTTCAATGCGCAGTCCCGGATCGAGGCCTGCAATGGGACCAATGATGATTGCGTGCGGGGGTTGAACCCCGGCTTGGACACTGACCGCCACGGCCTTGTTCCTCACGAACGGCTCTCGTGTGACTGACAGGCACTATCGTAGGAGTATGGGATGTCGGTTCCGTGTCGTTTTTATGACTGACTTGTGACACGCCCGACATCCCTTCAGGCCGGGCCGGGTAGCCGACGCACGAGCGCAGTCCATTCCCCAAACCCGGTCTTGAACCCGGCGCGCATTGAGATCTCTTACCGTAAGAAAACCGGTTTGTCGTTTGTCCCGGAACTCCCGATCGTGGTATTCCCCCCCGAAGGTCGGGTGCTTTCCGTGCGGTTCGAGACCGGGCGCAACTGTATAACGCGGTGATGGATGCGATGTTACGGCGGCTGGACCTGATGCAGCAGTCCCAGGCTTGGGCTACGGCACGAAAGATGCCCAAAAGAACGCCCCAATCATCTGAGCAAAAGGCACGGGTGCCGAGTGTTCCTGGATTGCGCGAACCATGGGTTTGACCGATTCAGATTTGCAGTCTTACGCCACCCATTGCAAGAATGCCGGTGGGATCGGCCCAACGGGAGCCGGCAGGCAATCAGTATGCCCCCTCGTGTTTACATCGACGCACCGTCTGAACCGACTGGCCGATGCGCTTTGCAAACTCGCCAATGCCGTCGGGTTGGCCCATCATGACCAGTGATCGACCGGTACGAACCGAAGTCAAGTATCTGCTAAGCGTTCCCCGCCCGCCAGGGGTTCCAGAAAGCGAAGGACTTCGGACGCCCGGGCCAGAGTGTCGGCATAGCCCAGCTCGATCAGGTCGTGACAGTAACCTCCGTCGAATAAGAGGTAGCTTTCGAACGCGTAGCCGGCAGAGCTGGGTCCCGTTTCGCGGGCCATCCAACGCAGCCAGCGCGAGATGCGGTCACGGTGATGGGCGATCAGCGAGGCAGGGTCGACGCTCGGGGACAGGACGAGAGTCTCGACGGGACGAAGCAGATGACCTCCCGGGACGGCGAGGCTCCGCAGGGTTGCATTGATCCGTTCGAGACGCTCGAGGTCGAGGTAGATGCCCTCGATGAAAAGCGCATTGAACAGGAACCCGCCGATCGTCATCCAGGACGGGGCATCGGGAGAGGGAGAGGGAGAGGGAGAGGGAGAGGGCATAGTTGGCGCCGTCTGTCCCTGGGGGGCATGAACGGCGATGATGAGCAGGCGGTCGGCGCCGAGGTGCAGCGCTGGGGCCAGCGGGGTCAGCTGCAGGAGCGATCCGTCTCCGTAATCACAGCCATCGATGCGGACCGAGGGAAACAAAATCGGCAGCGCGATCGAGGCCATGATGTGATCCGTCGTCAGACGGACCGGCCGCCCGACCCGGCGCACCCGGGTCCAGCCGGTGATGTCCGGTGCGCCCTGGAAGAAGGTCACGCTCCGATTGTCCGTGTATGACGTGGCCGTGATGGCCACGCCACGCAGACGGCCAGCCTCGATGTGCCGCCCGATGGCCGGCCAGTCCACCTGGGTGTCGACGATACGGCGCAACGGGGCCGTGTCGAGGAAGGCCCCGAACCGACGACGGCGCCCCTCTCTGGAGTCCCCGGCCGGTTCCTCCGCCAGTTTGTGGCGCCACATCCAGCGTCGGCCCCAGGACTGGAGCCAATGGTGCGTGTAGACCTGATCGACTGTGAGCGAGCTCCAGAGCTTCGCCAGGTCACGTGCACCCCGTCCGAGATCGTCGATGCGCCCGGCCAGGAAAATGGCATTGAGGGCGCCCGCCGAAGTCCCCGCCAGGATATCCGGCTGTGGACGCAGGCCGGCCGGCCAGAGTTCGGCCAGCGCGCGGATGACGCCGACTTCATAGGCCGCGCGGGCTCCTCCGCCCGGCAGGATCACGCCCAGCCGGGTGGGAGAGGCCCCGTCGGTCACGGATCCCTTCCCGTGGCCGACGGGGCCATCGGACGGGCTCCTTGGGCGGCGGGGGACCGGACTATACTGAAAAGCACTCGGCCAGGCGCAAGACCGTATCCGGCATGAAAAAGATCGTGGTGCTTAACCCCAAGGGGGGGTCCGGGAAGACGACAGTGGTGACCAACCTGGCCGCCCGTCTCGCCACCGATGGCATGCGGATCTGCCTGCTGGATCTCGACCCCCAGGGTTCCTCCCTGGCCTGGCTCCGCAAGCGGCCGGAGGAACGGGCCCCCATCTACGGTATCAACGGCGCCCACTTGAGCCAGCACGTCACCCGCAGCTGGCAATTCCACCAGTATCCGGACGCCGAAACCGTCCTCGTCGACACACCGGCCGGCGTCGCCCGGGAACGGATGGTCGACATCCTGCGCGACGCCCAAGGCCTGCTCATGCCCATCCTGCCTTCGGCGATCGATCTCGAAGCCGCGCCACGGACCATTGCCGATCTCGTCCTCATGAATTATCCGCGTGAACGGATCGGGATCATCGGCAACCGGACCCGCAGCGGTACGCGATCGCTCGGCCATCTCCGGAAATTCCTGGATCACCTCGAGATCCCCCTCATCACGTTCATCAAGGACACCCAGCTCTACGTCCAGGCGGGCTCGCAGGGGCTCGGGCTCGTCGAGTTCCCGGCGTGGATGACCGGCGCCGAAGACGAGGTCTGGCACCGGATCCGCGAGTGGACCGCGCACATCCCGGCCTTGCCCTGACCCTGGCTCAGGCAATCCAGACGGTCCGGATGTTCACGAACTCGCGCAAGCCCGCCACGCCGAGTTCACGTCCGACCCCGGAGTCCCGGATGCCGCCGAAGGGCAAGCGCGGGTCGCTTTTCACCATGCTGTTCACGAACGATAGTCCGGATGGCAGCGTCCGTGCCAGCCGCTCCGCGTGCCCGAGATCGCCCGACCAGAGGCTCGCCCCGAGCCCGTAGGCGGTGGCTCCGGCCAGCTCCAGGGCTTCCTCCTCGTTGCTCACGCGGAACAGGAGGGCGGCCGGACCGAAGACCTCCTCCCGCGAAACCCGCATGGCGGGATCGAGACCGTCGAGCACGGTCGGCGCATAGAAATAGCCAGGTCCGGACGGCACCTTCCCGCCGGCGAGAAGCCGCGCCCCCCGCTGGCGCGCATCCTCCACCTGGGCGGCCAGCGCCGACCGGAGATCGTCCCGCGCCAAGGGGGCGAGGGTCGTCCGCGCGTCGGCGGGATCCCCCATGACCAGGGCGCCCACACCGGCCAGGTAACCTTCAAGAAAGCGGTCATAGACCTCCTTCTGAATCACGAAACGCTTGGCGGCGATGCAGCTCTGGCCCGCGTTTTGGAAGCGGGCGGTCACTCCGGCTGCGGCTGCGGCCTCGACGTCGGCATCCGCGAGGACGATCCAGGGATCCGAACCGCCGAGTTCCAAGACGCATTTTTTGAGATGGGCACCAGCCTGGGCGGCCACCGCGCGTCCGGCACGGGTACTGCCGGTCAGGCTGACGCCCCGGATGCGAGCATCCGCGATGATGCGCCCGACCGCTTCCACCGGGACGGGCAGTGCCTGGAAAACGTGCGCCGGGAATCCCGCCTGCCGGAACAGCCGTTCGATTTCCAAGGAGATGGCGGTGACATTCGGGGCGTGCTTGACAAGGACCGTATTGCCGGCCGCGACGGCAGGCACGGCAAAACGAAATACCTGCCAGAACGGAAAGTTCCACGGCATGATGCCGAGCAGGGGACCCAGAGGTTCGTAGTGGACGTAACTCCGGCGGGCTTCGGTGGCAACCGGTTCGTCGGCCCAGATGGCGGGGGCCTCGTCGGCGACGTAGCGGCAGAGCAGGGCGCACTTGTCGACCTCGGCCCGGGCTTCGGCCAGACGCTTGCCCATCTCGCGGGTGGCCAGCGCGGCCAGTGACTCGCGTTCAGCCCCCAGACGAGTCGCCAATTCCGTGACCGGACGCAGCCGGGCCTGCAAACCGGCAGCCGACCATTCCCGGAAGACGGCCTGGGCGTTGGCGAGCGCTCCTTCGATGGCGTCCTCCGTCCAGACGGCATGGCGGGCCCACTCCCGGCCATCGAACGGATTGATGGAAATCAGCACGTTGCCTCCCCGGTGGCGGTGAGCACCGATCCAGTGCAATTTTAGCAGGTCCCGGACAAGGCCCCCAGGGGGGCCGCTCCCTGCCGATGGGCTCCAGATTGACTTCCGGGAGTGATTTGGTTGAACGCTGAACCTTCCCCCGGCTTGCGCTGGGGGAGGTTCAGCCCATGTCTCAAGCCAAAGACTTCTGCGACCGAAGGCCGGCGGATACAACCGGGCCCAGCGACCGCGCCTCGGCAAACCGTTGGGGGGCCCCGGAACTGGGGCCTGGCTTTGGGTCGGCGTGCCCCCGTTGATCACGTCTCTCGTCCAAGCCCGCCTTCGCGATCCGCCGAACCCGGTGAAGAGATTTTTGGAACCTCAATGATCTGGCGCACCTGGGCGAACTCACGCTCGGTGCGCGAGACGGATCGGCCGGAAACGGCGATTGGTGCCAGAATATCTCCATGAGCCAGCCCCCTCTCATTGTTCTTGCCGGCGGCAGCGGTTTCGTCGGCCGTCACCTCGCCCCGGCCCTCGTCAATGCCGGCTACCGGGTCCGCATTCTCACGCGGGATGCCTCCCGTCTCCGGGATCTCCAGGTGCTGCCGACCCTCGAGACCGCCGCGCACCCGGAGATTTATGCGCCCCGGCATCTTGGACCGGCCGTTCGGGGCGCATCCGTCATCGTCAATCTGGTCGGTCTTCTCAACCAAGGCATACGCCGGAAATCCCGCTTTGCCTGGGTCCATGGCGCCGTGACCGGTCACCTGGTGGCGGCCGCCCGCGACGGGGCCGTTCCCCGCTTCCTCCACGTGAGCGCGCTCCTGGCGGATCAATCCCAGCTCCCGAGCGCCTATCTCCGCTCCAAGGCCGATGCCGAGGACCGCATCCGGGCCTCGGGCCTCGACTGGCACATCGTGCGCCCCTCGGTGATCTACGGCCCCGATGATGACTTCCTCCAGCGCTTCGCCCGTCTCCTGAGGAGATCCCCGGGAATCCTGCCGCTGGCCTGCCCGGAGGCTCCGCTGGCTCCCGTCGACATCGCGGATGTTGTCCGGGCGCTCCGGATGCTGATCGACGGGGCCCGCGTGCCGGTTCCGGCCATGAACCTCAAAGGCCCCGATCTCCTGACTCTGAAGGAGCAGGTGGAGGCGATCGGGCGGGTCATCCACGCCCACCGTCTCATCGTGGGCCTGCCCAATGGAGCCGCCTGGCTCATGGGCGCCCTCTTCCAGTGGCTGCCCCATCCACCCTTCACGCTCGACAACTACCGGTCGCTCCGGGCCTTCTCCCGTGCGCCGGATGAACGACCGGCGGCAGACGGATTCGGGATGCTCGGCATCATCCCCACGCCTTTTCGCGCCCGCATCCCCGCCTATCTCGGGCACCGGATCGCGTGAACGGATCCGCCGGGTCGCCGTTCCACCACAGGCCGGACCCGGGACCCTGAGGCCGCCTGCCGTGGAAATCTATCTTGTCGGTGGTGCCGTCCGGGACCGCCTGCTCGGCCTGCCCGTCGCGGAACGGGACTACGTCGTGGTCGGCGCCTCGCCCGCCCAGATGATCGAACGGGGATTCAAGCCCGTTGGCCGAGACTTTCCCGTCTTTCTGCATCCGGAAACCAAGGAGGAATATGCCCTGGCCCGATCGGAACGAAAGGCCGGGAGCGGGCATGGCGGGTTCCGCTTCCAGACCGGCTTGGAAGTGAGCCTCGTCGCGGACCTAGCCCGCCGTGACCTCACCATCAACGCCATTGCCGAGGGGGCGGGGGGCGAACTCATCGATCCCTACGGAGGCCGGGCCGATCTTGAATCCCGGCTGCTCCGGCATGTCTCGCCGGCCTTTGTCGAGGATCCGCTCCGCCTGCTCCGGGTGGCCCGCTTTTCCGCCCGCTTCCATGCCCTGGGGTTCCGGCTCGCCCCGGAAACCCAGACCCTCATGCGCGCCATCAGTCATTCGGGAGAGCTGGCCACGCTCCCCCCGGAACGAATCTGGCAGGAAACGCGGCGTGCCCTCGCCACCGCGCATCCGGAGATCTACATCCAAACGCTGCGCGACGTGGACGGACTCAAGTCGCTGTTCCCGGAAATTGACTGCCTGTTCGGCATCCCACAGGATCCCCGGGAACATCCCGAGATTGACGCCGGCGAGCACGTGCTGCAGGCCCTGGCCGCATCCGCCCGGGAGGGTGCCGACCCCATCGTGGCCTACGCGGTTCTGGTGCATGATCTCGGCAAGGGAAGAACGGATCCGTCCCTCTGGCCCAACCATCCCGGGCATGCCGAATCCGGTCTCGAAGCCGTGCGCCAACTGAACGCGAGGCTGCGCGTCCCCCACGCTTTCCGGCTCGCTGCGGAACTCGCGACCCGCTGGCACCTTGAGATCCATCGCGCTCTCGACCAGGATGTTGGGACCCTCGATGGCTGGCTGTCGCATCTGCCCTACCGGCAGAACCCGGCCCTTCTGGATCCGGTTCTCGCTGCCTGCGCGGCGGACTTCCACGGCCGGACGGGACACGAAAGGGACCCTTATCCGCCGCGTCCCTTCCTGTCCCATCTCCTGCCGGCGCTGGCCGGAGTCCGCCTCGAAGCAGGTGAATACGACTGGACGCCGGAGCAGAAACGGCAAGTGCTGGCCAGTCGCCGTATCGCCCTCATCCGCGAGAATCTGGCGCGGGGCGGCTGGACGGATCGGCCACCACCCTTCCCGGAAGGTTTACCGGGACCGTGAGCGTCGCCGGGGAGGCCGATCTGCCACTCCGTCTCGCCGAACCCCGGCTCGGACCTCGTCATCTTTACTGGCTCGAATCGAGCGCCGCGGACGATGGACGCTGGGGACTGTGCCGGGAACGAGCCGGCTTTTGCGAACGCCTGACCCCTCCCGGCTGGGGGATCCGAAGCCGGGTCTACGAATACGGCGGCGGCGCCTATCTGCCCACGGCGCGCGGCGTCTTCTTCGTGGACGAACGGAGCGGCGCACTGCACCGCCTCGGCCCCGACCGCCGTCCGACCCGCATCGGAGGCCGCCCGACCGACCGCTACGGAGACCTCTCCGGCCATCCCGATCCGGACCTTCTGTTCTGCGTGGTGGAGCGGGCGCAAAACGGCCGAGAGCCGGAACACGCGATCGGCTGCTGGCATGTGGGGAGACGGCAGCTGGCCCTCCTGTGCCGGGGCGCGGATTTCTATCTGGCCCCGCGGGCAGATCGCGGGGGTTGCCGCCTGGCCTGGATCGAATGGGATCATCCCGACCTGCCCTGGCAGGGCACCCGGCTGCGCATCGGCCGTTTCGACGGCTCGGGGCATCTCGTCGAAACCGGTCTCGTGGCCGGCGGCGCGACCGAGATGGTGACCGAGCCCCTCTGGGGGAGCGGAGGCTGGCTCTACTTCATCTCCGACCGCACGGGCTTTTCGAACCTCTACCGCTGGCACCCCCGGCAGGGCACCCAGTGCCTCACCCGGAAGCGGGCCGACCTAGGCCGTCTCCCCTGGAACCTCGGGCTCGCCAGCTATGGATTCCGGGGAGATCGGAGCCTTTGGGCCGCTTTTGTCCATGCGGCCTCGAGCGAACTCTGGCAGATCGGGGAGCCCGGACACGGGTCTCCCACCCGGCTGCCTCTTCCCCGGGGCGATCTCAACCCGCTGGTCGTCCGCGGCCCGCGGGCGGCCGCTCTCCTGTGCCGTCCGGACCGGGCTCCGGCCATCGTGTCCTGGACGGGCGGTGGCGGCATGCGGATCGTCCGCGGTGGACAGGGCGAAGACGCGCCGGGCCGTGGGGTGACCTCTCTCCGCTTCCAGGGATCGGACGGCCGACCGGTCCAGGGCTTCTTCCACCGGCCCCGCGGATCGGGCCCCTATCCCTGCGTCATCCGCTGCCACGGCGGACCCACGGCCATGGCCACGCCGGCCCATGATTTCCGGATCGCCCGCTGGCGCGCGCTTGGGCTCGCCGTTTTCGACATCAACTACCGGGGCAGCAGCGGATTCGGCCGTGCCTATCGCGCGGCACTGGCCGGACGCTGGGGGATTCTTGATGCCGAAGACGTTGAACACGGCACCCGTTTTCTGATCGAGAGGGGGCTGGCCGATCCCGCTCGGCTCCACTTGGCCGGCAGCAGCGCCGGCGGATTCACGGCACTCCGGACCCTCCTGCGCTATCCCCATTTCCGCGCGGTCAGCCTGCTCTACCCGGTCACGGACCTACTCCAGCTCGAACGCTCCTCCCCCAAGTTCGAGTCCCACTACGGTCGGTTCCTGGTCGGCCTCCCGGACGGTGGCCGGGCGAACTACCGGGACCGCTCGCCTTCCCACCACGTCGAGGAGCTGCCCCGGATCTCCTACCTCATCTTCCAGGGAAAGGCCGATCCCGTGGTCCCGGCCCGCGACACGCGTCGCTTCGCCTCCCGGCTGAACCGGGACGGGGCCCGTGTGCGCTACATTGAATTCGACGGGGAAGGACATGGGTTCGGCCGGCCAGATTCCCTGAAACGAATCCTCGCGGAAGAGTCCCGCCTGTTCGCTCCCGGAAGCGCGCCCACGCGATCGGACGACTGACCATCACCCGGAAACGGAAACCCGGGCGGATGATCAGGGTCGGCGGAATGTCCTCGTTACGGGCGAGAATGGTTTGGGAGGTATTGAGAAGCGCCTGCCCGGCGGCGGAGCCGACGACGGCGGGAGCGGGCGTCAGGGGCGAGACCACCACCGTCGATTGGTCCGTGGGCAACAGGGCCGACAGCGCGGCAATCAAAAACGAGGAACCGAAGATCTTCCAGAAGTGGGAGTCGACCTCGTCTTTGAGTCCGGAAGCACCGTAGGCATCGGCCGCTTGCATGCCGGCCAGGGCAACCCGGCGTCCATCGGGAAAAATGACCTCGCTGAAGGAGGCGAGAACCCGGGTCTGGCCTTGGGCGATCTGGGACGAATAGTATCCGACGAGCGTGGCCCCTCGTGGAATCATCGGGAAGCGTTCATGAACCGAGTCGAAAACCGTGCGGGTGACACGTGCCACGATCATGCCCGGCAGATCGCTGTCGATTTCGCTGAGCAGAACGGCCGGAATCACCGAGCCCGGCATGAGGACCGGCTGTTCGGGCGGCGGCAGGATCACTTCGGGCGCCGGCAACCCGGCCTGACGTTCCCGGCGGAGCCAGTGGCGTTTCGCCCGGCTGCGCTGCCCCGCCGGTGAGAGGGCCGATCGCCGATTCCAGTTTCCGACGACCGGTCCGACGCCACCCGTCCTTCCCATATCCGGATTGGCCGGTTCGAGTCGCCGGATCAGCGAGTGGAGCATCCGGCGACGGGGGTGAGAACGGGACGGAGCCCTGGGACCCGACCAGGCCAGGATCGGACTGGCACGCCCTTCAATGCGATCCGATGCCCAGACTGGGGGAGGGGTCGGGCGGGATGATCCCGGCTCCCCCGGAGCCGGTGCCCGAGGCGGCGGAACGACGTGGACCCGGCGAATCCGCCGGGGTGCCGGCCGCCGGGGGCCGGTCACCGCGCTCGCACGCCTCAGTCGGTCCAGGAAATGCCGCGCCGGTCTCAGCCAGCCGGATCCGGGGCGAGCCGTCGGGCTTGGAACCGCATGCGCGGGCATGCGGGCGGTGCCCGGCGCGTTGAACCGGACCCACAGGAAACTCGCCGTGACCAGCACGAGAACAAACCCCAGGATCCAGTAGTGGATCCGCCGCGAGGGACGGTGGAGGGGACGGGCGGTTGGCTCCGCCGGGCCGGGCGCATCCGGACTCATGGCCCGCGACGGAGCCGCCGGTCCATGCGGACACGCCTCCGCCCCAATTGGAGCTCGGCGGCGCGGAACCGGTGCGGGTAGAGGATCCAGCGGCCGTGCACCCGGTAATTCACCAGGCTGTAGCGGTGCCCGTGCCGGACGAACAGGGCCGGCATGTCCTGAACCCCCCGCGCCAGTTCAATGAAAGTCCGGCGGCCGTCATCGAAGACCCTGACCGGACGCCATGGCGCCTTGCCATGGATCCGGTAGGCAAAATGCAGCCGCCGGTACCAGGGTTGCCCGGTGGGACAGGCCGGCCGGCGGGAGCGGACGGGCCGGATCGCGGATGGCGGCGGCGGCGCGTCGCGAAGCGACCAGAGCGACTGGGTCCGCCAGCTCACGGCCTGATACCAGGGACTGCCCGGCGGCACGCTCACGAAAATGAGCTCATAGCGGCGCCGGTTGGTGACCAGAGTCCCCGAGGTGAAGAGTCCCGCACGCACGGGTTTGATGAAGATGTCATGTGTGTCCTGGGCCACCACCCAGCGCACCGTATCCCCAAGGGCGAGACTGACCGGATGTTCCCCGGCCGGCAGGATGAGGTCGGTGACTGCGTCCGGTCGCGTGAGGATGGTCTCACTGCGGCCCTGGCGGTAGCGAAACCGGACGATCCGGCCAATGCTATAAACACCGGAAGTCCGGGCCTCGAGCGGAAGACTGGACAGGACGCAACCGGCGACCAGCACCCACAGGACAACCGGCTGGCAGCGAATACAGTCAAGGCGCATCAAGCCCTCCCCGCCGGCGGCAATGCCGCCGGCGCTCTTACCAATTTCTCTGGATGTTGAAGTTCGTGATGAACAGACCGATCGGATCCCGCAGAATGGCACGGGCCGAGCGCGGCGGGGTGATCACGTAGTTCAGGGTGAGCACCCACTCGGTCCGGTGGACCGAACCGGACCGGTTGGACCGCCGTGTGGTCCGGCAGCGGATCAGGGCGACGTTTCCTGGTAGAAAACCCAGGCTCTCGAGCCTGACGGTCCGAACCCGGTTCGGGTGATGGGCCAATACCGACAGGGGTTCCGTGATCCGGACCCAGTGGGTGAACTGGCCCACCGCCGCGCCACGGGTCCACTCGTAGTCGGCGGCCAGATCGCCCGCCGTGAGCGCCGGGTTGAGTGCCAAAAGTCGGATGGTCCAGCGCCCGAGAAAGTAACGCAGGGTGTTGTGCCCCGGGGTGAACGGCAGGTGACCCAGGGACCGGACTGTCAGCCGACCCGAGGCATGTTCGCGGACCAGGTAGGGGATCCGGCCGGTGTTCGGACCGAGTGACAGGAAGGCCAATCCCAGGAGGACCAGCGCCACCGTTTCAATGATCAAAAGCAAAAAGAGCCGGTTGCGCTCAAGGAGAGGGACGGCAAAGCGCTCGAAGTAACGCCACTCCTCCGGCGAGCCCGGGGGATGCCGGGCCAGCCGTCCCTCCGGCCGCGCCGTCTCCTCCGACGCTCCTCCCCGGCGGGGGCGGCCCAAGAGCCGGCTCAGAGCCATCGCGCCACCAGGGAGACCAGTCCGTGGATCAGGAACGTGAGGGTGAGCACGAACCCGGCCACGAGCCGTCCCCTCCGATCCTGCCACTCACAAGCCACGAGCCAGGCGAGAAGCGCAAAGGGCTGGTGCTCAAAGGCCGCCGGACACGGATGCGTCCGGCGTTCCCCAAGCGGCTGCCCTCGGCGTTCCACGAGTGCCTGACGCCAAGGTTTGCCGTCCACGTTGGGGAGGATGCACCAGGCCCGCCACCGATTCATTCGCCACCCGCTGCCCATGAACGCCCGATTCCGCCCAGACTGGAACCCAGGGCGCTCCAGGTCCCCGTCCCGGCTCCGCCCCGGCCACTCGTGAGGTGGCCGACGACCGCCGGGATCTGGCGGAGCATGAGCAGGATGAAAGAGGCCGCGAGGAGGAGATAGAAGACGTAGACGAAGATCACGGCCCCGCTCCACAGGGACGAACCCCGGGCTGCCGGGGCCGCGAGAGCGTGCGACAGCGCGTTGACTTCCGCGACCGATGACGACAGGAGGATGGCGGCCAGCATGAGCACGATCGCCGCCACGATCTTGTAGAGTCCTGCTCCCAAGAGATAGCGGAACCAGCCGTGGAATAGTTCGGAGAGATAGGGCAGCACGAGGCACGGCACGAGCAGCGGGCCCACCGCGACCCCGATCGCCGTCAGCGCCACCCCCATGAAGAACACGCCGGCAAAGGCGAGGTAGGCCAGGGTCAGGAGCGCCACGACGATGGCCATGAGGAAACTGGCCACGAAGGCGTCGAGGAGCATGATGAGATCGGATCCGATCCGCGTCCATCCGGTCCGGATCGCCGGCCCGACCTGGAAGATCGGCAGGGCCTGCCAGAGCCGTTCGACGGCGCCCATGAAGGAATGGGTGGCGGCATTGAGAACTCCGGGAGACCAGTGCGCGGGCCACGCCGCCCCAGCACCGAGAACGACATTGGCGACGGCGTTGAATCCGCCATCGAAGGCCCGCGTCAGCGGGAGATAATCGTTCAGGATCCAGGCGGCGAGTCCCCATACCATGACGCCTCGGAGGGCCAGGCGCATCAGATTCTCCTGGGCCCGGCCCGTGATGGCGATGGACAGGCCCAGGAGGATGAGTCCGAGTTCGGTGAAGAGGTAGAACAGGGACAGCGGACCCCCTACGACGATATGGAGCAGGCGACCGGCAATCATCCGGCTGGCCTGCCGGAGTTCGTGGAACACGAGTCTCAGGACGGCACCCATCGTCGGCAGTGCGGTGGCTTCTGGATGGAGGCTCATGACGGCGGATGCGGGTGGTGAAGCCCTGGATTTTCCGGAATGACCGGTTGCAGGGTCGCATTTTCCCGATGGAGCCACATCGCGAGGCCCGGTCCGGCGTTTCGGGCCGCCAGCCGGGAGGCCAGGGTCCGCACACGCCGGTCGATCAGGCGGTGCCGGCGAATCCAACCCCGAGTGGCGGCCAGGGATTCGCTGCGCGCCGTCGCCCGCCCGCGCTCGAGGGCTGCCAGAACGGCGAGTTCGCCGGTATCGGCCCGCGCAACCACCCCCAGGGCTGCATTCATCGACTCCAACTGGCCCTTCATGGAGGAAGCCACCGGCAGGGTGGATTCGACCAACCGCAGGCGGGCATAGCTATGGGCGATCGACCGGAGGACCGCATTGTCCTCGTGGACCTGGGCATCCGCCTCCGACTGATGGCGGGCCACTCCCCGGCGCAAGAGGTGGTCATAGCGTTTCCAGCCGAGATGGGCCGAGGCGAGCGTCCGGTTCAGGGAAAGCAGGCGGTGGTAGCCGGCATGAAGGGATCCCGCCGTCCCCCGCAGAGCGTCCAGGAAGATCCGGTACTGGCGGATCGTCCGGGTGATCCCGGTCACTTGACCCAGAGCGGCCAGAGTCGCGGACGGCAGGTTTTTGAGGGACGCGATTTCCATTTCCAGGTTTTCATACTGAATCAAGCTGCTCCGGATCTCCCACTCGACACTTCGGATCGAGTTGAGTGCGGTGACCGTATTGCGGGCAAAATTCATGGGATCGAAGACGACACTGCCGCTGGCCATGCCCCAGACGGACCTTTCGGCCACCACCAGCAGGACGAAGGCGAAAATCGCCGATCGAGGAAACCGGTCAGCCATGGATCGCCTTCTCGAGATAGGTGCGCCGCCAGCCTTCCGCCTGCACCGTCCGGGCCCGGTGGAAGAGGCGTTGCGCCAAGGCGTCTGAACGCAGGCCGGCCAACTCGACTTGCGAAAAAGGACATTCGAAGAGGCGGCCGAAGCCAGGCCGGGTGAGATAGTAGTCGCGCCCGGGCCGTGCGCGTTCGATGCATCGGAGTTGGTCCGGGGTGAGCCCGAAGAGCCGGGCGTAGAGATCTTCCTGCCCCCGGATCTGGGGATTGGGCAGGAAAATGCGCGTGGGAATGTTTTCGAGCAGAAGTTTCCCAGCCGGCACACGCGCCAGTTCCTCAACCGACTGGGTCACCAGAAGCAGTAGCGCGTTTTTCTTGGCGAGCGTCCGGATCCATTCTTCAATCTTGCCCGCAAAGAAAGGATCCGAAAGAATGAACCACGCCTCTTCGACGGAAATCAGGGTCGGTCTTCCGTCCAGGGCCAGCAGGATCCGATGGAAAAGCGCATCCAGGACCAGTCGGGCGACCCGGGGCTGGCGGAACAGCCGTCCCACTTCGAAGGCCTCGAGACGGGCCGGGGCGTCCCCGACGCCCGCCTTGTCGAAACACCAGCCGAAAGGCCCGCTGGCCATCCAGGGCGCGAGGGCCGTCACCAACGACTGCTTGGGCAGCAGTTGCCCCAGTGTCGCAAGCCGCCATTCCGTGGCGGGCAGTGCGGCAAGTGCTTCCAGCGCATTCTGGAGGTGCCCGGCGTCATCCGGCCCGAGCCGGGTTCCTTCCGATTCAAGCAGGGCCATGAGCCAGGAATGGAGCCAGCCCCGTTCTTCGGGATCGGCCAACTGGTCCAGAGGGTTGAGAATGGCCGGGGTCGCGGAACCGGAAGCCAGATCACAGTAGTTCCCGTCCAAGAGGGCCACCAGGATCTCGGCACTCCGGTCCTTGTCGAATAGGAACGCCTGCGTGTCCGGAAAGCCCATCCAGCGGGCGATCAGAAAATTGGTGAAAACGCTCTTCCCCGAGCGGGTGGGCCCGACGATCAGGGTATGGCCATTCTGGCCGTGGTGAAAATGGAAATGAAAAGGGGTCATCCGCCGGGTTCCGAACCAGGCGAGGGCCGGCAGCGGTTTTCCGTCCGCTCCGGTCAGATGGGGATTGGCGAGGCTCCCCTCCGGCAGGCCGCGGGCCAGTGCCAGATCGGCGGCGTTCGCTCCCGAAACCAGAAACCACCGCACCGGCTCGGCCCACTGGCCGGGCAGTGTTCCCGCCCAGGCGGACAGGGCGTGCATCCGTTCTGTCAGGGCCATGAACCCAACTGCGTGGACGGCCGCCTCGATCCGCGCGGCCACCGCATCCGACGCCTCCGGCGAGCTTCCGTAACACGCCACGGTGAGATTGAGGTAGCCGTACTGGCCTTCTTCGAGATGTTCAAGGGCCTGGCCCGCTTCTCGGCTGGCCCGTACGTGTTGCTCACGGTCCGCTGGCACTTCCTTGCGCGTCAGCACCTCCCGCAGGGAGGCGCGCCAGCTTTTTTCGAGCGCCCGGTGATGGTTGCGAACCCGGCTGATCCAAGCTTCAGCGGCTGCCGCCGGGATCGGACGGAACGCCAGACTCACCGTCACACTGCCATCCAGTTCAAGCAGCGCATCCAGCATCCCCGGGTACGTTCCGGGCTCCTCGCCCGCGCCATGGTCGCGTGGCCAGGCCTTGAGGGTCACGAGGGTGGCCCACGTTCCCGGCCTCCCCGGCCAGTGCAACTGATGTCCCACCACCTCGAGCGGTCGCTCGGCCAGTGCGTCGTCGAGGTAGACACTGGCAGGAATCCGGAGCTCGGCGCATTCGTCGGGAGCCAGGCGATTGCGCAGAAAAGCCAGCAGCTGGTTTGCCTCAAGCCTCTGCCAGCCCCAACCGGGCAAGCTGCCCACAAACCGTTCCATCCGTTTCTCATGCTCAGTGAGGAGTTCGGTGACTTCAAGCGTGCTGTATGGCCACGCCGCCTGGGTCGAGAACTGGCTCTTGCAGGCCTCCCACAGGGCCAGGCCCGGACTTTTTCCGCGTGCGGTCTCGAGTCCGACCCGCTGCCAGAAATGATCGCGTCGCGCCTGCGGCCGGGTCAGGAGCGCCAGAAAGTGCCGGTTGTGGTAAACCCTCCCTCCTATCTCCGGTCCGGCGCCGGGAACGCCATTTCCCCAGTCGACGGTCGGGCGCATCGCCCCGGTCTCACACCGCCGGTCAACAATCCACCAGTAGTCGCCATTGACCCCGGCCAGGCGGTAGGCATGTTCAAGCCGGGCCGTCTCAACCAGCAGGGCGTCGTTTTCCAGGGACTCGACATCCACGCCTTCGAAGCGGTACACGCTCAGGATGCTGCCATCTTTGAGGATGCAGCCGGTGTCCCCGATTCTCAGCATCCACGGAATCAGGTCCGAAAAGGGACGCGAGGTCGAGAGGAAATCCCGTCGTTTCCGGTGGAGATCACGCATGGGATCAGCAATCGGTCAGGCCAGGCGCAAACCCGGATGGACGGGGTCGGCGGCAATCCTCATGCGGCCAAGGATCGTAGCGGTGGCCCTGGCGGGCATACCGCAGATAGATTTCCCGGGCATGTGGTTCCTTCCGGCCCAGATAGACGAGCCAGCCGTGGAGGGCCAGGAAGACGGGCAGGAGAAACCACAACCCGGCACCGGCGATGAACGCCACGGCCAGAATCCCGTTCATCGCGACGAGATTGCGTTCCCCCCCGAACCAGAGCATCGGTTCCGTGAGGACCGGATAGAGCGGCGAGCGCCGGTCCATGGGCCGCATCACGAAAAAAACAGGTTGAGCCAGGCACTGGCGAAAAACACCAGACTGAGCCCCAAAGCCACCCGCAAAAAAAGGCTGAGAAATCCCCGCACTTCCCCAAAGGCAACGAGAAAACCCAGCACAATGAGCAGGAGCGTGGCGATGAGGCGGGCTGTGGTTCCGCTCAGGTCATCGACCATGGTCTCGAGGATACCGTCCCACGGCAGGGTTCCGGCCGCACGGGCCAGCGCCGGCAGGCAGCCGGTTGCCATGCCCAGTATGAAACCCAGGATCTTGCGGTTACGGGCAGGGGATCGTTTGGACGGGGGCATCGGAATCTCCAGCAGGGAGTGGGGGGTCATCAGGATGGAACCAGTCCCGGGATCCGGACGGGTTCCAGGTGGTAGCCGCCCGCGTCAGCGGGCCGCAGGGCCATGATCTCGACGGGTTTCCGCATGCCGGAAAACCGTTCCATATGCACGACATAGTCAAAAGCGGTGGCGATCTGGCTGCGGATGGCCGCATGGGGCCAGTCCAGCCCGGCCGTGAGCACCAGGGTTTCCAGCCGGGCGAGCGCATCCCGTGCGCTATTGGCATGCAGGCTGGTGAGCGTGCCCCGATGACCGGTATTGCAGGCCTGTAGCAGATCAAAGGCCTCGGCACCACGGACCTCCCCGATCAGGAGGCGGTCCGGACGCAACCGGAGGGCAAGGCGCACGAGGGAACGGGCCTCGAGTCCCGGAACGTCGCGCACTTCAAGCGCGACCCAATTGGCGGTCGGCACCCGGAGCTCGGGAGTCTCTTCGATGGTAATCACGCGCTCATCCGGAGCCAAAGCAGTCAAAAGGCCGTTCAAAAACGTCGTCTTGCCGGAGGACGTGCCTCCGGTGACCAGAAAATTCCGGCGTGCTCGGACCTCGCTCTGGAACCAGCCCGCCCATCCGGACCGGCGGGGGGAGCCGCCTTCCGCGGGACCCCAGGGTCCGGGTGGGCGGTCGAGCGGAGCACAGAGAGATTCCAGGCTGGGGGCTTGGGCCTGCGGTTTCCTCATACTGAGCACGTCGCTCCGGATCGAAACCGGATGGCAGACCGCCGTGATCCTGAGACCCTCGAAACGGGTATCGAGGTAAGCCGGGGCGGGGAATCCGGTTCCGATATCCCGGCCGACAAGACGGCCGAGCGCCGTGATGGCGCTCCGGATGGCGAGCGGTGCCAGCACGATCCCCGGGGATTCATAACGGCCCCGCGACTCGATCCAGATCTCGTCGGGCCGGTTGATCATGATTTCCTCGACCTCGGGATCCGCAAGCCATGGTTGGAGTGGTGCGAACAGGAGGCTGAGGACGGTTGGGGCTGGGGTCGTGGATGACATGCCGGCATTGGAACATGCCTCACGCACCGGGTCGGGGCGGAAAAGCGCCGCTTAGGGCCACATAGAAAAAATGGCTATTTACAGTTCGGGGTGGGGTCGTCGGGAGGCGGCCATTGGCTCCTATCCACGAGGGCTCCCCCCGGGCTAGAATCGGTGTTCCAGCGGTGAAATGGCTTCCCTCCGTGGACGGGGTTTATCCCCTGCTTGACAAATCTGGGGGGAGGTGTGCGGTCGCAGTCAAGGGCCCCTTATCGCTTCTCATCGAAAGGGGCTGGATTTTCCAGGAGGTAAAGACATGGAAAAGCGGTTTGTTTCGTCACTGCTCCCCCTTTTCGGTCTCTTGCTTTTCGCGGTTTCGATCCGGCCGGCCGCAGCCTTCAACGTTGCCACCGACCTCTGCACAAGCTGTACCACAGCGGCCCAGTTCCAGACCTATGCCGAATCGAATATCCCATCGGGAGCCTATTTCGAAACTTCGACGGGCGAGAAAATGCAGATAGAGTTCTTCATCTTCAATCCGTATGATTCGCTGGCCTCGGTCATTTCTGCCCACGGCCCCTGCCTTTCGACTGCAGACGGGGCGCCCTGTACCTGGCACATCATGTGGGACGACCTGACAGGGACGACCACCGAGGAACAGAGCACTTTCTCGGAACTAGCCCCTTCGATGGTCGTGAGCCTCCCCGCCAGCGTAGCCGATACCTTTACCGGCACCTCCCAGGAGGCGGCGGTGAGTGCTTGGCTCGGAACGAATCTGGCCTCGGCCGGCCCGCCTCTGGATTTCGTGACGCTGGTCGTCTTTCCGGATGGTTCGGAGGCGGAATATCAGGTGACGGGTACCGATCCGCTCACGTTCAGTCTCGTTGCGGACAGCGGGCATGCCGGCAATGGCGAACCGGAGAATGATTCGGGCGAACCGGTCAGTGCCACAACCGTTGATGTGCTGACCTCCCCGGCCAGTTTCAACGTGCTCGGGCAGATCCACGTAACGATCAGCCTGGAACAGGCGGCGGATTCGTTCGACATGGGAACCTCTCCGGGACTGGGCAGTGCTGGGGTCTCAGGCGGTACGGGGGAGTTGTCGACGGCTCCGAACTTGGGCTGCGCAGACTGTCAGGCCTCCGCATGGGGCGGGGTTGCACCGGGTGAAGATTCCGGTGCCACCGGCTTCACCATTGCCCAAGCCGCCGGCTTGACTTATTGGGATATCTTGACGGGGTATACGCCGCTGAAAACGCAGAAGGGAGGGTGAAAGCCGGGAGATCCACGATGTCAAAGCACTTGATTATTTGCTCCACCAGCATGCTGGGTCTTGTCATGCTGTGGACGGGCAGTTTAGCCCGGTCCCTGCCTATCCTGTTCTCCCCACCCCCACAACACTACCGGGTGCTGAAAAAACTCGGGCAGAGGGGAGAATTCGGCGGGTTTTTCTACCGAAACAGAGGGGGGGAGACCAGCCGCGCATCCTGGAACCGACCCATATTGGAGCACTGGTTGCGGGCGAGCCAGATGCTCAGAGCCAATGCGCTGCTCCTGAGACCGGTATGCCGGTCCTGCATCGGTTCCTTCGTACGATATGCAGCAGAGGCCATCCAGGTCCGGGGATCACCCTGCGTCCTGCCGTTTGAGTGCTGGACTATCCGGCAGATCATCGTTGCTGGGCAGCGCGGACGACGGATGGTCCGAAAGGATGACACCCGGTTCTTTTCCGTTTCTTCCCCGCCATTCGGACTGAGCGTCGGGGTGAGTTGGCCCCGCTACCTCCATCACGGAGCGCCGATTGGCTACATGACCAGCTTTCCGCGGGGTCATCTGCAATGTCCGGGCCCGGGGACACAGTTGCCGGTCATGGCCATGCGGGCTCTCGCGGTCGTGGCAACCGGGGGGAAAGTCGAGCTCCACCGGCTGATCATGCCGCTGATGGGGAGTGACGGGACTAACTACGACACTTACTGGCCCGACCGGGTGGTGGCCCGTTTCCTCTGTCATTGGCGTTTCCGGGGAAAGCAGGTCGGCATGCGCACCGTACATCTCCTCATGGACTGGCATCTCGTTCCCCTGCGCAAGGGGCAACCCCTCCCCCGGGGTATCGTCTGCATCTATCCCGCCTATCCGTCATCCGGCTGGGATCACGGGAAGATGATCCGCCACCTGCGCTGGCCGGTCTATGCCCTGCGGGAAGGGAGCCGGCAGGTCCTCTATGCCGCCAATTTCACCCCAGCAAAAGAGCACCCCTAGATCAGGAACTGCCGTAACTACTCACCCCTTTAGCCCGAACTTTGGCGACCATTCAGGCGCAAGTCATTGTCCTGTTTGAACTTTGCGTTCATGGGGTCTGCGGCTACTGGGTACCGGCGGGGTTGAGACCGAGCAGCGCGAAGGCCTTGGCCTGAACCGGCGTGGGTCGCGTGGTGAGGATGATCTTGGCCTCGGGGTTGAGGTGGGTATGGGTGATGTTGTAGGCCAGCGTGCCGAGGTCCTGGAGCAGCGTCCGGAAGCTGTGCAGGGGCAGCCCGTCATCGGCCAGCTGGCTCGCGTCCTTGGCCTCCGCATGCTCCGATCGAACCGCCTTGACCACGGGCGAGGCGCGGCTGGCGCTGGCCTCGTCCAGGTACTCATCGTCGAACAACATGGGTTTCAAACGAGCGCGCATGTGCCACTCGACGTAGTAGGCCAGCAGGCACAGGAAGACGTGAGCGCGCACGCGCTGGGCGTTGTAGTGGAACACCGGCCGCACGTGCAGGTCCACTGTCTGGATCGAGCGGAACGCCCGTTCCACGTGCGACAAGCTCTGGTAGGCCACCACTGCGGCGGCGGCGTCGAGCTGCTCGGCCGGCACGCTGGTGCGGATCACGTAGAGCCCATCGAGTGCGGCCTCCTTTGCGATTGCCTCGTGCCGGCGCTGCCAGCTCAGCGACGCCGCGGTGATGGTCAGCTCCAAGTGCTTGGCCATGTGGAAGTGGTCGATCACGCGGCCCACACGCAACGCGATGGCGGATTCGCCGCGCAGCGGGTGGTGCGCGCGCTGGGTGGCCGCCGCGATCTTGGCCAGATCGGCCTCGGTGGCCGCGAGCAGCTCGGCGCGCTTGCGCGCGCGTTCTTCGGCCAACCAGGGATTGCGGCACACCACCAGACGCTCGCCGGGGAAGTGCTCGCTCGTCAGTTCGAGCAGGTTGCGCTCGTCGAACAACGAGGGCTGGAAGGGGCCATGCTCGGCGGCGAGCTGCGCGATCTGGGGTGCGCGCAAGCTACTCACCCAATCCAGACCCTGGGGCTTGAGCACTTGCTCGATGCGCGCCGAGGTGAGCATGCCGCGATCGCCCACCCACACGATGTGCTCGATACCGAAGCGCGTGCGCAACTTGCTCACTTGCGCGGCCACGGTGGCCGGATCCCCCGTGTTGCCCGGAAACACCTCCACCGTGATCGGGCAACCCTGGCTGGTGCAGATCAGGCCGAACACGATCTGCGGATCGTCGCGCTTGCCGTCGCGCGAGTTCCCGCGCGCGGCCAGCGCGCAGCAGCGTCCCGTCAGCCAAGTCGAGGTCAGGTCGTACAGCACCAGGGTCGAGCCCACCAAGTGCCGACGGGCCAACCGCCGCTCGATGCGTGGCTGCGCCGCGTGCAGCCAGTCCAGTGCAGCGTACAGCTCACGGGCATTGCACTGACCCACTCCGAGCACACGGCCCAGCGATGAGTTCGCGGTGTCATCGTGCAGCAGACGGTGGGTCGCCAACTTCGAGCCTGGCGCGATCACGCGCGCAACCAGCATGGCCAACAACACGGGCTGCAGTGCCCGGGGCGCCGGGTCGAACCACGTCAGGGCCCCCGCGCTGCGGGCGCTGCCCAGCACCGCCGCCACGTGGCCGTGAGGCAAGGTGCGCTCGACGGTGAAGACCTCCTCGGCGCTCGACACGGCCACGCCACCGCGCAGCAAGATCTTCAGGCCCTCGATGACCTCGGTCGACAGGCACGATAGATTGGCCAAGGTTCGCTTGCGAACCTTGCCGTCCGCACGGTAGGACTCGCGTAGCAAGACCGCGGGCGGAGAGTGACGGTTGGGAACGGACTCGATATACATGACTTTAATAATAGCAGTTCTATGCTGATACTGCAAGTATTACTTCCTAAAGTTACATGGGTACAATCCCGAAGAAGAAAAAGGCCGAAACCCGCATCAGTGCTGGGCTACGGCCTGATCAGACAGTCAAAGTTCGGTTTAGCGCATCGCGACGGTACGCTAAAGGGGTGAGTAGTTACTGTCGAGCTAGGAATTTTCGAACGCGGGGCCCAGGGTCTCCGAATTAGGTTGACAATTAATGCTGAAACCCTAGATATTATTAGGTGTATTGATTATTATGATCAAGTTCATGATTGTTGTACTTGATTCTGATTGTGTAAACACCTAATATTATCTAGGGTATCGCTATTCTTTATCAAGTTACTGTATGACACTTCAAGAATTCTTTTCCACGCACCCTGTGTTCACACACGAGGAGCTCGTCGCATTCCTGGCGAAGGATAAGACGCGGAGCCCGAAGACCCGGGCGGCGCTCCTGGCCTACCACCAGAAGCAGGGCCACATCCGGCGCGTACGCCGGGGACTGTACTGCGTGGTGCCGTCCGGCGCCGACCCGGCCACCTGCTCCGTGGATGCCTCTTTGCTCACAACGAAGATGACCGATGACGCGGTGCTTGCCTACCACACCGCGTTGGAATTCCACGGCAAGGCATACTCGGTGTTCGAGGAGTTGCAGTACCTGACCGACCGGGCCGCGCGGCCGGTGACGTTCCGTTCCTACCGGTTTCGCCCTGTGCGGTTTCCCAAGAAACTCGCTGCCGAGGACAAACAGCTTTACGGGGTAAAAGAGATGGACCGGGCTGGTATAACCGTGCGCGTCACCACGTTGGAGCGCACCTTGGTAGATCTGTTGGACCGTCCCGATCTCGGCGGTGGCTGGGAGGAGATATGGCGATCATTAGAGACGGTCGAGTTCTTCGACCTAGATGTAGTGGTCGAATACGCTCTCCTGCTCGACAACGCGACCACCGCGGCCAAGGTGGGTTTTTTCCTCGAACAGCTCAAGGATCGGCTGATGGTCGAGGGGAGTCATCTCGAACGATTGCGCGCACACCGGCCGCGCAAGCCACATTATCTTACGCCCGGGCGTCGCGGAGGACGGCTTGTCTCCGGCTGGAATCTGGTCGTGCCGGTTGATGTGTTCGAGCAATCCTGGCGGGAGGTGGCGTGAGGATATCTAGGGAGAGGCTGCGCTCCGAGGCTGAGACCACGGGGTTTCGCCCCGAGGTGCTCGAGAAGGTCATTCATCTGCTCAACCTCCTCGAAGGCTTCCGCAGCCATCCCTTTCTCAAGGGACGCCTGGTGCTCAAAGGCGGGACGGCGTTGAACCTGTTCGTGTTTGATGTACCTCGGTTGTCGGTGGACATCGATCTCAACTACATCGGCGCGATTGACCGCGAGACCATGCTTGCCGAACGGCCGAAAATCGAGCAAGCCATTCAGGCGGTCTGTGCCCGTGAGGGCTTTGCCCTGGAGCGGCTGCCTAACGAACACGCCGGCGGCAAATGGGTGCTGCGGTACGAAAGCGCGCTGGGCCAAGGCGGCAATCTTGAGCTCGATCTGAACTTCATGTTCCGGACTCCTTTGTGGGATATCGTTGTCCAGGACTCACGCATGGTCGGTTCCTACCAAACTCGTGAGATTCCACTGCTCGACCTTCACGAGCTCGCGGCCGGCAAGCTCGCGGCATTGTTGGCGCGTCGTGCAAGCCGCGACCTCTTCGACGCCCACCAACTGCTCACGCAGCGCAAGCTCGATCGCGATCGGCTACGCACCGCCTTCGTCCTCTACGGCGCAATGAACCGCAAGGATTGGCGCACCGTCTCGGTGGATGACGTGAGCTTCGAGGCCAAAGAACTCAAGAGCCAGTTGCTTCCTACGTTACAGAACGATTACGTGGTTGGAATCAAACAGCCCGACACGTGGACGCGGCACTTGGTTGACGAGTGCCGCGATGCCCTCGACGTCGTGCTGCCCGTGTCCGACGCGGAGCGGGAGTTTTTAGACAGGCTGCTGGATTACGGAGAGATCGTTCCGTCGATACTCACGACCGATGAAGCCTGGGCCGAAAGAATCAAGCAACATCCTTTGCTGGAGTGGAAAGCTTCCAACGTGCGTAAACATATGGGACGCTAACGCTGGTCCACTATCGCCCTACAAGCACAGCGATGGACCGATCATGAGACTTGACCTGAACTCGTCAACCATCAACGACCCGGACCTGATGCGCCTGCCACACCGGAGGCGCATGGAGAACGCCGGGATGGTGCCCATGTGGGAGGGGCTGTTTGCTGCCGATCTCGAACCGCTCAAGATGGCGCTGCGGGATCTGGACCGGTCGTTGGAGTTCGTGATCCAGGAGGCCGCTTGATCCAACAGACGGTCGCGTACCTGGGAGAAATCGATTACGCTGGACGCCTGCGCGCCCGGGCGTTCGCCCGTTCCTTGCAGCGCTTGAAGCGCATTGATCGAAGCGCCACGGCGAGCTCTTCGCTATCGACAACGAGGTCCTCCTCTACGATGTCACCTCGACCTATTTTGCAGGCCAAGCCGAAGGCAACGGCCAGCCCCAAAGCGGCTATTCGCGCGACCATCAACCCGACTGCAAGCAGGTCTGTATTGCCTGGTCGTCACCTTCGATGGCTTCCCCCTGGGGTACGAGGTGTTTCCCGGCAACCCGCATGATTCCACGACCGTGCAACAGATTGTTGAAGCCATGGAGCAGCGCCATGGCGCCATCGGCAAAGTTGGGTGCATGGACCGCGCGGGATGGTCAGCGCCGAGAAGGTGGCGTGGCTGAAGCAAACCGGACGGCGCTACATCCTGGGCACGCCCCAGTCAGAGTTGAAGAAATGGGAAGCCGCGCTCACCGACCAGACCGGTTGGCGCGAGATCCGCGAAGGCATTGAAGTGAAGCGGCTGGCCGCGCCCGAAGGAGATCCAGAAGTCTTCATCCTCTGCCGCTCACAAGATCGCGTCGAGAAGAGGAGGTGGTGTTTCGAGCCTGCTTTACGGCGATCGGTTGGGTTCGGTCCAGTTTTTCCCCCCGTGCACTGCTTGTATAGGGGAACGGTCAGCCACCGCCCGGGCAAAATTGAGCTTGTCCGCCCCACGCAATTTCGCAAGCAACACCCGGTGTCGCTCGCCCGCGATCGGGCGGCGCTTGGCGCTGGTGTTCGACGGCGGTGCGGCCCAGGCGGCGACCCGGAAGCTCCGGGCCCGGGCGCGGCGATTGCCGCCGGCGCGGATGCCGCTCGCCGTCGCCGGCGTCGCCGTGCCGTTCGAGGACGAGTGCAAGCACTTCAAGTTCATCGGGATCACCGGAACCGGCAAGAGCACGGTGATCCGGGAACTCCTGCACGCGGCGCTGTATCGGGGCGATCGGGCCGTGATCGCCGATCCGGACGGGAAGACTGGCCGCTTGAATCAGTCATTCTTTCGTGGGAACCTGGACAATCACACAACCCTGGAACGACCTACCTATATATGCGCACTCCAGGATTGCAACCGGGGCTCCCGGATCCGGCACATCGATTCCGCCGTTTCCCGATCCACCGCCTCCACCGCCCACACTGCTGAGATCACCCTCAAGTTTTAGTGTGTTGATAAGGTTAACCGCATTCGACGCAAGTTGCGCCAACTCCGTGCGAGATTGCAACTGCTTCAGGGTGAGTTTCGAACTATTATCGACATACAACACATCCCAATTGTTGGGTATGGATTCATTTGGAACATAGACCAAGACCGCATAGCTGACGTCGCTGGCACTTCCAGTCCACAAAACTGAAATGACCACATCTCCATCGATGGAGTCCGAGTAAGCAGTGTCCAATTCTGGATATGTTGTAACTGCTCACCCGGTTTCGGCGTAGAGCTGACCGGATAGGGCCATTTGGATAGCGACGAGAGGGTTGTAGCCTTGGTTGGCCATGGTCTGGAGATAGCTGGAGATGCGGCAGTAGGCCTGGGCG
>JAJZIH010000029.1 GCA_021810635.1 Pseudomonadota bacterium | reverse complement strand
CCGCCCGCGCGCTCCGTCGCGGGCTTCAACGCATCCGCCGTCACCGCCACCTCGGCTACGCCTTCCTGCAGCATGCCGGCCTGTTTTTTTGACCGGAATGTCACTATATTATACGAGGCTCAGTAGGACTTGTGCGACAGATCGACGAGCGCATCGCCGGCCTCGAAGAGAAACTCAGGCAACTCAAGGCCCGCCAAGCTCGCGTAGATAATAGGCCTTGGTCCGCCCCGTGCGTACGGCCAACTGCTCAAGCCGCCGGATCGGCCTGCTTCGCTCTCGACAATGAGATCTTCTCCAGCGAAACCCTATGCCGAAAAGGCGTGAGTAGTTACACTGGCTCAATGTAAATCTCTTGTCAGCAAACCCACCCGATGGTTTTGTGATGCTGGTAGCCTTTCCAGATGGCTCGAGCGCAGAATACCAGGTCACCGGGATCAACCCCCTGACGTTTTCTTTTGTGTTGGGCAGCGGACATGCCACCAACGGCGAGCCTGAAAATGATTCGGGCGAACTGGTAAGCACTTCTCCCTATAACGCGGTCACCTCTCCAACCGAGTTCAGCGTGAAGCAGCAGATCGCACAGACCATAAGCCAGGAGCAAAAGACAGATTCGTGGGAAATAGGCCCGCAGAATCTAGGTCAAGCCGGCCTTTCAACCAGTCCCACCATTACTGGATCGGTTGAGGGCGCGTTAACTCTCGATGATATGACGTGGAGTGACTGGGATATGCTGACAAAATCAACAAAGACAGGGTAAATAAAGGGGGTTTCTCGGTGGCAGTCCGAGGCATCGTTCGTTTAGCTGTCATGGTGGCAGTCGCCGTCCCGTACGTGGCGCCGCACCGGACACAGACGTTGCCTGTCCTCTTTACCCGGCCGTTACATTACCAGGTGTTGGGGAAGTTGCGTCCGCGAGGAGCGTTGGGTGGAATCAATGAAGTTTCCTGGAACCGTTCCGTGCTGGGACGCTGGTTGCGCGAGAGCCGGAAGCTTGGCGCGAATGCACTGCTTTTGAAGCCCATCTGCCGGTCTTCCTGGTTTTGCAGGGCCACCACCGGGATCGGGATTGTTGGAGGGCGCAGGTGGCGCCTCGCCTTCGGCGATGGGGGGACATCGGGATCAGGCCGCAGCAGATTTCGTCGTCATGGAATGTCCGTGGAGCGTTATGCGGCGGAGGCCATCCGGGTCCGGGGCTCGCCCTGCGTCCTGCCGTTCGAGTGCTGGACCATTCGGGAGATCTTAGTCAACGGGCGGCGGTGGCGGCAGATGGGTCGAAGGGATGACACCCGGTACTTTTCCATCTCCGGGCAGCCGTTCGGACTGAGTATCGCGGTGAGTGGGTCCATGAAAACGCCGCACGGCACCTCGGTTGGCCACATGACCGGTTTTCCGCGGGGTCATCTGCGATGCCCGATCCGGTGGGAATTTTACGGTGAGAGGTTTTATGAAACAAACTGGTTGCCGGTCGTGGCCACTCCGGCACTGGCGATCGTGGCAACCGGGGGCCGGGTCATGACGGGGCGGCTGGTCATCCCAGGCGACGGGATCGACATCGATACCGACCGGCTGGTGGCACGTTTTCTCCGGCACTGGCGTTTTACGGGAGCGCCCGTCCAGGCTCATGCGGTGCATCTGCTCATGGATTGGCATCTCGTCCCCCTGCCCAAGGGACAGCCCATCCCCCGGGGGGTTGTTTGTGAATATCCCGCTTACCCCTCGTCCGGTTGGAAGCACGGGAAGATGATCCGCCGCCTGCGCTGGCCGGTCTACGCCCTGAGTGAGGGGCGCCGCAGGGTGTTTTTCGCCGCTAATCCCGCACCGGCGAAGACTATGCCCAGACCCACCTCCGGCCGGGGGCCCGGTTCTGGACCTCAAACGGTGAACACGAGCTGGTAGAGTTCTTCATCTTCAATCCGGACGAATCGCTGGCCACAGCCTCTGCCTTTCGACTGCAGACGGGGCGCCCTGCACCTGACGCACCCGACATGTCATGTGGGGCAACCTGACGGGGACCCCCACCGAGGAACAGAGCACATTCTCGGAACTCGCCCCCTCCCTGATCGTGAGCCTCCCCGCGAGTGTGGCCAGCACGTTTACCGGGACCTCCCAGGCCGCGGCCGTGAGTGCCTGGCTCAACAGCAATCTGGCCTCCGGCAATCCCCCTCTGGGTTTCGTGATCCTGACCCTCTTCCCCGACGGATCGAATGCGGAATACTCGGTCACGGGAACCGACCCGCTCACTTTCAGTTTCGTGCTGGATAGCGGTCATGCCGCCAATGGGGAACCCGAGAACGACTCGGGGGAACTGGAGACCCCACCGGCCTATACGGCAGTCACCTCGTCGGTCACCTTTAACCTGAAGCAACTCCTCGCAATCACCATTAAACAGGAAGAGGATGCGTATCAGGCAGACCTCGGCCTTGAAAAAGGTGCCGGTACCTCATCCATGGAATCGTACCTGGAGAAGATCGATGCTAGCACCAATCCAACGCCTATCGCATCATATATAACGTGCCTGCCAGGAGGGATTCTGGGATCGCAGACGATGTGTCCGCAGCCACAGCCCCGCTAAGCAACCTAACCGCCAGGAGTGGGTCCGGCGAGTGGAGGCGGAACTCTGGACAAATCCGGGGGGATGGCCTGGGGGAGAGGATTTGGTCTATCCTTGAAGGCGTGAGGAGGTGAGAGGGATGCCCCATCGACTCCGTGAGTGCAAGACCGAGGAGCCTGCCACTGTCGGGGAGGGGGAGTTCACGGTCCCGGCGCGGTGGGGGAGGCGTTCGGCACAGATGGTTGCGGCGGTGGTCGTGGAAGCCTGTCTGCTGGCCGGCTTGGGATTCTGGCTCTGGCACCTGGCGCCTGTGGTCCGCCCACAGGGAACGCCGCAGCCGGTTACGGTCCATTGGCTGGCGCGACCCCCCGTCTCCAACCGCACCCTACCCGTCGAGCGGAGGGTTCGGGCCCGCCGAATTCTCCGCCCGCCCCGGCCGGTGCTTCCGCCCGTTCAATCCGGGGTCGCACCGGGACCGCTTCTGGCCCAGGTCACGACGGTCCGGTTCCGGGCGGGAAGCCTGTCCGTGCCCCTGCCGGCTAGGGGGCTTGGGCCCCAGGGGCTTGAGACCAGTTTCCAGATCCCCGGAGGGGGCGGGTTGTTGTCCACCCCATACCGGGTGAAAGAAGTTCATTTCAGTTGCGGGGGGAGCCCTGAAGAGTCCCCTGTGGCTAGTGCCCGTGTCTGGCTTGCGGGACGGGTCAACCGGGCGGGGCGGGTCGTTTCGACGGCCGTCCTCCGGAACTTTGGCATGACGAACTATTTTCTCGACAGGCATCTGACGAGGGTGCGCCGGTACCGGTTTGCCCCCCTGCGGGTGGACGGACGGCCCACAGGGTTCCGCTTCGTCCAGGTTTGGTGGGTGGCAAGGTGTGAGGCGTTTCAGCCCTCCTGGTGGACATCTTGTGGGCATTTCCGCAATGCAGATCACAAGATGCCCCACTGGCTCCTGTATCGTCTCCGGGGCCATCATCCCCTGGCCGTCTTGCTCTCCATGCGCCGGGGCCATCCTATTCCGGGCGTGGCCCAGGCGGTGCGGCTGACGCTCCAGATGATCGCGGCGGGGGCCTTCCACTAGGATGCACGGGATCCGTCAGACCACCCGACCCGCCCGTCACGCAGCGGTGCTCGGGATCGTGCTGACGGCGCTCACCGCCTGTGTGGCCCCACCCCGGATCGTGGGACCCATCCATACGCCGATTGCTCCCCGGTCGGTCATGATTTTCGTCCCCCCATTGGTCCCGAAACACTACACGGTCGTGGCCCGACTCGATCCGGTGGGACTCACCGTGGGCGGATGTACCTATTACACTAAACCTAGCTCTTATGTTCTGAGACTGGATCTCCGCGACGCCGCCCGTCTCGGGGCCAACGGGCTCCTGCTGATTCCGTGGCACACCAAGCCGGGCTACAAGGCCGTGGCCAATGGTTGTCTGGGCGCGCCGGTGAGACATGCCTGGGCGATTTTCGTGCCAACGGATCGACGGCCCCAGTAATCCGGCGGTGCCCGGGCAAAACAGCGGATTGATTGGATGGGTTTGCCCGGACGGACACAAAAGCTTTCCACCCCCGTCGGTCATGCACGGCGGATTCAGCCTGGCGGCCGATCGCCCAGAAGTTCGGCAACCCTCCGATCGAGGTCCGGGAGCGGTGCACACGGCATCTCTCCAGACTGGTCCATGATCGCCCGGATCTGGGTGACCGTTCGTTCGATGTCCTGATTCACGATCACATAGTCGAAACGACGGTAGTTCCGGATTTCCTGCTGGGCCTCCCGCAAGCGCCTCTGGATCTGATCCTGTTCCTCGGTACGCCTGCCCCGCAAACGCCGTTCGAGTTCTTCCCGCGACGGAGGCAGCAGCAGGAGGGTCACCACGGTCTCCGGCAGGTTCCGACGGACCTGACAGGCACCCTGCCAATCAATGTCCAAAAGAACCGGGCGTCCCTGCTCCAAGGCCTCCAGCACGGGCCGTCCGGGAGTCCCATAGCAATACCCATAGACCTCGGCATGTTCCAGAAAATCGCCCCGCTCGATCCAAGTCTGGAACTCTTCTGAGGTGAGAAAGAAATAGTCGACCCCGTCGCGCTCAAGAGGGCGGGCGGGGCGGGTGGTGGCTGAAACAGAAAAAAAAATCTGGCCGCGCGCACGCTCCAGCAACGCCCGAACAACCGTGGTCTTGCCCGTGCCCGACGGCGCACAGAGGACGAAAACCCTCGGACTCGTCTTCTGCATGGGCCGTTCGGTTTCTCGTTCGCCCATTGACTTGCCGGTCTCCCCCTCGGAGCCATCTCCGAACAGGTCCAGTATACTGTTGGGCGCAGATTCTTTTTTGCGTGCGCATCATCCGAGGGACAGTTATGGTTACGCGACCGAGTGGCCGCAAACCCGATGAGTTGAGGCCCATCCGACTGACCCGCGGATTTACCCGTCATGCAGAGGGATCGGTGCTGGTCTCGTACGGTGATACGCGCGTGCTCTGCACGGCCAGCGTCGAAGACCGCGTGCCCGCCTTTTTGCGCGGCAAGAACCGTGGATGGGTCACTGCCGAATACGCCATGCTGCCGCGCTCCACGCACACCCGGCATGAACGAGCCAGCCTGCGTTCGCGGCCCGACACACGGGCTTACGAGATCCAGCGCCTGATCGGCCGC
>JAJZIH010000017.1 GCA_021810635.1 Pseudomonadota bacterium | reverse complement strand
GCGGGTCCGTCGCCGGTCCATCGCCCGGAAATCCCGCCGGACACGGGTGACAACCGGAGTGTTCATGCGCGTCCATCCTACACCGTTCCGTACAGGATATCACTATATTATACGAGGTTCAGTAAACTATCCTCGTGGATCACCTCTAGGATAGCTTCTGCCTGATGAGCATTAATCATGTCGTACCCCCGACTCCTCCACACCCTCAGAGACCGATTCGACCTGTGTGGTCTTCAATGTCAGGATTATGTCATTCACTGGAATCACCGCGACCCGGCATGACGCCGGGTTGCCAAGGGATCAACGCGGTGCGTTGTCGTGCCTGGAAATTGACACGACAGCGTCGTCGGCAATAGCATGACACGCCGCCTGACTGATCGAAAAGGAGATGATCATGCCTCCGCACCGGCGTTTTGGCTTGCTGTGCCTGATGTTTCTCACCCCGCTTTCCGCCTGGGCAGGGTCTACTCCTAAGCCATCTCCCCTCATCTGGCTCTTCGCCGGCAGCGGCATTTCTCATCTGGCCAAAGCCCCTGGAGGCAAAACCTTGCTGCACAGCGCGCTGAATCAGCCGGATACTTGGGTTATCGGCAAGTCTCTCGACATGCCGCCACATGCGACGCGGCTGGGGGGCGCTGCCAATCTGAAAGGCTTCCGCCGCGCGGTCGAGTCGCCCGTCTCCGCCATCGTTCTAGATGTGGAAAACTGGCCCATGACGCCATTTGCGGAGAAAAAACACCCCGTAGCTACTTACGCCAAGGCGGCCCGGGTCGCCGCCGCGCATCATAAAATGTTGATCGCGACACCCGCTGTGGACTTGGTGCGTGCCGTGGATCCCTCATCACGAGGCCCCCTCTATAGGCGCTTTAGGCGCTTCTTGGAACTGCGGCTGGCGGCACGAATCGCACCCTATGCCAATGTCTACGAGATACAGGTGCAAGGGATCGAGAATGATCCACGACGTTACCTGTCCCTGGTCCGGGCCATTGCCCGGCAGGTGCGATCATCCCATCCACAAGCAAGGATTCTGGCGGGACTCAGCACCGGTCCATCGGGGAAGACGACGGACGCCGGCACGTTATATCAGGACGTGAAGGAGACCCGGGGAATCGTCTCCGGGTACTGGCTCAACATTCCCGGCCATAGTAAATGGTGCCCCCGTTGCACCACACCGCAACCGGAGATCGCGGTACGCCTCTTGCGTATGTTGCTTCGACCCAGTCCGTGACCTCCGGCACGGTGGCAGTAGGGGGTACCCCACCCGGAGCCATGCTAGTCTAGAAGCCATCATTCGACCGATCGGCAATTCTGATGTCATCTCACCGTTCGTTTTTCTGGGGCTTCTGGCTGGTGCTGGGGATCAGCGTACTTCTCCTGCACTATCTCGGAACCATCCTGACTCCTTTCGCGGTTGCGGCCCTCCTCGCCTTCCTGGCCAACCCGTCCGTCGACTGGATGTGCCGCCATCACTGTCCGCGTACCCTGGCGACGGTCCTCAGTTTCGTCGTCATTTTTCTGACCGGAACCGGCCTAGTCCTGCTGGTCATTCCGATCACCGAGCAGGAGGGCATTGAACTGACCCACTCACTGGCCAACTACCTGCCCCTCTGGAATACGGCTGCGGTGCCGTGGATCCGGACGCATTTTGGCATCGATGTCTCCTCCTTTTCCCATCTCATCCAGAGCCTCAAGCTGCACCTGCATTCACTACCCGGCCTGACCCGTCCGGTTTTCGACTGGATCAGCCGGTCTGGGCTGTTTTTGGCGCAACTGCTGTTCGATTTCCTGCTCATCCCGATCCTCACGTTTTACCTTCTGCGCGACTGGAACCAGCTCATTGGCAAGGTACCGAATCTCGTCCCGCCTTTGTACCGCCAGACCCTGATCGAGGCTGCCCGTGAGATCAACCATGTTTTGGGCGCCTTCTTTCGTGGCCAGCTCCTCGTCATGGTTGCACTGGCGATCAGCTATACGGTCGGCCTCTCGATTGCAGGACTTCATGTGGCCCTGCTGGTCGGCTGCTTCGCCGGACTGATGAGTTTCGTACCCTACCTTGGATTTTTTAGCGGACTTCTGGTGGCCTGTGTGGCGATGGTGATTCAGGGTGGTGGCGGGATCGGGCTTCTGGCCGTTTTGATCGTCTTTGCTGTGGGGGAGGGGCTTGAGAGTTTCGTTTACATCCCTTGGTTTGTCGGAGGACGCACCCACCTGCATCCCGTGACCGTGATCTTTGCCATCCTCGCGGGAGGAGCCCTGTTCGGCTTTACCGGCGTACTCCTTGCAGTACCGGTCGCAGCCGTCGGCCAGGTCCTCTTGCGCATGGCGCTCACCCACATTTACGCGGATCCGGCCTCCGAAACTCCCGTATCTCCAACAAGCGGGTAACCAGAACCTTCCGGGCTGAATCCGATGGCCGTCACAGGGCCCACATCACGGACGATCCCTCCGCCTCATATTCACCGCTGGAGGCCCAGAACTGGCCCCCCGGCGGGACGTTGTGGGGGGCCTGAGGGTTCTCCCCCTCCCTCCCCCCTCCCCCCTCTCTCCCCCCCGTGTGTCCTTCGCTAGGTGCCGTGGTGCCGTTCGGAGAGATCAGTGGCGAGATTGTGGGTGGTCTCGGCCTTACCCGCCGACAGGACGGGCAGGGTCCAGGTCAAGGATGGGGATCCGGGCGCAAACCACGTGCTGTTTCATGTCCTGCCTCCGGTTGGCTCCGATGCCGTTGCGCATGGCCTGAAGCTGCCGGCTGGCCGGTTCCAGAAACTCCGCGGGGTTTCTTCAAGCGGAGGCCAGATCCCGGCTTCTGGGGGCGATTCTCAGTCAAGGGGTACGGTTTGGTCTTCAGCCTAGGATACCCTTTGATTCCAACCCGTAGAGACCCGGCTTGGGTCGATACCGTGTGCCCCTGCATCCTCCTCAGAGTACCCAATGACCGGAAATAAGAAGCCCCCGTTTTGGGCGGGGGCTTCAACGTTCCAAGAACCGCAGCAGGGGGATCAGAGATCCATGTCCCCCATGCCGCCCGGACCACCGGGCATGGCCGACGCCTTTTCCTCCTTGGGAAGCTCAGCCACCATGGCTTCCGTCGTAATGAGGAGGCTGGCCACCGAGGCTGCGTTCTGAAGCGCCGTCCGTGTCACCTTGGTGGGATCCAGGATCCCCATCTCGATCATGTCCCCGAACTCGCCGTCGGCGGCATTGCAGCCGAAACTCCCCTTGCCCTCCTTGACTTTTTCCAGGATCACATCCGCTGCCATTCCGGCATTGGAAACGATCTGACGGAGCGGCTCATTCAGTGCGTAGAAAAGGATCCGGATGCCCGCCTGCTGATCAGCGTTTTCTCCCTTGAGGGTGGAAACCGCCTGATGGGCACGGACCAGAGCCACCCCTCCGCCAGGGAGAACGCCTTCCTCAACCGCAGCCCGCGTGGCATGCAACGCATCCTCGACGCGTGCCTTCTTTTCCTTCATTTCGGTTTCCGTGGCTGCACCCACCTGGATCACGGCCACACCACCGGCCAGTTTGGCAACACGCTCCTGGAGTTTCTCCCGGTCATAATCCGAAGTGGTCTCCTCGATCTGCTTGCGGATCTGCTTGATCCGGCCTTCAATATCAGTCTTTTTGCCGGCCCCATCGATGATCGTCGTGTCATCCTTGGTGACCAGCACCTTCTTGGCGCTGCCCAGAGTGGACAGGGTGGCTTTCTCGAGGGAAAGACCCACCTCCTCGGAAATGACGGTCCCACCGGTGAGGACTGCCATATCCTCCAGCATGGCCTTACGGCGATCACCGAAGCCGGGCGCCTTGACGGCAGCAACCTTGACGATGCCCCGGATCGTATTGACCACAAGCGTCGCCAACGCCTCACCCTCGACATCCTCGGCCACCATGAGAAGGGGACGTCCGGATTTCGCAACGGCCTCCAGGACCGGCAGGAGTTCCCGGATATTCGAGACCTTCTTGTCGTGCAGCAGAATGTATGGGTTTTCCAGCTCGACGCTCATGCTCTGCTGGTTGTTGATGAAGTAGGGCGAGAGATAGCCTCGGTCAAACTGCATGCCCTCGACCACTTCGAGCTCGTTTTCGAGACCCGAACCTTCCTCAACGGTAATCACGCCTTCCTTCCCGACCTTTTTCATGGCCTCCGCAATCAGATTTCCGATCGCATGATCGTTGTTCGCGGAGATCGTCCCCACCTGGGCGATGCTTCGATCGTCGCTGCAGGGCTTCGAGATTTTCTTGAGCTCGTTGACCGTGGCGATGACCGCCTGGTCGATCCCCCGCTTGAGGTCCATGGGATTCATGCCCGCAGCAACGGCCTTGAGCCCCTCCCTGAGGATCGACTGGGCCAGCACGGTTGCCGTGGTTGTTCCGTCTCCCGCAACGTCAGAGGTCTTGGAAGCCACTTCACGGACCAGCTGGGCCCCCATGTTCTCGTACTTGTCTTTGAGTTCGATTTCCTTAGCAACCGACACTCCGTCTTTCGTAACGGTCGGCGCGCCAAAGCTTTTTTCCAGCACCACGTTGCGGCCTTTCGGGCCGAGCGTTACCTTGACCGCATTGGCGAGGATGTTGACTCCCCGGGTCATGCGGACCCGAGCTTCTTCACCAAACTTCACTTCTTTCGCAGCCATTTCATGTTCCTCTCTGTATCAATCGGTTGAGACTGGGTCTTTGAGAATGCGATCGGTCGAACGGGCTTACTTGCTTTCAATCACGGCCATGATGTCTTCTTCGCGCATGACGAGCAGTTCTTCGCCATCGACCTTGACCTCCGTGCCAGAATATTTGCCAAACAGGACTGTTTCGCCGACCTTGATGTCCATCGGCCGGACGTCCCCGTTTTCGAGAATCTTGCCTTTTCCAACCGCGAGGATCTTTCCGCGGATCGGTTTCTCGGTTGCGGTATCCGGGATCACGATACCTCCCGGTGAGGTCCGCTCTTCTTCCAAACGCTTCACAATAACCCGATCGTGCAGTGGCCGGAGTTTCATCGCTGGCATCTCCTCAAAATGAATGGTCTTTATCTGAACCTGAGGGCTGTGCTTTTGCTAGCACTCAGCCCTGATGAGTGCTATTGTATGGCTAGTTGGAAATAATTTCAAGTGCGTCAGACACGCCGGCCTCCCGTCAAAACGGAAAAACTCAACTACTTGATTGATAATCAAGTAGAAATTTGTTTCTAAGCATCAATCAAGACGGAACCTGCCTGAACTGACCCTCTGGGATCCGGTGATCGCCCGGATAAATGATCCGTTAAGCAGCCGTATTCCACCCCTTCGGAAGTCTGCGAACCCGGGATCATGTAAAAAATGCCGGTTACGGGGGGAATCGATGGGGTGCAATTCACGGGTGAGCCGCGGGCTTGGGACCCTGTCCGCCGGCTCCTCCGGCTTTCTTTTGGGATGGGCGGTCTGGCAACCCGCCGGGCTTCCCTGGGGTTGGCTGGTCATCCTGGCCATCTGGACGGGCTGTCAGATTCGCGTCGACCGGCTCTTCCTCGTCTGGTTCGGTTATTACCTTGCGGCTTTGCGCCTACCGCTCGACAGCTTGCGCGATTATTTCCCGACGCCCCAGGGCCTGTTCGGTGCACTCGCTGCGCAATGCGGGCTGTCGTTCCTGTTGGCGCTCTCGTTCGTCCCGTGCGCAATTCCCCAGCTTCGCTCTCCCCTCAGGGTAGCGATAACCACCTGCTTCTGCCTGCTCATCACGGCCTTGCCGCCACTCGGCAGCGTCGGACTCGCCTCCCCATTTTTCGGGGCCGCCTCCATGTTTCCAGGCTCTGGGATCGCTGGCCTAGTCGGCTTTATGGGCCTTTTTGCGCTTCTGGTGATGGTTGCCCGGGCTGGACCGGCGAAGTCATGGATCTCGACTTTGGCCTTGGTGACGGTCCTCGCCGCCGCTATCGTTCAACCCGTCATGGGAACATCCATCCGAGGATCCGGACTTTACTGTCCCCATGCTGTTTCCTGTCCCGAGCGAACGGTGGTGCCGATTTCCTACCCCTTCGGCCCCACGGTTCACTCATGGTCGTCGTTTCTTCGCAGAACCCGCCTGATCACCCGTCTGGCCCGCCACACGCTCCAGTTAGATCCGGCAGCCCGTCTTCTGCTTTTCCCGGAGGCTGTAGCTGGGCCTTTCAATCAGGCGTTTCTGCCTCTCTATCAAAAACTGGCGGGCCTGCTCCGCGAGCGAGGGACCATTGCGGCATTGGGCAGCACTGTCTCCTGGCGGCGTCGGCGCAGGACCGGCGACCAGCCCCGGGCACAGTGGAGCGACGGGCTCGTCTTCCTGGGCCGAAACCGGGGTGAGCTGGTTGCTCGGCAACCAGCCCCGCTGGTTGAATGGGCCCCTTGGAACGTATTTCTGGATCCTGCGCCCCGCTCCATGCCCGCCTTCTGGTGGTGGCGCATGGGTGGCGATGCACGGTCCCGACGGATCCCCCGGGATGCGATCCGGCTCGGGACGCATCACTGGGCGGCCCTGATTTGCTATGAACAGGCTCTGGTCTGGCCCATTCTATGGACGATGATCAGCCACCGCCCCACACTGGTTCTGGCACCCGAAAGCGTGCATTGGGAGCGGCAACGGTCGATCGGGGATTTGGAGGGGCGAATGGCGCGCGCCTGGGGTCAGCTCTATGGACTGCCGGTCGCAATCGCGACGAATCTCCCGCCCCCCCGGCAACTGGGGCGCTCCCCGGCATTGTCGGCGCGTTCGGACCATCCCCGCCGTCCTCCGTATCCTCTTGCTATAATCATCCCAGCCACGGCAGCCGGAAGGCTGCCGGGCGACTCTGGAGTCAAAGGTTCGAGACCCTTTATGGAGCAGGAGCAACAGGGGCGCTTCCCGCGCCCTTTACCGACGCCCAAGGCGAGCGTGGCGGATGCCGCGGTTCGCCCCCCGGCATCCGGATCGCAAGCCGTGTCTCCGCGAACCTCTCTGGCCCTGCACCACCCGTGCGGGCTCGGCACTGCCATGACCTTTCCGAGGCTCGTCACGAATCCAGCCCCATTTTGCTCACGGAGATTCGCTTCATGAAGATTCCCCCTGTGGACTTTGAAATCAGCCCCATTCGCGGCAAGTTACGCCTGAACGGCATGGCTCTTCTCCTCGCGGAACGTCTGATCTGCTGTGGTGCAAGGCCGTCATTCGTCAAGCGGTTTGTGCCGCTATCGGACCGAGCCATCCGGCAAATGTACCGGAATGTCTGGAAGCGGTCCTCCCCGCGGGGCCGGCACCGGCAGAATATTGAGGACTGGTGGGTCGAGGGGGGATGGTCCAGGCGGCTGACCGGCGGGCTGTTTTACACCATCCATCGTTTTTTCCCGGGTGAAGGCTGGGACGAAGCAGGGCGGATCTGGGATTTTGCCTCGTCCTACCGCTCCTATGCCGAGCGTTGCAAAACACTCGGGATCGAGTGCGCCGACATCGAGATGTGCTGGAACCTGCTGGCCAAAATCAGAACACAGGAATTGGTCGTCAAGCGCTGTCCACAGTGCCTCGCGCTTTTCATTGCCCTGCCTCTGACGTTTCCGCACAAGAAAAAGATCTGCCTGTACTGTCTGCGCGAACGGAAAATCGAGCCTCCCGACAAAGGCAGTGGTCAGTTGGGTCCAGGCTCCCGCGATCCGGAAACCAACCCCTCTCCCGGAAAGCCGGGCGGAACGGGTAAGGCCTGACAACGGGTCATGGGCTGGAAACGGCCGCCCCTCCCGGACCGGTCCCAGCCGCCAGAATTTGACGGAGTCGCGCCCAGTCAAACGCGGGACCAGGATCGGTCTTGCGTCCGGGGGCGATTTCCGAATGGCCGACGATGGCTCCTGCGGCCAACGAGGGATAGGCGTCCCACAACGCCCGGATCGCCGCCGCCAGATTTTGGTATTGGACCGGCTCGTAGGCCTGTTCGTCGGTCCCCTCAAGCTCGATGCCAACCGAGAAATCGTTGCAATGCTCCCGCCCCCGCCAATGGGAGGCTCCCGCATGCCACGCTCGTTCCAGAAAGGGAACGAACTGGATAGTCCGGCCATCACGGGCAATATACAGGTGGGCTGAAACCCGCAGGCTGGAAACCGATCTCAGCAGAGGATCGGGATGGTCGTTGGGGATGCGGTTCATGAAGAGGGCTTCCACCCACTCCGTGCCAAAGACTCCAGGCGGCAGGCTGATTCCATGAACCACGATCAGCTCGGTCGAGGTGTGCAGGGGGCGTGCATCCCGGTTGGGGGACCAACAATGGCGGGCCGGCTGGAAAATGCCACTCGTGGGGTTGACGGTCGGAAACATGGACGGATCCCTCCCGGGAGGCACAGCCGGGTTTCATTGTAGCCAACCGGACCTTCCCCGGAACATCCGGGTCGCTTAAAATGCTCGAAGACCTGCAATCGACGGCCTTCCCGTGTCCAACAATCAGCTCTGGACCAAGCGCGATCTGGCGGTTATCTGGCATCCGTGCACCCAGATGAAAGATCACGAGTGGCTCCCGTTGATCCCTCTGGTTCGCAGCCAGGGACCCTGGCTGTTCGATGCCGATGGAAACCGCTACCTCGATGCCATCAGTTCCTGGTGGGTCAACCTGTTCGGCCACTGCCATCCCAAGATCATGGCCGCTCTCCATGACCAGCTCGGATTGCTTGAACACACCCTGTTGGCCGGCGCCACCCATATTCCGGCCATCGAACTGGCCGAACGGCTGCTGGCCCGAGCCCCTCCCGGTCTGACACGCTGTTTCTACGCCGACAACGGGTCCGCAGCGGTGGAAGCAGCCCTCAAAATGAGTTTTCACTACTGGAAAAACCTGGGCTATCCGCGAAAAGATCATTTCGTCTCCCTGCAGAACAGCTATCACGGAGAGACTCTGGGTGCCCTTGCGGTCGGAGGGGTCGGCCTTTACCGGGATGTCTACAAACCCCTCCTCTATCCCGGATTTTCGGTGCCGCCACCCGATCTCTATGAACGCCAGAACAATGAATCAGTAGAGGAGTATATCGAGCAGCGCCTCGCCATACTGGAACATCTGTTCATCGAGAAGGCCGACCAGATCGCTGCCGTTCTGGTCGAACCCCTCGTCCAGTGCGCAGGGGGCATGCGGATGTATCCTCCCCTTTACCTGTCCCGGTTGCGTGAGAGCTGCGACCGCCATGGGGTCCATCTCATCGCCGACGAGTGTGCGGTGGGCATGGGCCGAACCGGCACCTTTTTTGCCTGTGAACAGGCAGGGATCTCGCCCGATATCCTGATCCTGGCCAAGGGTCTGACCGGGGGCTATCTGCCCCTCTCCGCCCTTTTGGTCCGCGAATCCCTCTACCAGGCGTTCTACGACGACTATTGGTCCCACAAGACGTTCCTGCATTCCCACAGTTACACGGGTAACCCACTGGCCTGCCGGGCCGCTCTCGCAACGTTGGATCTTTTCGACCAGGAACCGGTTCTTGAGCAAAACCGGCAGTTGCACGGATGGCTCACCCAGGGGCTCGCACCGTTGCAGGGGCATCCCCATGTCGCCGATATCCGCATCACCGGAACAATCGCAGCAGTCGAACTGGCCCAGGATGGCCCCCGTAAGATCAGCTATCCCGTGCAGGAGCGACGCGGACTCGAGGTTTTCCGCTACGGTCTCCAGCACGAAGCCTGGCTGCGGCCGCTCGGCAACGTGGTCTACCTGATGCCTCCCTATGTCATCAATGCCCAGGAGACGGAGTCCCTGTGCGCCACGGTTCGGGCCGGCATCGACTTTGCCACCCGGTCCGGATGATGCGCACCCCCCGCCTCTACGCACCGCCACCCCTCACATCCGGTTCCGAAATCCTGCCGGATCCCGAATCCACCCACTACCTACGTCATGTCCTCCGTCTGGCCGATGACCATCCGGTCATCCTGTTCGACGGCTTGGGTCACGAATATGACGCCAGGATCCGTACCCCATCCAAGGGACGAACCGGCCTTGCTGTCGGTACGGTCCGCCAGCAAGTCGAACGGGAATCCGGCCTCAAGGTCTGGCTGTATCTGTCGCTGGCCCGAAGTACCAAAATGGACTGGATCATCGAAAAGGCCACGGAGTTGGGGGTCGCGGGGATTCAACCGGTCACCACCCATCGCAGTGCAGTGCCCGCGCGGCAAGAACGTCAGGATGCCCGGCTGCGCCACTGGAACGCCCTTGCCCGGAGCGCTTGTGCCCAGTGCGGAAGGAGCTGGGTGCCGCCTTGCCACCCTCCCCTGACTTGGCCGGCCTTTCTGCATCTCCCCACACAGCCAGGGGCCCGTTTTGTATTGACACCCGATGCGCCCCATGGCTTCGGGTTGGGCCCGATCCGCGGCCAGAGTGTTCACCTGCTGGTCGGCCCCGAGGGAGGATTCGAGGAGAAGGAACTCGGGGCCGTTCTGGACCTCGGCTATGAGCCGGTCCGGCTGGGTCCCCGGATCCTACGGAGCGAAACGGCCCCACTCGCGGCACTGGCCGTCCTGCAGGCCCTCTGGGGGGACCTCAATGACCCTCCGACCCCTAGGCCGGAACCGGCCTGAGCGCTGCCAGAACCCCTTCGATCCAATCAAAATCGGGGATCAGGGGCGCTTCCCCTCCCAGTTGCGCCCGCGAAACGAAGCCAGGGGCAAGCTTCTGGTTTTCATGGGTCCTGAGAGTCCGTGGATCGATGCGAAGGAGATAGGGGTAACCCAGAGTCAGGATAGCAAAGTACGGCGGTTCCAGACGGCCCGTGACTGCATGGACGACCAGAAGACGACTCTTGTTGCCGGTTGGCCGGTGTGGCAGACCAGCCGCCACTTCCAGGGAAATGACCGGAATCGGCTGCTGGTTCCGGGTGCGATACCCCAACAGGCAGGCGGTTTCTCCGGAAGCCGGCTCAATGCTCCCTCGATTGAGCACTTCGACCACAAGGTCCCGGGGCAGAATGATCTTGAAGCCGTCCAGTGGGACCAACAGACAGTAGAGTTCTTCGTCCACTGCCATCAGGAACCCTCCGGACCCGGTTTCTGGACCGCGGAAAAGCGGTTCGGGCGCAAACGGTGCAAGGTCTCAAGGAGCTCCTCCTCGCGATAGGGTTTGGACAGATACGCGTTGACCCCGATTTCCTGGGCACGCTGCCGGTGCTTTTCTCCCGTCCGGGAGGTAATGATCACGATGGGTAGTGACCGCAGTCGTTCATCACCGCGGATGCGCGTGGACAGCTCGAACCCGTCCATACGAGGCATTTCGATGTCTACCAGGACGATGTCCGGCATCCGTTCGCCGAGCAGGGTCAACGCATCAATGCCGTCCTTCGCGGTCATGACTTCGACGCCATTGCGTTCCAGAAACCGCTGGGACACGCGACGCATCGTGATGGAATCATCGACGACGAGCACAAGGCCCCGTTGCCGAAGCCGATCTTCCGAAGCCGTCACCACGGTCGCCTGGGTGTGCCCGGTCGGGCGGCGGCGCAAGGCGCGAACCAGCCCGACGGGATCCAATACAAAAACGATACTGCCATCACCGAGTATGGTTGCGCCGGAAATGCCCGGAATGCTCGATACCTGGATTCCCAGCGGCTTGACGACGATTTCCCGGCTCCCGATCATGGAATCGATGGCGAACGCCCGGTAGTCGTCGCCCCCGCGGGCGAGGAGCAAGGAGACGTCCTCAACATCTGCGGCCACCTCCAGGGGGCGACCCAAAGCGAGGAGAAGCGGAACCAGCCGATAGTTGTGCCCACTGTACAGATAGACCGGATTTTCTTTCTGGATGACTTCCTCATATTCCCGCCGGGTCATCCGGCCGACGCCTTCGATACTGTGCAGGGGGATTGCGAACTGGCTCGTCCCGGCGGTGACGAGAAGGGATTGGGAGATGGCCAGGGTAAAGGGGAGCCGGATCAGCATTCGTGTCCCGTGACCGGTCTCGGAGGTGACTTCGACGGCCCCTGCAAGATCGCGGATCTCAGCCGCCACGATATCCATGCCGACCCCGCGGCCCGCGGTCTGCGTCAGGGTGTGGGCAGTGGAAAATCCCGGCCTGAAAATCATCTGGATCAGATCATCCTGGGACGGTTCCTGGCCTGGTGGGACAAGATCCAGTTCGATGGCCTTCTCCCGGATTGCCTGGAAATTGAGTCCAGCTCCATCATCGACCACCTCAATGATCACTTCGGGGCCTTCCCGGCGGAAAGTCAGCGCGATCTGTCCGACCGGAGCCTTGCCCAGCGTCTGCCGTCGTTCGGGGATCTCGATGCCGTGAAAGACCGCGTTGCGGATCATGTGTTCCAACGGGGCAACGAGGCGGTCAAGTACGCGGCGGTCGAGTTCTGCTTCGGTCCCCTGGACAACCAGCTGGACCTGTTTGCCGGCCTCACGGGCCGTCCGCTCGACGATTCGCTCGAGCCGGGGTGCCAAGGAGTGGACGGAGACCAGTCGCCCCCGCATGAGGTTGTCCTGGAGGACCGTGTTCACCCGGCCCTGCTGGACCAGCAGCGCCGAGGATTCACGGGCCAGATTGTCCAGCAAGTGGTGCAAGCTCGTCAGGTCATTGGCCGATTCGGCAAGGGCTCGTGACAACTCCTGCACGCGGGTATAGCGGTCGAACTCCAGGGGATCGAATCCGGCCTGCGATTCGCTGGTCTCTTGAGGATGCCGGGCCATCATCTGGGCTTCCGTTTCGAGCTCCAAGCGCCGCAGCTGTTCACGCAGCCGTTCCACCGTTCGGGCATGTTCCACCAGATGGAAGGCCATGTTGTTGACCTGTTCTTCAAGACGGGCCCGATAGATCCCCATCTCTCCGGACTCGTTCAATGCTTGGTCTAGGAGCTCCGCACGGACCCGCACCACCGCAGCGGTGGGCGGTGGCTGCCCCGGCTGCGGGGCCACCGGTTCCGGTCCGGCAGCAGGGGCAGCCACCGCCTCATCCGGTTCCGCCTCGGCATCGGGTCCGGATTCACCAGCCCGCGCCTCCCCCGAGGGACTCTCAAGGGCCGTGGTCATGAACCGCGCCAGGGACGTCATAAGCCGCTGGTCCTCCCGGGGAACCTGACCCTGCCGCGCCTGGGCCAACATCTGGTGCAAGGAGCCGACCGCCGACTGGATCAACCCTCCAAACGTTTCACGGGCGATCGCATCCCAATGAAGAGTACCCCAGTCCAGGACGGATTCGAGATCGTGGGCCAGCGAGGCAATGGCCGGGAAATTCGCAATGCGGGATCCGCCCTTCAGGGTATGCAGCGTTCTCTTGAGATGGGAAACCTGATCAAGCCGGAGGTTATCCGTACCCGATTCGAGCATCTGAGCCGTATCTTCCAAAAGCTCGCGGGCTTCCTCCAGAAACACGGCCTGGATCTCGGAACGCGGATAAGCCGCTGGAGAGGATGGAACGGAGGGACTTTGCGAGGGGGCCGTTTCCGTCGATTCTGCTCCCTGGTCGGCGGGAACTCCGGGCTCGGGCAGAAACGGTTTCATGCTGGTCAGGACCGACTGCCACTCGGCATAGAGCGGTTCCACCCGGGGCAGGGGATCCAGCCGGTTCCCGTAGGCCCTCACACACTGCTCGGCTGCGGCCAGACTCCGGCGCAGCCGTTCGCGATCAGTCTCCGCGAACGGCTGGAGACTAAAGGCCAGCGCCTCAAAGAACTGGTTGATTGGTTCAAAGAGCTGCACCAGCTCGGGGAGCTGGGCCATCTGCGAAATCCCGTTCAGGGTATGGGCCGCTTTGGAAACGGTAAAGGGAACGGGCATCTGCGGAAGTTGAAGCCAATCCAGAAGGACCGCCATGTGATGACGGGCTTCCTCGCGGAAAATGGTGTAGAGCGTGGGCTCGACCCACGGTACCGATACCTCCTCGGATTCCACCTCCCCCCCCCGGACAATCAGCGCCTCGGCCCGCCGGAACCGCTCCACATAGTCCCGCAAGCGGGATTTCCCATGCTCCAACTCTTTGATGAGTTCAACCATGAAAGAGATGGAGGCACCCACGAAAACGATCCGGTCGGTACTGGTCGGCAGGGTCTTATCGATCATCCGGTTGAGCAGTGACTCGACCTTCCATGCATATTCCGCGAGGCGGAGGGCCCCAGCCAGACGCCCGCTCCCCTTGAGGGTATGGAAGCCGCGCCGGATGATGGTCCGGGGTCCGATTTCCTCTTCGGGATTCTTGAGCCACATTTCGTAGGCCACCTGGAGTTCGCGGACGACCTCCCGGGCCTCTTCCAGGAAGATCGGGACGATTTCCGGTTCTGCATCCGCGCGTAGCACGACCAAGAACTCGGGGGAAGTGGCCGGTCCACCCTCGAGCGGGAGCTGGGCGGTCGCGGCACGGTGGGACGGGGCATCCGTTTCGTGACGCTCGGGGAAAACCGGCTCCAGGGCCCCTTCCATCACCGGCTGCTCGTCCTCAGGCGGGCCCGGTTCAGCCGCTTGGTCCGTTGGCCCGGCTTCCAGTCCGGTGTGAGGGCTCGACTCCGCGAATGTATCCGGTGCCACGAGGGACACCCCACGTCTCTCCGGCAATCCCTCCCCAGTGGGCGCCTCAGCAATCTCCCCGGGAGATTCCAGGGGGGTGGTGGGGATTGCCTGTTCCAGGGCAACGATGCAAACCTCGGCGTTATCCAGCATGGCGGCCAGTGTCCCGCGATTCAACCGGATGTTCTCGAGCCAGTACTCGATGCTGACGATCGCATCCGCAATCCGGTTGGCGAGCGAAGTCGATAGCCGGCGGCCCTGGCCCAGCCAGCGTCCGGGATCAAGGGCCAGCTTCAGACGAACAATCAGCCCGGCAACCGACTCGAATTCCGCAACCTGCAGGGCGGACACGATCTCGGCCAAAAGCGGGTGGATGGTCTCTAGGAGCGACGGCGACTGGTTGGGATGGGCAACGAAATCGGCGACAACCTGTTTGACACGGGACAGGTTGACGAGCACTTCCCGCACGACGAGACTGCGGGCCCGTCCGTAGGCTTCGTGCTGGGCAGAGGTATCCGACAACTGCCGGGTTTTACCCAGCAGGTTGATCTCGTCCTCGAGCTGATCCTCAATCTGGAGCAGAACCGAAGCGACCTGGAGCAGGGTTTCTTCGCGGGCGTTCAGGGTTCCCGCGGCCTGATCCGACAGGAAACGCCGTTGCCGATCCAGACTTTCACTGAGGTCGCTGAGCCCCAAAACCGTGAGGGTATCACATACCTTTTTGAGCAGGTCGGTTGCAGCCGTCAACTGGGCAGTCTCCCTGAATCCACCCCGGACATAGAGGTCAATCCGGTCCTTGACCCGTCCCAAATCCTCATGGATGACCGACCCCATGGTCCGCAGGAGGGCCTGACTCGGGCCCGAGAGATCGGCAGTCGACGCCGACCAGTTGTCTTCCTTCGGCTCCGTCCGCTGGGCGGAACGGATGGCCATCACGCGTGAGCCCGAGGAGCTGCTTTGCAGCACCAGCGTTCGCAGACTCTGGTTCAGATCCTGCAATGAACGTTTCTGTTCGCCTTTTTTCTGAAGGGCATGCAGTTCGCGGTCGAGCCGCCCGATCAGCTGCTTGATTTCAGGTGACAGCGGATGACCCCCGTCACGGATCGATTCGAGAAAACCACCGGCCAGCCACCACAGCTCAAATTCGGCCGGGATCTGCGCGGCTCCCTCGATCTGATACGCCACCTTGAGCATCGTATTGACGGCGTCCCGGTCGGCCGGATCGCGGTAGAAGGAGAGCAGGGCCGACTGGAACTGCGGCCGCAGGGCATGCGCCAGATGGCGGATATCATGGTCCATGGTCGCTGCCGTGCGCTCGGCAAAGCGAAGCTCCATGGTGAGATTTTCACTATCGAGCGGGACATTTCCAATACTGACCCGCAGCGCATTGATCTGGGGCAGTAACATGCGCGCCGAATCGCTCCGGGTCCCGGCGACCCGTTCGAGGTACATCGGCAACTGCATGAGAGCACGCGTGACCTGTTCGAGTACCGCTTCCTGAGGGGGTTCCGCCTGCTCCTTGAGAACCCGCAGCACCCGCTCGATTTCCTGGGTCAGGAGGGCTCCTCCGCTGATCCCCACGACCTGCAGGACACCCCGGATTTCATGGAGGTCGCTGAGACAGCGTCCGAGGACCTCTCTCTGGCCAGGATCCTGCGTGAAAGACTCCCACCCGAGACGGACCCGGGCCAGTGAGTTTTCCAGCTCATCCTTGACCCAGAGGATCGCTTGCGAGGCGGGGATCGACATGGAGAAGCGCCTAGCTTGAACCCACCGACAACTCGTTCATGGAAACTTCCTCATTGAGTTCGGGAGGTGGCGAGGCAGTGGATCCGGTTGCCGGGGAGGGGCCCTCCTCCGGTCCCGCGTCGGCCTCAAGTCCCAAATCGTCCGGAAGCTTGAAGCCGGAAACGGTCCGGCGCAAGGTACCGGCCAGTTCGGCCAGCTGACCGATATCGCGTGCCGTGGCCTCGGTTCCCTCCGTCGTCTGGACGGTAATCTCCTGAATGACGTTCATGGTCCGCACCACATCCTGCGAGGCGGCGGCCTGCTGGACCGAAACATCCGAAATGTTCTGTACCAGTTTGGCCATGTGGCCGGAGACGGTCTCGATTTCCGTCAGGGCCCGACCGGCATTTTCAGCAAGCTGGGCCCCACTCACCACGCCTGACGTACTTTTTTCCATGGAGCTCACCGCCTCACCCGTATCCGTCTGAATGGTCCGAACCAGGGTCTCGATCTGACGTGTGGCGTTTCCCACCCGTTCGGCCAACCGCTGGACTTCGTCAGCCACCACCGCGAAGCCACGACCCGCTTCGCCGGCCATGGACGCCTGGATCGCCGCGTTCAACGCCAGAATATTGGTTTGTTCAGCGATTCCATTGATGAGTTCGACGATATCGCCGATTTCCTGAGAACTTTCACCCAGCCGTTTGATCCGTTTGGCCGTCTCCTGGATGGTCTCACGGATGGTGTTCATGCCTTCGATCGTGGCCCGCACTGCGTCCGCGCCGCGGTTCGCGATTCCGACCGAACGCTGGGCGACTTCCGCGGATCGCTTGGCGTTGATGGAGACTTGCTCGATGGATTTGGTCATGGCGGCGATCTGGCCGCCTGCCTGGGCAATCTGCCGTGTCTGGTGCAAGCTGGCCTGGGCCAGATGGTTGGCCGTTGCCCGTGTCCTGCGGGCAGCATCGTCGACCTGAACCGCCGTCTGGTTGATCGTCCGGACGAGTTCTCGTAACTGATCAACGGCAAAGTTCACCGAATCGGCAATGGCTCCCGTAATGTCCTCGGTCACCGAAGCCTGCACCGTGAGGTCGCCATCCGAAAGTCCGGCCAACTCATCAAGCAGCTTGAGAATGGCGGACTGGTTGCGCTGGGCCTCGATATCCCGGGTCCTGCGCGTGGCCAGGAGGTTGCTGATCAGTGCATTGACGTAGAAGAGGAGAAGCAGCATCACCAGCCCAGCGGCCAAAAGCGACCAACCGTAGACGGAACGGTAGATCCGGCTCGGATGCACCAACAGCAGGCGGTTTCGTTCCCGTTGTGCCACCGCCGTCAGACTGGTCGACAAAAATCCGATTGAAGAAAGCTGGCGGAAAAGCCGTCGGGCCTGGACGGCGTTTTTTTCGAGCGTTCCAAAACTGTGTGCCAAGGGAGCAAACAGGTTTTCGCTCCGGATGAGGGTCGGGCGCAAGAGGCCATTACCCGCAAGGCCCAGCAGTCCCAGCCGGCGGGATCCGTGCAGGAGTCCGCCCTGAACCTCGGAGATGAAGCGCCCGTTGTGGAACAGTGCATCAAGCAGCGCAGCGGGATGCTTGACCGGATGCCGAAGGTCTTTGAGGGTCCGTTCGGCAATCCCCGCCCTCCGGATCACCGATCCCAAAAGTACCACATCGTGTGGCGGCGCACCGATCCTCCCCATCAGATGATCTAGGTGACGCCACGTCAGCAGTAACAGGGGCAGCCCTGCTCGGATGTTCTCGAGAGACGATGCGATTCTCCGGTTCGGTCCGGTTTCCGCCTTGAGAAGGCCCAATGTGTGGTTGAACAGCGCACCGCCACCCACGAGTTCGACCAAAGCGGGCCCCAAGGTTCCTCGGGCCGGGGGCAGCCCGATCGCCGGACGCCCATTTTCGAGCTGGCCCAAGGCCCGGGTGTAGGCCAACTGTTCCGTCTGGAGCTGGCCGAGCCCATGAGGCGCCCCGGCAAGGATCCGCCGGACGGCCCCACGGGCGGACCCCAGATGAGCCGAAACCTGCTGGAGCAGATCCTCCTGGAGACGGACGACCCGATGGCCCCGGTAGACTTGGAAAAGATCCCACCCCCCGGCCAGGAAAAAGACCACGCACAGCCCCATCAGCACGTATACCAACCGTTTTGAAACCGGCTTTACATCTGCCATGACACACCTCGATTTTTAAATTCCCCGCACACTGTCTCCTCCCTCCCCACGCTAGAGTGATGACTAACCGGCCGCCGCATCGAGAAATGCGGTGCTTTCAATCAAGGCCCGCAGATCGAGATGCTGGTACAGCAGATCATCGAGCCGGTAACTGCCTCGCACCCAAGCCTGCAACAGGTCATCCCGGACCGTGGGCACCCGAACCGATTCCCGAACCGGCCGGAAACCCCGGACCTCGTCGACCAGGAGGCCCACCGGGTTGCGTTCATGGTTGACGCGAACCAGGCGGGTCAATCTCATGAGTGCAATCGGAGGCCCACCCGCAAAAGCCGAAAGGTCGGTGACCGGTATGATCTGTCCTCCCACGTTCGCCACCCCGACCAGCCACAGCTTGGCGCCCGGAACCGGGGTCAGTGCCGGGGGCATCAGCACTTCCCGGATGTTCTCGCGCTCGGTGAGGTAAGACTGGTGTCCGACTCGGAACGCGAGTCCGGACCATTCCCTGAGGGTGGCACTGGCTGCGCCTCCTGCGCCGGCGATCACCGCCCGCGCCCGGGTCTCGAGCGCCTTAAGCTGGGCGAAGGGCGTCACGGACCGGGTGGCGGAATCAGGGGGCACGCTTTCCTCCTCCCGCCAGAACGTTCCGGATGGTCTCGAGCAGAACCTGATCCTTGACCGGCTTGGCGAGATATTCGGCCGCCCCCTGCCGAAGCCCCCAAACCCGGTCGGTCTGCTGCGACTTGTTGCTCACGACGATCACGGGGATATCCTTCGTTCCCGGATTCTGGGTAATCTGGCGGGTGGCCTGAAATCCATTGATCCCCGGCATGACGACATCCATGAGGATGAGGTCGGGCTTCTCGTTCCGGGCGGTCTCGATGGCTTCCTCGCCGTTCGTTGCCGTAATCACCCCGTGGCCCCCTTTTTGCAGGGCCGCCTTGAAGAGATGGACTTCAGTGGGTGAATCATCCACGACCAGTATCTTTGCCATTCGTGCTTTACCTCGTGATGGGTCCGGTATTCGATTCTCTCACCTGTGGGACAACGGTGCGCTGGGGCGATGCAAAGTCGACAATCGCCGACAGCAGGTCCTCCCTTCCAAAAGGTTTGGTCAGGTACTGCTCGGCACCGCAGATCCGGCCCCGGGCAATGTCGAAAAGTCCGTCCTTGCTGGACAGCATGATGATCGGAATTTTCTTGAATTGTTGATTATTCTTGATGAGCACACAGGTCTCATACCCGTCCAGGCGCGGCATCATGACATCGACGAAAATAATATCAGGAATGAGGTCGGCCACTTTGGCCAGCGCTTCAAAACCATCGGCCGCCGTCGCCACCTCGCACCCTGCCGGGTGGAGCATATTCTCGGCACTGGTCCGGACCGTCCGGCTATCATCGACGATAAGAACCTTGAGGCCTTTCAGGTTAGGAGCGGCCGGTTCGCTTCCGGAAGCACTATTCATGAGTTCATTCCCCTCCATCTCCGGGCCTTTTGCGCCAGTGGCAGGCCCTCTTCTTACTTTTTACCATAAATTTGCCGCATAATCCATTGATCACTAACCTCCTTTAGATCCCCCATGCCCGTTCAGACCCCCCGTCTCGGCGTCCTCATGGATCCGATCGGTTCCATCCATCCGGAAAAGGACACCACCCTGCTTCTGTTGCTGGCTGCTCAGAAAAAAGGGTTCGACCTGGTTTATTTTGAACAACAGGACCTTTTTGCCCACAACGGCCAAACGTGGGGATCCGGCCGGTCGCTTTCCGTTTTCGACCGAATCGATCATTATTTCGAACTCGATCAGGAACCCGAGCCGGTCCCACTGGCCCGTCTCTCGGCTTTTCTCATGCGTAAGGACCCCCCCGTCGACCTGGATTACCTCTATACCAACCTGCTATTGCAGCGAGCCGAACAGGAGGGACTACGGATCATCAATTCACCGGGGGCCCTTCTTCGGACCAACGAAAAAATGGCCATCCTGGATTTCCCGGACCTCATCCCCCCGACCCTGGTGACCGGTTCCCTGTCCCGGTTGCACCATTTCATCGAGCAACACGGGCAAGTCGTCCTGAAACCCCTCGATGGCATGGGGGGGTCCCGGGTCTTTACCGTTTCGGCGGACGACCTCAACCGTCATGTGATTGCCGAAGTCCTGACCGATGAGGGACGCCACCCCATCATGGCCCAGCGCTACATCCCGGAGATCCGTACGCACGGTGACAAGCGCATTCTCCTGATCGATGGCCAACCGGTGCCCTATGCGCTGGCCCGCCTGCCGGCGCCGGGAGAGGCGCGGGGGAACCTGGCCCGAGGAGGGACAGCCCGCGGAGTTGCGCTGAGCGACCGGGACCGGGTCATCTGTGCGCAGGTCGGACCCGTCCTGGCTCGAGCGGGGCATTGGTTTGTGGGGTTGGATGTCATCGGCGACCACCTGACGGAAATCAATGTGACCAGCCCCACCTGTGCACGCGAGCTCGATCGTCTCTATGGCCTCGATATCGGAGGCCGACTCATCGATTGCCTCATCGGAACGCGACCCTCTCCCCCGACAGGTCCGTAATCCGGATCCCGCGCCCGTGCCAGCCCCCCCTCGTCTTGCAAGCCGCCGCCCGAATCCTGACCGCGCGGCCGCCCTGCATTCCAAACCACGTTCCGTCGAGCGGGTGATCCACCTGAGTTTCCTGGTCATGGCATTCGAGGCCATCGTGATTCTCGGAGTCACCTTCCGGGGGTCCGATCCTTTCCACCCCGTCATGCACCCGCTGTCCGTGACCGTGGTCGATACCCGAAGCCGCCGGACTCCCCACGCAGTAACGGTCTACGCCCAGAATCGTTCGCGGGGTGGGGGACGACGGATCAGACGACTTTTGCATGCCGCCTTCCTGCCTTCCGGCCAGATCAATCAAACGGGCACCCAGGGGGGATCCGGGATCTGGAACTTCCGGCCGGGATCCCGCCAGAACCGGCCGGAAACCACCGCCGGCCATCAGACCCAGCACGGTCAGGAACCCGTGGTGACTGCCCGGCGCGCTGAAACACGCCGCGCGGTCAGATCCGGTACCCCTGGAAACCACGCTTCTCCCACCGAAGTTCTGGATGTCCGAGAGCTGCGCATCGCATCGGACGCGAGCCTTCCGCCCGTTGCCGACCCCTTCCGCCGGACCCGCGGTTCGGACCGGATCCGCCCACACGCACTGTCGTCCATCTCGGCCCGGTCACTGGTTCTCGCCCGTTACCTCGACCAGTGGCGCCGACGGATCGAACAGGTCGGAAACCAGCTGCTCGCGCAACAGGGCGCTCCGGCCGACTTTCGCGGCCATCTCCTGCTCGCCGTGAGCCTGCGTGCCGATGGTTCAGTCGCCAACGTGCACTTCATGCGGGCGTCCCGTAACCCGAATCTCAACCGGCTGGCCCTGGAAACCCTTGATCAAGCGGAACCCTTCCCCCCCCTGCCCCCCCACCGGCACCAGCACACCCTGCATTTTGTCTACGAGTGGGTTTTCTCACGGGATACCCTGAGGACGGGCACCCCGTAGTTTCGGTCGTGCTGCAAGCCGGCCATCCTGGCCCGGCACCCGATATACTATGAGCCATGAAGCAGGATTTCCTGACCGGCAACCTTCTGCTGGCCATGCCGAATCTGGCGGACGCCAACTTCGTCCAGTCGGTGACCCTGATTTGCCTGCATACCACCCAAATGGCCCTGGGACTGGTCGTCAACCGCCCGACCAATCTCACCCTGGGATCGTTGTTTGGCCACCTGTCACTCAAAAGCGACCGGTCGGAGATCCTGGAGCAGCCGGTTTATCAGGGAGGGCCGGTTCAGACCGAGCGCGGTTTCATTCTGCATTCCGCGGACTGTAGCGGAGAATCGACGCAACGGATCAACGATCAGCTCGCGATGAGCAGTTCCCGCGACATGCTCGATGCCATCGCCAGGGGAGAAGGACCAAGCCGGTTTCTGGTCACACTAGGCTATGCGGGATGGGAATCGGGGCAGTTGGAACGTGAAATCAGCGAAAACGCGTGGCTTTCGAGCCCGGTTGATCCGGACCTCATCTTTACCCTGCCTCCTGAAAAAAGGTGGGCAATCGCCGCCGAACGGATCGGTGTCCGCATGGGTCACTTGAGCATCGATGCCGGACACGCCTGACGACCAGACGCTTCTGGCCCTCGATTACGGTCTCAAAAACATTGGTGTCGCGGTCGGCAGCCGACGGAGCGGCAGCGCCCAGCCGCTCACAACGCTCCGCACCGACCGTAACGGTTTCCCGTGGCCTGTCTTGGACCGCCTGGTTGCCCAGTGGGACCCGGATCTCCTGATCGTGGGTGTCGTTCCCGGGGCCAAGGGGCCATTCGCCGCTTCGCTGAAGCGTTTCCTCATCCAACTGGGCGTCCGGTACCCGCTGCCGGTCTGTCCCTGGGATGAACGGGAAACATCCGAAGTCGCACAGCTCGAGATGCGCGAACACCGTGCCGACGGCCGCCAACCCCGACGGAAATCCTCGCAATTCCAGGACGCGGTCGCTGCCTGCCTTCTGATCGAATCCTACCTCAATCATCCGGCTCCGCCATGCCCCTAAACCACTCCCCCCCATCCCAGATCGACCGGTCGGGCCGGCTGTGTCATCTGATGACGCTGGAGGGGTTGCCCCGCGCCCTGGTCGAATCCCTGCTCGACCGTGCCCGCTTCCACCGTCAGTCCGAGCACGCCATGCCGTCCGACCACGCGGCCGCCGTGGCCCTGCTGTTCTGCGAACCGAGCACGCGGACGCGAGCCTCGTTCGAACTCGCCGCTTGGCGGCTTGGCCACCATGTCACGAACCTGACACCCAACCTCTCCTCTCTGGCCAAGTCCGAGACGATCGGTGAAACGGCCGCAACACTGGAAGCGATGGGGTTCCGGTTCCTGGTCCTGAGACATGGCGATCCCGAATCCGCCCAGGCGCTCATCCATCCACTGGACCGTCCGCTCCACTGCATTTCCGGTGGCACCGGACAATGGTCCCATCCGAGCCAGGGGCTACTTGATCTGTTCACGGTTCACGAACACTTCACCGACCTGGGAGCGCTCTCGGTCGCCATCATCGGGGATATCCGCCATTCCCGGGTGGCCCGCTCCACGTTCACCGCCCTTCGCCTCTTCGGGGTCCGGGACATCCGGCTGTGCGCCCCTCCCGACCTGGAGCCGGAAGCCGGGGAGTTTCCGGAGGCCGAGCTCCTTCCGCTCGAGGACGCCTTGCGCGGGACCCGGCTGGTCATCGCCCTGCGCCTGCAGCGGGAACGGATTCCGGAGGGGCTCCGACTGGACCTGGACCACTACCGGGAAGCCTATGGTCTGACCCGCGAACGCCTGAAGATCTGCGACCCCCGGGTCCGTATCATGCATCCCGGTCCGGTCATGCCGGATATGGAGTTGGCCCGCGATCTGATCGCGAGTCCGATTTCCCTCATTCGGGAACAAGTCCGGAATGGCGTGCCCGTCCGGATGGCAATCTTCGAGACACTGGCCGGATGAGCCCCTCTTCACGGACCCGGGGTTCGCTGGTCCTGGAAACAGTCCGGATCATCGCCCGCGAATCGTATCCGGCCGGGCAGTACCACCTCCGCCTTGAGGCTCCCCGGATCGCGGAACGCGCCCGACCCGGAATGTTCATCCACCTGAGCAGCGACGCATCCGGCGGCTTCCGGAGACCCATGTCGATCCTGGGGGCCGGGCAGGGTGCTCTCGAGATCCTGTTCAAGACCGTTGGATCGGGGACCCGCATGCTCAGTCAACGCGCGGTCGGGACCCGGCTCAGCGCGATTGGACCCATTGGCACTCCCTTCGAGCCGGATCCGGAGGCAACCTGGATTCTTGCGGTCGGTGGCGGAACCGGGATTCCCCCCCTCATTTTTCTGCTGGAACGGCTCGTCGCCCTGAAAACACGCAGCCATCTCGCTTTCTTCGGCGGCTCCGAGCTTCCCTTCCCCTTCGAGACCCATCCCCGACACACTTCCTTCCCCGCAGTAGACCCACCGGCCTCCCGGTCGCTCGCCCGCCTGGACCGCATCGGCGTCCCCTCGGCCCTGGCCAGCCGCGCGAGCCTTCCCGGAACCTACCCCGGTTACGTCACGGACTTGTTCAGCCGCTGGCTCGCCCAAAAATCATTCACGAACCGCGACCGCTGCCAAGTATTCAGTTGCGGACCGAAGCCCCTCATGGCCACCGTGCAGGAAATCGCCCGTGGCCGGGGCTTCGGCGGAGCGCTCTGCCTTGAGGAAAACATGGCCTGCGCCGTGGGGGGCTGCGCCGGATGTGCCGTACCCATCCGGGAACCCGGCGGGCTGGCCATGCGTCGTGTCTGCGTCGACGGACCGGTCTTCCCGATCGAACGCGTCATCTTCGGTGACGGCGTCTAGCCACCAGCGACGATCGCCTCAACCTCTATACGGGCGCCGCGTGGCAGGGCCACAACCTGCACGACCGAGCGGGCTGGATAGGGCGCCTGCCAGAAGCGGACAAAGAGTTCATTCAGCGCCTGGTAATCTCCCAGATCGGTCAGGAAGACCGTCACCTTGACGACCCGATCCATGCCTCCGGCCTCTTCACACAGGGCTTCGAGATTTCGGAGGGCCCGTTCCGCCTGCGGCTTGAAATCGGGCGAAACCAGTTCCCCGTTCGCCGGATCCAGACCGATCAGACCGGAAACAAAAATCCATGTCCCCGCCCGGAGCGCTGAGGAATAGGGACCGATCGCACGGGGTGCCTGCGGCGAAACCAGGGGTATTTTGTCAACCATCGGGAATCCTCAGGGTCTGGGAACGGTTGAGGCTCAGGTCCGGACTCGGGTGATCCGTGAAACCACGGTCACGCGACGCAGGTGGCGGAACAAATCCGCCAGATGCTTGCGGTCACGGACCGTGCAGGTGAAGTTGAGCGTTGCAATCAGTCCATCCCGCTCTGTGACGGCGACCTGCTCGATATTGGAGCCGCGTTCGGCAATCTGCGCGGCAATCTGGGCCAGAGCACCCCGCTCATTCGTGACATCGACGCGGAAAGCCACCGAAAAATCACGGCTGAGCCCGGATTCCCATTCCAGCTCCACCCATTTGTCGGCTGATTTGCGCTGTTCCAGGAGATTGGGGCAGTCATTGCGGTGGATGACCATCCCTCGCCCGACGGACAGAAACCCGGAAATTTCATCTCCGGGAATCGGATAACAGCAGCGAGCGAAGGTGACGACGACGCCCTCGGTGCCCCGGATGACAATCGGAGTGGCCAGAGACGGCATCATTTCGACGGTCGGCGACTGGAGAACGGCATGCGCCACCAGCATGGCCGGCCGTTCACCCAGCCCAATCTGCACCAGAAGAGTTTCTACATTCTCCACCTTGAAGCTATGGGCCAGATCGGCGAGACGCTGGGGATCCACCCGGTGAAGGGAGGTATGGGCCCGTGCGAGAATCTGGTTCACCAGTTGTTCCCCCAGCCGACGGGCTTCGGTCCGTTCCAAGTTCTTGAGAAACTGACGGATGTTGGTGCGTGCCTTCGCAGTGACCACGAAGTTGAGCCAGGCCGGATTGGGACGGGCGCCGCGGGCGGTCAGGATTTCCACCAGTTGCCCGCTCTGGAGGATGGTTCTCAGCGGAACCAGTTGCCGGTCGATCTTGGCTGCGACACAGGAATTGCCAAGGTCGGTATGCACCGCGTAGGCAAAATCAATGGGCGTGGATCCGCGCGGCAGGCGACGGATCTCACCACGAGGGGTGAAGACATAGACTTCGTCGGGGAACAGGTCCACCTTGACGTTTTCCATGAACTCAACGGAACTCCCGGTCCGATCCTGGATCTCAACCAGATCGCGGATCCATTCCCGAGCCCGGAACTCGGTGGACCGGGCAGTTTCCTCCCCGGTTTTGTAAAGCCAGTGTGCCGCAATGCCAGCTTCGGCGATCTGGTCCATGATCCGCGTACGGATCTGAATCTCGATCGGAACGCCTTCGGGGCCGATCACCACCGTATGGAGAGACTGGTAGCCGTTGACCTTCGGGATGGCAATGTAGTCCTTGAACTTGCCGGGCAGTGGGCTAAAGAGATGGTGAACCACCCCGAGTGACCGGTAGGCGGTATCTTCACGATCGACAATGATGCGGAACCCATAGCGGTCCCAGACCTCGTTCCAGGTCAGGCCCTTGTGCTTCATCTTGCAGTAAACGCCGTAGAGGTGCTTTTCCCGGCTGGTCAGGACCACTTCGATACCCTCCTGGTCTAAAGCCCGCTTGAGCGTGGTTTCGGTCCGGCGGATGAGTTCCTTGCGGTGGCGCCTCCGTTCCAGGAGTCGGGCGGAAAGAACCCGGTAACGGCGAGGGTAGAGGTTCCTGAACCCGAGGTCCTCAAGCTCGAGCCGCCACGCATTCATGCCGAGACGGTAGGCGATCGGCGCGTAAATTTCGAGGGTCTCAGCCGCAATGAGGCGGCGCTTGGCATCCGGCATGCTGCCCAGGGTTCGCATGTTGTGCAGCCGGTCCGCGAGCTTGATCAGAATCACGCGGATGTCGTCCACCATCGCCAGCAGCATTTTCCTGAAGTTCTCGGCCTGTGCTTCCGCATGGGTCGGGAAAGAGATCTGGGTCAGCTTGCTCACGCCATCGACCAGATGGGCCACATCCGTCCCGAAATGGACTTCAAGCTCGGCCCGCGTCACCGGGGTATCCTCGATGACGTCATGCAGGACGGCCGCAGCCAGCGTTTTTGCATCGACATGCAACTCCGCCAGGATGAGGGCCACCTGTAGGGGGTGGTTGATATAGGCCTCACCCGACAGCCGTTTCTGGCCCGCATGGGCTTCCTCACTGAAGAGGTAGGCTTTTTCGAAAAAATCGATCTGCGGCTGCGGGAGATAGTGCGCGAGTTCAGCCAGAAAAGCCGCTGGAGCCTGCGCTTTGCGGCCGCCCCCCCCGCGACTCGTCGAGACCTGCGCCTCGGGCAGTGTCACGGGCAGACCTGCTTAGAAAGCTTCGTCCGTCTCCGGTACCGTAAAAGTGTCCGGGAAGGGCGGGGGCTCTTCGGTCAGGACGGGCTTTGGGCCATCCGGCTGGTTCAGAACCTCGGGACCGACCAGTCCTTCCGCCACTTCACGGAGCGCGATCACGGTCGGCTTGTCATGCTCGCGGTCAATCGAGGTGACCGCTCCGTTTGACAACTGACGCGCCCTTTTGGACGCAACCAGAACCAAGGTGAACAAATTCGGAACCCGTGCCAAGCAATCTTCAACGGTGACCCTTGCCATCGCAGTCCCATCCATCAAATCGTATAGGGTCTTTCATTGTAGCGGAAAAATGATCCGCTTCCAAGCATGGCTATCGTGCGAAAGGGCGATTCGGGGCCCCGACAATGTAGTGCCGGTAGCATCCGGAAGCCCCCACTGACACCGGCCTCTTGGGCTGGAATCAGGATCCCCTCGGTTGTCAAGACTCCATCCGGAGGCTGGATTCTGCCCGCTTGACAAATCTCGGGGGGGAGGATCTCGGGGGTCATGGGTGCGGCTGCGACAGAGTGTGCTAAAGGAGGTTATCACACTCAAAACCGATGGGCCGGGATAGGGTTCCCAAGAAAGCGGATGGTAAGTTCTTGGCATTTCGGATATGGATTTGCAACCAGCCATGCAACGAATGGGCTATTGCTATTGAACGGATAGGAAATTATGTTGTCTGTTATAGGGATATCATTTGTTTGCGCAGAGGTAATTCTGATTCCGCAGGTGTTTGAGGCTGTCTGTGAGGTTGGCCGCCTGGTTGTCTGTGAGGATATTTCACCGGGTGAACAGAGGGCAGATCGAAGAATCCACGCCCGGTTTATCAAGACGGGCGATACCTGTTGCGGGTGCGGATGATATAGATCCCATCGAGGGGAGCCTCGGCGGCGATGGCATCGGTCTTGCGCGCGAAGGTCAGGCTCGCGTCGGTGAGGGTGAGGGTGAAGTGCTTGGCCATCTTATAGCGGTTGATCACACGACCGACCGTAAGCCCGATCTGGTCTTGCCCCGCAAGACGTCTGGGCGAGACGCACCCTTGCGTTCATCAACGAATGTGGTATGCTTTACCTCAACCATGCCCGCCTCGCCTCTACCGACTTCGGTCAGCACGCGCATTTTGGCGGGTTTTTCTTTTGGGGCCCGCGCGTGAACACGCCGCGCAAGGCTCCGGCCAAGCCTGCCACCACGCTCGACGAGCAGATCACACTGCTGCGTCGGCGCGGCATGCTCATCCCTGACAAGGACCTTGCCTGTCACTACCTCGGGCACCTCAACTACTACCGGTTGCGTGGCTACTGGATGACCTTCGAGCAGCCCGATGGCTCCGGGGAACATCCATTCCGGCCGGGCACCACATTCGAGACCGTCATCCAGCTCTACGACTTCGACCGCCGCCTGCGGCTTGAGATCAACGACGCGATCGAGCGCTTTGAGGTGTGAGGTGTCCCTTCGCACCCGCTGGGCCTACGTCCTGAGCCACCGGGACGGGCCGATCGCACATCGCAACGCGGAGCTGTTCAATGCCAGTCACCCCGATCTGCTGCAGCGCGTCGAAGCACTCTACAGCGCCCGGGAAGAGATCTTCCTGCGGCATTATCTTGAACGCGACGAGGAACCGCCGATTTGGGCCTTGTGCGAGGTGCTGTCGCTGGGCGATCTATCCAAGTGGCTGGGATCTCTGAAACACCACCGCGATCGCCAGGCAATCGCTGACGCCTACGGGATCCACGAAAGACCCTTTCGCTCCTTCGTCGAGCACATTGCCTATATCCGCAATGTCTGCGCGCACCACGCCCGGCTGTGGAACCGCTCGCTGGTCGTGGCAACGCTGGCGCTGCCCAAGGAGCCGCCGGAACTGGCCAAGCAACTCCAGCACGACCCCCAGCACTCCCAGCAGCTCTACAACTCACTGACCGTACTGGCCTGGCACATCCGGGTTATCAGTCCCCATTCCACCTGGCGAGCGCAGATGTGCAGCCTGATTGCGGAACGGCCCGACCTTTGGGATGCGATGGGTTTTCCAGCGGGATGGCAGGATTTTGCCCTTTGGCGGGAGAGCGCGTGATGGGTATGCAGGTGGCCACACGTCGCGGCCTGGTTTACGAGGGAGAGCAAAATTTCTACCGCGCAATTCATCCGATTCCGGTTCTTACGCGTGCAACCTGCGTATGGTTGCCGAGCGGTTCGGACTCGCCTGATTGCCCGTCTCCCCTCTTTCGAGAAGACTCCTTCGACCCTGTGACCCGGATTCGGTGCGGGCGCCTGTACGTGAGGGCCGACCATCCGCCGCAAAAGCTTCCAGCGGCGAATGTTTGCAACTACCCATTTGGCCAGCTTGTCGGTGTTGCCGCTGGTGAATGGGACGCCGAGTGCTTCTATCGTCCCATCAATCAGTGGGATATTACGCCGACAACGCGACTCGAAGCGGCGCCGATCGAGCTGGGCGACCAGGGATTCACGACACGATGGCGCGTCGTGGCAGTTGAGCGCATCTCAAGCGGCGATCTGCTGTTCACCCTGCGCGCGATTTCAGCCTTGGGGGCTTTGCCGATACTTGCGGAGTCCCTGTCGTCGCGTGATGGCAGCCCTGTACCCACCGCCCCCATCCGCAAGGCGCTGGACCAACTGGTTTCCGCGTTCCATGGGCAGCAGCCGGTACCCATTGCGGACGTCTGCCGGGAGACGGCGCGTGTCATCCTGGCGGCCTGGATCGGCACCAACGCCAACACAAAGGATCTGGCGGGCGTGATCAGGATGATCTCCAACGAATCGGACAAGCGCGAAGGACTGCAAAGTGCGGCTACGGTGATTTGCCTCATGCACTCGCGCGGGAAGTCGTCTGAACAGGAGCAACAGGCTGCCAAAGGTAAAGACTTGCGACTGGTGTGCATGGAGGACGCGGAGACCGCGGTGCAGCTTGTGGGCTTCTTGCTTCGCGACATTGGATGGGCTGCATCATGAGTCACTACAAGCGCTATCTGTGATGGCGAGATCGCGTGGTTCACATCGGCCGATCTCGATAACGAAACCGCGACTGCCCTGCGTAAGCCCAGCAGTATGAAATTTTCAAATTCCTTATATGGGGGATCGTCGGTTGCGTGCGAGCGGCGCTACACTTTAATCTCAAGTTGCGTGCGCCGTGAAAACGTGCGCTCTCTCAGTGGGAGATAGACCCGCCCGGCAGAGGGTCGTTTAAGCCGGTAGCCATTGGAGCGGTTGTAGAGGTAACGAAGCGACCGAAGCCTTCGAAGTAAAGGGGTTACCCAAGGGTGACTCTGCGAACACGCGGGGGGCAACGGGTCGTGAACGTTGCGCAGGTCCCGAAAAAGAGATTGCGGATGCCGACCCTGTCGGAACTCGGGGGAAGGCTGGCAGGGCTGGCGAAGCGAGCGATGAATGCAGCCGGTCAGTCCGCCGGGATAATGACGGCGGCACGCGTGTATAGGGAGAGTGGTGCGACACGGTTCGCGCCAGCTCAAACAGCATGCGGACTTCATGAAACCCAACCGCACCTGGATGCTGAGGACGAGCCAGCTACCCGATCCCATTCCGGGGACGAGGATTCACAAACCGGCGAGCTGGTGAAATTCAAAGGAGCCTGTACCGGCCTCATACACTCGTTTGACTCCCGTCAAGAGTGATGCTATATAAGTCTAGCCGTGATTTCTTGGACAGGGCAATGTCGAAGCCACGCCGTATCAGAGTGATCACCGTCACTGTCGCGTTGCTGACAGCAGCAGGAATAGGTGCCATCCTCCTCGTCCCGCGGCACCAGATGGCACAGCCGGCAGCCCGCGTCTCAGCTGCCAGACCCGCAGCTCACTCCGGCGGAGTCTGGCCGAATACGCATTTGGGGTTCGTCCCTAGGCGTGCTTCTGCTGGCTTCCATTACTACAATCCTCTGCATGATCCGCCGCCGTCTGCAAGCCCGCAGCAGATTAAGGACTGGGGTATTAAGTTGGAGAATCGATTCCTAACCGATGGTCTTCAGCCTGATTTCTCGGGTCCGCCCCTGGCCAGTCTCTATAAAACTGAAGCGGCTCTCGCCAACCAAGGCAATACGCGGGCAGCGACAATGCTGTTCAAGGGATTGGAATATTGTGTTTTTCACAGCCTCGCTCTTCCTGATAATCCGCCCGCACTGAAACAGAAAATTGCCCAGATGAAAGCCACGCACGAGGATATGTACCACCTGCATACCTCACATCTCGCTTCCGCGATCACCCGCTTGAACGAAACCTATCACTTTTGTTTGGGGGAAACCCATCCGAAGCAAACCACGATCGAACACTGGGCCCGGATTGCAGCCTGGAGCCTCAATCCCCGGACCATGTGGGCGGTTATGTATTCGGCGGGACGCCCGTCAGTTCTTTTTGGGAAAGACACACCAGCTGCGGCCGAACGAACGACACAAATGATCACTGATCGCGCCGCCCGTGCCGGCCTCGCGTCAGCTTGGATCAGCTTGAGCAAGATCTATCTTCATGGCTGGTATGGCCATCGCAAGAATCCGACGCGAGCCTTTACCGAGCTGTACACCGCGTACCTGCTCACCCGCTCGCCCGCAATGGCCTATAGAATCTGGAAGGAGAGCCAAGGGGCGATCACCGCCAGCGAGATCCGGGAGGGCGAGGCCATGGCCCGCCGCAACTACCGGGAGATCCGGGAACGGCAATCATCCATTTCTCATTGACCGACAGGAGTTCAGGGACATGACGAACCGATTCGCTACGATCGTATTTGATGGTCTGATTCTCTCGCTTGTATTGTGGGTTTTCCCGGTTTACGCGTGGGCGACCCCGGTTTCGTGTCAGGGTCTGGTCCGGGTGACTCCATCGCTTTCGGGCACCACCGCCTCTTCCTGTGGCCCATCATCGAAGAATCCACCCCTTGGTCCATCGGAGCGGGGAATCGTGGTTCTGAACCCTGTGGGACCGCTTACTACGGGTGCACCAACATTCGGGAATTATTCGTTGGGTACAAACATCACCAGCAGTGGCAT
>JAJZIH010000007.1 GCA_021810635.1 Pseudomonadota bacterium | reverse complement strand
GGAACGACGTGACGCAGAAACGCGAGCCACTCCAGGTGCGTACGGCGCGGGCGATTGATCCCAAGCGGCTCCGCGGTGAGTTCCTGGCTGACCCCCGAGGAGCGCAACAAAACAACGCGGGCCCGGGGGACCATACGCTGCGCCGAGGTGGGAGCCTGGATCAGTCGCCTAAGCTCGCGCTTCTGTTGCTCGCTCACCTTCAGGGTCGAGACCGGCTTGGCCATCGGCGGTATCCCCGCCCAATGCCTGAGCGAGGGATACCGCAGGGCCGGCTAAAAGCAGAGTCATTTGTGAGGCAACACGGATCCGCGGTCTTCTGAAGGGAATTGTCGGTGAGTCCGGTTGGTAGCGGGGGCAGGATTTGAACCTGCGACCTTCGGGTTATGAGCCCGACGAGCTGCCAGACTGCTCCACCCCGCAACCTCTCTCAGGCATGCATTGTAAACCGTCCGAGCGAGTCCCGCAATCGAGCTTCGGCCATTCCCATGTATGCAGGATCGGTCCGGGCTCTGAAATCCTTGAGCCGCGACCCCACGCAACTCCTCCCGCCTGATCCGGGCCTCGCGGTTTGACCTTCTACCGGATTCGCGCTAGCGCCGGACGGCCCAGACGCAAAGTGCCCACAAGGCATTCGGCACAAGTCCCAGAACGAAAAGGGCAACTCCGTTGAGGGAAAGAATGAAATCAGGCACATTCCAGAAGTTTCCTCGGGCCACCACCGGATGATCCGTACGATCGAAATACATGACCTTGACGACCCGCAGGTAATAAAATGCGCCGATGACTGCCATCAGGACGGCGAAAACCGTGACGATGGGCAGGCCCGCACCCAACAAGGCGCGCAAGATGGCCATCTTGGCCCAGAATCCCACAAACGGGGGGACGCCGGCCAATGAAAACATGGCAAACAGCATGAGCAGCGACCACCAGGGGTGCGATTGGCCCAGGCCCGCCAGATCGTCAATCGCCTCGATGTCGTGCCCCCGCGCCCGGATGGCCAAGAGAAGGCCAAAGGCCACTCCCGTCATCAGCACGTAGACCAGAGTGTAATAAACTGCGGCGATTTCCCCCTGCCGAGTCCCGGTCGCAATGCCCAGGAGAATGAATCCGACGTGTCCGATGGCCGAATAGGCCAGAAGACGCTTGAAATTGGACTGCAAAAGCGCGCCCAGATTGCCGATCAGAAGCGAAAGGATCGCGATTCCGATGAGCATGCCGCTCCAGTCCCGAACCAGCGGATGGAGGCCGGAAACCAGCAGCCGGACAAACAGGGCGATTGAAGCTAGTTCCGGCAGGGTTGCCACGAACAGGGTGATCGGGGTGGGAGCCCCCTCGTAGACGTCGGGCACCCACATATGAAAGGGCGCCGCTCCGAACTTGAAGGACAAGGCGACCAGAACAAAAACGGCTGCAAGAAAGGCCAAGACTGCTCCTGCGCCGGTCACCGCCAGGCCCGTCGACAGGCTTTCAATGGACAGGGTACCGCGGAGCCCGTACAGCAGGGACAGGCCGTAGAGCAGGACACCGGAAGCGATGGCTCCCAGGAAAAAATACTTCATGGCCGCTTCGGCGGCAGGTACCCGTTCCCGATCGATCGAAATCAGGGTGTAGAGGGAGAGCGACAGAAGCTCGAGGCCGAGATAAAGCACGAGGAGACTGGCCGCCGTGATGATCGCAAGCACGCCAAGTGTCGCCGTCAGCACGAGGGCATAGTATTCCCCTCCCCCGAGACCCTGGCGTTCCATGTCGCCAATCGAGTAAATCAGGATGACGAGTGAACCGAGACAGGCGGCCGCGACAAAAACCCGGGAAAACGCATCAATCACAAGGGTCCCGTCGTAAAACACGCCTTGGCTGGCGCCATTCCAGAAAAGCGCCTCCATCAGGGCGAGCGCCAGAGCCAGCAAGGCCGTGGCGGGAATCGCGGTCTTCAGAACGTGTTCCGGCAAATGCGCCCTCAAGGCCTCGAATCCCACCACACCGAGCACACCGATCGCGATCCACACCTCCGGCGCGACGGCAGAAAATGACATCATGAGACCCGCCTCCGGTTCATCGTCAGCGCCCTCATCCGATCTTGCTCGTCAAGGCCTGACGGACCAGATGGGCCACCGAGGCCCGCATGACGTTCAGGATCGGCGCCGGCCACAAGCCAAAAACGAGCACCGGCAGGGCCAAGCTGAACAGAACCAGCCGTTCCCGCCAGTCGAGCGCGGGCAGCCGGGCGACCGCCTCGGAGCGCACGGGTCCGAAAACCACCCGTTTCATGAGCCAGAGGGTAAAACCGGCACCGAGGATCAGGTTGAGGGCCGCTCCCAGGCTCCACCACGGACTGGCTTGCCAAGTCGACAGAATCACCTGGAACTCCCCCACGAAACCGCTGGTTCCGGGCAGACCCACGTTGGCCATTGCAAAAAAGACAAACAGGGCCCCGAAGACGGGCATGGATCTGGCCACTCCTCCGTAGGTTCCGATTTCGCGGGAGTGGAGGCGGTCATAGAGGACCCCGACCGACAGGAAGAGCGCGGCCGAAACCAGACCATGAGAGATCATCTGAAAAACACCGCCCTGAACGCCCATGCGCGCGGACTCGGTCGTGAGCGCCCCGATCATGAAATACATGGCGAAGAACCCGAGCGTCACAAAGCCCATGTGCACGATCGACGAATAGGCAATCAGCTTTTTCATGTCCGTCTGGACCAGTGCCACGAATCCAATGTAGAGGATGGCGATGAGCGAAAGAGCCACCATGAGTCCGGCAAAGTAACGGCTGGCATCCGGGGCGATGGGCAGCGACAGCCGCAGGAAACCATAAGCTCCCATCTTGAGCATGATCGCCGCCAGGATGACGGATCCACCCGTCGGCGCCTCGACATGGGCATCCGGAAGCCAGGTGTGGACCGGCCACATGGGCACCTTGACCGCAAACGCCACGAGAAAGGCAATGAAGATCCAAATCTGTACGCCGAGACCCAGCGGAGCGCGCTGGAACGCCAAAAGATCGTAACTGCCCACGCGCTGGCCGAGATAGATGAGGGCCACCAGCAGGAGAACGGATCCCAGGAAGGTGTAGAGAAAAAACTTGAAGCTGGCGTAGATTCGACGAGGGCCGCCCCAGATCCCGATAATCAGGAACATCGGGATCAGCATGGCTTCCCAGAAGAAGTAGAACAAAAGACCGTCGAGCGCCGAGAACACCCCGTTCATGAAACCTTCCATGATGAGGAAGGCCGCAAAATAGCCGGCCTGGCGGTAGTCGATGATCCGCCACCCAGCCAGAATCACGAGCACCGTGCTGAAGGTCGTGAGCACCAGGAACGGCAGCGAGATCCCATCGACCCCGAGGTGATAGTTGGCGTGGAGGAGCGGAATCCATGGCACCCGCTCGACGAACTGCATGGCCGAGGTCCCGTCCTGAAAATGGAACCAGACCCAGAGACTGAGCGCGAGGGCCACCAAGGAAATGGCAAGCGCAAAGGTGCGCCGGAAGATCGCGCTCCTCCAGCCGGGCAGGAGCAGGCAGACCCCTCCAAGGATCGGCAACCAGATCAGGAGACTGAGCCAGGGTCCATGCACCATCCTCAGACCCCCCCCGAAGTCCGGATCAGGGCCCAAAACACCAGGACGACGAGGGCCGCCACCAGGGTGAAGGCATATTGGTAAAGGAGGCCGGTCTGCAGCCGCCGCACCCATGAACCCAGCCGTCCCAGCGCATTGGCGGTTCCGTTGACCGCAAGCCCATCAATCGCCTGTTCGTCCCCGCGGCGCCAGAGGAGCCGGCCCAGAAAAGGCGCAACCGTGGTTCCCAGCCAGAGATAGGCACGATCGAAGCCGTAACCGGCCAGAAGGATCCGGTAGGCGGAACCCAGACGGTCGGCCACGGCTGCGGGCCAGGCCGGTTTCAGGAGGTAACCGTAGGCCGCAACCCCAATTCCGGCCAGCATGAGATAGAAGGTGGGAGACCCAAAGGCGGAGAGGAAGAACGACCAGGCGGTCTCCTGCCGGAAGGGAGCCAGTGCGTGGTTGCCCGCGGCATTGGCCAACACCCCGTCCCAGTAGCCTCCACCCAGAAGCGGATGAAACAGCACCCAGCCAGCCCCGAACGACGGAATGGCGAGCAGGATGAGGGGAAGCGTCACGACCCAGGGGCTCTCGTGGAGGTGCTCGCGTGTGTGTGCGTCCATCCGCTCCTCGCCGTGGAATACCATGAAAAACATGCGGAAGGTGTAGAGGGCCGTCACAAACACGCTGAGGACGAGCAGGGGGTATGCCAACCCGGCCCCTGGGATGGTCGAATGTCCAACCGCCTCGATCAGGGCATCTTTCGAGAAGTATCCCGAAAATCCGGGGAACGCCACGAGCGCCAGGGATCCGATCAGGAAGGTGACGTAGGTGATGGGCATGTGCCGACGCAACCCTCCCATCTTGCGCATGTCCTGCTCGTGATGCATGCCCAGAATGACGGAACCCGCGGCCAAGAAGAGGAGAGCCTTGAAGAACGCATGGGTGACGAGGTGGAAAATGCCGGCCGCAAAGGCCGAGGCCCCCAAGGCGGCGGCCATGTAACCCAGCTGGGACAAGGTGGAATAGGCGATCACCCGTTTGATATCGGTGGCGACGATGCCCAAAAGGCCCATGAAGAGGGCCGTCAGCGCACCGACGATAAGAATGAGGCTCAGAGCGCCTCGTGCCTCGACATAGAACGGAGACAGCCGGGCCACCATGAAAATCCCCGCGGTCACCATGGTGGCCGCATGGATGAGGGCGGAGATCGGAGTCGGGCCCTCCATGGAATCCGGCAACCAGACATGGAGCGGAATCTGGGCGGACTTCGCCATGGCGCCCACGAACAGCAGGATCCCGATCAGGTCGAGAGCAGGCAGGCGAAGTCCGAACCCGAGGTCGACCATCCGCCCCACCAGGTCCGGAGCCCGGGCAAACAGCACCGAATAGTCCAAGGAACCCGTTTCACGAAGCAGGAGGGCAATCCCCAGAACGAAACCGCAGTCGCCGATCCGGTTGACCAGAAACGCCTTGAGGGCCGCGGCGGAGGCCGAAGGCTTCTCGAACCAGAACCCGATCAGGAGGTAGGAAACGAGTCCGACTCCTTCCCACCCGATGAAGAGCTGTAAAAAGTTGTTGGCGGTCACGAGCAGCAGCATGGCAAAGGTGAACAGCGAGATATAGCTGAAAAAGCGGATTTCGCCGGGGTCGTCCTTCATGTAACCGATGCTGTAGATATGCACGGCGAATGACACGAAGGTCACGACCGAGATCATGAGCGCGCTCAGGGGGTCGATCAAAAATCCGATCGGAAAACGCACTCCGCCGCTCACCATCCAGGTATAGAGAACGCGGTCCAGGCGCGCACCGTGCAGGACCCGCAGCACAAGGAACAGGGACAGCACCCAGGAAACACCGACCGCCGTGATGGTGACGGCGTGCGTAAGCCTCCGGCCAAGCCCGCGGCCGGCCAGACCCGTGAGTGCGGCGGCCGCGAGTGGCAGCAGGACGATCGAAAGGGTGAGCATCATCATCCGGCTAGCCCTTGAGCTGGTCCAGTTCCTGGACATTGATGCTCCGGCGATGCCGGAAGACCACAATGAGCAGTGCGAGCCCGATGGCCGACTCCGCGGCCGCCACGGTCAGCACGAAGAAAACGAAGATCTGGCCCGACCGGTTCATCAGGTATCGCGAAAAGGCCACGAAATTGATATTGACCGCGAGCAGCATCAGTTCCACGCACATGAGAAGCACAACCAGATTCTTGCGGTTGATGAAAAGGCCCATCACCGCGATGGCGAAGAGGATGGCTCCCAGAATGAGATAGTCGGTGAGCGTGATCATGGTGAATGGCGTCGTCCGGAAGGCAGGGAGACCAGCCGGACCCGGTCGCTGGCCCGGACCCGCACCTGGCGGGCCGGATCCTGGCTCCGGATCCCGGGCCGGCGGCGCAGGGTCAGGAGGATCGCGGCAATCAGTCCGACCAGGAGAATCATCCCGGCCAGTTCGAAGGGATAAAGGTCCCGGCGGTAGAGCATCGTGCCGAGCGCCCGGGCGTTGTCGTGGGTGGCCGAGACCCGGGGGAGACGGGTGAGGGCGTGGAAACCCAGGGCATGGGCCCAGAACACGTAGGCCAGTTCGAACACGAGCAGGAGGGCCACCACGGCGCCCAGCGGAGCATACCGGACAAAACCCTCGCGGAGCTTGGCGACCTCAACATCCAGCATCATGACCACGAACAGCAAAAGGACCAGAACGGCCCCGACATAGATCAGGATCAGGACCAGTCCGAGAAACTCGGCACCCGAAAGGATCCACAGCACCGCGGTATTGAAAAAGCACAGGACAAGGAAAAGGGCAGCGTGGACCGGATGTTTCACCGTGATGACGCGCAGGGCGGCAATGACGAGGACCCCCCCGAAAAACCAGAACACCGTTTCTTGCAGCCAGGCGGACGGACTCATCGCACCCCCTACCGGTAAGCCGCGTCCTGCTCGCGGTCACGGGCAATCTGGGCTTCGAACTTATCCCCGATGGCCAAGAGTTTTTCCTTGGTCATGATCTGCTGGCCCCGGGCCTCGAAATGGAATTCATAGATCCGGGTCTCGACGATCGAGTCGACCGGACACGCCTCTTCGCAGAACCCGCAATAAATGCATTTGAACAGGTCGATGTCATAGCGGGTCGTCCGCCGGGTCCCGTCGGCCCGGGGTTCGGAATCGATCGTGATGGCCAAAGCCGGGCAGACCGCCTCGCAGAGTTTGCAGGCGATGCAGCGTTCCTCGCCATTGGGATAGCGTCGGAGAGCGTGGAGACCGCGGAAACGGGGCGACTGGGGTGTTTTTTCGTCCGGATAGCGCAACGTGAACTTGTGCGAGACGAACTCGCGGAACGTTACGCCCAGTCCGGTGAACAGCTCGAGCAGGAGAAAACTCCTGAAAAAATGCCGGATCCGGTTCATGGCCGCCCTCCCTGGAACCAGGGTCCCACTTGGCCTACGATCATGAGTGACTCGACGCCCAGCCAGACCAGCGTCACGGGAATGAAGACCTTCCAGCCAAGCCGCATGATCTGGTCGTAGCGATACCGCGGGAAGGTCGCCCGCAACCACAGGAAGAGGAACAGCATCACGGCGATCTTGAGCGCCAGCCAAGCGAGCCCGCTGTCGGCCAGGAGGGGGATTCCGGTCCCGGCCAAGGGCGACGCCCAGCCTCCCAAAAACAGGGTCGCGGCCAGGGCGGAGATCAGGATCATGTTGGCGTACTCGGCCAGGAAAAACACCGCAAAGGTCGTGCCCGAGTACTCCACGTGGAAGCCGGCGACCAGTTCGGATTCGCCTTCCGCGACATCAAAAGGGGCCCGGTTGGTTTCGGCCACGCCAGACATGAAATAGACGACGAAAAGCGGCAGAAGCGGGATCAGATACCAGTGTCCAATGCCCCCGGCCTGGTTCCGGACGATGGTCTCGAGGTTGAGGGTGCGGGCCGCCATGACCACCCCGATCAGGGCGAATCCCATGGCAATCTCGTACGAGATGATCTGGGCCGCCGACCGCATGGCCCCAAGCAGGGCATACTTGGAGTTGGATGCCCAGCCGGCCATGATGACGCCGTACACGCCGATCGAGGTCAGCGCCAGGATGTAGATCAGGCCGGCGTTGAGATTGGCCAGCACCACCTGCGGGGCGAACGGAATCACGGCCCAGGCGGCGAGTGCGGGGACAATGGCCAGGACGGGCGCGAGCACGAACAACAAAACACTCGAGCGCTCCGGAACAACGATTTCCTTGAGCAAGAGCTTGAAGACGTCGGCAAAAGGCTGGAGCAGCCCCCACTTGCCCACCCGGTTGGGACCGAGCCGCAACTGCATGTATCCGATGATCTTGCGTTCGGCATAGGTCAGGTAGGCGACCGACAGGATCACCACGACCGTGACGAGAACAATTCCCACGAGACGGGGCAGAAACCACGACAGAAGCCCGGTAATCCAGAGGTTCATGCAGGGTCTTCCGTCGGCACCTGGAAATCCAGTTCCGGCGTCCCCCAGCTGGGCCCCCAGCCGACGGCACTCTCGGTTCCGGCATCCAGCCAGACGACCCCGCGCGGCAGCCGGTCGCTAAGCTCCACTCGGAGCCAGGCGGCGTCCGGCTTCCCCGCCGGACGGACCGTGGCTCCCGGCCGGACTCCCTGTTCCCGGGCATCATCCGGATGCATGAGGAGGGTCCGCGAGAGCCGGGCCAGCGGCGTCTGCTGGAGGGGGGGCGAGCGGCGGACGTAAGGGTCGGTCCCGTAGATGGCCCGCCCCCCCATCCGGTATGGGAAGGACACCGTTCCCGGGCCGGAATCGCCTCCGGAGTCCGGAATCCCACCCCGGTCCTTCACCGGACGGCTCTCGCGGGCCTTCATTTCATCCAGGACATCCCGTCTCCGATCAAAGCGGAATCCGGAGAGACCGAGCCCTTGACCCAGTACCGTAAGAATTTTCCAACCGCTCCGGGCATCCCCCCAGGGCGGAACCATGGCTTCGAAGGATTGCTCTTCACCGGCGAGATCCACATAGGTCCCACCCGTTTCCGGAATGGGCGCGACCGGGAGCACCAGGGACGCATGGGCCGCATGGGAAGGGGCCAGCCAGCTCGCAAAAACCAGAACCTCCCCGGCCCGGGCCATCGCCTCCACGGCCCGGTCACCATCCCAGAGATCGTATTCCGGTTCGACCCCGAACAGGGTATAGAGTTTTTTGGGGCGGTCGAAGAACCGGGGCAGCGGATCCCCCGATTCGGGCCATTGCGCGGCGACCCTTTCCGCACCCAGTGCATTGGCCCCGACCGGGAGGTCAATGAGGCGCGCCCCGCTTGCACGGGACAGGGCCCCGGCCAGTGCCCGGATCCGGCTGCCTTCCGGATGGGCCTCGACCAGTTCACCCAGAACCAGAACCGCCTCCGGGCCCGCGGCCAAGAACCCCGCCAGTTCCCCGAGCACGTCCGGTGGCACCGGCGATCCTTCGGCCCAGCGCGTGGCCCATGCCAGATCACCCGCCAGACGCGACGGATCCAGTCTCGCGAGCATTCCCGCCAGGGTCGCGACGAGTCCCCACGGACCGAGCGGCTGGTCAAACGCAAACGGGAGACGGCTTTCAAAACGGATGGGGTTGAGGGCTGCGAGACGGGCGCCGCCCTGGGCCGCCCGCCGGAGCCTCCAGCCGAGCAGGGGATACTCTGAACGGAGATCGGTTCCGATCAGGAGATAGGCCTTCTGGCTTTCCCACTCGGATGCCGAGAGGACACCGGGCACATGGGCCCGCGCTCCCCGCGGAGCATCCCGGAAGTCCGCCCGGAACAGCCGGGCATCGATGTTGCGCACCCCGAGCCCGCGCAGAAGTTTCTCGTAAAGATACAGCTCTTCCAGCGTGGCCTGCGGGGTGATCAGGGCAGCAACCGCCTCCGGCCCGTCCCGCGAAACGGTCTCCGAAAGCTTTTTCGCACACGCATCCAGCGCCTCGTCCCATGAGACCTCCCGGAGCTCCCCACCCATCCGTCGCAGCGGGGAACCCAACCGGTCCTCGTGATAGAGACCAGCGTAACTGAAGCGGTCTCGGTCCGATAGCCAGGTTTCATTGCGGCCCGCAGCCGGCCGCGGCACGACGCGCATGAGGCGCCCGCGCAACGTGTGTCCATAAAGATGCGAACCCAGGGCATCATGGGCGGAGAGACCGGACAGGGCCAGCATTTCCCAGCTCCTCGCCGCAAAACGGAAGGGCTTGGAGTTGAGCGCCCCCACCGGACACAGATCGATGATGTTGCCGGACAGTTCCGAGGTGATTTCACCGGCGAGAAAGCTTCTCACCGCCGAACGCTCGCCTCGGCCGACGATGGCCAGCTCCTGGGCGCCCGCCACTTCCTCCAGGAAACGCACGCAGCGCGAACAAAAAATGCAGCGGGTCATGTCGGTGCTGACGAGGGGACCCAGGCTTTCGTCGGCGATGACCCGCTTGGGCTCCTCGTAGCGCGAATGGTCGAAGCCATAGCCCATGGCCAGATCCTGAAGTTCGCACTCCCCCCCCTGGTCGCAGATCGGGCAGTCCAGGGGATGGTTGATCAGGAGAAACTCCATGTTGACCCGCTGCGAATGGAGGGCCGGAGCGGAACGGGTGCTGACCCTCATGCCTTCGGTCACCGGCGTCGCACAGGCCGGCAGGGGCTTGGGGGCCTTTTCAACCTCGACCAGGCACATCCGGCAGTTGGCTGCAATGCGGAGATGCGGATGGTAGCAAAACCGCGGAATGTAAATCCCGGCCCGGTCGGCCACCTGGATGACCATCTCGCCCGGACGGGCTTCGCACGAAACCCCGTTGATCTCGAGGTGGACGACTTTCGGCGCGGTGGTTTCGCTCATGCGACCGACCGGGCCGGTGCCGTGGGTTCCGCCTGCCGGAACGGACAGCCGTGGTGGCTGACATGGGATTCAAACTCGGGGGCGAAATGCCGGATGAAACTCCAGACGGGCATGGCGGCGGCATCCCCCAGTGCACAGATCGTCCGTCCCTCAATGTTGTGCGCCACCTCCACGAGACGGTCCAAATCCTCGCTTCGGCCCTCCCCCGCCTCGAGGCCCCGGACCATCCGGTAAAGCCAGCCGGTTCCCTCCCGGCACGGCGTACATTGGCCGCAGGACTCGGAATAATAAAACCGGCTGATCCGTTCCAGAACACGCACCATGCAGGTCGTCTCGTCCATGACGATGACGGCGCCGGATCCCAGGAGAGATCCCGCGCGCTTGATGCTGTCGTAGTCCATCCGGACACCCATCATGGTCTCCCCCGGCAGGACGGGTACGGAAGACCCGCCCGGGATCACCGCCTTGAGCCGGTGGCCCGCGCGAACGCCGCCCGCCTGTTTGAGCAAGTCGGCGAAGGGAGTGCCGAGGGGAACCTCGTAGTTGCCCGGCTGCTCCACGTGCCCGGTCACCGAAAAGATCTTGGGCCCACCCGACCCGGGCACTCCCATCTCGAGGAACCATTGGGGACCCTTCCGCAGGATGCCGGGAACGGAAGCCAGGGTTTCCGTGTTGTTGATCGTGGTGGGCGCCCCATAGAGTCCGAAGGAGGCGGGAAAAGGCGGCTTGAAGCGCGGGAACCCCTTCTTCCCTTCGAGGGATTCCAGGAGGGCGGTCTCCTCGCCGCAGATGTAGGCCCCGGCTCCGAGATGGATTCGGAGGTCGACCGCAATGCCCGAGCCACCGAGGTTTTCCCCAAGATAGCCAGCCGCGTAGGCCTCCTCCACCGCGGTCCGGAAGCGGTGGTAGGGCTCATCCTGAAACTCGCCCCGGATGTAGTTATATCCCACCCGGACCCCGATGGCGTAACAGGCGATCGCCATGCCCTCGACGAGCGCGTGCGGGTTGAAGCGGAGGATGTCGCGGTCCTTGCAGGTCCCAGGCTCGCTCTCGTCCGAATTGCAAACCAGGTACTTGGGTCCCGGATGCGCCTGAGGCATGAAACTCCACTTGACCCCCGTGGGGAAACCCGCGCCGCCGCGGCCCCTGAGCCCCGACTGCTTGACCTTTTCGATGATCTCGGCTGGGGGGGGGCGGTCGGAGAGGATCCCGGCCCAGGCTTCATAGCCCCCCACCCGGCGGTAGGTGTCGAGACTCCACGGCTCGGGCTCGCCGAGCGTGGCGTAACAGAGCGGTCCCGCGTAACTGTCGGCCTTCACGCGAGGGACTCCAGGATCTCGTCCACCCGTTCCGGGGTGAGATGCTCGTGATAGACGTGATCGACCATCATCATCGGCGCTCCGGCACAGGCCGCGAGGCACTCCTCCTCGGGCTTGAGATAGATGCGGCCGTCTGCGGTGGCCTGTCCAGGGCGGATCCCGAGGCGTTTCTCCAGATGGTCCAGGATCGATCCGGAACCGCACAACAAGCAGGACACGTTCGTGCACACTGAAATGCTGTGCCGGGCCGTCGGCTTGAGTTCGTAGAGAGAATAAAACCGGGCCACCTCTTCAACCGCCACCGGCGGCAGATCCAGATACTTGGCAATCGCGAGGATGGATTCGGGGCGGATCCAGCCGCCCTCGTGTTCCTGGACGATGCGCAGGGCGGCCAGGGTGGCCGAGCGACGCCCCTCCGGCGGGTACTGGGCGATCCAATGGTCGATCTCCCGGCAGATTTCAGGACTGAGCGCGACAGGTCCGGTCACCGGTCGATCTCCCCGAAAACGATGTCCTGGGTCCCGATGATCGCCACGAGATCGGGAATCATGTGGCCGCGGGCCATTTCATCCAGCGCGGCCAGATGGGCGAAACCCGCGGCCCGGATCTTGAGGCGGTACGGCTTGTTCGCACCGTCGGAGACCAGGTAGATGCCGAACTCCCCCTTCGGGTGCTCAACGGCGGCATAGGTTTCGCCTGCCGGCACGGTGTAGCCCTCCGTGAACAGCTTGAAATGGTGGATGAGGGCTTCCATGTCGTGTTTCATGACGGAGCGGGGTGGGGGGGCGATCTTGTAGTCGTCCAGGATCACCGGACCCGGGTGAGCCACGAGCCAGTCCAGGCACTGGCGCACGATCCGGTTGGACTGGCGCATCTCCTCGATGCGCACGAGGTATCGGTCATAGCAGTCCCCTTCGCGCCCCACGGGAATGTCGAACTCGAGATCCGGATAAACCTCGTAGGGCTGGGTCCGGCGGAGATCCCAAGCGATGCCCGAGCCCCTGAGCATGGGACCGCTGAATCCGAGCTGGAGGGCCCGTTCCGGGCCGACCACGCCGATCCCGACGGTCCGCTGCTTCCAAATCCGGTTGTCCGTGAGAAGGTCTTCAAACTCGTCGACGCGCCCGGGCAGGCGCTCGGTGAAGTCCCGGATGAAATCGATGAGGGATCCCTCGCGGTTGCGGTTGCGTGCCCGCTGTTCCTTCTTCGAGCGCCACCGGGACGGGGCGTGCTGCGGCATGCGGTCGGGCAGATCCGCGTGCACGCCGCCCGGCCGGTAGTATGTGGCATGCAGGCGGGCCCCTGAAACGGCCTCGTACATGTCCATGATGTCTTCCCGTTCACGGAACGCATACAGAAAGACGCTCATCGCGCCGATGTCCAGGGCATGGCTGCCGATCCAGAGCAGGTGGTTCGTGATGCGGGTCAGTTCGTCGAAAAGGACGCGGAGATAGCGGGCCCGGATGGGAATCTCGATTCCCAGGAGCCTTTCGATGGCCAGCACATAAGCATGTTCGTTGACCATCATGGAGACGTAATCGAGGCGGTCCATGTAGCCGATGCTCTGGTTGAACGGCTTGCTTTCGGCCAGTTTCTCGGTGGCCCGGTGCAAGAGTCCGATGTGGGGATCGACCTTGCGGATCACCTCCCCGTCCATCTCGAGGACCAGCCGCAGCACGCCGTGAGCCGCCGGGTGCTGCGGACCGAAGTTCATGGTATAGCTCTGGATTTCAGTCATGGGACGGCCCCTTCTCCGCGGGGTCCGGTTTTGCGTAACGGGCATCGTCCCGGATGACCCGGGGCACCAGTGTTCTGGGAGTGATGCTGACCGGCTCATAGACCACCCGTCCCGCCTCGGGATCGTAGCGCACCTCGATCTCGCCGGACAGGGGGAAATCCTTGCGGAAGGGGTGGCCGATAAAACCGTAGTCAGTGAGGATCCGCCGCAGGTCCGGATGGCCTTCGAACAGGATGCCAAACAGATCGAAGACCTCGCGCTCGAACCAGTCGGCCGAAGCCCAGATTCCGGTCAGCGAGGGAATCACGGCCGGGCGATCGGAGGCCAAAGGCACCTTGAGGCGGAGCCGTTCGTTCCGACTCACCGACAGGAGGTGATAGACCACCTCGAACCGGGCCTCCGGGTGAGGGGGCGCCACGGGATTCTGAACCGCCTCCCGAGCCCGGCTGAAACCCACGGCCGTACTGGCTTCCGTCATCCAGTCCTCCTGGCCGTAAGCGAGGTAATCGACGGCGGTCACATCCATCAGCTGTTCGAAGCTGAACCGGGGATCTTCACGGAGCCCCTGGGCCACCGCGAGGAGCGCCTCGGGGGCGAGCGACCAGCTCACCTCGCCCAAGGACGAACGGGCCACCCGGGCTTCGGGCCACCGGGACCGGATCATCCCGCACAGTTCCCCTCCATCGTCCCGGGACTCCTCCGTCATGGCCATCAACCGATCGGCGCGTTCTGACGCCGGATTTTCCTTTGCAGCTGGAGGATTCCGTAGATCAGGGCTTCGGCGGTGGGGGGGCACCCCGGCACATAGACATCAACCGGGATGATGCGGTCACAGCCGCGGACCACAGAATAGGAGTAATGGTAATACCCGCCCCCGTTGGCACAGGAACCCATCGAAATGACCCACTTGGGCTCGGGCATTTGGTCATAGAGGCGGCGCAGCGCCGGCGCCATCTTGTTCACCAGGGTCCCGGCCACGAACATGACGTCGGACTGGCGCGGGCTCGGCCGGAAAATCACGCCGAATTGGTCGAGATCGTAACGGGCGGCCCCGGCGTGCATCATTTCGACCGCGCAACAGGCCAGCCCGAAGGTCATCGGCCAGAGCGAGCCCGTGCGGGCCCAGTTGACCAAGGCATCCAGCGTCGTCGTGGCGTAGCCCTGGTTGCCAAACCCCTCGAGGGCGGCCGCAAGCGGTTGGGCGCTCATTCCCACTCAAGCCCTCCCTTGCCCCACTCGTAGAAGAATCCCACGATCAGCACCAGAAGAAACAGCATCATGGCCGAAAAACCCGGCCATCCGATCCGCCCGAGCGCCACGGCCCAGGGAAACAGGAAGGTGATCTCGAGGTCGAACAGAATGAACAGGATGGCCACGAGGTAGTAGCGCACCTCGAACTTCATGCGGGCATCCTCAAACGGCTCGAACCCGCATTCGTAGGGCTGGGCCTTCGTCGGGTTCGAACGCTTGGGGCCCAAGAGAAACCCGACGGCGAGGAGCGCCCCGCCGATCACGATACCGACGATCAGGTAGACAAGAACGGTCAGGTAGTTGGGCAACATGAAGAAACCGGCTGCGAGAACCCCTGGGCTCGTCCGTCATTTTAACCGAAGCCGGGTGTTTTGTACGTTTCTCGAGGAAGAACCCAAGGGGGCCGCATTCCCATCACCCGGTTGGTGCCGACGGTGAGACTCGAACTCACACGGCTTTCGCCACCGCCCCCTCAAGACGGCGTGTCTACCAATTCCACCACGTCGGCTAAACGCTCAGGGACCGGAACCTCCCGCTGGGGATGCCGGTGTCGGCCGGTGCGGAACCGGCAAGTGCAGGGATGGTTTCACGGGTGCCGACCGGGAAACCGGATGGGGCAAGGCCTGCGTGGCGGCGGGGGCGGAATGGGCGGGCTTCCCGACCCGCACCAGGCTCGGCGCCGAAGTCCCCGTCGTCTGCGTCAGATAGGTCAGGGCCACGCAGTTGGCGAAGAAAAGCAGTGCCGCGATGGCCGTGGTGCGGCTCAGGAAGTTGGCTGCTCCGCGGGCGCCAAACACCGTTCCCGAAGCGCCCGAACCGAACCCCGCTCCGGCATCGGCACCTTTGCCGTGCTGCAGCATGATGGTGACGAGCAGAATAATCGCCAGGATAAATTGAAAAGCGGTGAGCACCTTCATGAGCATCGAGAACCCATCCCCCTATTCCCCTCCAAAAAACCGATTGACAGCACCCTCAGGCCAGAGCCCGGATCACGGACCGGCACAGGTCGGCACAGGATTCCGGCTCCACCGAGGCGCCTCCGACGAGAAGACCATCGACCGCTTCCAAGGCAACGAGCGAAGCCGCGTTGGCCGGGCTCACGCTGCCCCCGTAAAGAAGCCGGGGCTCTTCGTGAATTGTAGCATTGAGCCCGGCCCAGTGGCTACGGACACGGGACAGGACCGCCTCGACGAGTTCCGGGGTGGCGGCCTGCCCCGTTCCGATCGACCAGACCGGTTCATAGGCAATCCACAAGGATGCCCCGGGAGAAAAGCCGCCCCCCTCATCGAGAATCGCGAGCTGGCGCTCCAGAACCCGGTCCGTTTCACCGGCCCGCCGCTCACCTTCGGTCTCCCCGATGCACAGGACCGGCGTCAGTCCGGCCGCCAGGCAACAGGCCAGTTTCCGGGACACGATCTCGTCCGTCTCGCCAAAAAGCCGCCGCCGTTCCGAATGGCCGATCAGGGCATAGCGCGCGCCGGCCCGCGCCAGCATGGAGGCACTGATCTCGCCGGTATAGGCACCCTCTTCGCAGGCGGCGACGTTCTGGGCCCCCAAGGTGATGGCGCCCGGGTGGCGGGCGAGCCACTTCCCGGCCCGCTCCATCCAGAGCGCGGGCGGCATCAAAACGAGGTCGAGCTTTCCCTCCAAGGCGATCGGGGCCATGGCCTCGAGCCAGGCCTCCACGCCTTCCGCATGTCCATTGAGTTTCCAGTTGGCGACCAGGGTCTTGCGCCGCCCGGGAGTAGCCGAAATCATGAGACCTGATCCCGGAGATCGCACAAACGCCCGACCAGGTGGTCCAGTGCCGACTCCAGCCCCGGCCCCTCCCCTCCCTCGACTAGGATACGCACGACCGGTTCCGTGCCGGAGGGACGGATCAGGATCCGTGCCGGTTCGCCGATGAAACCGCGGGCCCGCTCGAAATCGGGGCCGAGGATCGACTCGGCCGGAACCGGAGTGCCCCTCGGCCACGGCACGTTGACCATTTTCTGGGGATAGCGGTGGAGGGACCGGCACAGTTCATCAAGTCCACGCCCCTGCCGCCACATCGCGCGCAGGACCTGGAGGGCCGAGAGCAGACCGTCACCCGCCGGAGCTAGATCGAGATGGATGAGATGTCCTGAACTCTCGCCGCCGAGCACCCCCCCTTCCCGTTCCATGCACGCCAGGACATGGCGGTCACCGACAGCGCTGCGGCAAAACCGGATACCCTGGCGGGCCAGGCTCTCCTCGAGTCCGAGATTGCTCATGAGGGTTCCGACCACGGGTCCCGCGAGACGGCGTTCCTCCAGGCGATCCAGAGCCAGGACGTAGAGCAGTCCATCCCCATCGATGACGGCCCCCCGGCGGTCGACGAAGATGACCCGGTCGCCGTCTCCGTCGAGGGCAATCCCGCACTCCGCACCTTCCCGGAGTACGGTTTCCGCGAGCACTTCCGGATGGAGCGAGCCCACCCCCGCATTGATGTTCAGTCCGTCGGGGTGGACGCCCAGGGCGATCACCCGGGCGCCCAAGCGTTCAAAAAGCGCGGGAGCGAGACGGTAGGTTGCCCCATGGGCGCAGTCCACGACCAGGGTGAGACCTTGGAGGCTCATTCCGGCTGGCAGCGACGCGCAACAGAAATCAAGGTAGTCCTCGCGGATCCGCTCAAGACGGCGGACCTGACCCAGTTCCGCGATCGGGACCTGGACGAACGGTGCGGTGAGCTGGTCCTCGATGGCCTCTTCGACGGCATCCGGGAGTTTCTTTCCGTCCGGCCCAAAAAACTTGATGCCGTTATCGGTGTAGGGATTATGGGAGGCACTGATGACGATCCCGGCCGCGGCCCCGAGACGGGTCGTGGCAAAGGACACCCCGGGTGTGGAGAACGGACCGAGCAAAAAGACCGACACCCCGGCAGCGGAAAGTCCCGCCTCCAAGGCGGACTCGAACAGGTAACCGGAATTCCGGGTATCTTTGCCGATCACGACCCCGTGGCGGGCCCCGCCATGGGCGGCGAGGACACGACCGGCTGCCCAACCCAGCCTGAGCACCCCTTCCACCGTCATGGGGTCGGTTCCGACGCGTCCGCGTACGCCATCCGTCCCGAACAGGTGCCTGCCGCGCACGCCCCCCCCGCTCCCGGCGCCGCCCGCAGGGGGCCCGCCCGCGGGGGCCGCCTCAGGCGGCTGCCTGGGGTTCGCCATAAACCGCCTCCCAGATCCGGACGGCGTCCCGGGTTTCCGCCACATCATGCACGCGGATGAGCCGGGCACCGGCCTCCAAGGCCATGAGGGCCGCCGCCAGGCTGCCCGCCAGCCGCTCGTCGGGCGGGCGACCGGTCAGAACGCCGACCAGCGACTTCCGGGAGAGCCCGACCATGAGCGGGAGACCCAGCCCGGCGAAAGTCCGGAGGTTGCGCAGGAGAGCGAGATTGTGGGCCGGTGTTTTCCCGAACCCGAAGCCCGGGTCGATGGCCATCCGTCCACTCTCGATACCAGCCGCGCGCGCCCGGTCGACGGACGCTGCGAGAGCGGTCCGCACCTCCGCCACGACATCCCCGTAAGACGGGGCCTCCTGCATGGTGGAGGGCGTGCCCTGCATGTGCATGAGACAGACCGACACGCCCTGTCGGGCGATGGTCTCCCGCGCCCCCGGCCGGTCCAAAGCCCGGACATCGTTGATGGCGACCACTCCGAGGTCGATGGCCTCCGTCATGAGCGCCGGCTGGCTGGTATCGAGGATCAGGGGAACGGACCGGGAAGCCAGGGCCCGGACGACGGGGATCACCCGTTCCCGTTCTTCCTCAAGGGTCACCGGGCGGGCGCCCGGCCGGGTGGATTCACCTCCGACCTCGATGAAGTCCGCGCCCTGCTCGATCAGGACCTCGGCCCGGCGACCGGCGGCTTCCACGGTCCGGTAGCGGCCCCCGTCGTAAAATGAATCTGGGGTGACATTGAGGATCCCCACGATCCGCGGGTGGGAGCAGTCGGAGGTCGCCCAGTGCATCGTCCGCGGTCAGTGCTGGCTCGCGGGGCCTCCGATGGTCCCTTCCTTGGGAGCTCCCCCGGGAGGAACCGGGGTGGCAACCGTCGGGGCACCACCGAGATCATTCCAGCCCGCCGGGGGACGAGGAACCTTGCCGGCCAGGATGTCACGGATCTGCCCATCGTCGATCGTCTCGTACTTGATGAGTGCTTCGGCCATGAGGTCCAGCTGATCCCGGTGGGTCGTGAGGATCGTTCGCGCCCGTTCATAGTTGCGGGATACGATCGTACGCACTTCCTCATCGATGACGTGGTTGGTCTCATCCGAAACCTGCTTGTGGCGCGAGACCGAATGCCCGAGAAACACCTCACCCTCTTCCTCGCTGTACGCCTGGGGACCCAGACGATCCGACAGACCCCATTTGGTGACCATGTTGCGGGCCAGTTCGGTGGCCCGCTCAATGTCGTTGGACGCCCCGGTGGTGACCTGGTCCGGTCCAAAGATGAGTTCCTCCGCCACCCGCCCACCATAGAGACTGCTAATCTGGCTTTCGAGCCGCTGTTTGCTCAGGCTGTAGCGATCGGCCTCGGGCAGAAACATGGTGACGCCGAGCGCCCGGCCCCGGGGGATGATGCTGATTTTGTAGACCGGATCATGGTCCGGGACGTTGAGTCCCACGATGGCGTGTCCGGCCTCGTGATAGGCCGTCAACCGTTTCTCCTTCTCGCTCATGACCATCGAACGGCGCTCGATCCCCATCAGGATCTTGTCCTTGGCCCGCTCGAAATCGACCATGCCGACCGTGCGCGAGTTCGAGTGCGCCGCGATCAGGGCGGCCTCGTTGACGAGGTTCATGAGGTCGGCGCCGGAAAAACCGGGCGTGCCGCGGGCGATGATTTCCGGATGGACATCATCGGCCACGGGCAGGCGCCGCATATGCACCCGGATGATCTGCTCCCGCCCCCGGACATCGGGGAGCGGGACCACGACCTGCCGGTCGAACCGCCCGGGACGGAGCAGTGCCGGATCGAGCACATCGGGTCGGTTGGTCGCGGCAATCACGATCACCCCCTCATTGCCCGAAAACCCGTCCATCTCGACGAGGAGCTGGTTCAGGGTCTGCTCGCGTTCGTCGTGCCCGCCTCCGAGCCCGGCCCCGCGGTGACGGCCCACCGCGTCAATTTCGTCAATGAACACGATGCAGGGGGCGTGCTTCTTGGCCTGTTCGAACATGTCGCGTACGCGCGAAGCGCCCACACCGACAAACATTTCCACGAAATCCGATCCGGAAATGCTGAAGAAGGGCACCTTGGCCTCGCCCGCGATGGCCTTGGCCAAAAGCGTCTTGCCCGTCCCTGGCGAACCGACGAGGAGGACGCCCCGCGGAATCCGCCCGCCCAGGCGCTGGAACTTTCCCGGATCCTTGAGGAAATCAACGAGCTCCATGACCTCTTCCTTGGCCTCGTCGACCCCGGCCACGTCAGTGAAGGTGATCCGCACCTGATCCTCGGTCATGAGACGTGCCCGGCTCTTGCCGAACGACATGGCTCCCCGGCCGCCCGCTCCCTGCATCATGCTCCGCATGAGCCACCACCAGAGGCCGAGCAGAAGCACAAAGGGCAGGACATCTTCAAGGAACGTCATGAAAAAGGAGGGCTGGGGCGGCGGCTTGCCGATGATGCGGACGTGGTTCCGGGCCAGCTGGGCAATGAGGGGGGTATTGTCGGTCTCGGGGTTATAGCTGACGAACGCGGCCCCCGAGGACAGCTGGCCGCTGATCCGGTTCTGCTGCAGGGTCACGGCCGAGACATCATGGTGCCGCACATCCTGCATGAACTGGGAGAAAGTGATCGACTGGGACGTTTTCGGACTCTGTCCGAAATGCATGACAAAGAAAAACAGGGCCCCAATCACCAGTGCCCAGAGCAAACCCGTCTTTAGCCGCTCGTTCACGTCTTCAAACCTCCGCCGCGGCACACCAGCGCCATGCCAGGAGCCTCCATCAGCCCTATTAGCCTACACCAACCGGTGCTCCCGCGCCAAAAGATACAGTTCGGCACTCTCTGCGCGCGACGCTCGGGGCTTCAGGATTTTGACCCCGGAAAAGACGTCCCGCAGGGCTTCCTGCATGCGAACGCACTCCGATCCCTGGAAGAATTTCATGAGTAGTGCACCCCGGGGGCCAAGCCAGATCCGGGCCAGGGCGAGCGCCGCGAGGCCCAGGACCAGCATCCGGGCCTGGTCGACCACCCGGTCTCCGGACAGATTGGGGGCCATGTCCGACAGGACGAGGTCGGCCGTGCCACGCACCAAGCCCAGTTCCTCGAGCTGCTGGGTGACTTGGGCCGTCTCCTCGAGGTCGGCCACCAGGGATTCCACGCCCTCGAGATGGCTCAGGGGCAGGCGGTCAATGGCAATGAGGCGTCCCCCCCCGGTCATGCGGCGGCGGACATACTGGCTCCAACCACCCGGTGCCGCACCGAGGTCGAGAACAATCCCGCCCGACGGAACCAGCCGTTCGCGCCGGTCCATTTCAGCGAGCTTGAAGCTGGCCCGGGTCCGAAATCCTTCCTGGCGGGCCTTGCGGACATACGGATCCCGCCGGTGACGCGAAAGCCAGCCGCGGGACGCGCGGCGGGTCATGGGAATCCCACCCACCAAGGACGCGTTGCGATCACCGCCAAAGCGACCTATTCGTAGCAGACTTCGATGATCTCGAGATGGAGCACCCCTCCCGGGACCACCACCTCCACCACATCCCCTTCCTCGCGGCCGATCAAGGCCCGGGCCAGGGGCGAGGTATGGGACAGCCGTCCCTGTTCCAGATCCGACTCGTCGACGCCCACGATCTCATAGCGGATCCGGTTGTGCCGGTCCGTATCCTCGACCCTCACGGTCGCGCCGAAGACCACGCGGCCGTCCGGTTCCCGGTCCCGGAGGTCGATCACATCCGCATGCGACAGCCGCTCTTCGATCTCCCGGATGCGGCCTTCGACGAAACTCTGCTGTTCACGTGCAGCGTGATATTCGGCGTTCTCGCGCAAGTCGCCATGGGCCCGCGCCTCGGCAATGGCCGCCACGATGCGCGGACGCTCGACTCCCTTGAGTTGCTGGAGCTCCTCGCGTAAACGCTCGGCTCCGCGTCGGGTCATCGGGTAACGGGGAGGCGCCATGGGGGGATTCACCGGGAATCTCCTTCGCCGAGCCATTGCTGGAGGGAACAGACCGCATCCTCCCCACTGTGGATCCGGGCAGTCAGCATCGCGTGGGCGGCCTCCACACTCGTATAGTAGGCGATTTTATGATGAACCGCCTCGCGCCGGATGGAGCGCGACTCGGCAATGGCTTCGCGGCCCTCGGTGGTATTGACGATGAGATCGATGTCCCCGTCGATGATGAGGTCAACCACGTGGGGCCGGCCCTCACGAACCTTGTTGACCGACCGGCAGGACAGCCCCGCCGCCTGGAGCGTTTCCGCCGTCCCCCGGGTGGCGATCAGAGTGAATCCGCGCCCGGCCAGCCCCTGCGCCAGAGCCACGGCAGCCGGCTTGTCGGCGTCCCGGACGGAAATCAGGACGGTCCCGGAGTCCGGCGGCTCCATCCCGGCCGCCCGTTGCGCTTTCGTGTAGGCATCGGCGAAATGGCGGCCGAAGCCCATCACCTCTCCGGTCGATTTCATCTCCGGTCCGAGGATGGGATCGGCGCCCTGGAATTTGACGAACGGGAAGACCGGCATCTTGACGGCGTAGTGTCGTCTGGAAACCGGGGCACCGGCGATGCCCTGTTCGGCCAGGGACTTCCCCGCCATGACCCGGGCGGCGATCTTGGCCAGCGGCAGGCCCGTTGCCTTGGAGACGAATGGAACGGTCCGCGAGGCGCGCGGATTGACCTCGATCAAGTAGACCACGCCGTCCTGGATGGCAAACTGGACGTTCATGAGCCCGCGCACCTCAAGGCGCGTGGCCAGAGCCGTGACCTGTTCCCGGAGCCGGTCCTGGAGTGCCGGGGAAAGCTGATGGGGCGGCAGGGAGCAGGCGGAATCACCGGAATGCACACCAGCCTGTTCCACGTGCTCCATGATGCCGGCAATCAGGAGATCGGTGCCATCGGCGACCGCATCCACGTCGACTTCGGTCGCATGATCGAGATAGCGGTCGAGCAGGACCGGCATCGCCTGCGGGGTGCGTTCGGCGCGGACCATGTAGTCGTCCAACTCGGAAGGCTTGAAAAGCACCTCCATCGCCCGGCCGCCCAGCACATAGGAAGGTCTCGCCAGCAGTGGAAACCCGAGCGCGAGGGCGGCTTGCCGGGCTTGGTCGGCGGTACGGACCGTGCGGTTGGCCGGTTGGCGGAGGCCGAGTTCGGTGACGAGCTTCTGGAAACGTTCGCGATCCTCGGAGAGGTCGATGGAGTCGGCCGCGGTCCCGAGCAGAGGCACGCCGGCCGCCGCGAGCGGTACGGCGAGCTTGAGCGGAGTCTGTCCCCCGTACTGGACGATGACCCCGAGCGGGCGCTCGGTCTCGATGACGGCCAGGACGTCTTCCAGCGTCAGCGGTTCAAAATAGAGCCGGTCAGCCACATCGTAATCGGTCGAGACGGTCTCCGGATTGCAGTTCACCATGATGGTTTCAAACCCATCGGCGCGGAGCGCCTGGACGGCGTGGACACAGCAGTAGTCGAACTCGATCCCCTGCCCGATCCGGTTGGGCCCTCCTCCCAGGATCATGACCTTGGGCCGCGGGTCCGGCTGGGCTTCGCATTCCTCCTCGTAGGTCGAGTAGAGATAGGCCGTCTCGGTCGGAAACTCGGCCGCACAGGAATCCACGCGCTTGTAGACCGGGCGGATGCCCAGATCCGTCCGGAGACGGCGGATCTCCGTTTCCGTGGTCCCACAGAGGTGGGCCAGCCGGCTGTCGGAAAATCCCAGCCGCTTGAGATCCCGCAAGCGCTCCTGATCGAGACCGGGAAGTCCCGATTGGGTCACCCACCGTTCCTCGGCCACCAGTGAACGGATCTGGTCGAGGAACCAGGGATCGATCGCCGTGAGACCGGCCACTTCCTCCAGCGTCCAATCCTGGCGGAACGCGTCGGCGGCATACCACAGCCGGTCCGGGCCGGGAACCCGCAACTCCCGGACCAGCCGCTCGCGCTCGTCAGGCCCGAGTGGCCCGGCCGGGATCCGCGGAACGAACCCGTCATCCCCGATCTCGAGCCCCCGAATGGCCTTCTGCAGGGATTCGGCAAAACTGCCCCCGATCGCCATGACCTCGCCCACCGCACGCATCTGCGTCGACAACCGGTCCGTCGCCTCGGGAAACTTCTCGAAATTGAAGCGCGGCATCTTGGTCACGACATAATCGATCGTGGGCTCGAAGGAAGCCGGCGTGCGGCCGGCGGTGATCTCGTTTTCCAGTTCGTCCAGCGTATATCCAACGGCCAGCTTGGCCGCGATGCGGGCGATGGGGAAGCCCGTCGCCTTGGACGCCAATGCCGAGGAACGCGAGACCCGGGGGTTCATCTCAATGACGTGGACCTCGCCGGTCCGTGGATGGATGGCGAACTGGACGTTGGATCCCCCCGTTTCCACCCCGACCTTACGGAGAACGGCGATGGCATCGTTGCGCAAACGCTGCGCCTCCTTGTCCGTGAGGGTCAGGGCCGGGGCCACCGTGATCGAGTCTCCCGTATGCACGCCCATGGGATCCAGGTTTTCGATGGTACAGACGATGATGCAATTGTCCCGGCGGTCCCGGACCACCTCGAGCTCAAACTCCTTCCACCCGAGCAGCGAGGCCTCGACCAGGATTTCCCGCGTCGGGGACTGGGCCAGGCCATTTTCAACAATCGCCACGAACTCCTCCCGGTTGTAGGCGATCCCCCCCCCCGATCCACCCAGAGTAAAGGACGGCCGGATCACCGCCGGGAACCCGATTTCCCTCTGGATGACCAGCGCATCGTCCAGTGAATGGGCCAGACCCGAACGCGGGGTGAGGAGGCCGATTTCCGTCATCGCCCGCTTGAACCGGTCCCGGTCTTCCGCCATGTCGATGGCCGCACGAGAGGCCCCGATGAGTTCGACGCCAAACCCGGCCAGCACGCCCTCGCGAACGAGATCGAGCGCGGTATTGAGCGCCGTCTGCCCGCCCATCGTGGGCAGGAGCGCGGAGGGCCGCTCGCGTTCGATGATCCGGGCGATGGTGGGCCATCGGATGGGCTCGATGTAAACGGCATCGGCCAGCTCCGGATCCGTCATGATCGTGGCGGGATTCGAATTGACCAGGATGACGCGGTAACCCTCCTCGCGCAGGGCCTTCAAGGCCTGCGTACCCGAATAATCAAACTCGCAGGCCTGGCCGATGACGATGGGCCCGGCTCCGATCACGAGGATGCTCTCGAGATCAGTCCGCCGGGGCATGGGGGCCCTCCCGTCCGGCCGTGAGACTCCCCGCGGCCGGCGCAGATCCCGCCACGATCGTCAGGAACCGGTCAAACAGCCCCGCCGCATCGTGGGGGCCGGGACTGGCTTCCGGATGTCCCTGGAATCCCAGGGCCGGCACATCGGTCCGCATGAAACCCTGGAGCGTGCCGTCGAACAGGGAACGGTGCGTCACGCACACCGTCTGGGGCAGCGACGCTTCGTCGACGGTAAAGCCATGGTTCTGGCTTGTGATCCAGACCCGCCCGGTGGCCAGTTCGATGACCGGATGGTTGGCTCCGTGGTGGCCGAACTTCATCTTGACGGTCCGTCCCCCGCTCGCCAGGCCCAACAGCTGGTGGCCGAGGCAGATGCCGAAAAAGGGAACACGCCGGGCCAGCCAGGCTCGGGCCGTGGCCACCGCGGAACCCATGGCCTCGGGATCTCCGGGTCCGTTGGAGAACAAAACCCCGTCGGGCCGGAGCGCCAGTCCCTCCTCGACCCGGGTCGCGGCCGGAACCACGGTCACCCGGCAGCCGCGGTCGACGAGCAGTCCCAGGATGTTCCGCTTGACCCCGAAATCGTAAACCACGAGATGGGGGGCGTCGCCGCCAGGGCGCGGGATGCCCGGCCCGCGAACCCCTGGCCCTCGAGTCGGCTGCCAGACGCCCCGCGTCCACGGAACCGGACGCGGACGGCTGACGTCCGGGGTCAGGTCGCATCCCGCCATCGGGGGCAGGGCCCGGGCCGTGTTCCGCGCAAGCTCCCGCTGAGCGTCCGTCACGGGACCGGTCAGGATACAGCCGTTTTGGGCTCCCCGATCCCGCAGATGACGGGTCAGCCGACGGGTATCGACTTCAGCGATGGCGACGAGGCGGCGTGAATGGAAAAAGGATTCGAGCGAAACCTCGGCCCGCCAGCTGCTCGCCAGCCGGCTGGCGTTGCGCAGGATCACCCCGGACGCCGCCGGGGCGGTGCTTTCCTCATCGGAGCGGTTGGCCCCCACGTTGCCGACATGCGGCATGGTGAGCACCACGAGCTGGCCATAGTAGGAAGGGTCGGTCAGAATCTCCTGGTATCCCGTGAGGGCGGTGTTGAAAACCACCTCACCCGCGGCCTGTCCTTCATGTCCAACGGAACGGCCCTCGAAAATGCTTCCGTCTGCAAGGGCGAGGAGAGCCGTGGATATCATGATCGGTGGGTTGCACTCACCCCCCGCCTGCCGCATCGGCTCCCTGCGGGACCCGAGCCGGGAAGCGGTTGATCGGATGGGATCGGAACTCGGGGGATTTTAACACGAGCCCGGCCGGGGTCGGGTTCCTCTCCCTGGGAACCGTTCAGGCACGGGTCTCCCTGCGGCCGATCGCCGATCCCACCCGAAGCAGGTGGTTTGCGGCATCGACATAGACCAAAGTCGGCCGGAACGAGCCGGCCTCGGCGGCGGACAGGACCGCATAGGCCGCAATGATGATGAGATCCCCGGTCTCTGCCTTGTGGGCAGCCGCTCCGTTGAGCGAAATCGTGCCGCTGCCGGACGGCGCCGGGATCGCATAGGTGACGAGCCGCTCGCCGTTGGACACGTTGTAGAGATGGATCTGTTCAAATTCGAGGAGCCCGGCCGCATCGAGAAGCGCCTGGTCGATGGCACAGGAACCCTCGTAGTCGGCGTGCACCCCGGTCACACGGGCGCGGTGTATTTTCGCCTTGAGGGTCGTGATGAACATGGCTACCGGGACCGGATTCGCGGGGAGTCTATTGTAAACCAGCCGCCTGAGCGGAAACATTGTCGATCAGACGCGTCGCGCCGAGGCGGACCGCGGCCAGCAGTCGCCAGTCCTCCGGTCCGGCCAAAGGATCGGGAGGCTCCAGGCTCTCCTCGGTCCGAATGGCCACGTAGTCCGGAACGAGGCCGGCTGCGGCCAGCCGTTGCCCGGCTTCGAGCTCGAGGAGCTGAAAATCCCGTCGGCCGGACAGCAGGGAGCGGGATAGGTCCAGGAGCGTCCGGTACAGTTCTGGAGCCCGCCTCCGTTCCGCGTCCGTCAGGTACTGGTTGCGCGAACTCATGGCCAACCCATCGGGTTCACGCACGGTCGGAACCCGATGGATCCCGACCGGAAAGCCGAGATCGGCCACGAGACGGCGGATGACCGTCCACTGCTGATAGTCCTTCTCTCCGAAAATCGCGAGATCCGGATGGACCGCGAGCAGGAGGCGCAGGACCACTCCGGCCACCCCGGCAAAATGGCCGGGGCGGAAGGCTCCGCAAAGCGGCCCGGAGGGGCCGGGGACCTCGATCCGGACGGCCTCTGCGGTTCCAAAGGGATAAAGATCACCCGCCTCCGGTGCATAGACCAGATCGACTCCCAGCCGTGCGAGATCCCGGAGGTCCCGTTCCAGCGTCCGCGGATAGCGGGAGAAATCCTCTCCGGGCCCGAACTGGGTCGGGTTCACGAACACGCTCACCACCGTGCGATGGGCGGCGGACTGGCCGTATTCGACCAGCCGGTGGTGTCCGGCATGCAGATTGCCCATGGTCGGCACCAAGGCCACCGTCTGTCCGGCCGCCTGCCACTCCCGGACCAGCGCGCAAAGCCCCTGCCGGCCCTGAACCACGGCCAGGGGACGCCGTCTTGCCCCGGGCGCCCGGCCAGAAATCGAACCGTCGGTCGCGGACTGCACGACGGATTCAGGACTCGAAGCCGTGCCGGGGCTCGGGATAGGTCCGGTTCCGGACCGCTTCGGCAAAGGCGGCCACCGCCTCCGCAATGGAACGGCCGCCCGTGAGGAAGTCCTGGGCAAAGCGGGGGCGGACACCCCGGCTGAGCCCCAGGATGTCATAGAGCACGAGGATCTGGCCGTCGACTCCAGGGCCCGCTCCGATTCCGATCACCGGAACGTGCGCGGCCTTCGTGATTTCCGCCGCCAGCCGTGAGGGCACACACTCGAGGAGCAGGAGGTCGGCACCCGCTTCCTCGAGGCGCCGGGCGTCCTCGCACATCTTTTCCGCTTCGGCCGGGTTCCGGCCGGCCGCCCGGAACCCGCCGATCTTGTATTCGGACTGGGGGCGCAGACCCAGGTGGGCGCAGACCGGAATCCCGTTGGCCGCGAGGGTTTCGACGATGGCGGCCTGGCCGGCGTGTCCTTCGAGCTTGACCATCTTGGCCCCCGCCTCCTGGAGCAGTCGCCCGGCATTGGCCAACGCGCTGGCCGGGTCGGCATAACTCAAAAACGGCAGATCCGCGATCAGCCAAGCCCGCCTCAGGGCGCGGGAGACCAGGGTGGTGTGGTAGACCATGTGATCCACCGTGACCGGAATCGTGCTGGCATGTCCCTGAACCACCATGCCGAGGGAATCGCCCACGAGGACCACGTCCACTCCCGCCTCGTCGAGAATCGCGGCGAAGCTCGCATCGTAGGCGGTGAGACAAACGATGGGCTGCCCGGCCTGCCGCAGCTTGCCGAGGGCGGGCAGGGTCACGGCCGGAGAGGAGGCATTCGACCGGGGGGATGCGTAGGGTCCGCTCATGCGATCGACTCGGAACGGGCGGAGGTCGGGGAGGGATTGAAAAAATGGCGGCCCGCCCGGATCTTGCCGATTTCCCCGACCAGGTTTTCGTAATCGTCCTCCCGTTCCAGCGGGTTGATTTCGCTGGCGTTCACAATGAGCAGCGGAGAGTCGTCATAGTGGTGGAAAAAATGAGCATACGCGGACACCACCTGCTCGAGGTATTCCCGGCGCATCAACTGTTCGTAGCCGATATTGCGGCGGGCAACGCGCCGGGCGAGGACCTCGACCGGCGCCTGCAGACCGACGACCAGGTCGGGGGTGGGAAGACCGACCGCCAACCGCTCGTAGACCTGGTCATAGAGCGCCAGCTCGTCCGACTCGAGGGTCAGCTGGGCAAAGATCCGGTCCTTGGCAAACAGGTAATCGCTGATCCGGACCGGCTGGAACAGCTCTCCCTGTTTGAGCCCCGCCAGGGCCCGGGCCCGCTGGAACAGGAAAAACAGCTGGGTCGGCAGCGCGGCACGCCGGGGGTCGCGATAGAAGCGCTCGAGGAAGGGATTTTCGTCTGCCTGTTCGAGCAGGGGTTCGGCTCCAAACGTTTCGGCGAGACGCTTGGCCAGCGTGGTTTTCCCGACACCAATCGGCCCTTCCACCACGAGGTAGCGGTGGTCAGAAAACGCCGGAGACGGCATGCGCGACACGCTCAAGGTGACTCCCATCGCAACGGGCAGCCAAGTCGCTGACCGGGCCCAGCCCCGGAATGGTCAGGTCGGGGGCGAGTTCCAAGAGAGGATAAAGCACAAAGGGACGTTCCGCCAGACCCGGGTGGGGGAGGATCAGTTCCGGAACCCGTGAGACACACTCCCCGTAAAGCAAAAGGTCGAGATCCAGCGGACGGGGGCCCCAGCGCACCCCATTCCGGACCCGCCCATGGGCCTGTTCGATGCGCTGGCAGATCGCCAGAAGCCGGTGCGCACCGACCCGGGTCTCGACCGCCGCGACGGCATTGCAGTAATCCGGCTGGTCGGACCGGTCGAGGGGGGGATTGCGGTAACAGGAGGAGACGCGCAGGTTCCGAATCGCGGAATCTTCCCTCAGGGCTGCGAGTGCGGCGGCGATCCGTTGCGGCGGATCATTGAGATTGCTACCCAACCCGATATAAGCCGTCACCACGGCGGCCTCCCCCTCAGACGGGACGTCGGGACCGGCGGCGACGGCGGCGGGCGGGGGGAGGTCCTGCCGTTTCCGGCATGGGGGGGGCCGCCCCGGCGAAATCCCGCCATTCGGCCTCCAGCTCGGCGGGGGCATCTCCAACCTCGGCACGGACCTTGAGAAAATCCAGACTCGCCGCAAAGGCGGGATGGGTGACCAGCCGGTTCGCGACCGGCTGCGCGGTTCCCTGATCGAGCCGGATCTGGTGAACCAGGAGGGATTCGACCGGATCCAGGATCCGACGCGGGATCGAAACGTGCTTTTGCTGCTCCCGCAAAAGGACGTGCAGGGCCCGGTGCATGGCGGCGACCCGGTCCATGCCCTCCGTTTCATGCCAGCGCATGTACTGGCGGGACGCTCCCCAGAAAAAGCCGGACAGGATCAGGACGAGTGACCGGTCGGCCCTCTCGCCCGGGGCGGCATCCGAGGCCTCGAGCACCCGTTCAACGAGTGCCCGGTGCAGGCCCTCGGAATCGGTTTCCAGCCATTCCGCCGTCCATGGGAACAGGGGGTTCAGGAGCGCGTGGCCGACCAGTCCCCGGAAATTCCGCTGGGCCTGGCCGAACAACAGCAACTTGCCGATCTCCTCAAACAGACGCGCCGGCGGCACGGTCGTGAGGAGCGGGGCCAGGCGGTGGAGGGGGGCCGCCGTCGCCGCCTCCAACGGAAAACCCGTCTTGGACTGGAAACGCACGGCGCGCAGCATGCGTACCGGATCCTCCCGGTAGCGCGCCTCGGGCTCGCCGATGAGGCGGATGACCCCCCGCCGGAGGTCGTCGAAGCCCCCGACCCAGTCCCGGATGGTTCCGTTGACCGCATCGAAATAAAGGGCATTCAGCGTGAAATCCCGCCGGAAGGCATCTTCCTGCTCGGTCCCATAGAGGTTGTCACGCAGCAGGCGGCCGGCGGCCGTCCGTTCAAAATGGGGATGCGCCCGTTCCGGCCCGGCGCTCCCCCGGCGGAAAGTCGCAACCTCGACGACCTCCGGGCCGAAAAACACGTGAGCCAGCCGGAACCGCCGTCCGATGATGCGACTGTTGCGAAACAGGCGTCGCACATCCTCCGGACGGGCATCGGTGGCCACATCGAAGTCTTTTGGCGGAATCCCCAGCAAAAGGTCCCGAACTCCGCCCCCGACCACATAGCCGGCAAACCCCCGATCGACCAGCCGGCGCACGACCTCGAGTGCGGAGGGAGAGATCCGATCAGGATCGAGGCGGTGTTCCGTCCGGGGGATGACGGCAGGTCCGGTGGCCTCGGGCCCCAGGTGACTGGTTCGTTCGTGCACCGCAGCCTGCTACGGGGTGGTTCCTCTATAATACCAAGTTCTTGGCCCCTGCCCGTCGTTTCATGGCTCCCTTCGTCTAGAGGCCCAGGACGTCGCCTTCTCACGGCGAAAACAGGGGTTCGAATCCCCTAGGGAGCACCATCCTGCGGAGGAAGACCCGAAATCCGGATCCCCCACCCACCGGAAGCTGCGTCCATGACTCACGTCGTCTCCGAACCCTGCATCCGCTGCCGCTACACAGACTGCATCGACGACTGCCCCGTCGACTGTTTCCACCTGGGCCCATCCTTCGTGGCCATCGACCCCGCGACCTGCATCGATTGCGGCCTGTGCGTCGCAGCCTGCCCGGTCGGTGCCATCTTCCACGCCGACCTCCTGCCGGTGAGCCAGAAGGATTTTCTGGAGCTCAATGCGCACTTCGCCCGACTCTGGCCGCGGGCCAGCCAGCGCGAACCCAAGCTTCCGGACGCCGATCAGTGGCGTGACGTGACGGACAAACGCCGGTGGATCGCGGACTGAGCGTCCACAGGATCCCGGAGTCCGACTGCGGCCGGATTCCCGCCGGCCCGTCATGAACCACCTCGCCGGACAGGCCAGCGCCTATCTCCTCCAGCACGCCCATCAGCCGGTTGACTGGCATCCCTACTGCGAAGAGGCACTGGCGCGGGCACGGGCGGAGCAAAAACCGATTTTCCTGTCGATCGGCTATGCCGCCTGCCATTGGTGCCACATCATGGCCGAGGAGTGTTTCGAGGATCCGGCCATCGCTGCCGCACTCAACGCCTCCTTTCTCAACATCAAGATCGATCGCGAACTGCGACCGGACCTCGACCAGATCTACCAGCTGGCCCACCAGTGGCTCACCGGGCGGGCGGGCGGGTGGCCGCTCTCCGTCTTCGTCGAGCCCGACCGGCTCACGCCCTTCTTCGCCGGAACCTATTTCCCCCGCGAACCCCGTGACGGACTGCCCGGATTCGGCGAGGTCATCGCCGCCCTGTCCCGTTACTACCGCGAACAGTCCGGAGACTGGAGACTTTTGACCGGGAAAATCCGAGAGGCGTTTGCGAGCCTGGCATCCGGGATCCCTCCATCCCCCGAGTCCTCCGATTCGGACCTGTCGGCGACCGCACAGGCCGGTCTGGAACGCAATTTCGATCGCCGCTCGGGCGGTTTCGGGGGCGCCCCCAAGTTCCCCCACCCGCCTGCGCTCGCCTTTCTCCTCGGACGCCTCACGAACCTCCCGCCGGATCCGCCGAACCATTCCCGGATGGCTCCCCTCATCAACCAGACCCTGGCCGCCATGACCCAAGGCGGCCTCTGGGACCACATCGGCGGGGGATTCTTCCGTTATTGCGTGGATGCCGACTGGCAAATTCCGCACTTCGAGAAAATGCTCGACGACAATGCCCTGCTGCTCGCCCTTTACGCGGAGGCGGCCGTCCTCACCGGCCGCCCGGCCTATGCCGCCACGGCGGCGTCCCTGGTGGACTGGCTCAAGACCGAAATGCAGGATCCGGCGGGCGGGTTCTACAGCAGCCTCGACGCCGACAGTGACGGCGGAGAGGGGCGCTACTATCTCTGGGAGCGGGACGAAGTCCGTTCCCTGCTCACCCCCGAGGAATGGGCGGTTGCCGAAACGGCCTGGGGACTCGACCGGCCCGCCAACTTCGAGGGCCGCTGGCATCTTTCACAACCCACGTACCCGGAACGGGAGGGCGGGGGCGGGGCGGCTGGCGATCCGCTCCTCGAGTCCGCCCGCCTCCGCCTCCTCCGCACCCGCCTCAACCGTCCGCGCCCGGCCCGTGACGACAAGATCCGGGCCGCGGCCAACGGACTGACGGTGCGGGGACTGGCCCGTGCCGGGTGGCTGCTCGACCGGCCCGACTGGATCGATCTCGCCGGCCGCTGTGCCGATGGCCTCGCCACCGGCCTCGTTCGGAACGGCCGGCTCATGAGCAGTACCCGCGAGGGAAAAACCGCGGAGCCGGCCTTTCTCCCGGACCAGGTGTTCGTGCTGGAAGGACTCCTGGAACTGCTCGGAACGCACTGGGAAGCCCGCTGGTACGAGTGGGCCCTGGCACTGGCCGACCAGCTCCTCGAACGGTTCGAGGACCGGTCGGGCGGCGGATTCTGGTACACCGCCCACGACCGGCCGACCCCGCTCATCCGCCTCAAAACGTGGGCCGACGAGTCGGTTCCTTCAGCCAATGCCGTAGCGCTCCGGGCACTTTTGACGCTGGCCCGGCTTTCCGGACGATCCCGCTACCATGAAGCCGCACTCCGCGGCGGGGTGGCGGGGCGTCCCCATGCCTCTGCGGCCCCCCAGGCCCATCTCAGCCTGGTCCTCAGCCTGTCCGCTCTCGATTCGCCTCCCCCTTTCCTGCTCTTGCACGGCGCGCGCGACGACAGACCCGAGTGGCTTGCCCTCATCCGGAAACGTTTCCCGAAAACCCTGCCGGTCTTTGCTCCCGGTGCCGACGACGGGCCGATGGCTGGCGAGCAGGTCATCGCGGCCGCCCCGGGAGAAGCCCGCCTGTACCTCTGCCAGGGCACGGCCTGCACGGCCGTTTTTTCACGGCCGGACGAGCTGACCGGTGGCCCGCCGGATTCCCGGGATCCCGCTACCAGCCCGGGATGCTGATGAGCCCGCCGTAAACTCCAAGGGTTGCGGTCAGGGTGACGACCGCGGCAACCAGCCAGAAATAGCCGCCCGCGATCCGGTGCTCGCGGGGCAGCGCCCGGACCGCCAGCGCCACCAGGAAACCCAGGACCAGGGGCAGCAGAAAGGCATTCATGACCTCGACGGCGATATCCAGCGTGACGAGGTTCGGCACCGACACCACGGTCAGTGCACCGGCGATGACGATCAGCGAATAGATCGCGTAAAACCAGGGGGCATCCCGGGGCTCATGTTCCAGGGAGTGTTTAAAGCCCGTGACCTCTCCCCACCCCCAAGCCCCGGCCAGGGAGATCACGATGCTGGCCACCATGCCGGCCCCCAGGATGCCAACGGAAAAAACGACCCGGCCCCAGCCCTTGCCCAGAAAAGGAACGAAGGCTTCGGAAAGCTGGTGGACGGTATTCAGCGGGGCTTCCGGGTTGCTGCGGCCGATGGTGGCCGCCGTGGCAACGAGTACAGCTCCCATGATCAGCTGGGTGATGACCGCTCCGATGGCCGTATCGAGACGCGCCTCCCGGTATTGACCGGGCTTCAATCCCTTGTCGGCGACAGCCGACTGCTGGTAGAACACCATCCACGGCATGATCACCGCACCGATGTTGGCGGCCACGAGCACCATGTAATCCCGACGACCGAGCGGCAGGTTCGCCCACCCCATCATGAGCGCATGGAGACTGGGATGGCTGGCCCAGGCGATGCCGAAAAAGACCACCTCGAACAGCCCCATGGCCAGGGCCACGCGCTCCACTTGGCGGTAGGAGCCGGTCCAGACCACGCCCAGAAGCACGGCCGCCGCCAGTCCGACCCCGACGATCCGCGGCAGGCCATAGAGGTGGCTGATGCCCGCGACCCCTGAAAATTCGGTGAGCAGAGCACCCGTACAGGCGACGCTCAGCCCCGCAACCGAAAGATACGCCCACGAGGCCCCGAAGGTGTCCCGGATGAGTTCTCCATGACCCTTGCCGGTAAAGATGCCCAGCCGGACGGTGAGTTCCTGAACCACATAGAGCACCGGCATGAGTAGGAATTGCAGAAGGAGCAGCTTGTAGCCCCACTGAGCTCCGCTCTGGGCCGCCGTGATGACGCTGCCGACGTCGGTATCGGCCAACATGACCACGAGGCCCGGTCCGAGGACGGCGAGAAAGGTTCTCCACCGAAACCAGGATCCTCGCAGGGCGGGCGTCTCAGCGGACATCAAAAACCTCGGCAGGGCTTCATCACGGAAGATCCACCCGGATGCCGATCGGTCCCGGGCCGTGGCTCCGGCCCTCCGCTCGCACCCGATCGTGAACCTGATCCGGGACCGCAGGACCCTGTGGACTCACCCGCCGGCGGTCGGGAGGACCCGGAATCCGCAACCGGGGGAACCCGGGATCCTGTGCGGGGGCGATTATACCTGAACGGGAGCCGTGCCAATCCGGGGTCCCAGGGATCCCGGAGACGGCGGTTTCCAGAAATTCCGCGCCGCCGCCGCAGGAAAACCCACGCGTTGGGATTGTGTCGCCGGGATGCATCACGGACTGCAGATCCGGCTCGACGATCACCCGGGATGTCCGATCCTCCTGAGCCTCCCCCCGGCGTGAGCCGCAGGGAGGCTCCGTTGCGCCGTGAGGGCGCCGCCTGACCCTCCTCCGGACCGCCCCGGGTATCGAGCATGACCCCACCCGCAACGGCCACGGCCCCGGCCCTCCCCCGCCGCTCCCGCCGGCCAAGTCCGCCGGACTCTCTTAGCCCACAGGCCCGCGCCACCGAATGGCCCGGGCACGGGCCTGGCCACCTGTTGATCCGGCCGGCGGTGGGTTCATGCACCTCGGGCGGATGCGACAGAGACCCAGCCCCCGGAAGCCCCCGCCCATCCGCGTCCGCCTTCCGTCCCGGGGTAAAATGACGGCAAGACGCGAGCCCAGAACGAGGCAGGTGGTTCATGGCCCCATCGGCTTGGATTCATGAAATTGTTGGCGATGATTTTAAGACCACCGTGATCGAAGGATCCAAAGACCACCCGGTGCTCGCCGATTTCTGGGCGCCCTGGTGCGCACCCTGCCGCATACTGGGCCCCATCCTCGAAAAAGTGGTGCAGCACTACGAAGGCCAGGTGCATCTGGCCAAGATCAATATCGACGGCCTGCCGGCTTTGGCGCACGAATACGGCATCCAGAGCATCCCCGCGGTCAAGCTGTTTGCAGGCAGCCAGATTGTAGAAGCCTTCGTCGGCGTTCAACCCGAAGGCCGCATCCGCGAACTCATCGAGCCGCATCTCCCCAATCCAGATGCTCCGCGGGTCGAGGAGGCGCTCGCACTCGCCCACAGGGGGAACCTCCGGGAAGCCCTCCAGATCCTCGAAATGCTGCAGGCGGCCGGCTCACGGAGTCCGAGACTGCCCATCGCACTCTGCTTCGTCAACCTCCTGCGCGGGGAGACCCAGAAAGCCCGCGCACAACTGGCCGAACTTCCGCCCGCCGCCCTCTCGGATCCACTCCACGGGCAGGTTTCCTCGCTCCTCCACTTCGCCTCCCTGCTGGAGTCGGAACTGGCCAAAATGCCGCCCGGTCTCGCCCATCGGCTGAGCGTTGGCGCCCGCGCGGTGCTTTCTGGTCGGGCCGAGGCGGCCATCGAACAGTGGCTCGAAGCCATGGCCGAGGTCCGTGCCGACGAGCGGGAGCCCCTGCAGGAAGCCATCCGGTCCGCCTTCCCCCTGATCACCAACGAAGCTCGCCGGCTGGACTTTCAGCGGCAGTTGGCCCGCAGCCTGCACTGACGAAGCCAGCTCTCAGCCGCCCAGGGCGAGGCCGGAAGGATGGCGGTTGTCATTGACGCCCTCCCAAAGACCGGTCCGCGAGCGGAAGACGCTTTCGGCGTCCCCCCACCGGCGGCCTCCCCAGGGGGGGCCCTGTTTTAAGTGGTAGCCCCATTCGGCCAGGCGACGCCGCGTCTTGGGATTCAGTGCTCCAGGCTCGTAGTACAGCACATCCGGCAGCCACTGCATGTGAAAGCGGGGCGCATCGACGGAGGCGGCCGCTCCCAGATGGTAGACCAACCGATTGAGCAGGATCTGGAGCACCGTGGTCGTGATCGTCGATCCTCCCGGGCTTCCCGTCACGATCTCGACCCGGTGCGCGTGCGTGACGATGGTGGGCGTCATGGACGACAGTGGCCGTTTGCCCGGGGCGATGGCATTGATACGACCCTGCACGAGACCGTACGCGTTGGGATGCCCGACTGCGGTCGTGAAATCGTCCATCTCGTTGTTGAGGAAAAAGCCGGTGCCCGGAGCCATGAGCCCGGTTCCGAAAAAGGTGTTCAGGGTATAGGTGACGGAGACGGCGTTCCCGGCACGGTCCACGATGGAGAACTGGGTCGTCTCGTGGCCTTCCCGAACCATCCGGATGCCGGGGCGCACGGCGGAGGAAGGCGTGGCTTTCTCGGGGGCGATGCGATTGCGGATCCTCTGCGCGTAGCGGGCTGACAACAGGCGGCGCAGCGGCATCTTGACGAAAGCCGGATCCCCGAGGAAACGGTTACGGTCGGCATAGGCCCAGCGCATGGCTTCCGCAATGAAGTGGACGGACCGCGCGCGATGGAACCCATCGCGCGCGAGCGGGTAGCCGGAGAGGATCTGAAGCATCTCGCACAGGGTGGCGCCGCCCCCGGGAGGGGGGGCCGTGATCACCCGGTCTCCCGCGAAGTGGCAGGTCAGCGGTCGGGACAAAGCCGGGCGGTAATCCGCGAAGTCGGTCAGCGAAAGAATGCCCCCCTCCCTCCGGCTTGCGGCCACGACGGCCCGGGCGGGCGGGCCACGGTAGAAAGCGCGGGCGCCTCCCTGGGCGATGCGGGACAGGGTGACGGCCAGGGCCGGTTGCCGGATGAGCGAGCCGGCCGGGCGCGGCCTGCCGTTCCTGAAGAAGATCCGCATGGCCGAGGGATCGGCCCGGAGTCTCCGGGCATCGCCCACGAGCTCACGATGCTCTCCCCGGGTCAGGCGAAACCCCCGCCGGGCCAGCCGGATGGCCGGCGCCACGAGACGGGCGGCACTCCAGGTCCCCCACAGCCGGCGCGCCTCCTCAAGCCCCGCCACGGTTCCCGGGACGCCAATGGCCTTCCAGGACCAGAGGCTCGCACCAGGAACCGGTTCGCCCCGGGCATTGAGATAGAGGTTCGGGGTGGCTGCACGGGGGGCCACCTCGCGGAAATCCAGAAACCAGGCCTGCCCATGCGCCGGACGGTAGATCATGAAGCCACCGCCGCCCACATTGCCGCAGCATGGATCCGTCACGGCCAACGCATATCCCACGGCCACCGCGGCATCCACCGCATTCCCTCCGGCCCGCAAGATCCGGATTCCGACCCGCGTGGCGTAGCGGCTCGCCGTCACGACCATTTCATGACGGCTCCGCACCGGGGGTGGGTATCCGGAGGAGCCCGGTGCGGCCGCCCGCGCGGAGACGACCCCGGCAAGCCCCATGAACACGCAAAGAAAAAGAGGGAGATCGCGTCTCATGCCCGAATCCTCCAGCTACCCGATGCGGTTACTGTAAACCGGAAACCGGCCAGACGCGCCCGTCAGGTCAGCCAGCCCGCGAGCCACCAAGTGCCGAGGCCCCAGAAACCGACCCACGCCACGGCCCCCAGGAGACTCCACAACGCAAAGGGCCGGAATCCCATCGCCACGGCACCGGCCAGATAGCCCTGCAGCTGGCGCAAGGGCACGACAAACCGGCCGAAAAAAACCACCGGCGCACCGTATGAGTGCAGGAAACGGTGGGTCTTTTCAAGCCGGGCGGGAGTGATCCGGACGTACTTTCCCCAGCGGGTGAGCCCGGCATAGCCGTAGCGGAAACCGAGACCATAGGCGGCAAAGCCGCCCAGGGCGGCGGCCAGGGTCGCCAGAATCAAAACCGTTGCAATCGGAAAAACGCCCCGGGCGGACAGGAACCCCGCGGTCACGATCACGGCTTCCCCCGGCGCCACCAGGACACCCAGATTTTCGGCGAAAACAACCACGACCAAGGCGGCCAGACCATAGCGGTGCAGGACCGGACTGGCCACCTGGATCAGGGATTCGAGCGTCTGCAGCAGCCAGTGTGGCATGCCCGCCTCCGGTTCCGGGACTCCGGCCCCTCGTCTGCCTTCACGCCGGGGGCCGCACCCGGGCGAGATCCCGATCGCCGGGAGATCCCCCCGGTGGTCGGGGCGAAAGAATCCCAATCGAACGGTTTACGAAAGCCCCAAATGGCTTGGGTTGTCCAATGCGGCAGCCCATCGCGATGCGGCACCTCATTCACAAAACAACCTGAACTGAGCCCGACCGTTGCCGATTTTTCGGAGCCGAAGTGCGGGAGAACCGGTTTTCAGCACCCGCGGACAGTCGAACAAGTTCACGGTGAGTCACCTGCACCTCTCTACCCATGGGCATAGACACACTCGGTTTCAGGAAATTACTGGCGGGGGCGACATTTTGCCGACGCTGTTCCGATGATCACCGGTCTCCAACTCCCGTAGCCCCCTCTCGATCAGGTAGACGTCTCATCGAAGTAGTCACTGTCAATCTTCGGAACACGAATCACACGGGAGGTAACGCCGACCTCGTGATCCATCATCAGCTCGGTCAGCCACCCACCATCAACAAGGACGATTCCCTCAACGGATCTCGCGTACTCTACCGCCTGCGGTGTGTAGGTCGAGGTCGTGATGAAGACCCCCTTCTTCGCCTGGTGCCCACGAAGGGCTCCGTAGAAGGCCTGCACCTCGGGTCGGCCCACAGTCTGTTGCCAGCGCTTCGCCTGAACATAGACTTTCTCAAGGCCAAGCTGGTCCAGCGAAATGACGCCATCGATCCCACCATCTCCCGATCCACCGACACGTTGCAGGTCGGCACGGCTGATCCCGTAACCCATCTTGTGGAGCACATCGAGCACGAGAGTTTCAAAGAAGGACGGAGATGCATCCTGGAGCGCCCCCAGGAGCTCTGCCGCAACACGCGTGCGCAGTTCGAGGCGGGCCTCTTCGAGCCTGTCATCAGGACTCGCGGTGACGCTGGAAGAAAATCTGGGCGATGATTGGGCCACGAGTGGATGATCGTCGGGCTCGCGCAGCTTCACGTCCATGAAGCCGACGGCGAGCTGCTCTACGTCCGATGGAGAGAGTGGAACGGCATGTGCAGACGCAAACTCGATACCCTTCGGTGTCAGTTGCCAATGGCCACGCCGAGGACTAGAAGACAGGCCCGCTCGCTTCAGACGGTCATGCGCCCAGCCAGCACGATTCTTGTAGACGAGCTGAGTGCCGCCCGAAAGGAGTTCCTGCCGGTCCTGGCCGGTCAAGTGGAGCGCGTTTGCGGCCGCGTCGTGCGCATCACGGGCCATGGCTCCTTGCGGCCTTGACGCGAGGTATCTGAGGATCGGTTCAATGAACTGGTCGTAGGTAGGTACAGCCACAACCCCCCCGGGGTCCGTCTATAGGACCACGGTCGCGATTATAGGGTGTCTCAGCGAGGGTTGCTCAGGGCGAGTGGGCGGATCCGCGGCGCCGCGCACGGATCTTCTTGAGGAGATGAAGCCCAATCAAGCATCCTCAGTGCGTGCATGAACCCGGTGACCATCTGCCCGGTAGTTCGCTCTGACGCCCGCGCGATCATCGAGGCGCGCAAGGTGGATAAAGGCGAGCTCCTGTGTCGGTTCGAATTTGTGCGGAAGAGCCGTAAATTTCAGAAGGCAGGTGTTCCAGGTCATATTGGCACAGGGGGTCGGAGGTCATCGAGTCGCCGCGTCCCAGACCGGGTGACAGCGTCCTGTCTGGAAAAGCGTGGAACTTCAGTGCGCTCCAGGCACGCCAGGCGGACATTCCAGCTCGGGTTCGCCTGCTCCACCCCGTCTAGTGCCGCTGACGTCTGCCGGCCAACTGCAGACGCTCAGGTGCTCGGTCGGCAGTACCCGAACCGGACATCCACAGTCACCATTTTCAAGTCGCTTCTGAACGCAGAGGACGGTGCGCGTGATCCGGGACGGCGACGATGGGGGGAGCAGGGAGGTGCGGGGGTCCTTGACGAAAGTTCCTCGGCAATAATGTATTTCACATAGATAAAGACGATAGACGATAGAAATGACCGTCATGAAAACCGCCAAGTTGTTCAAGAACGGTGACAGCCAGGCTGTACGGCTGCCGAAGGAGTTCCGCTTCGCTGGAGATGAGGTCTTGATCAAGTGCGTCGGCAGCGCGGTCGTGTTGCTGCCCAAAGCCAAATCCTGGGACACTTTGGTGGAAAGCCTGGACAAGTTTCCGGCGGATTTCATGAGCCACCGCAAGCAGCCCCCTGAAGCAGAGCGGCGGGATTCGCTCCCGTGAAGTGGATGCTCGGTACGGATACCTGTATCGCCATCATCAAGAAGCATCCGCTCGCACTCAGGAAGCTGCGCGGCAAATCGATCGGCCAGGTCGGCATTTCATCGGCCTCGATGGGCGAGCTCGCATTCGGAGCGGCAAAGAGCAATCATTCCAAGGATGCACGCGAAGCTCTGGACGAGTTTCTGTTGGCGCTTGAGGTAGCCGCTTTCGACGAACTTGCCGCGATGAGGTACGGAGATGTCCGAGCGTCGCTCGAGCGGCGCGGCAGGCCAATCGGTCCCCTCGACACGCTGATCGGAAGCCACGCGCATGCGCTGAGCGTCATCCTCGTTACGCACAACACCCGGGAGTTTTCACGAATTGAGGGTCTGCGGCTCGAAGATTGGACCGTACCGTAACGGCCACCAACGGCCGGATCCCATCCACTCGAATTTCGCGAAAGGCGACATTCGCGTCAGCTGCCGCCGAAGAAGTGGTCCTGCAAATTCGAACAGTGCTATATAAGTAGAAACTCCGGGCATCATGCTGGGCCGTGAAAGGCTTGGCGACGAGGAGTTTTAGATGATCAAGAAATCAGGGCAGCGCACCCGCCATGCGGATTTCAAGGCTCGGGTAGCTTTGGCGGCCGTGGGTGAAGACCAGACACTGGCCGAACTGGCTGCGCTGTTTGAGCTGCACCCCAATCGGATTACGGAGCGGAAGAGGCAACTGCTTGAGCAGGCGACCGAAGTTTTTAGAGGGGCCGGAGTCCAGGCATCGGAAGCTGTCGATCTGTCCCCGCTACATGCCAAGATTGGACGGCAAGCGCTTGAATTGGATTTTTTTGAACGCGCGCTCGCCAAGCGGGATTGCCGAGCGCAAAGCGACGATCGACCGTCGGCATGGGCTGCCCATCGCACGCCAAGCCTACCTTTTGGATATCAATCGGGGAACTGGCTGCCGCGATTGGCAGGGATATGGGACTCGACGAAGAGCGATGCAGGGGCTTGAGCATCTGTGGAACCGTGCACGACCTCGGCAAAATAGCCGTCCCCTTCGAAATACTGGCCAAACCCGGAAAGTTGACCCTATACGAGTTCGGAATCGTGAAAACCCACTCCGTGGTCGGAGAGGAGATTCTGCGCAACCTGGATGTACCATGGCCTATCGCGGCGGTTTCCCTTCAGCATCACGAGCGGATCGATGGCTCGGGTTATCCGCTGGGTATCAAGGGTCGGTCGAGCACCCTTGAATCGCGCATTATCGCTGTGGCGGATATCGTCGAAGCCATGGCATCGCATCGCCCCTATCGGGAAGGCCTCGCGATCGATGTTGTGCTGGCCGAAATCACGGCCCAGGGGGTACACAATTCGACGAGGCGGCTGTGGATGTACGTGTTCGGCTCTTTACGGAAAAGCAGTATACATTTCCCCGCGGGGACAGCTAGTGATGCTGCGCAGCCATGTGCAGGGGCGGGCGAAAGCCGCTATCGCATTCCCATAATTTTTATCCGATGGCCGCGCTCTGGCACCGCCTAACGAGAATGGCCCCGTCGGTTCCGGGTCATGCGCATGCATGGGCGTGAGCACACGGTCAGAGCGGGTATCGTTGAAAGACGAGCGTCGCGTTGGTGCCTCCGAAACCGAAACTATTCGACATCACCCGGTTGATGCGGATCCCCCGGCGCTGACGAATAATCGGCAGTCCCTCCGCTTCCGGGCAAAGGGTTTCGATATTGACTGATGGCGCGATGAAGTCGCCCTCGAGCATGAGAAGACTGTAGATGGCTTCGTGAACCCCGGCCGCTCCCAGGGAGTGCCCGGACAGGGATTTGGTTGATGAAATCATCGGTATGTCCGACGTAAACACGTTATGAATCGCCTGAAGCTCCATTGCGTCTCCAGCCGGAGTCGATGTGCCGTGTGCATTGAGATAATCCACGGGGCCTCCGCTCGCGCCAAGCGCCATGCGCATGCAGCGCTCGGCACCTTCTCCGGAGGGTGCTACCATGTCCTGGCCGTCGGAAGTGGCCCCATATCCCACCAGTTCGGCATAAATATGGGCCCCGCGTTTTTGTGCGAGTTCGAGTGCTTCGAGAACCAGAATCCCTCCCCCTCCCGCAATGACAAAACCATCCCGGCGGGAATCGAACGGGCGTGACGCTTTTTGAGGCTGGTCGTTCGAGGCGGAGGACAAGGCCCCCATGGCGTCGAACATGGCGGTCATGCCCCAGTGGATCTCCTCGCCACCTCCGGCGAAGATACGATCCTGGAGTCCGTACTGGATGAGCTGCATGGCTGATCCAATGCAATGGGCTGATGTGGCACAAGCGGAAGAGATGGAGTAGTTGATGCCTTGGATCCGAAACTGGGTTGCGAGATTGGCGGAAACCGTTGAGCACATGGTGCGGGCCACCCGGTAAGGTCCGACCCGGCGGATACCCTTGCTGCGGAGTTCATCTGCGGTTTCGATGGTATGGGCCACGGATCCGCCGCCCGATCCGGCAAGGATCCCCACTCGTTGATCGGAGACTTCGTCAGGCGTGAGTCCGGCATCGGCGATGGCGTTGCGCATGGCGAGAAAGCAGTAGGCAGCGGCATCTCCCATGAACCGTTTCTGCTTTCGGTCGATGGCGGCATCGAGGTCGATTGGGGGAATGCCCGCGATCCGGCTCCGGAATCCGAGACGCTCATACTCACTGATAAACGTGATCCCCGATCGACCCGCTGCGAGAGATGCGGCGACATCGGATTTGCAGTTACCGAGACAGGAGACAATCCCCAATCCGGTCACGACCACGCGTTTCATGGAGTGGCTCAGAAACCGGTGATCGAGGTAAACAAAGCCACCCGCAAAGCCTCTGCGGTATAAATCTCCCGGTCATCGATCGACACACTGCCGTTACTCACGATCAGGGTGAGTTTGCTGTGGATGATTCGCTTGACGTGAACAACGTAGCGCACGAGATGGGAGGTAGGAAGAATCTGTCCGCTGAACCGGACCTTGTCCACACCAAGCGCGCGCCCGGAGCCCGGCTCGCCCAGCCAAGTCAGGAAGAAACCGGTGAGTTGCCAGAGTGCATCGAGACCGAGACAGCCAGGCATGACCGGGTCGTCGACGAAATGGCAGCCGAAAAACCATAAATCTGGCCGGACATCCATTTCGGCGATCACTACTCCCCGCCCGAAGTCACCCCCGTCGGACTGGATATGGGTGATCCGGTCGAACATGAGCATATTCGGCAGGGGAAGTCGGCCGACATGATTCGGGAACAGTTCCCCGCGGGCATGCGCGATCAGTTCGTCGCGCGAAAAAACGCTCTGGACCATGGGTTTGAACCTTGGGACCGGGCAATGTCCCAAACTCAGTAGAAGGTTGAGATGGCAGTCGATTCGTAGACTACGCGATCTTCCCGCTGGCGTCAACGCGTATGGCCGTTTTTCCGAGCGCGGTGGCCAGTACCCACAGATCACGATGACCTTGGATGCGGCGGAACGACTTCACGCCTTCGAGGAAGCCCGTGACGGCCCAGCGCAACACCATCCCGCCATCCCGGTCGCGCGTAACACGGCCGGGGACGCGCCGTACGGCGCCATTCGGATTCTCGATCAGATTCGTGGTGGCCAGACAGCGCATGAGTGCCGGTGTGAGCTTCAGCCGATTGATAGTGAAGGTCTCCTCCAGCCCTTCAGGCAGTCTGGCCGCCGTACGGGCAGTCGGTCGCGAGCCACTTGGCCTGCTGTCGCAGTCGCGTCATGCCCTTCTTTCCCGGCCGTTGACAGGCTGCGTGCATCGCGCTCTTGACCTGCGCGGTCACCACCTGAGGTAGCCGTTCGGTGACACGGCGGACCTTGTGTGTGCGACAGCGCTGCACGTGGGCACGATCCCCGAACACTTCCTCACTGGCGCTGCGCAGCGCCTTCGAGCCGGCGATGATGAACCGACACCGGATCCCGCAGTCCGGACAACTCACCCGGTAGCGCCTGAAACACGCAACGGCGAAAGACTGCCACCACATCAGATGCCGGACTTCCCGCAGATGACTCCATGCCCACCAGACAGCGTGGCACGTTGATTCAACTCTTCAATCACTTGGCCCGGCTGACGGTTTTCCGCAGCACCGGCTTGCCGGAGCGATCGTCGCCGTACAACTGAAACACATTCTTTGCCAAATCGATACCGAGTGTCATAACCTCGTGCAGGGAATGGGCCTCCGGTCGATGAGTTCCCCATCATGACATCGAACCGCGTTTGGAAGAAGGGGACGTTCATCCCATTAGATTCGAACATCGCCCCGAACAAAATCGTTTCGATACTCATGAATCGTCCTCCGATTTCGGATCTTCGATCAGGGTTCCCCGGGCGTTTTGCGCGATCCGTTGGGGCATGCGAATAAAAAACTCGTAGTTGACCGCCAACAGGAAAAGAATCAGAAACATGACGATAAAGATCGCCAAGGGGGTGGCTACGGCCGACAAGAGATGGAACGCCAGTATCAGGAGGAACGCGAACAAAATCCAGTGCATGAACAGGCGGATCGCATGGAACCAAATCAAGACAAATCCCGCAAAAGAAACGCCCAGTCCGATCAAGTAGTTATGGAGGAGTGCCCCGAGAACAATTCCGAGCAAAAACACTTCTGCGATCACAACGATCGAGAAATAGTAATAAAACGAGGCCGAAACGCCCAATGCGAGGAATTTTCCGCCGGTCGTCAATTTGCCATCGAAGATCGACATGGAATTTTCACCTCTGGAGTTATGCTCAAAGGCAGTGGATGACCTGAAATGAGAAGCCGGCGTATTTTTGATGGTCGACCAAGATCATCACCTTTTACCAAGGAGTGAATACGCAGCATGAACAACGATACGGTAGTCATGCTTAAGAATCCTGAGGTCCCGGGGGCTGGCTTTGGTATGAAACTTTACCACCCTTATGCATCATCCATGAGGCCTCATACGGGAAGGCCCTGACGGCAATGGGGGGCGCCTGACCCTCCATTTTCGGGACAATGGCAAGTTTCGCCTCTGCCAGATCGAGCGAGGCAAAGACGGATGGGTTGAGGTAGACCGTCGGCAAATCAATAAACCGCTCCAGGACCCCGATTCCGATTTCATCATAGCGTTCTTTCCAACTCTCGACGAAGCGAATAGATTCTCCCGGCTGAAGTCGGGGTCCTTCCCGTTACAGTTCCATATAAAACTGATCCGTTTTCCACGCGTGGTGGTGAGCGCCTACAGGTTGATCGTCACGCCGGTGCCGTGATAGCGAAGTGCCCTGGCAAGCAGCCGCTCCTCGAATTTGAAGCAAAAGAATTCCTCACTCTCGGCATTGAAGCACGCACATTCGGTATCGATCGCCACGAGCGAGGAGAACGGAGGCTGGCTCCAGAGCTTTTCGGTAAAGATGCGATTGTGACCCTCGATGTGCGGATTGGTGTAGGAGCGATAGGGCGCGGCAAAGAGCGGCGCGCCATCCGGATGGTGGCAACATGCGCGGATGCGCAAGCGGCGTTCGATCCCTTCCTCACGACCGACGAACCGAAGGACCCGAAGGTCGCCGAGTGCCTCTCGAAGGATCAGGATGCCTAGCTCGCCTTCTACGGCTTCCCCGCCGAGCACGGGGTGCACCTGCGTACGACAAACCCCAGCGAGTCGACGTTCTCGAGCGTGCGGCTGCGCACGGCGAAGACCCGCAGATGCGTCTCGCACACGAACATCCTCTCGATGGCATTCAAGTTGGCAAAAAGCGCCGAGGGCCGCTGGCACAGCCTCAAGGGATCCGAACACGCCTGGCCGAGATCATCACCGGGATCGTGTTCAAGGATGGAGTCGCCGTACCCAAGAAGGGCCGTCAGGAAATCGCCGCCTGATCATGACGGCATACACAACATTTGACTATAACTCTCGCGAAAATACCCATTCGCGATCGGGGGGACTATGCGGCTTGCGCGTCCAATGGGCGTGCACTTGCCGTGCGCTTGCCTGGTGTGCCGAGCCAGAATCAGATGCACCTGATTCCGCGTAACATTTTGATCTCTATTGGTCGGGGTGACAGGATTTGAACCTGCGGCCCCTACGTCCCGAACGTAGTGCTCTACCAGGCTGAGCTACACCCCGCAAAGGGGCTCATGGTAACACGGCAGACTTCACCACGCGCCGCCGCCGGCCTTCAGAAAACGCGCTGCACGGAAAAATCGATGAGTTGTCCCAGCGCCTGCGCGTAGACCGTGGATTCAAGGGACTCAATGGCACTGCGTGCGCTCCGGGCCTCATGTTCAGCCCGCAGGCGCGTGTAGTCCAGGGCATCCGTTTCGCGGATGGCCGACAGGACCGCATCGAGCCCGGAGGCGCCCCGGCTTTGAATGGCCGCCTCCAGCGCTTCCCGCCGTGCTCCCTCGGACACCGCCAAGGCCCGGATGAGCGGCAGGGTCGGCTTTCCTTCCGCGAGATCACTGCCGACCGTCTTGCCCAGCCGTTCGGCCGGGGCGCTGTAGTCGAGCACATCGTCGATCAGCTGAAAAGCCATCCCGACATGGTGTCCCACCCGGTTCCACCGCGGACGGGCGGCATCCTGACCGGCCGCGACGGCACCGAGCTCGGCCGCGACCGCAAACAGGGTTGCGGTTTTCCTGCGGGCAATTTCAAAATAATGCGCTTCGGTGGTCTCCAGATTGCGGCAGTACATGAGCTGCATCACTTCACCGGAGGCGATGACATTGGTGGCATCCGCCAAAATGTCCATGACTTCATGGCGGTGAAGCGAGGCCATCACCTGAAAGGCGCGGGAATAAAGGAAATCCCCCACGAGCACACTCGCCTCATTGCCCCAGATGCAGTGTGCCGCCTTGCGCCCGCGCCGGGTCTCGGCATGGTCCACGACGTCATCGTGGAGCAGGGTGGCCGTATGGATGAACTCCACGACCATCGCCAGATCGATGTGGGCCGTGCCACGGTAACCGAGCGCACGCGCGACCAGAATGAGCAGAAGGGGCCGGAACCGCTTGCCCCCTCCACCGATGATATGGAAGCCCACCTGGTTGACGAGGGGAACGTCGGACTGCAGGCAGTCGATGATCCGGCGGTCGAGTTCACCCAAGTCGGTGGCGAGTGGCATCCGGATCCGGTCGAAACCGTCTGGGGACAGGTCTTGGGCGGCGGACAGCGTAGCACTCTGCATGATGACCTCAGGGGATGCGGATCACTCGGCCTATTGACCCAGGGCCCTTTTCCGCGATAAAATTGCCGCCTTCCAAGGCAGATTTTCGGATTAGGAAACACGCCATGTTCGCAGTCGTGGCCACTGGTGGCAAACAGTATAAGGTCAAACCGGGACAACTCCTAAAGGTGGAGTCCCTGGACGGCGAAGTAGGTTCCAGCGTCGACTTCACGAACGTGCTCCTGGTGGGTGCCGATGACGGCACGGTCAAGACCGGTCATCCGTACCTCGTGGGGAGCCGGGTCTGCGGAACCATCCGGGCTCAGGGCCATGCCCCCAAGGTGGTCACCGTCAAACTGAGGCGGCGGAAAAACTCCCGCCGCAAGGCCGGCCACCGCCAGCCCTTTTCGGAAGTCGAAATTTCAAGCATTGAAATCCCCTGAGGAGTCCATCGTATGGCGCACAAAAAAGCGGGTGGGTCCAGCCGGAACGGACGCGATTCCCAATCCAAGCGGCTGGGCATCAAACATTTCGGCGGTGAGCAGGTGACCGCCGGTGCCATCATCGTACGCCAGCGGGGAACCCGGATCCTGCCGGGAGTCAACGTCGGCGTCGGCCGGGACCATACCCTGTTCGCCCTCGCCAGCGGGCAGGTCGACTTCCGGAAAAAACCCCGGATCGGGAAAACCATCGTCCACATCCAACCCGTGAGCGGTAGCTAGGCGCATCCCGCCCCCACCGCATTCCCTCTTCGAAAAACCGACCCCACTGATCCCGGTGGCCGTCGTTCCGGAGTGCTTCCGTGAAGTTCGTTGATGAGGCCTCGATCCGCGTCATCGCCGGGTCTGGCGGGGCCGGGTGCGTCAGCTTTCGCCGGGAAAAGTTTGTCCCCCGGGGCGGACCCGATGGCGGAAATGGCGGGGCCGGCGGCTCGATCGACCTCGTGGGGCTGCAGGGGCTCAACACGCTTGTCGATTTCCGTTTTCACCGGGTCTGGCGGGCCCGGGGGGGGCGCCCCGGATCCGGAAGTCACCGCACCGGTGCCAGCGGCGAGGATCTCACCATCCCCATCCCTCTGGGAACCCTGGTTTTCGATGAGGCGAGCGGCGAGTGCCTAGGGGAAATCACCCGGGACGGCGAGCGCCTGCGGGTCGCCCGGGGAGGACGCGGTGGCCTCGGCAACACCCACTTCAAGTCGTCGACCCGGCAGGCGCCACGCCGATCCACGCCCGGGGAAGTGGGCGAGGAACGGGGGCTCCACCTCGAACTGCGTCTGCTCGCGGACGTGGGGCTTCTGGGCCTGCCCAACGCCGGGAAATCCTCACTGCTCCGAGCGTTGTCGGAGGCCCGTCCCAAGGTTGCGGACTACCCGTTCACCACCCTGATCCCGCAACTGGGCTGGGTCCGCGGGGATGGGGAAACGGGGTTCTTCGTGGCCGACATCCCAGGGCTCATTGCCGGTGCCGCCCAAGGGCGCGGCCTCGGCATCCGGTTTCTCAAGCATCTGGCCCGCACCCGCCTACTGTTCCACGTCGTGGACCTGAGCCTTGGCGAGCCCGACGAACTGGTCGGACGAATCCAGGAGATCGAGGCGGAACTCACCCGCTACGATCCCTCCCTGGCGACCCGCCCCATCTGGCTGCTGCTGAACAAGACGGACCTGCTCTCCCCAGCGGAGGCAACCCGCCGCCGCGACCGTCTGTCGACAATTGATCCGCGTGCGCCCCGGCCTCTGTTTCTGGTCTCGGCGCTCGACGGAGGGGGACTCGGAGAACTGGTTGCCCAGACGGCCGGGTTTTTTTCCGGCAGCGGACCGTCCGAAGGCCAACTGGAGGGACGATCGGAAGCCCCCTCCGGGCCCGCTACGACCCCGAACAACCGGTGAGTCACCGGCGAGGGAGGGTCAACTCGCCTGTCTGGCCTGACCGAGAACGATCTTTTTGAGGTTGCGGTTGAGTCGGGATTTGAGCCGCGCCGCGTGATTGCGGTGGACGACCCCCTTTCGGACCGCCCGGTCGAGGAGGGAGGATGCCCCCCGGTAGGCCTGTTGGGCCTCCTCGACGGTTCCCTTGGCCACCGCTTCGCGCACCCGGCGGATTCCCGTACGGATGGTGGAACGGAGAGCCATATTGGCCAGGTGCCGCCGTTCGGATTGGCGCACACGTTTCTTGGCTTGGCGGGTATTGGCCAATCGAGTCTCCCTCGCAGCAAAGAGGCGGTCTATTCTTATTTATTATGACGCAGAACGGACCTTTTTTGCAACTCCCGGAACCGGCTCCGGCGTTTGGATCGGATGCCGGGCCGCATCGGCCAGGGACGACGCCAGCCACCGTTCCGCCTCGCCGAGACTCCATTCCTTGCGCCGTGCATAATCCTCGACTTGGTCCCCCATGATCCGGCCTACGGCGAAGTAACGGGCACGGGGGTGGGAGAAGTAAAAGCCGCAGACCGTAGCGGCCGGCCACATGGCATAGTTCTCCGTCAGGCGGATACCCGTCCGTTCCTCGACATGGAGGACTCTGAACAGGGTTGCCTTCTCGGTATGGTCCGGACAGGCAGGGTAGCCTGGGGCCGGCCGAATCCCCTGATACGCCTCATCGATCAAGCACGTCGGGGCGAGCGACTCGTCGCCCGCGTAGCCCCAGAACTCGCGCCGGATCCTCTCATGCAGCCGTTCGGCCAAGGCTTCGGCCAGACGGTCGGCCAAGGCCTTGAGCAGGATGGCACTATAGTCGTCCAGTTCCGCCGTAAACCGTTCGAGCGACCGCTCGAGGCCGACACCCGCAGTGACCGCGAAAAGACCGATCCAGTCCGTCCGGCCACCCACCTCCGGTGCCACAAAATCAGCCAGACAGGTATTCGGCCGGCCGGGCGGCTTCTCGTCCTGCTGACGCAGAAAGTGGAAATCGACCGCGCCGTCTCCCGTCCCGAAATCGATCAGCCGCACATCGTCATCACCGGTCCGGACGGCCGGATAGAGCCCGAAAACGGCTTGCGCCTCAAGCCAGCCCTCCCCGACGATTTTTCCGAGCATCTCCTGGGCGTCTTTGAAAAGCCGGCGCGCGACCTCCCCCCGTTCCGGATCGTCCAGGATCCGGGGATAGCGGGCCTTGAGCTGCCAGACGTGGAAAAAGGGGGTCCAGTCGATGTAGGGGACGAGTTCCGCCAGCGGATAGGGGGCAATCACCCGGGAGGCGGGCTCTTTCGGCCGGGGCGGGTCATAGCCGGACCAGTCGATGGCCATGCGGTTCCTCCGTGCGGCCTCGAGCGTGAGCCAGGAGTCCTTTCGTGCGGACGCTTCGTGATCCGTGCGCACCCGCCGGTAGTCCTGCCGCACCTCCTCGATGAACGCCGGCGCGTCCTCTCCCAGAAGCCGGGAGGTGACCGCAACGGCCCGGGAAGCATCCTTGACGTGTACCACGGGGGCCGCATAGCGCGGGGCGATCCGCAACGCCGTATGCGTCCGCGAGGTCGTCGCCCCGCCGATCAAGAGGGGCACTCCGAGTCCCGCCCGCTGCATCTCGTCGGCGACACGACCCATCTCCTCCAGCGAAGGCGTAATGAGTCCGGACAGTCCAACGATATCGACCGCCTCGGCCCGGGCCGTCTCGATGATCCGGTCAGCCGGCGTCATCACGCCGAGATCGATCACCTCGTAGTTGTTACAGGCCAGGACAACGCCCACGATGTTCTTGCCGATATCGTGGACATCCCCCTTGACCGTGGCCAGCAGGATGCGGCCGCGGCTTTTCCTCCCAGCTGTTTTTTCCGCCTCGATGTAGGGGATGAGATAGGCCACCGCCTTTTTCATGACCCGCGCGGACTTGACCACCTGGGGCAGGAACATGCGTCCGCTGCCAAACAGTTCGCCGACGACGTTCATGCCTTCCATGAGCGGCCCTTCGATCACCTCGATCGCCCGCCCCACGGACTGGCGCGCGAGTTCCGTATCTTCCTCGATGTGCGTGGCGATGCCCTGCACCAGGGCATGACGCAGACGCTCTCCGGCCGGCCAGTTCCGCCATGCCGAAGCACTCTCCCCGCCGGCCCGTGGGCTCTCCGCCTGCCCCACCCAGGCCACGAGACGTTCGGCGGCATCGGCGCGGCGGAAGAGAACCAGGTCCTCGATTTGTTCCCGGAGTTCGGGGGCGATCTCCTCGTACACCGGGAGGGCCCCGGCATTGACGATGCCCATGTCGAGACCCGCCTGGATCGCGTAATAGAGAAACACCGCGTGAATGGCCTCCCGGACTTGCCGGTTGCCGCGGAATGCAAAGGAGACGTTGCTCACCCCGCCCGAGATCAGCGATTCCGGCAGGCGGGCCTTGAGCGCGCGGGTGGCTTCGAAAAAATCGAGCGCATACCGGTCGTGGGCCTCGATCCCGGTTCCGATGGCAAAGATATTGGGATCCAGGATGATGTCGTGCGGATCGAATCCCGCCTGTTCCCGGAGCAGGCGGCAGGCCCTTTCACACACGGCAACCCGCCGCTCGGGCGTATCCGCCTGTCCGGCTTCGTCAAACGCCATGACGACGAGGGCCGCCCCGAAGCGGCGGATCAGCCGGGCCCGCTCCAGAAAGACCGCCTCGCCGTCCTTCAGGCTGATCGAGTTGATCACCGGGCGGCCCTGGACGTTTTGGAGCCCGGCCAGGAGCGTGGGCCAGTCCGAGGAATCGATCATGACCGGAACGCGGGCAATGTCCGGTTCGGCCGTCAGCAGGCGCAGGAACTTCGTCATGGCCCGGGGGCCGTCCAGTAGCCCCTCGTCCATATTGATGTCGAGAATCTGCGCACCCTGTTCGACCTGGTCGCGGGCCACGGCGAGCGCGCCCTCGAAGTCATCCGCGAGGACCAGTTTCTTGAACCGGGCCGAGCCGGTGAGATTGGTTCTTTCGCCAATATTGATGAACAGGTGGTCCGGCCCGATCCTAAGCGGCTCGAGCCCGGCCAGGCCCAAGGCCGGGTCGGGCGGCGGCGGGGCGCGCGGGGTGAGATCCCGGACGGCGCGGGCGATCGCGTGGATATGGGCGGGAGTCGTCCCGCAGCACCCCCCCACGATATTGAGCCACCCTTGGCGGGCCCAGTCGCCGATTTCCCGGGCCATCTCCTCGGGCGATTCCTCGTACTGGCCCAGCGCGTTGGGAAGTCCCGCATTGGGATGGGCACTGACCGGACAGTCGGCCAGCCGCGCCAGTTCAGCGACCGAGGCCCGGAGTTCACGAGGGCCCAGCGCGCAGTTGAGCCCGATACTGGCCGGGAGTGCGTGGCGCACCGAATACCAGAAGGCCTCGAGCGTCTGTCCGGACAGCATCCGGCCGGAACGGTCGGTGATCGTGGCCGAGATCATGACCGGGAGGGCGCGGCCGATCGATTCGAACAGGCCTTCCAGGGCAAACAGCGCGGCCTTCGCGTTCAGGGTGTCGAAAATCGTCTCGACCATGAGGCAGTCGGCCCCGCCGTCGACGAGACCCCGGGCGGCTTCCTCGTACGCCCGGGCGAGTCCGTCGAAATCGACGGAGCGGGCTCCGGGATCGCCCACCTCGGCGGACATCGAGGCCATGCGGTTGGTCGGACCCAGAATGCCCACCGCATAACGGGGTCGCTCCGGCGTTCGCGCGCTCCAGGCGGCCGCGGCCGCCCGGGCCAGGCGGGCCCCCTCCCGGTTCAGTTCATAGACCAGGTCCGTGGTTCCATAATCCGCCTGGGCGATGGCGGTCGCATTGAAGGTATTGGTCTCAACCAGGTCAGCACCCGCCTCGAGATAGGATTCGTGAATCCGAAGGATGTGTTCCGGACACGTCAGGTTGAGCAGGTCATTGTTGCCCTTGAGATCCCGTGGATGGGCGGCGAGGCGCTCCCCCCGGAAGTCGGCCTCCGAAAGCCCGAGACGCTGGATTTCGGTTCCCATGGCCCCGTCGAGCACCAGGATCCGTTCCCGGGTCAGTGCCTTGAACTCGCAAACCTTCATCCGGTCAGTCGCGGAGGGCGGTTGCCCGGAGGGTGGTTGTCCGCAACGCCTCGGGTCGCGGTTCCCTCTCGCTCACGCCGAGGAACCGGCAGACCGCACGGGTCTGCTCGGCCCGGTTCAGGGTGTAGAAGTGAAAGGCCCCGACTCCCTCGCGGAAGAGGGTCTGACAAAGATCGGCGGTCACCTGGGTGGCCACCAGCTTGCTGGTCTCGGGTTCCTGGTCGAGCCCGGAAAAGAGCCGTTCCAGCCGGGGCGGAACCCGTGCCCCGCAGCGGGCGCTGATCCGCTGCAGCTGGGCAAAATCGGTAACCGGCAGGATCCCGGGCACGAGCGGCATGCGGATCCCGGCGCGGATCACCTGGTCCCGGAACCGGAGAAAAACCTCGGGATCGAAAAAATACTGGGTGATGGCCCGGCTCGCTCCGACTGCCTCCTTGCGCTTGAGATGGTCGAGGTCCGCCTGGATGGAGGAGGAATCCGGATGGCCCTCGGGATGGGCGGCGACGCTGATTTCGAAGTCCGCGAAAGCACGGATCCCGGCCACCAGATCTGCCGCCCCGTTGTAGCCTTCGGGATGGGGGACGAAGGGGCCGCCACCGGACGGGGGGTCCCCCCGCAGGGCGACGAGATGACGGATGCCCGTCCGCCAGTATCGCGCGAGGATGACTTCGATTTCCCGGCGACTGGCCCCGACACACGTGAGGTGCGCAGCCGGCTCGACGCCGGTGCGGCGACGTACCGCGACCACCATCTCGTGCGTCCGTTGGCGCGTCCGGCCGCCGGCACCATAGGTGATCGAGACAAAGTCCGGCGCCAGTGGCGCCAGCCGGCCGAGGGCGAACCAGAACTGGCGGGCCAGCCGGGGGGTTGTGGGAGGGAAAAACTCGAAAGAGACCCGTGGGGCAGCCGCCGCTCCCCGCTTTGTCCCCTTCTGCGTCCCCTCCCGGCCGGATCCGGTCATCCGCGCACCCAGCCGCCGCGGTCCCGACCGCCGGGACCGTGGCCACACCCGACTCCGTTCAGGCCGCTCCCAAGCCAACCGGACCGCTTCGCCACCACCACTCTTCCAGACATGAAAAAACCCGCTCCGCATGGCGGCTGAAGCAGGTTCCCGGGGGCGCCCGCTTTAGCCGTATTTATAACGCGCCCGCAAGCTGAGGATCAAATCGGCGCGAATCAGGCCATAGGTTAGCGCCCCTCCAGGGATTTTGTCAAGGACCGAAGCCCAACCGGCCCGACCGCCGTTGTCTGGCATCCCAAGGTCGGGACCGGTAAACTCATGGCCCATGCCCTCGACCCTGAGCCCCCCCTCTCCCGAGGCGGATGAGCCTGCCCTTCCCGCCACGGGGGGCCACCACAGCCCCCGCCTGTTGCGGGCCACTGCCACGGTCGGCGGTTTCACCTTGCTGTCCCGCATCCTGGGCTTCGTCCGCGACATCCTCCTAGCCCGCTACTTTGGCGCGGGACCGGTGATGGATGCCTTCTTCGTCTCCTTCAAGATTCCCAACTTCTTCCGCCGGATGTTCGCCGAAGGGGCCTTTTCACAGGCCTTCGTGCCTGTCCTGGGCGAGGTTCACACCCACCACGGACTGGATGCCAGCCGGCGGCTCATCGCCCAGGCCAGCGGCACTCTCGGTCTCGTCCTCATGGGGTTGAGCCTCCTGGGCATCCTCTTCGCCCCCTACCTGATCGACCTGTTCGCACCGGGTTTCAGCCATGACCCGGCCACCCACCGCCTGGCCACGCACCTCCTCCGGCTGACTTTTCCATACCTCTTCTTCATTGCGCTCACGGCGCTCGCCGGCGGGGCCTTCAACGTCCACAGCCACTTTGCCGTCCCCGCAGCCACTCCCATCCTGCTCAACCTGTCGCTGATCGCCGCCACCCTCTGGCTTTCCAAGGCGTTCGCCGTGCCGGTCGATGCCCTCGGCATCGGGGTCCTCGCCGCCGGCGTGCTGCAGTTTCTGTTCCAGCTCCCCTTTCTCGGCCGCCTGCACCTCCTGTCCTGGCCCCGCTGGGCCTGGTCCAACGAATCGGTCCAGCAGATCATCCATCTCATGCTGCCGGCGCTTTTCGGCGCCTCGGTGATGCAGATCAATCTCCTCGTGGATACCGCCATTGCCTCCTTCCTCAATCCGGGCAGCGTGAGCTGGCTTTACTACTCGGACCGGCTGATGGAGTTCCCGCTCGGCGTTTTCGCCATCGCGCTCGGCACCGTCATCCTGCCGAGCCTGACGCGGGCCCATGCCCGCCGTTCCCGCGAGGAATTTTCCCGGCTCCTCGACGTGTCGATGCGCCTCATCCTGCTCGTGGCCTGCCCGGCCGCTCTGGGCCTGGGGATCCTGGCCGGACCCCTCATCGTGACCCTGTTCCGGTACGGGGCCTTCACCGGTTTCGATGCCCGGATGTCGGCCGCCAGTCTCATGGCGTATGCCCTCGGATTGCTCGGTTTCACAGCGGTCAAGGTCCTGGCGCCCGGCTTTTACTCGCGGAAAAACACGAAAACCCCGGTCCGGATCGCCGTCCTGGCCATCATCGCGAATCTCCTTTTGAACGCGGCCATCGTCATCCCCTGGGTGATCGCCGGATGGCCCGCGCCCCATGCGGGACTCGCGCTCTCGACCTCCCTCGCGGCCCTGCTCAATGCCGGACTGCTCGGCCGGGCCCTCCGGCGGGACCAGCACTGGAATCCCGAGGGAGGATGGAAAACCCTGATCCTCCGGGTCGCCATCGCACTCGCCGTGATGGCAATCCCGCTGCTTCTGCTCGAGTCGTCCCTCGGTCGCTGGCTGGCCTGGCCCGCGCTCGATCGGATCGGACATCTGGCGTTTCTGATCGGACTCGGAGGCGCCCTCTACGTGCTCACGCTGTGGATCCTGGGTCTGGGCCCCCGAAGCCTGTTCCGGATGCTGGATACGGTCCGTGACGGGTCCCGGACCGCCGCATGAACGTGGACGGGCTGGACATCGACCGGACGGTGCGGGACCGGGGCCCGACCGTGGTCACGGCCGGGTCCTTCGATGGGATGCACCGGGGCCACCAACGGCTGATCGCGGCCGCACGCGAATGCGCCAACGTTCGTGGGTTGCCCCTCACGCTGCTGACCTTCGAACCGCTCCCCCGCGAGTTTCTGGATCCAAAGCAGCCCCCGGCCCGTCTCACGACCTTCGGCGAAAAAGTACTGGAAAGCCGTCCGGCCGGCATCGACCGGATCGTCTGTCTGCGTTTCGACGAACGCCTGGCCCGGACCCGGGCCGACGACTTCATTGAAAGCATTCTCCTGCGCGGACTGCAGACCAAGGGACTCGTCATCGGGCGGAACTTCCGTTTCGGCCACGGCCGGGAAGGCGATCTCGCGCGGCTGGAACGGACGTTCTCGGCAGCCGGCCGCGAGCTCGTCGCGGCCGACCTCGAGCAGGCGGGCGAGGAGCGGATCAGCAGTACCCGGATCCGGATGGCACTGGCCGCAGGCGACCTCGATCAGGCCACGGTCCTCCTCGGCCATCCCTATCGCATGACCGGACGGGTCCGGCACGGCGGCCAGCGGGGCCGGCGCATCGGTTACCCGACCGCGAATCTCGCCGTCCGCCGGCGACGGAGCCCGTTGGGGGGCGTCTACGCCGTCCGGGTATACGGGGCGGGGGCTCTCCCGTACAATGGCGTGGCGAGTCTCGGGGTCCGTCCCGGGCTCGACGACGCGGGTGAGCTGCTCGAGGTTCACCTCTTCGACTGCTCGGCCGATCTTTACGGACGACGCCTGACCGTCGAATTCATCGCGTTCCTGCGCCCGGAGCAACGGTTCGGAAGCTGGAACGCCCTCCAGAAGGCCATTGACCACGATGCCGAACAGGCTCGCGCGGTCCTGACCCGGCGAGGGAGTGCGTGAAGGGGAAATCGTGAGAGACTACCGCAAAACCCTGAACCTGCCGGAGACCCGCTTTCCCATGAAAGCGGACCTGCCGCAGCGGGAACCCGGTTGGCTCTCCGGCTGGCAGAAGTCCGGACTCTACGGCCAGATCCGCAAGGCCTCCTCCGGACGCCCCCGTTTCATCCTGGCGGACGGTCCGCCCTATGCCAACGGCGTGATCCACATCGGCCACGCCGTGAACAAGATCCTCAAGGATCTCGTCGTCCGCTCCCGCACCCTGCTGGGTTTCGATGCCCCCTACGTGCCCGGGTGGGATTGCCACGGGCTGCCGATCGAACTCATGGTGGAGCGAAAGCTCGGCACCTCCGAGCGAGACATGGATCCGGGCCGCTTCCGCGCCGAGTGCCGACGCTACGCCGAAGAACAGATCGAGCTGCAGCGCCGGGACTTCGAGCGGCTCGGGGTTCTGGGGGACTGGTCCCATCCCTACCGGACCATGGATGCCCCGGCCGTGGCCACTGAACTCCGGGCACTGGCCGAGCTGATTGCGAGCGGCCAGCTCACGGCTGGTACCAAACCGGTCCTCTGGTGTCTCGAATGCGAATCCGCTCTGGCCGAGGCCGAGGTGGAATACGAGCCCCATACCTCGCTGGCCATCGACGTCCGCTTCCGGTTTGCCGACCCTGTTCTGGAATCCCTGGAGGTCGACCCCGCCGTCCGGGCTCTCCCCTGGTCGATCCCGATCTGGACCACCACGCCCTGGACCCTGCCCCTCAACCAGGCGGTCTGTCTCGATCCCGAAGCCCTTTACACCTGCCTCCGGGTTCAGGGGGAGGCCGGGGAGGAGGTCCTGGTTCTCCTCGATGCCCTGGCCAGCCCGTCGATCGAACGGTATGGTCTCCGGATCCTCGACCGCGGACCCCGGCATCCCGGGCGGCTTTTCGCCGGCATCCGGCTCCGGCATCCGATCGATGAAAGGCGGGTTCCCGTGGTCTTGGGCACCCACGTGGAGCATGACGTCGGCACGGGGGCCATCCATACCGCTCCGGCACACGGAATCGAGGACTACGAGATCGGACAGCGCTACGGGCTGCCGCTCGAGTGCCGGGTGGACGACCAAGGCCGCTATGCCAGCGGAGTCGACCGTTTCGCCGGCCTGTCGATCCGGGAAGCGGACGGACCCGTTCTCGCGGAACTGCGCCGGACCGGCACCCTCCTCCACGCGGCTTCCTGGGAACACAGTTACCCGCATTGCTGGCGGCACAAGACCCCGGTCATCTTCAGGGCCACCCCCCAGTGGTTCATCCCGCTCGGAACGACGAAGCTCCGGGATCACGCCCTCAAGGCCGTGGAAACCGTCCAATGGATTCCCGACTGGGGCCGGGAACGCATGGCCCAGATGATCCGCAACCGCCCGGACTGGTGTATCTCGCGCCAGCGGATCTGGGGCGTTCCCTTGGCCCTCTGGGTTCACGACCAGTCGGGCGCCCTCCACCCGGAAGCCCCGGAACGTCTCATCGAGCTGGCCGACCGGATCGAATCCCTGGGCGTCGAAGCCACCCTGTGCGCACCGGAAGAGAGACCCCCCCCTCCGGGCTATCACCGCTTGGGCGACATTGTCGATGTCTGGCTGGACTCCGGGCTCACCCACCGGACCGTCCTGGCCCGGCGTCCGGAACTCGGCTGCCCGGCCGACCTCTACCTGGAAGGTTCCGACCAGCACCGCGGCTGGTTCCAGTCTTCGCTGCTGACGGCGGTTGCGCTCGGGGGACAGGCCCCCTACCGAACCGTCCTAACCCACGGATTCACGGTCGACGAACAGGGACGCAAGATGTCGAAATCCCTGGGCAACGTCATCGCCCCCCAACCGGTGATCGACCGGCTCGGCGCCGACGTGCTGCGTCTTTGGGTATCCAGCAACGACTACCGGTCCGAACTCGCGGTCTCCGACGCGATCCTCGATCAGACCGCGGACATCTACCGGAAACTCCGCAACACCCTGCGTTTCCTGTTGGCCAATCTGGGTGATTTCGACCCGGTCCGGCACAACCGGCCGCCCGAGCGGTGGCTGGCCTTCGACCGCTGGCTGCTCGGCCGGCTCGCCTCCCTCGATGGCGAAATTCGCGAACTGTACCGGCGCTACACCTTTCACGTCATCCACCAGAAACTCCTCAACTTCTGCACCGTCGATCTGGGCAGCCTCTATCTCGATATCGTGAAGGACCGGCTCTACACCACGCCCGTCGATTCGCCGGCCCGCCGTTCGGCGCAAAATGCGCTCTACACAACGGCCACGAGCCTGATTCACTGGCTGGCCCCGCTCGTCCCGTTCACCGCCGAAGAGGCCTGGCGGGAGCTGCCCGGGCCCCGGGCCGAGTCGGTCATGCTGTCCACCTTCCCGGACCTTCCAGTTCCTGAAGGAGACGGAACGGGGGCCCCCTGGGAATCGCTGCTTCTGATCCGGAACGTCATCAACCGGCGGATCGAGGCGGAACGGCGTGGCGGGCGCATGGGGAAAAGCCTGGAGGCTGCAGTCGATCTCCACCTCGCCCCGGCGCTCCTCCAAGCCTTGGCCCCCATGCGGGCGGAACTGCACTTCTTGTTCCTGACCTCCCGGGTGACCTGCCGACCCAACCCCGCCCCGGCAGATGCCCAGCCGGTCGATGGGCTGCCCGACGCCGCGATCCATCTCTACAAAGCGCCGGGCAGGCGTTGCGAACGGTGCTGGCACTGGCGGGAGGACGTGGGGCTCCACGAGGATCACCCGGGACTCTGCGAACGCTGCCATGGAAACCTGTTCGGGACCCCTGAAACCCGTGAGTTCGTCTGAACCCCGGATGAGTCACCCGGCAAGGCCCCGCTGGCCGGAGCGATCCTGGCCGTATTTCCTTCTGAGCGCCCTCGTGGTCGCCCTCGACCAGTGGAGCAAGGCCCGGATCCGCCGGGCCATCCCGCTTGACGGGCATGTCCGGCTCGATGTCTTTCTGAACCTCACAGACGTCGAAAACCGGGGCGCTGCCTTCAGTTTTCTGAACGGCCAGTCGGCCTGGCCCAATTTCCTCTTCCTGGGACTGGCCGGGCTTGTATCGGCCGTCATCGTCTTCTGGATCCTGCGTCTCGAAAAACAGGAGCGGCGGCTGCGTCTTGCGCTCTGCCTGATTCTCGGGGGTGCCTTGGGCAATGCCATCGACCGCCTCCGCGATGGCTACGTGGTCGACTTCATCCAGGTGCATTACGGAACCTGGTACTATCCTGCGTTCAACGTGGCCGACTCGGCGATTACCGTGGGTGCCTGCCTGCTGTTCTGGCACTTTCTCCGATCAGGCACCCGGGCGCATCCCCGGGAGTGAGGATCGATGGGCCAGTGGCCAAGACCTGGGTCTGGTCATGATCCACGGAGGAGCCGAATGGCGACGAACCGTTCAGTTCGACCTATCCAGAACTACACAAAGGTAGGCGGTTTCAATGACCAAGCGCAACTGAGCAGGGCCAGGGGAACTGGTTCCATAACAAATCTCGTGGACTCGCAAGAAGTCGTTTACAGCCCCAGTGCCAATGGTGACACTGAGAGCTACGTAGCCGAGGTAATCGGGGTCTCGTGTATCGGCGAATATTGTGCGCCATAAGCCAGCCGGGGGGCTTGACCCCCCCTCACGGGGGGTTATCCTGTGGGTAAAGGTTTGGTCGATAAGGACAGGGGTGTCACGAGTGGTCGTGAGGTACCGTCCATGGTCCATGAGAGAGTTCCCGCTGACGGACGTAAAGGTTCCTGGCTGATTCGGCGGTCCGAACTGGGTGCGTGGAGCAGGGGGCTCCTCCGTCTGCTTCTGGCCGGAGCGCTCGATTTTCTGCTCTTCTTGGCCCTGGCGTTCTGGCTGCGGAGTTTCACCGGAATCCCCCATCTGGTGGCCCATCCGTTGCACCGTGTGGCCATTCACTGGGTGAAGGCCGTGCGGCCCCAAACGGCGGTGGCAAGAAGCCGGCAGCGACGGAGGGAATCTACAACCCTGCAGCATCTGCAGATGCCGGCATTCCATCTGCAGGGGGAGAGGCTGCTGGCGGGCCTGCGGGAGAGGATCCGGCCGGTGGGACGCGAGCTCCTGCAGCGTCTGCCAACCCCAGGTACCGGGAACGGGTTTGCTCGCGGCATGTCCGTGGATGTGCCGATCCCCGGAGGCGGGGGTTTGCCGGCCACTCCCTATGCAGTGAAACAGGTGCGCCTGGGGGAGCCGCCGCCGGCAGTGGCCGGGTTCCCTGGCAACCTCTGGATCGACGGGTACGTCAACCGGTGGGGCCGGGTGGTCAAAAGCGGGGTTTTGCAGACCGAGGTCAACTCCGGGATGACCCGGGCGACGGTGGTCTGGGTCAGGCGTTGGCGGTTCGCACCGCTGGTCTTCAAGGGACATCGAACCGGATTCCACATCGTAGTGGATGGGTGGTGGCACTCTCCCTGGCAGGGCACTCCGGTGGTCCATCTCAGCCATCCGCTCTATCCTTCGTCATCGAGTCTCGGTGGATATGAGGGTCGTCCCTCGAGCATGCACTGGGTGCTGTATCCGGTGCCGGGGCATCGCCCCCTGGCTGTGCTGGTAGCTATGGGCCGTTATCCCCTCCAGAATGTTGCCCAAGCCACCGCCTGGGCGGTCCTGCGTATCGAAGGCCGGTTTCCTCCCGGGCCGCGGCCATGAACGGGCGGCGATGCCTGTGGCGGGCGGTCCGTTCCATCCTGGTGGCCGGGATCTTGGTTGGGGGATTGGCCGCCTGCTATTCGGCGCCGGTCATCGTCGGGCCCGTCCATTCCGCCATTGCCCCCCGGGCGGTCATGGTCTTTGTCCCCCCGGACGTTCCGGAACACTATATAGCTGTGGCCCGCCTTGATCCCTTTGATATTGGGGTGGGGTGTAGGATCAGTGGACGATTCGCTCTGATGCGGCTTGCCCGTGAAGCGGGGCATCTCGGTGCCAACGGGATCCTGCTCATCGTGCGAAAAATCAAACCGGGTGCCCGCTCTAATGGGCTCTACTGCCCGGGAGGACCCGTGGTTCGGGCCGAGGCCATTTACGTACCGCACTGGAATCCCCGGCTGGGCCATATCCTGAAGATCCTGGTTCCCAGGGGTGGGCCATGAGGCCTTCAGTCCGCGGGCCTCCTGCTGGCGGGTGTTCAGCGGTTGCAGGACGGTGCCTGCCCCGGCGGATTCACAGGGATCATCCAGCCGGCATCGCACATGCCCTGTCGCGGGCCGGTCGGATCGAGCACGCGGTCGCCCTTGACGGATACCTTACCGCAGTGATTCGAGTCGATCCATCCCGATCCCCAGCCGTTCCAGGATCCAGTCGAGCCACTTCACGGTTGCAGCGCCCAACTGGAGGGCAAAACTCAGTTCCAACCCTAGTCACAATGCCTCTGCCAAAAGCCCACGCCTCCAGGCCCCTCCGGGCCGTATGGATAAGACTCTCAAGAGGACCCTAACATGACACCCCGACCCCCTTTTCATCTGGCTTTCCCCGTCCGCGATCTCGAGGAGGCCCGGCGTTTTTACGCCGGTCTTCTGGGTTGCCCGACCGGACGGGAATCCGACCGCTGGATCGATTTCAATTTCTTCGGACACCAGATCGTGGCTCATCTGGCACCGGCATCCGACCAGCCAATCACCAATCCCGTGGATGGGGAAAACGTACCCGTGCGCCACTTCGGTGTGATTCTCGAATGGGAAGAGTGGGAAACACTGGCACGGAAACTCGAGGCCGCCCGATGCAATTTCTTGGTCAAGCCCTGCGTGCGCTTTCGGGGCCAGACGGGCGAACAGGCCACCCTGTTCGTGGCCGACCCGAGCGGCAATGCACTCGAGTTCAAGGCGTTCCACAGTCCCGATGGAATATTCGCGCACGCCCCCCGTTGTTGACCCTCGCCTCAAGAAGGCAAGACCCGGAGAAAAAAACGGGAGACGCGCCCCATTCAGACCGATCGCATGAATCCCTGCGACCGCCCATGGATCGCCCCAGCCGGGGTCGGCGGGGCGTGGTCCGCGACCTCCGGCCCGATCCGGCGCCGGTTTCGTTTCCGGCGGGCCGGCGTCTCGTTTACCCCCTCTTCATGAGCAGCCGGGCGAGCGCCACGGCATTGTTCCGCCGTTCGTCCGCCGCTGCGTAGACCAGGGTGACCGTCTGTTGGCCGGCGACTGCCTTGCGGAAGGCGGCAACCGCCTCCACCCGACCCGCGAGTTCGTCCCGATAGCGCTTCTGGAATTCTGCCCAGCGGTCGGGATCGTGTCCGAACCAGCGCCGGAGTTCCGCGCTCGGTGCGAGGTCCCGGGCCCAGAGATCGATGGCCGCCCGGGACTTTGAGAGACCGCGTGGCCAGAGTCGGTCGACCAGGACCCGGAAACCGTCCCCCGGTCCGGCGTCGAGGTAGACCCGCTTGATCAGGACCTTCGGCATCTTCCGTCACTCTTCGTGTGGGCCTGTTTTCCATTTTATGCCGGGCGGATCGCGGGCTGCCGGGACCGGATCCGGGTCTCGTGGCCCCCGACTCATGGTGCCCATCCTCCACGAGCAGCGCCATTTCAGCATGCGGCCCACGGTCATTGGCAGCACCTGCCGCGAACCAATAGGGTACTGGTCGATTCCAAAGCGTGAGCGTTTAAACGGCGAGCCTTACGGAGCCGTCGCGCCCATCGTAAAACAAGATCATGCCTTGAAAAAGAGTACGTCCAAGCAACGCCTGATGGGGCTGGTTACCGGCCCTGAGCTTGACGCCCATAAAACGACCGTACTGAATCATCCCGAGGGCGGCTATTCTGATGTGCCCGAGGTAAACATTGAACGTCTCTTTTCCGCCGATTCCGCTGCCGCCCTCTTGGTCGATCAATGGCAGCTGAAGCTGCTGCGCAAGCTCTTCATCAATGCAGCTATCCGAGGCGCCAGTGTCAATCAGGGCCTCCACCAGCTTAGCCGCAGGCTGTGCAAGGGCCGTCGCGAGGTATTGTTGCCGAGCGGCCGGATCGGAATGAAAAAATCGGGATTGAAACCGATTTCAACTCCAGTGGTTGGACCCTTCATCACGAGAGCGTCACGGCCCGAAATGAATTGGGGCGGATCCGTACCAGGCGCTATTGTCACAAGCGGGAAACCGCAATTCGCTATTGGCATCGGCACTCCGACTCAAACAGCAGCACGGTGGCGAAACAGAACCGACGCTGGCAGGGTGAGACGTGGGGCTCCAACTTGTCGGATCAAATAAGGACCGCGCCCAAACCGAGCCACCGCCTCGGCTCCCGCTGTATCCAGAGTGTCCCACGCTCCAACGAAGTCGGCACCCTTGAAAACGACAAATTTCCCCAGGTACGTCTTCTCAAGCTCGGGGAGTTTTTCCTCATATGCTTGGATTTCAGTGCTGAGCAGGTTGGTCGCATCGGTTGCCATAGAACCTCCACCGGCTTCCGTCATGGTCTCCGATCTCATCATAAATGCCTCCCGCGCCGCCGTCTAGGTCGGTTAAAAAGCGCCCGCCGTTTCCCCCTCCTTCCCGATCAGCTCCTTAGTAGGTGAGGCGCTTCCCAGCGATCTGACCGGCCAGAATGTTCATGCGCTCGCCATCGGGGCGAACGCGCTTGCCTTCTTTGCGGAGGTTGAACCGGAACGACTGCTCATCCAGGTAGCAGAACAGGTGGAACGGTTCGGCGGAAGCGTAGGTGCCGTTCAATCCGCGTTTCACCAGCGACCCGTAGTTTTTCATGCCGTTTGTGTGGACGCTGCCGCGGGCATATTCTTCCGCGCGGTTGATGACGCGGTGGGCGAAGTCGCCTTGCAGGCCGATGTAACTCAGGTGTTCATCGGTATAGACCTTGGTTCCCTTGCGGACGTTCGCCAGCACGCCCATTACAACGGTTTTGCCAGAGCCGCCACGACCGACACCCTTGGCCTTGCGCACGCGGACATGCATGTCGCGGGCCTTGCCGCCGCCAAAGGTTTCGTCAACCTCAACGCCGCCGCTCATCTTTCCACCACCTTTCGCCTGCAAGCCGAGACGGATGCGGTGCCGCATGAACCACGCGGACTTCTGGGTGATGCCCAAGTCCTTAGCCACTTCGTACGAACGGATACCGTTCTTGCCGTTGCCGATCAGCCACATTGCGACCAGCCATTTGTCGAGGCCAAGCGGCAAATCCTCCATGATGGTGCCGCCCTTGATGGAAAACTCCCGGCGAGGATGCTTACCCCGGCACTCCCCCAGGCGGCGATGCCGGTTTAGGGGCACCCGGTCACTTCGATCGATGGGACTTGCCGAAGGGCGCCACAGAGAGTGGTATGCCCGTTCGCCCGGATTTGTTTGGCGGTGAGGATGATCGTCGGAGTGGGGGTCAGCTTCCTGGTTTTCCGTATTCTCGATCCGGTGGTGTTCCGAAGACACTTCTTGACCGACTTCTGTTGACCGTTTTGGCAATGCCCCCGGACTGGATGGAGCACGGGAGTCTTGGGTTGGGGCTTCGCCGCAAACGCCCCAACCGGAGCCGCCACCAGAAGAAGACCGAACAGGATTGAAAGGATCATGCGCATGTTGAAGAACCTCGATGAGATTGGATCTTGAAAAGCAGCTTTCCGGCATGTCTCCGGATGAGGAGAAAACATCGGTGGCAACCTGCAAATCCCCGGTTGGTCCGAGAATCGTTGCCATCTTTAGGTAACGTCGCTCCAACCATTCCGGTTGACGGTCGCTCTCCTCCAGCGCCATCGGCGCGGCAGGATGGGCCGGGCGGTGCCGAGGGTGAAGCCATCTTACCGTTCCCGGCCACGTATTCAACGCGACCTCCCTGCGCCTCCCCCCGGATGGATGGCCTGGGCCATGAACCGGCCGGTGAGGGGCCTGGCCATGACCGGGTCGTTGCCGGAGTCACTGATGCACCCCAACCGGGAGGCTGAGGGCTGGGGCCCGCGTTACAATGGCCATTTACCGCAGAGGATTCCACCATGATGGGCATCGATCTCACCGGGCGCCGCGCCCTCGTCACCGGTTCCAGTTCAGGGCTCGGCCGTGCCATGGCCGAGGCGTTCGCGGCGGCCGGAGCCCGGGTCGCGGTCCATTACCGTTCGACGCGCGATGCCGCCGACCAGAAGGCGGCCCAGGATCTCGCCACCAGCCTCGGCCGGCCCGACGCCCCCGCCCACGCCTACCCTGCGGACATCTCGAATGCCGCCGAGGTCGAGAGCCTGTTCGCCGCGATCGACCGCGATTTTGGCGGACTCGACATCCTCGTCAACAACGCCGGCATCGACGGCGCCCACGCGACCTGCGCCGAGAGTGATCCGGCGGCTTGGGAAACCGTGATCCGGGTCGACCTCCTCGGTCCCTACTACTGCGCGCGCCAGGCGCTCCGGCGCATGATCCCCAAAAAGCGGGGCGTCATCCTCAACATCACCTCGGTCCACGAATTCATCCCGTGGGAAGGCTACAGCGCGTATGCGAGCGCCAAGGCGGGACTGTCCATGTTCACGAAGACGCTCGCCCAGGAGGTGGCCGACCAGGGCATCCGGGTGCTCGCCATCGCCCCCGGCGCGATCGAAACGCCGATCAACCGGAGCGTGTGGAACGATCCCGCTGCCCTCAAGGACCTGGACCAGAAGATCGCCATGGGCCGGCTCGGCCAGCCCCGGGAGATCGCCTCGGTGGCGGCCTTCCTCGCGAGCGACCTGGCCAGCTACATCACGGGCACGACGCTCGCCGTCGACGGCGGCATGCTCATCTATCCTGATTTCCGCCACGGCGGATAGATGGACGCGGACGTCCTCATCATCGGCAGCGGTGCCGGCGGCGGCACGCTCGCCCGGGCACTGGCCTCCACGGGGCTCTCGATCCTGATCCTCGAGCGCGGCGACTACCTGCCGCGCGAGGCGCCCAACTGGGAGGCCGAGGCCGTTTTCCGGGCCCGCCGCTACCATACAACGGAGGTCTGGCACGACGGGACGGGACGGCCCTTCCGGCCCACGACCGGTTTCCACGTGGGCGGCAACACCAAGTTCTATGGTGCCGCCGTCCTGCGCCGACGCGAGGCGGATTTTCTGCCCCGAACCCACGTCCAGGGCACGACGCCCGCTTGGCCGATCCGCTATGCGGACCTCGCCCCCCATTACGATCTGGCCGAGCGCTGGTATTTCGCCCATGGCGTGGCCGGGGCGGATCCCACGGAACCGCCGCGGGGCCCGTTTCCGTATCCCCCCATGACCCATGAACCGTACATGGCCGAGCTCGCCCGCCGCCTGATCGCCATCGGGCTCCACCCCTTTCCGCTGCCCCTGGCCCTCCATCGCGACGAGTCGGACCCCCGGACGAGTCCCTGCATCCGCTGTCCCACCTGCGACGGTTTCCCCTGCCTGGTCCACGCCAAGGGTGATGCAGAGGTCTCCGCCGTGACACCGGCGCTCACCCACCCCAACGTCCGGCTCGTCACGAACACGCGCGTAACCCGGCTTTTGGCCTCGGGCCGCCGGATCGTGGGTGTCGAAACCGAAAGAGGAACCTTCCGCGCACGTGTCGTCGCCCTCGCGGCGGGTGCCATCCCCTCGGCGGCCCTCCTCTTGGCCTCCGCCTCGGAGGAGCATCCGCGGGGTCTCGCCAACGCCAGCGACCAGGTCGGACGCAACTACCTCTGTCACCTCAACAGCGCCTGCCTCGCCATTGACCCCTTCCGTGAAAATCCAACCGTCTTCCAGAAGACCATCGGGATCAACGACTTCTACGACCGCTCGGGCGATCCGGACTTTCCCTATCCCCTGGGACACATCCAGAACCTGGGCAAGGTGACCCCCGCCGTGCTCCGGGCCGAGCACCCCCGGGTGCCCCGAACGCTGGCCGGCTGGATCGCGCACCACTCGGTCGACTGGTGGCTCACAACCGAGGACCTCCCGGATCCGGCCAACCGGGTGACCCTGGACTCCCGGGGTGGCATCCGCCTCGCCTGGAATCCCAGGAACCGGCAGAGCCACCAGCGCTTGTGCGCCACCTGGCGCCGCATCCTGAACCACCTGGGCTACCCCCTGGTCTTCTTCCAGGCGATGGGGGTCGGTGCCACGGCCCATCAGGCCGGCACGGTCCGGTTCGGCGCCGATCCGGCGACCAGCGTACTCGACCCCTCCTGCCGGGCCCACGAGATCGAGAACCTCTACGGGGTCGACGCCTCGTTCATGCCCTCGATCAGTGCCGTCAACCCCTCCCTCACCGTCATGGCCAACGCCATCCGGGTGGGCGCCCATCTGGCGGAGCGCTTCGCCGCCGGGGATCCGCCCTGAAGCGCGGCCTCGCCTCCCTCTATGGGGCGGGATTCCTGGTCGGCGCGGGATTCGTGCTCCTGCCCGCGCTCGGGGCCACCTTCGAGCAAGCCCCCTACCGCTTCTCGAGCGCGGGCTACGGCCTCCTCTACTTCCCCGAAATCCTGGGCGCGATCGGAAGCGCGCTTTGGGCCGGCACCCTCCGCAGGCGGTGGGGAGAGGGGGTCCTGTTCCGCCTCGGGGCGGGCGCCAATCTCCTGGCCCTGGCCTTCCTGTCGGCGGCCTTCTTCGCGCGCGGCACCGTCGCCTACGGCGCCGTGCTGGCCGAAACCATCTGCCTGGGACTGGGCTTCGGGCTCGCGAACACCGCCCTCAACCACCTGACCGCCTCCCTCTTCCCCGACCGCGAAACACGGGCGATCACACTCCTCAACGCCGTCATCGGCGGCGCCACCGCCGTCTCCCCGCTCCTTCTCCACGTCCTGGCCGCCCCCGCGGGCTGGGTCGCCTGGCCCCTCCTCCTCGCCCTCGCCTGGATCATTCTCATCGCCCGGCCGCCACCGGTCGCGTCTGTGCCCGTCGCGCGAACCCGCGCGCCCTGGCGCCTGCCTGTCGCCGCTGGGTTGGCCGTCCTGCTCTACGCCATCGTCGAAGGCAGCTTCGGCAGCTGGGCCGCCGTCTTCGTGAGTGTCAACCGGGCGCTCCCCGTGACGGACGGGGCGCTCGCCCTGTCCCTGTTCTGGGCCAGCATGACCGGAACCCGTCTCCTTCTGGGCGCGATCCCCGACCGGATCCTGTCGCGCCGGGTCTGCTATCTCGCCTCGCCCCTGGGGATCGCCCTCTGCTTCCTCGTCCTGCCGGCCCTCAGGGGAGCCCCCGCCCTGATTGCGGCCTTCGCGGCAGCAGGAATCGCAACCGGCATCTATTACCCCTACACCCTCTCCTATGCCCTGAAGACCCAGCCCACCGCCTCGACCGAGGTTGCAGGACTCCTCGTGGGCGCACTCATGGCCGGTGAGGGGATCGGCTCCTTCGGGCTGGGACCGCTCCAGGGCGTGCTCCGGCTGGGCGCGCTGTACCGCCTCTCGGCGCTTTGGGCCCTCCCGCTTTTCGCGCTCGCTTGGTCCGTCTCAAGAAGGAAGACGCGGCCGATCCGTGGATCCGCCCCTCCTCTCGGGTAGTGTCTCATCCATGAATGGCACTCCGATAAGCCGCCAACCTGCTGGGACGACCGTGTCGACGAATGATGACGCGAGCACAAGGGCGCATGGCCTGCGATCCTGGAAAGGCTTTGGGCCGCTGCTGGACGGCCCGAGGTTCGAGCCTTCCAGGTCACTGCCCGACACCAACCTGGGCGATTCGTCGAACAGGGCCGCCGGTGCGGGAGGCGTGGGCGGAGGAGGTGCAGAAGGCGTTGCGCCCCTGCCGCCGCCTGCGCCACAGGCCGTCAGCATCGACAGCGTTCATGCCAAACCTGCAATTCGCAGCCACATTGCACGGCGATTCATTGCGCGGTCCCATCTCTGGCACTTGTTCCAAGTCTAGACAAACGCAACGTGCTGGATGTGGCTTCGCAGAGCCCGACAAGCATGAAGACGTAGGCGCGGGCGTCGCATGTGTTCTGCTTGTTGCCGCGCGACCAAAGATGGCCAAGTGCGCGCGAAGCCTGCGACCGTGTCCTTGCGGCACAATCGCCCGACCGCAATGGCCGGACCCCGGCCGCAGTTGCTCAGTCGCAGCCGCGCAAAGTCGCCTTGACGTGCTCAATTCTTGACGCCCGCGGCATGCAGTGTGGGCTGGTCTGCGTGTTCTCCGGCATGTGAACAGGTTCGCGCCGCGGACCACCTCAATCTCTCGGTCATGGTGACAGAACCCCTCTCTCGACTTGATGCCGGCACCTTGATCCGGCACAGGCGTCGCCCGGATCGGAGCGCCAAGTCTTCCGACCGGCCAATCCCGGTGCGTGTATGACTTGATCTTCCATGGTCAAGTATTTAAACTAATGATTGATTACTTGATCGGACGTTGGCATGGCCTCAATCTATCTTGATTACAACGCCACCACCCCGGCCGCGCCGGAAGTGGTGGTGGCCCTGCTGCCGTTCCTGCGCGAGCATTTCGGCAATCCGTTGTCCGCTCACGCCTACGCGGATGCCCCGCGCCGCCCCATGGCCGCAGCGCGCGAGGACACCGCCCACCTGATCGGTGCGCGTGCGACCGAAATCGTCTTTACCGGCAGCGCCACCGAGGCGAACAACCTCGCCATCCTCGGCGTGGCGCGGGCATGGGGGCATGCACGCCGGCACATCGTGCCCTTCGCCATCGAACACCCGGCGGTGAGCGAGCCCGCGCGTCGCCGGCAGGAGCTGGGCGGGTCGGTGACGGTCGTGCCGGTGGATGAATACGGCCGAGTCGCTCCCGGCGATGTCGCCGCCGCCACCGGTTCCGCTTGGCATGCCGGGGACGCCGCGCCCAGCGGGGTGCTGGAAGTGATGGGCCTTTCCTTCGAGCGGGCGCTTGACGCGGCGCGATTGTCGGTTGGGCACGACACCCGGGAAGCGGAGATCGACGCGGCCGCCGCGACGTTGATCGTGGCATGGCGCGAATTGACGATCGCGGAGCACGGCTGATGGACAACCGCGCATTCAAGGATCAGATCTACGAACAGTTCGGGCGCCTGGGCAAGTCCCTGGCAAGCCCCAAGCGACTGGAAATGCTCGATGTGCTCTGCCAGGGGCCGCGCACGGTGGAGTCGCTCGCCGTGGCCACCAGCCAGACCCTTGCCAACGCCTCGCAGCATCTCAAGGTGCTGCGCACGGCTCGTCTGGTGGAGGCGGAAAAACAGGGCCTGCACGTCACCTACCGGCTGGCCGGGACCGAGGTCTGCGATTTCTTTCTAGCCTTCCGCCATCTAGCCGAGTCGAGACTGGCCGAAATCGAGCGCATTACCCGGCTCTTCCTCGACGGAAAGAACGTTCTGGAAGCGGTGGATCAGGCCACCCTGCTCAAGCGCGTTCGCAGTGGCGAGGCGCTGGTGCTCGATGTGCGTCCCGAGCAGGAATACCGCAACGGACACATCCCCGGCGCGCTGTCGGTGCCGCTGGCCGAACTGGAGCAGCGGCTCGCCGAATTGCCGCGCGACCGGCAGGTGGTGGCCTATTGCCGCGGCCCGTACTGCGTCATGGCGGTCGAGGCGGTGGAAATCCTGCGGCGCCACGGCCATAAGGCAGCGCGGCTCGAAATCGGCGTACCCGACTGGCGGGCGCTGGGGCTGCCGCTGGAATCGCAACCGTGAATTCCATTTCATCAACGCACAGAAGACTCCCATGAAACATCTATTCGTGCTCAACGATGCGCCCTACGGCAGCGAGCGCAGCTACAACGCCCTGCGACTCGCCCGGCAGATGCTCAAGACCGGAGGCGAGGAGGTGAAGCTGTTCCTGATCGGCGATGCGGTGGCTTGTGCCAAAGCTGGACAGAAGGTGACGCCGGGCTACTACAACATCGGTGACATGCTGGGCATGATCGTCCGCCATGGCGGCGAAGTCGGCGTGTGTGGCACTTGCATCGACGCCCGCGGCATCGCTGCCGCGGAGCTGATCGAAGGCGCGCCGCGCAGCACGATGGAGCAGCTCGCCACGTGGACGCAGTGGACTGACAAAACGCTGGTGTTCTGATGGACACCGGCAAGACCGTCGTCGTCCTCGGTGGCGGCATGGGCGGTCTCGTCGCCGCCAGCGCGCTGCGCAAGCACCTTCCACGCATCCATCGCGTCGTACTCGTCGATCGGAAGCGCGAGCACCTCTACGCGCCATCGCTGCTGTGGCTGATGGTGGGACTGCGCGAAGCCGCATCCATCCAGCGTCCGCTCGCCCGGCTGCAACACAAGGGCATCCAGGTGCGACTCGGCGAGGTGGAGAAGATCGATCCTGAAACCCGCCGCGTCACGGTATCCGGCGAGATCCTCGATGCGGACCACCTGATCGTCTCGCTCGGCGTCGAGCTGGCCGTGGAAGCCGTGCCGGGTCTGCGCGAGGCGGGACACAATTTCTACACGCTTGCGGGTGCTGAAGGCCTGCGTGCCGCGCTCGGTTCGCTACAGCGGGGGCGTGTCATCGTGCTCACGGCGGCGCCCGCCTACAAATGTCCGGCGGCGCCATACGAGGCGGCGCTGCTCATCGATGCGTTCTATCGCAAGCGTGGCCTGCGCGATGCGGTCGCCATCGAGGTCTTCGCTGCGGAGCCCAGGCCGATGGCGGTTGCGGGTCCGGAGACCTCCGCAGCAGTGAAACAGCTCCTCGCAGCGAAGGGCATCGCGTACTACCCCGAACATCAGGTGACGTCGGTCGACGCAGCCTCAAGGCGAATCGTCTTTGCGACTGGCACGAATGCGGAATTCGATCTGCTGGCCTACGTGCCGCCACACCGTGCACCGCGCGTGGTTCGCGAGAGTGCCCTCGCCGGCGAGACGGGCTGGGTTGCGGTGGATCGGCACACGCTGGAAACCCGCTTTTCCCAAGTCTTCGCGATCGGCGATGTCGTCTCGATCCCGCTGCAACTCGGCAAACCGCTGCCGAAAGCCGGCGTCTTCGCGCATGCAGAAGCGGAGGTCGTCGCGAAGAATATCGCCTCGCTCATCCTTGGTCGAGACGCATCCGAACGATTCCATGGTCACGGCGCATGTTTCATCGAGAATGGCAACGGACAGGCGGGTTACGGTGGCGGCGATTTTTATGCGGAACCCAAGCCCATCGTAAAGTTCCGTGCACCGGCCTGGCGCTGGCACCTCGCCAAGGTGCTGCTGGAAAAGTCCTGGCTTCACCTCAAGGCATAGATTCCCCCAGCTCAAGCCGCGGGGGGTCCTTCCCGTTACAGTTCCCTATGGAACTGACCTGAATCCTGGCGTCCTTGATGCTCGATATACCGCTTGATCGTACCCTCGTCCACACCGACGCTGCTGACGAAGGAGCCCGGCGACCACACGATAGGCTCATTCCAGTACACCTTCTGCAACCCTCCGAAGGTCTTTCTCATGGGTGACGACGATTGCCTTTTGAGCCGCCCCAGGACCACCGCGATGCTGGATCGGAGCGGAATCACCATCACCATGTGCAGATGATCCGGGTCACAGCCAATCGTCTCAATCCCTACGCCGGGCATACTTCGCAGCAGCTTCGGTAAAACCTTTCTTACGTAGGGACTGACGCCCAAATTCAGGATTCGGCGGCGATATTTGCAGACCCACATCACGTGGAACTGTAATTGATAAACACTGTGTCCGGCTTTGACAACTTCCATTCCTCCACCAGACCGCCGCCGGGCTCATTCATCCACGGGTAAACCCGGGGTTTTCTGTCTTCGACCGCATAAAGCTCAATGATATCAACGCGCCGAGCGCCATCCGCCTATCCGGGAGCTGTCCCAAGCCCTCCCTTGCTTTTGTTGCTTCAGTATGATAACCATATGTATGGCGTGACGGAGCCGCGTGACCCGACCCTCGACGTGCTTCTCGACCTCGACGGGCAGGTTCTCGTGGTCGACCCGGAGGGCGGCCACTGGGTTCGGTTCGTGGTGACGCGGGTGCCGGTGTCGCCGGAGAAGCCGCACGGCATCGACTACTCGCTGACGCTGCATGGCGCGGACGGCGAACGGCTGGTCGGCTTTGACAACGCCCATCCGGTCGCACGGCAGAAGCGCGGCGATCCGCAAGACCATCGCCACCGGATGCGGAGCATCCGCGCCTACGAGTATCAGGATGCAGCGACCTTGCTCGCCGCCTTCTGGGAGGCCGTAGACACGGTGTTGCACGAAAGAGGAGTGATCCCATGACGACGTTGAAGATCGGCATTGCGTGCTACGAGGAGATGAAAGCCCGCACCATGGCCGTGACCCGTGGCGAGCGTCGCGTGGCGGCCGACGAGCCAAAGGTCTGGTTCACTTCGACCGAGTCGTTTGCCAAGGTCCTGTCAGCCGGCAATCGTGACCTGTTGCGCGTCATCGCCGAGAAGGCCCCCGGCTCGCTCGATGAGCTGGCGCGGATCACCGGCAAGGCCAAATCCAATCTGTCGCGCACGCTGCGCACGATGGAAGGCTATGGCCTGGTCCGCCTCGAACGCGGCAAGCGCGGCCGGATCACGCCCAAGGTCATGCACGACCGGGTGGAACTGGAACTGCCCCTCACGCTGTCGCACAAGGCGAGCTGAACCATGACCGCCTGGACACGAGCAGGCCGGACCGCCACCAGCCCGTCCAAGCTGGCGCGTCCCGCGCCACCGCTTCGCGGCTTCGGCCTTGACCAGCTATCGCCGACCCGGCGAGGGCCCGCCAAGCAATCAGGATTCGAAATGAGCGCGAGCGCTCCCATTGTTACCGACTGGCCGAAAGGGACGAGGGCGTCGGCGGATAGAAATCGGTCGTTCGCTTGCCAGCGGAGCGGCGCGATACTGCAGGGATGTCCCGACTACGCCCAGCCTGGGCGTTCTGCCTAACGACCTCTACATCGAGCCAGAGCCTTGGCCTCGTATCGGTCGGCCGGCGAAGCACGACCCGTCGGCATGGACTGTCACGGACGATTGGCCCGACCCTGTACCAATCACCGACGCCGAGTTCGACGTATGCGAGGCGTGGTTCGACGATCTCTTCGATGAACTGTTCGGGCCGTGCCGCTCGCGCCGCCCTCTATCTGTGCGTCTCGACGGTGCGGCAGGACAAAGCGTACTGCGCCTCGCGCGGCTACCTGCGTGTCGAGACCTACATCGAGGCCGGGACCAGCAAATCCGTGCCGTTCGATATCGTCACCGTCCACAGCTTCTCGCGCTTCTTTCGCGATCGCTTCGAGCTGGAGTTCTACGTCCGCAGGCTGGCGACAAACGGTGTACGGCTTGTCTCCATCACCCAGGAGATGGGTGACGATCCGATGCACGTCATGATGCGGCAGATCATGGCACTATTCGACGAGTACCAATCGAAAGAGAATGCCAAACATGTTCTCCGCGCGTTGAAGGAGAACGCTCGACAAAGCTTCTGGAACGGCTCCCTGCCGCCGATCGGCTACCGCGTCGTCGCGGCCGAGCGACGTGGCGCGAAGGTCAAGAAGAAGCTGGAAATCAACCCATTGCACGCCGACACGGTGCGGCTGATCTATCGGCTTGCCTTGGAATGTGCCGGCGGGAGAGGGTCAATGGGCATCAAAATATTGCGACCTACCTCAACCAGCGTCGCATCTTCACCCGCGACGGCGGACGCTTGGGCATCGGCCAGGTCCACCGCATCCTGACGCGGCCGACCTATGTCGGTCGGCACGAGTTCAACAAGCGCGCCAAGAACAAGACGCTGAAACCCACCAGCGAGATCGTCACCGTCGAGATGCCACCGCAGATCGATCAGGCGACCTTCGACGCGGTGCAAGCGCACCTGCGCACCCGCAATCCGAAGGCTACGCCGGCGCGCGTCGTGAGCGGCTTGGCCCTCCTTACCAGCATCTGCTTCTGCGCTGATTGCGGCGGAGCCATGACGCTCAGGACCGGCAAGGGAGGGTGGTATCGCTATTACACTTGCTTGATCAAGGCGCGGCAAGGCGAGACCGGCTGCGAGGGTCGGTCGATCCCGATGGAAAAGCTGGACAACCTCGTTGCCGAGCATATGGCCGACCGCTTGCTCCAGCCGGAACGGCTCGAAGAGATTCTGGCGTCCGTCCTTGATCGCCGGCAGGAGCGGGCCGAGCGCCGCCGCGAGCATGTCGCCGAGCTGAACCAGTGGGCCGCCGAAACTGGCTGCGCCTGAAGCGGCTCTATGACGCCATCGAGGCCGGAGTCGCCGATCTCGACGACCCGGCGCTGAAGGAGCGCGTCGCAAGTCTCAAGGCGATCCGCGACCAAGCGCAGGCCGATGCCGAGCGCGCGGCCACAATGCTGGAATCGTCAGCCCAACAAGCTGTCACGCCGCAGATGGTCCAGAAGTTCGCCAGAACGGCGCGCGAGCGGATCAGAATCGATAGCGGCGGCTACCGCCGCGACCATCTCCGCGCCTTGGCGCAGCAGGTGGAGGTCGCAGACCACGCGGTCCGCATCATCGGCTCGAAGAGCAATCTACTTCACACACTGACCGCCGAAGCCGGGGTAAAGCCAACTGCGGCCGGCGTTCGCAGCTCTGTTCTGAAGTGGCGGAGAGAGAGGGATTCGAACCCTCGAAGGGCTTAAATCACCCTTACTCCCTTAGCAGGGGAGCGCTTTCGACCACTCAGCCATCTCTCCGATCCGGTCACTCGCCCTGGCCTTCTTCGTACTCCTCTTCGGGCTGGTCCTGATTGAAATTCCCGCTCCGGCTGGCCGCGATCTGTCCCATCGAAAGGGCGGTAAGTCCCTGCTGGGCACGCTCTCTCTGGATCCGGACGTAGATCTCCTCCCGGTGGACGGCAATCTCCTTGGGCGCACTGACCCCGACCCGGACCTGGTTCCCCTTGACCCCGAGGATCGTGACGGTCACATCGTCACCGATCATGATGGTCTCGCCGACTCGTCTTGTCAAAATAAGCATAAACCGACTCCTTTATAACCTCAGAATCTTCATAAACAACTCACGCCTGCCGTACAGGCCACCGGACACCGGGATCAGACCCGGCCAAGTACCGGTTTTATATTATGCACCCTTTGAATCGGCCTGTCGCCCTGATCGAACCAAATGGGGCCCAAACGCCAGAAAAATGGATATTCAAGTTTCGGCCGATTGGCGGTTCCCTGATTCGAAGGCTAAAATAACCTCGACTGATCGAGACGCACGAGGTTGCAATGGCCGAGATCCCCGCCTACGCCACCCAAGGACCTCGAACTCCGCTCGCCCCGTTCACAATCGTACGCCGCGAACCCGGACTGCACGATGTCCTCATCGAGATCGCCTTCTGCGGCATCTGCCACTCCGACCTCCATCAGGTCCGGGACGAGTGGGGTCGCTCGATTTTCCCCATGGTCCCGGGACACGAGATCGTGGGAACCGTCCTGGCGGTCGGCCGGGAGGTCCGCCGTTTCCGGACGGGTGAAAGTGTCGGGGTCGGCTGTTTCGTCGACTCTTGCCGGAACTGCGAGGCCTGCCGCTCGGGTGAGGAGCAGTTTTGCAGCGTCGGGATGTGCCTCACCTACAACGGGTACGAGCGCGACGGCGTGACCCCCACCTACGGCGGCTATTCCACCCGGATCGTGGTGGATGAAAACTATGTCCTCCACTTGCCCGAGGGGCTTCCGCACGAGCGGGCCGCACCCCTCCTCTGCGCCGGCATCACGACCTATTCCCCGCTCCGCCGCGAGGGGGCCGGGCCCGGGCGGCGGGTGGGCATCATGGGACTCGGCGGGCTCGGGCACATGGCGGTCAAGCTGGCCAAGGCCATGGGCGCCGAGGTCACGGTCCTCAGTCATTCGGCCGGCAAACGGAGTGGGGCGAAGCAGCTCGGTGCCGACCACTTCGTGCACACGGCGGATGCCGGCCAGCTCAAAAAACACGCCGGGATCTTTGATCTCATCCTCGACACGGTCTCGGCGTCCCACGACTACAATGGCGTCCTCGACCTCCTCCGCCGCGACGGCACCCTCGTCCTGGTCGGCGTCCCCCCGCCCGCTCCGCTCGCCGCGGGATCGCTCATCATGAAACGGCGGCGCCTGACCGGCTCTCTGATCGGCGGCATCCGGGAAACCCAGGAGATGCTTGACTTCTGCGCGGCCCAGGGCGTGGCAGCGGACGTCGAGGTGATCCCGATCCAGAAGGTCAACGAGGCCTACGACCGGATGGAACGCGGGGACGTCCATTACCGGTTCGTGATCGACCTGGCCTCGCTGCGGGAGACCACCCGATGAGCCCGAAGGACCGCCTGCCGGAACGACGGACGCTCGGCCGGCTGGGGCTCCGGGTCTCCGCCATCGGTCTCGGGTGCATGGGCATGAGCCAATCCTATGGGCTGGCGGATGAGCGTGAGGCCCGGGCGACTCTGGAACGCGCGCTTGAGCTCGGCTGCACGTTCTGGGATACCGCCGAGGTCTACGGCCCGTTCACCAACGAGCGCCTGCTCGGCCGTTTTCTCAAGGGGCGGCGGGATCAGGTGGTTCTGGCCACCAAGTTCGGATTCCGGATCGAGGACGGGAAGAGCGTCGGTCTGGACAGCCGCCCCCCGCACATCCGCACCGTGGTCGAGGATTCACTGAAGCGCCTTGGGACCGATCACATCGACCTTCTCTACCAGCACCGCGTCGATCCCGCGGTGCTCATCGAGGAGGTGGCCGGCACCGTGGCCGACCTCATCCGGGAAGGGTCCGTCCGCTACTTTGGACTGTCGGAGGCGGGCGTCCGGACCCTCCGCCGGGCCCATGCCGTCTGTCCGGTCTCGGCGCTCCAAAGCGAATATTCGCTCTGGGAACGCAACCTCGAGGACGGGATCCTGCCCACCCTCCGCGAACTCGGGATCGGTCTGGTCCCCTTCGCACCACTCGGCCGCGGTTTTCTCACCGGGACCGCAAAGCGGGCCGAAGACTACCCGGAAGACGACTTCCGCCGGGGCGATCCCCGGTTTTCCGGCGAACACTATGAAGCCAACCTCCGCGCCACCGCGTGCATCCGTGAGATCGCCCAAGTTCACCACCGGACCCCGGCCCAGGTGGCACTCGCCTGGCTCCTCCACCAGGGCCCCGACATCGTACCGATCCCAGGGACCAAGAGACGGCATTATCTCGAGGAAAACGTCGCCGCCGCAAACCTCTCCCTCAGCCCCTCCGAGCTCGGTAACCTGGACCGTGCACTGGCCCCCGGCGTGGTTTCCGGTCCACGCTACCGCCCGGAACTCATGCAATCGATCGACCGCTGATCCCCTCCGGCCGGGCTCAGGAATTCCCGCGCTCTGGCTTCACAGCCCCCACAAAACTCCAGCCGTCGGTCAGATTCCAGAGCCGGCTGAACCCGCGCGGGCGGGAGAGGCCGGCGGGCGAAGACCACCCGGTTCCCGCCTCTCCTTTGTTTGCGAAGCCATCTTCGGGGCAGGCCCACGTCCTCCCTGGACTCTCAAGGGGGAAGGGCCCGGGATCGACCGCCACTCAGTGAACGCGCATCCCGATCTCGGTCCCGATGAATCCCCAGTTGTCGGCCGCATGGCGGATTTCCTTGTCGGTCGGCATGTAGATGTGGCTCGTGGCATGGGCCACATGCAAGAGGATCGGGTTGTTGCAACCCTGATCGTACTGCATTTGGGCCGCGAACTTGTAGGAGTTGCTGGGCACGACCCGGTCATCGTCGGTCGAGGTCGTGATGATCGTGGGCGGGTAGCAGACGCCCTTCTTCAGGTTCTGAAGCGGCGAGTAGGCATCGAGCCAGCGGAAGTCCTTCTTCTTGGACGAGGTTCCATATTCCGAGATCCAGTACTCGCCGCCCGAGAACTTCTGGAACCGCAGCATGTCGAGGACGCCGTGGCCGATGTAGACCGCGCCGAAGAGGTGCGGGTTCTGGGTCACGCTGGCGCCGGTCAGAAGCCCCCCGTTCGAATAGCCCATGATGCCCAGATGGGCGGTATCCGTGAAATGGTTGCGGATCAGCCAGCGGGCCGCATTGGCGAAATCGTTGAAGACATTCTGCTTGTGGCCGAGCATCCCGGCTTCGTGCCAGGCCTGGCCGTAAACCCCGCCGCCGCGCAGGTTGGCCATGGCGTAGATTCCCCCCAGCCGGAGCCAGGTCGCGACGGACGGGCTGAAGTGGGGAGTCAGCGTGATGTCGAAGCCGCCATAGCCGTAGAGGATGGTGGGGCGATGGCCGTCAAGCCGGATGCCTTTCCGGTAGACGATGAACATCGGCACCTTGACCCCGCCCGTCGACGGATAGAAGATCTGACTCACCACGTAATGGGCCGGATCGAAATGGACGCGGGGTCTGAAAAAGACCGAACTCCGGCCGGTGGGCACATTGAAGCGGGCGATCTCCCCCGGCCGCAGGAACGAGGTGAAGGCATAGTAGACATCGGGCGAATCGGAGCGGGCCGAAATGCCCCCCACCGTCCCCATCGGATCCGGCACGGGAATCGCGCGGACCCACAACCCGTGGAGGTTGTAGAGGGCGAGCCGGCTCTTGGCCACGACCATTCGGTGGACCAGGAGGCGTCCATCCGCGAGATGCGCCGAGACCAGGACCGAGCGGGCCTGCTCGGGGATGACGGTCCGCCAGTGCGCCGGGGAAGGATGTTTCAGGTTCACGGCGATCACGCGGCCCATCGGCGCGTCCTTGTCGGTCTGGACATAGACCGTCTCCCCCCGCGTTCCGATCGGGGTGTAGGAGGCGTCATCCCGGACAAAGAGCGGGTGAACCGGAGCCATCAGGTCCGGTTTCATCGGGTTGCCCAGATTCATGTAATAGAGCTCGTTGCGCGTGATGCGGAACTGGAAGTCGATGAAGAGATAGCGGCCGTTCTCGGAAACCGACCCGTCGATGATCCACTCCGGATGGTCGGTACGGGCATAGATGACCGGGTCATCCGACTGCGGCTTCGCGATCCAGTGGTAGTAAAGGGTCTGGTCCCGCAGGCGCACGCTGATGGCGTGGCCGGACGGAGGTTTCGGATAGCGGGAGTAGAAGAACCCCTGGCTGTTTTTGGTCCAGCTCAGGCCGGAAAACTTGACCCAGTGCACGACGTGGGGCAGGCTCCGGCCGGTCCGCACGTCCAGGACATGGACCGTCTCCCAGTCCGATCCGCCCACCGAGAGTGCGTAGGCCAGGTAGTGTCCGTTGGGTGACGGGCTCCAGCCGGCCAGGGCGATGCCACCGTTGGGCGAGAGCCGGTTGGGGTTGAGGATCGGGCGGGGGACCCCGTGCGGGCCGTGCTGGACATAGACCACCGCCTGGTTCTCGAGGCCCGTGTTGCGGTCGAAAAAGAGCCAGTGTCCACGCTGGATGGGCGGAGTCTCCTTGGCGTAGTTCCAGAGCGCGCGGAGGCGCCGGTAGAAGACCCGCCTCAGGGGGAGTTTCGCGAGATAGGCGTCGGTCAGGCGGTTCTCGGCCGCGATCCAGCGGGCGAGGCGCGGGCTCGACAGGTTCTCCATCCACCGGTAGGGGGCGGGGATGCGGGTGCCGAAGTAATCTGCGACGATGCCGTCCCGGTAGGCCTTGGGATAGGCGAGCCGATGGGCGGCCAGGGCGGGCGTGGCGAGCGCGGTGCAAAGGAGGGCCAGCCCGAATGGGGAAATCCGGAAGCGATTCATCGTGATTCTCCTCGTGGACGGTTCAATATAGCACGCCGTCGGGAGGAGACCCGAGGCTCAACGGGTCCGCCCGCGCCTAGTCGAACAGCGGGGCCGCATCCAGGAGGGGCGCCCGCCGGTCCTTGTCCGAAAGCCGGGGTTCCCCACCCGGGAACGCCACCTCCGGCCAGGGGATCGCGAGGGTGGGATCGTTCCAGCGGAGGCTCTGGTCGGAGTCCCGGTCCCAGTACTCGGTGGTCTTGTAGCAGACGTCCACCACCTCGCTCAGGACGAGGAAACCGTGGGCGAAACCGGGCGGGATCCAGAGCTGGCGTTCATTTTCCCCATCGAGTTCGACCGTCACCCAGCGGGCAAAGCGGGGCGAGCTCCGCCGGAGATCGACCGCCACGTCCAGGATGCGCCCGGACATGGCGCGGATGAGCTTGCCCTGCGGGTGGACGAGCTGGTAGTGGAGCCCCCGTAGGGTCCCCCGCGTTGAGTGCGAGTGGTTGTCCTGGACGAACTCGGGGTCAAGCCCCGTCGCCCGGGCAAACTCCCTGCGGTTGTAACTCTCGCAGAAAAAGCCGCGGGCGTCGCCGTACCGGTCGGCCTCCAGGAGGAGAACTTCGGGCAGACGGGTCGGGGTGGCCCGCACGGTCAGGATCCAGCGGGAGCGGCCGCCCCGGCCGGTCCATAGTGCAGCCGGATCCAGTCTCGGTAGGTCCCGCTCACGACGTGGGCCACCCAGTCGGGATGGTCGAGATACCACCGCACCGTTTTCTCGATCCCGGTTTCGAAGGTTTCCTCAGGTTCCCAACCGAGTTCGCGCCGAATCTTTCCGGCATCGATGGCGTAGCGCCGGTCGTGGCCGGGCCGGTCGGGCACGGTCACGATCGCCTCCGCGTGCGCCCCGTGCGGATGGGGCTTCAGGCGGTCCAGGGTCCGACAGAGCGTCTCCATCACCTCGCGGTTCGTTCTTTCGCTTAAGCCGCCGATGTTGTAGGTCTCCCCCACCCGTCCCGCCTCGAGGATGCGGACCAGGGCCCGGCAGTGGTCTTCGACATGGAGCCAGTCGCGGATCTGGGCCCCGTCCCCGTAGAGAGGCAGCGGGGATCCCTCGAGCGCATGATGGATGACGAGCGGAATCAATTTCTCGGGAAACTGGTACCGCCCGTAGTTGTTCGAACAGTGGCTCACGAGAACCGGCAGCCCATAGGTCCGGCCATAGGCGCGGACCCAGTGGTCGCTGGCCGCCTTGCTCGCCGCGTACGGACTGTTCGGCGCAAAGGGCGAATCCTCCGTAAAGGCAGGTGATCCGGGCTCAAGCGAACCGTAGACCTCGTCGGTCGAGATGTGCAGAAAGCGGAACCGGGACCGTTCCTCGGCGGCGCGGCCGTTCCAGTCGGTGCGGACGGCTTCGAGTAGGCTGAACGTGCCCATGACGTTGGCCCGGAGGAAGGCTTCCGGTCCGCGGATCGAACGGTCGACATGGCTTTCCGCGGCAAAATGGATGACGGCCCGCGGCCGGTGCCGGGCCATCATCCGGTCGAGCAGGGCCCGGTCGTTGAGATCGCCGTGGACGAAGGTGAGGCGCGGATCGGAGGCGACCTGAGCCAGGTTCTCGAGATTGCCCGCATAGGTCAGGGCGTCGAGCACGATCACGGCCTCGTCGGTCCAGCCGAGCCAGTGGTGAACGAAGTTGCTGCCGATGAATCCGGCACCGCCGGTCACGAGAATCATCCCCAACCGCTCCCGAGTCCTGTCGGCCGAGTGTATCCGATCGCCAGATCCCTGCCCAGAGCCGCTGGCCTCAGGCCTCCTCGGACGCGGTGGGGAGACCCCCGATCGCCCGGCGTGAAACCCTGCGGTAGGCCCAGATCCCGATCCATCCGAAGGCGTACCCGACGAGTCCTCCGCAGATCACGTCGAGCGGGAAATGTTCGCCGTTATAGACACGCGAGAAGGCGACCAGAGCCGCCAGGATATAAAAGGCGGCGCGCCGCCGTGGGTAGAGGTAGCCCAAGGCAACCGCCAGGGCGAACGCCGTCTCGGCGTGTCCCGACGGGAACGAGTAGGCGGTGAGATGGCGGCCCAAAACCACGACGTGCACCCGGCCTTCCGCGATCAGCCGGTGGAGCGCCACGATCGGCCGCGGGCGGTCGACGATGCGCTTGAGGACGTCCACCACGGCGCCTGGAATGATCTGGGTCAAAAACAGCAGGAGGAAGGATTCGCGGAAGGGACGGGGATCGAAGCGGTAGAGGTACAGGACCACGATCCAATAGACCACCCACCCGTTCCCGAGGAAGGTGAGGGCCCGCATGTTGTCATTCAGGATGGAAAAATGAAAATGGTTATTGATGAGAAGAAAGAGAGCGGTATCGGCTCGCTCCAGGCTCGAGAGAATTGCCAAGGCCATCGACCGATTCTCTCGGCAGCCAACAAGGCTTTCAGCGTAGCAGAGTTCCTCGGCTAAAATCAAGTTATGGATGAGGTCCTCGGTCGCCGGATGCCCTGGCGCCTGCAGACAGACCGAGGGGCAAGATGTACCGGACCACGACACCGTCCCACTGCACGGGCTGCTATCACTGTGCAACAACTGGCGACGAACCTCATGAACGGAGGCGAAGAAAACGGGGACACGCCACCTGCACGACCGGCCGCGCCGAGGCGGTGATCGCCCCGGATCCGGGTGCTATCAAGCGGACGTACAGTGGAGGCGGCGCGGTGCCAGCGGCGCTTGCTGGTACGCCTTCAGGGTGGTAGACTCCCTGCCGCACGGTCGTCCGCAGCTGAGCAAAGGAGAAGGATGAAAATATCTGGAAGCTTTGAAGTAAAGGTGATCCCCTTGGGCTTTTACACGCAAGGGCTCGATGGAGTCGCCCTCGGTCGAATGTCCATCGAGAAACAGTTCAACGGCGCTCTCGAGGCAACAAGCAAAGGCGAGATGTTAAGCGCCATGAGATCACTCGAGGGCCCGGGTGGCGAGGGCTCGGGTGGCTATGTAGCCCTCAGAGCAAGTTTCTGGTGTTTTGTCAGGCAAAAAGGGCAGCTTTGTCCTTCAGCACTTTGGCACAAGGAACCAAAGGATGATCGAGCGACTCATTCTTGAGGTTGTGCCGAATTCAGGATCTGGCGAACTGTCCAGCCTGACCGGCCAAATGGCTATCAAAATTGAAGGTGGTCAGCATTACTACGAGTTCGAGTATGAGCTTGCGTAACAAGCGCGTCGAGTCGGACTCGCTACGTCTGGGCTTCGCGCAAACTCCGTCCGCTGCTCACGTACGGCATGTGACCTTCTGGAGAGACCGATGGACCTGAGTGTGAAATGGGAGGCACCATTCGACCTTCTCAACGGCGGCAAGGAAAACCTGATCTATACAGCAGAAGGTCTAGACGATTGGCAGGACGTGCCTGGCGTATATATGTTTGCCCGTATCTTTAACAGCAAGGTCATACCTCTCTACATTGGAGAGGCCGAGAAGCTTGGAAAACGCGCTCGGCAGCATTTCAAAAGGAGTACTTTCCTGATGAACAGCATCAAGAAAGCCCGGAACGGAAAGAAGGTACTCATTCTAGGCCGGTTCTCGCCGAAGCCCGGTCAGCGCACCAAGAAAAGTATCGAGCTCCTTGAGCGCGTACTGATCTATCACGCGCTCAATGAAGGGTATCAGTTGTTCAACAAACAAGGGACACGAACCCCTGGACACAAGGTCAACTTTTCTGGCTATCTCGGCGCCCGCAACTTCACCGGCACGAGTCTGAGCATCATAGTAAAGACGGACTGACAGTTCGCCCAAGTGGACGCGCAAAGAAATCCGCGTGCCGCTTCACTCAGATGTTCGGCACCGAGAATGAACATTTCGACGCACCCAGTTCAATGTGGCTCCAGGAAATCACGCGCTGGCGGGAAGTGGCCCGGGGTGAATCAGGCTACTGGTCGTTTGGCGCCCGCGTCCCATCAGACCAGATCGGCACGAGAACCATGTAAGTCACCGTATGCGTCCTGGCGCGAACAAATACGGGGCTGCCGGGCCGATTGGCTCCCCAGTTCGGTTCCTCTGATGAGCGCGAGAAAAAGAACATCAAATGGGGGCGCCACGGCCCACCGTAATTCAAAAGTCCGCGCTTTGACATCATGTAACACATCGCACCCAGCGCGGGCTCCTCGAACTTCCCCGCGGTCCAAGCAGCATCAACCCGCTGGCCGATCTCACTCTGGGATGCGCCGGCGAGTACCCATTTGGTCCTTGACAGGTAACGAGGAAGCACCGACCGCGCCCCAGCCGCATTGAAGCAGTACGGAGCGCGGAACTTCGGGTTCCAGAATTGAGCACTCTTTGCGTCCGTCGCGTTGGTCCATGATCTCTCGACGAGGCAGACAAACCCATTGCGGCCTTTGACCGCGGTGATATAGCCGCGCGTACCGAGCGTCATGACCGTAGCACCCGATGAAACGGAAGGAGGTGCTGCGCTACGCGCCAGCGAAACCTCTTCATCCTGACTCGTCATCAGGTAGGGCTGAATGCGAGTCGGCACTGCACTTGCGAAGCCTGCTTTTGGAGGCCATGCCAGTACTGGATTGAAAGCGGCGATCATACAAAACGACGCGAGTAGCACCCAAAATCCGCGGGTCGGCGTGAAGTTGAGTTTCATCATGATCCCCAGATTCGATACGGTGGACTTCTTCGGTACTCTTCATGGACCATTCCAGGTTCATAACCCCTGTCGCTGCGCCCGGGCACGGCAGAGCGCTCCGATGCGGCTTGCCGAGCATCATCGCCCCGCACCAGCGTAGCACCCGCATCCAATCGGCGGTTGAATCGGTCGTTTACACATCGACCGGTACGTGCTCGAGCATCCGGTTTCAATCCGCCCCGCTCGTTGCAGAGTGGACTCACCGGTCACTCAGCGGCGTTGTTGCCGACCCGGCATCGCTGGCGTAAAGATCCGAGCGCAGCGGCCGTCGGCGAAGTGCTGTTTCCGCCGGCGCAGGGTGAGTTCGGCAACGCGGGATACCGGCCGCTCATGCCGGTGCCGCCGAGGCCGAAGTCCGACCCGGGACGGGCCCCTTGCCCTCGATCGCATCCGCGACGAGTTCAGCCGTCCCGGCCGCAAGCGTCCAGCCGAGCGGCCCATGGCCCGTGTTGAGAAAAACGCCGGGCCGACGGGTCGCGCCGAGAAGCGGCAGGCCATCGGCCGTCATGGCCCGGAGACAGGCCCAGTCGAGCGTCGAGGGGATCTGGGCCAATCCGGGAAGCCAATCCGTGGCCGTCTCATGGAGACGCGTGAAGTAGCGCGGTACCGGCCGGTCGTCGAGCCCCGCGAACTCGGCCATCCCGGCCACGCGCAGAACCCGGTCGAGCGGGGTCAGGACGACCTTGCGGCTGTGGTCGGCGAGTGCCGGACCCGAGGAGGCCAGCGGGCTTCCGGCATACGTCCGCGTGTATCCCTTGACGGGACAGAGCCTGAGCGGGATGCCGAGCGGCCGGGTGAGGGCCGGGCTGTCCACTCCAGCCGCGATCACGACGGCCACTCCGGTGTAAAGGCCGTGATCGGTCCGGATCCGCACCCGCCCGCCTATGGTCTCGACGGCCCGGACCGGTGTGTCGCGGTGCAGAAGTCCGCCGTGCGATTCCACCCATCCGGCGAGCCGATGGGCGGCCTCCCGGCAGTCCCCGAAGCGGTCACCCGGGTACCAGATGCCGCCGGCCGGGCGGATTTTCGAGGCGGTGAGTTCGGGCACGTAAGCCGGGGCCTCTTCGGCCAGGACGGGCACCGCCTGGACCCCGATCATCCGCTCCCGTTCGAGAAGCCGATGCGCTTGATTCCACTCCCGAAGGTTCCGGTAGAGGTAGAGCACCCCGCGGCCGGGAGCGAGCGGAGCCTCGAGCTCGGTCTCGATGCGCTGCCAGGCGGTCACGCTGAAATCGGTCAGCGCGTGGAGGCGGCGCCGGGATTCGAGATAGCAGTCGAACCCGAGGTGGCGGCGGGCGGCGAGCAGCCAGGACCAGCCGGCCAGTCCCATCGCCACGGGCTTCACGGACAGCGGGCGGTGTCGGTCGAACAGCCAGTGCACGAGTTCCGGCAGGATCGAGGGTGAAACCCAGGGGGCGCCGCTGTCGGTCGACAGGTGTCCGCCGTTGGCGTGGGAGGCCCGTCCGGCAAAGTCGGGGCCGGATTCGAACAGCCGGACCGCATGTCCGCGTCGGCACAGCGCATAGGCCTGAGCCAGCCCGACGATCCCCCCGCCGATGACGAGAACGGCATCATCCGGACCGGAGGCGCAGAACGGAGCCGGGATGGCCATGGCGCCCTCAGTAGATGAAGGGAACGAGTCGTCGCGTCCTCAGACGGTAGTTTTCATAGACCTGGCCGAAGCGCTCGATCAGGATTTTCTCCTCGCGGGAAATCCGGTAAGCGTAGGCCGGGATCACAAAACCGAGCAGGATACAGAGGCTGGCATAGTTGGCCAGCACGCAAGCCAGGCCCAGGAGCAGCACGATCACGCCAAGATAGCTCGGATGACGAATCCAGCGGTAGAACCCCCGCTCGACCAGTCGGTGGTCGGGCAGAATCGAAACCGTCGTCATGTGGAAGCGGCCGAGGGTCGTCATGGCGCTCAAACGGATGCTTATGCCGATCAACATGCAGCCGAGCCCCCAGATGGCCAGGGGGTCGTCGTCCGGCATGCGGCCGCGGCTGAAGCTGACCGCGGCGAGAAGGGCGAGGACCAAGCCGATCATGTTGGCGAGGACGAGGATGCGGCACGAACGGGGTTCACACCGGATCGCCCGGTCATGCGGCCGCCGTGCCAAAAGCCGCTGGTCGACGATGAACCAGAGCGAGAGCAAAGCCAGCCCAGCCCCCTTGAAGGCCACATCGGTCACATTGATCATGCCACCTACCAGGTCACACGGATCCGCCGCACCCAGCCCCAGAGGCGGCTTCCTCAGCGATATTAGCACGGTCCCTGTGCCGTGGGGAAAAACCGCACCCCGTGTGGCCAACCCCGTCCTTGCACGGTCAAAATGCCTGTGCTAGGCTCCGGCATCGTGTTTGATCCGCCGTTTCCCCCTGTTGGCGTTCAGCAACGCCGCAGACCGTGGCGAGCGGTCGGTGATCGGCCCACCCACCCACCTGAGGGTTCTCCCATGCCGAAGCTTCACCCCACCGCCCCGCGCACATGGGCCATGCTCCTTCTCCTGGCGACCGCCTCATCCGCCTGGGCGGGTGCCCATGACCGGCTCAACCCCTCCCTCTACCGGGTTCTGCACTACCGGTTCATCGGGCCGGGCGAGGGGCGCATTGCCGCGGTCCAGGGGATTCCCGGCAATCCCCGCATCTACTATCTCGGCACCTCCTCGGGCGGTGTCTGGAAAACCACAGATGGCGGGATCCACTGGAAACCGATCTTCGACCGGGAACCCGCCCAGTCCATCGGAGCGCTCGCCCTCGACCCGGGGCGTCCCCGGGTCGTGTGGGCCGGCACCGGGGAGACCTTCTATATCCGGCCGACCACCGGCATCGGCGACGGCGTCTACCGTTCGGACAACGGCGGCCGCACCTGGAAACACCTGGGCCTCACCCGGACGGGCCGCATTGCCCGCATCGTGGTCGACCCCACGGACCTCCGGCGCGTCTACGTATGCGCCGCCGGCAGCGGATTCGGTCCGTCACCGGCCCGGGGCGTTTACCGGACAAACGACAACGGACGCCACTGGAAGCGGGTCCTCTTCGTCAATCCCCTGACGGGCTGTTCGGATCTCGCGATCGATCCTGACAACCCGCGCGTGCTCCTCGCGGGGATGTGGCAGTTCGACGTCCACCCCTGGAACCTGGATAGCGGTGGGCCGGGCAGCGGAGTCTATCTCAGCCGCAACGGCGGCCGGACCTGGACACGGCTCAGCCACGACGGACTACCCGCCAGCCCGGTGGGCAAAGTGGCCGTGGCCATCTCCGCCAGCAACCCGCACATCTACTACACCCTCATGGAGGAAAAATGGGCACCCGGTCTTTACCGGTCCGTCGATTCCGGGCGCCACTGGACGCTCGTGAGCCACAACCACTCCATGGACGAACGGGCCCCCTACTACACCCGTTTCGCCATCTCCCCCACGAACCCCGACCGTCTCTACTTCGTTTCGACCAACTTCCTGACCTCGCGCACGGGCGGCGTCCACATGCACTACGAACGGTGCGGGTGCGGCGACAACCACGACATCTGGATCGACCCCCAAAACCCCAAGCGCATGGTCGTGACCTTCGACGAGGGCGCCACCATCACGCAGAACGGTTGGAAACAATGGCAGGAAGTCGCGCTACCCGACGCCCAGCTCTACCACGTGGCGACGGACCGGGACATTCCCTTTCATGTCTTCGTCAACCGGCAGGACGGGCACGCCTATCGGCTGCCCTCGAACACGCGCACCCCCTACGGCGGCATCAGCCCCGGCTACTGGACCGGCTTGAACGGGTGCGAGAGCGGCTTCAGCCTGCCGAACAAGCGCAACAACAACATCGTCTGGTCCGGCTGCTATGACGGCTGGATCGACCGCTTCAATATCCACCGCGGCGAGGGACGGGCGGTCTCCGTCTTCCAACTGTCCGGCTACGGCTGGCCGCCCGGGAAACTGCCGAACAGCTGGGATTTCGTCTTCCCACTCGCCCTCTCGCCCCAGAACCCCAACGTCGTCTACGCCGGCAGCCAGTACGTCTACCGGACCGACAACGGTGGCCAGAGTTGGCAGCGCATCAGCCCCAACCTGACACTCAACATCAAGCGCGACGAGGGGTCGACGGGAGGGGTGAGTCACGACAACCTGGGCACGTTCGACGCCATGTCGCTGTCGATCATCGCCCCCTCGCCCCTTCGCTCCGGTATGATCTGGACGGGCGGCTATGACGGCCAGGTGCACCTCACGCTCAACGGCGGCCAGACCTGGAAGAACGTCACCCCGCACGGACTCCCGTCCCTGGGAGACGTGACCAGCATCTCGCCGTCCCGCTTCGACGCGAACCGGGCCTACCTCTCGGTCGACCGCCAGCTCATGGGGGACAGCCGACCCTACATCTACGTCACCAATGATGCCGGCCGGAGCTGGCACCGCATCGTCCGGGGCATCCCGGTCAACATGTTCTCGATCGTCCACTGCGTGAAGGAAGATCCGCTCGATGCGGATGTCCTCTTCGCCGGGACGGACAACGCGCTCTACTGGAGTCCCAACCGCGGACGGCGGTGGTATCCGCTCCAGAACAACCTGCCACACGCACCGGTCTATTGGGTCACGGTCCAGCCCGTCGCAGACGATCTCGTGGTCGCCACCTACGGGCGCGGGGCCTACATTCTGTCCGACCTGGCTTCGCTCACCCATCTCCCAGCGGCCGCCCGCACCGGAGCACCGACGCTCTTCCCGCTCCGCACCGCCTGGCGCTTTCACACCGTGGCGCGCCGCCGTTCGGCTCCGGACTATCCGGCCACGGGTCGGAATCCGCCCTACGGCGCGGTGATCGACTTCTACCTGCCGCACCAACCGGCTCTCCCGGTGAGCCTCGTGATCCGCGGACCGGGCGGCCACCTCATCCGCACGTTCTCGAACCGGCCCGGTACCCGCCGCGCCGACCGGCTGCCGGCACTGCATGCCGGCATCAATCGTTTCGTGTGGAATCTCCGCTATGCTCCGGTCCGGCACCTGAGCGATTGCCCAGGATCCGGCCCCTGCCCGGGCCGGGTCTTCATGCCACCGCCGCACGCCCCGTGGGTCCACGTGGGGCCCAAGGGCTACCGGCCGATCGAGATCTTCGATCTGCGCCGCACGCTGAACGGACCGCTCGCCGTGCCGGGGGCCGATACCGTCGAGTTCAGCGTGGGAAGCCGGCACTGGACGCAACCCCTCCTCGTCCGGAAGGACCCCTACTCGGCCGGCAACCTGGCGGACATCCGGGCCCAGGTGGCCCTGGCGCTCAAGATCCGCAATCGGATCAACGAGACCCTCTCCCTCATCACAGAGATCGAATGGATGCGGGTCACCCTCGCCCATATCGAGGCGCGGCTCAAGGTGCTCGGCGACCATCCGGGCACGCTGGGGAAGGCCCGTGCACTCGGCCGGGCCCTGCTCGCCGACGAGGGCCACCTGTTCGACGTCTACCTGACCGGGGCCCGCGAGGATGCCTTCCAGCATCCGGTTCAAATCCTGGGTCGTCTGTGCGTGCTCCTCAAGGCAGTCGAGCACAGCGCCGACTATCCGCCCACCGACTCCGACGTGGCCGTCTACCGCCTGCTGGCCCACCAGCTCGCGCAGGCCCGGCAGCGCCTCCGGGCCATCGTGACTGGACAGGTTGCGCCCTTCAACCACCGTCTCGTGACCCAAGGCCTGGGCGGAGTCATCGTCGTCCACCGGTCCTGAAGCGGGCCGCCCCGGTGTGTTCCAGGGTGGCCCGCGAAAATCGCGGCTAGAACTCGAGCGTGCGATGGATGGCGGCGAGCGCGCGCTCGCCGTCCTCCTCCGGCAGGGTGACCGAAACCTTGATTTCGGCGGTGGCCATCATCCGCACCGAGATCCTCTCGGAGGCGAGTGTGGAGAGAAAGCGGGCGATCAATTCCGGACGCGACTTGAGCCCCATGCCGACAACGGAAAGCTTGGCGATGTGTTCGGTCGAGATCACGCCTTCAGCACCGATGGCACCCGCCGGCTCGCCAAGCAGGACAAGGGCGCGAGCCAGAGCGGAGCGGGGGACCGTGAGTCCGAGGTCGACCCGGCCATCGCGGGCCCGGTTTTGAACGATCAGGTCGATCTCGACCCCGCCGGCGCTGAGCGGTCCCAGCAGGATGGCGGCGAGCGCCGGCTGCTCGGGAATGCCCAAGATCGTGATTTCTGATTCGTTCCGGCTCAGGGCCACCCCGCAGAGCGCACGGACGGCCTCGGGCGGAGGCTCGATGAAGCGGGTCCCGCGGTCTTTGGCGGAGCCCGCACTCGACAGGACCCGGAGCGGCACATGATGCCGTCCGGCGAGCTCGACGGACCGGCGTTCGAGCACCTTGGCACCGCCCGCAGCAAACTCGAGCATCTCGGGATAGCTCAGGGCCTCGTGGCGGCGGGCCGTTCGGATAAGCCGTGGATCGGCCGTGTAGACGCCATCAACGTCGGTATAGATCTGGCATTCGTCGGCCCCGAGCGCAGCCGCGAGCGCAACCGCGGTCGTGTCGGAACCGCCGCGCCCGAGCGTCACGTAATCCCCGTCCTGATTGACCCCTTGGAAACCGCAGACCACCGGCACGATGCCCTGCTCGAGGTCCGATCGGAGCCGCCGTACCTCAATGGTCCGGATCCGGGCCTGGTCGGCGGCCCCTTCGGCCACCAGACCGATCTGCCAGGCGCTGTAGGAACAGGCCCGGATGCTGGCCGCGCCGAGCGCCAGGGCAAAGAGGGCGGCGCTCGCCTGCTCGCCGGTCACCAGCAGGGCAGCCAACTCGCGGGGGTCCGGGTCGGGACTCAGGGTCCGGGCCAGTCCGATCAGCCGGTCCGTCTCTCCTGCCTGCGCGGAAACCACCACGACCACCCGGTCCCCCATGGCCAGATGTTCGGCCACGAGACCCACGGCATGACGGATCCGGTCGGAATCGCCGACGGAAGTGCCACCGAACTTGAGCACCCGGAGAGTCACCCGGTGCCCCCCCCGAGCCTCGCACGGACCCAGTCCAGCACTTCGGCCAAGGCGGCGTCGAGCCCCGCGGGGTCACCCCCGCCGCCCTCGGCGAGATCGGCCCGGCCGCCGCCGCGGCCCCCGATTCGGGCTGCCAGATGGGCCACGAGTTCGCGGGCCGGGACCCGGCGCGCCTCGATCGGAGTCACTCCCGAAACCAGGCGGACCGTGCCGTCCTCTACCGTCGCCAGGACCACGATCGCCTTTCCGAGCTGGCTGCGCAGGCGGTCGACCCCTTCCCGGAGACTGGTCACATCCGCCCCGTCGATGCGGCGGGCCACGACCTGGACATCCCCAACCGCCTGCGGCCAGGCGTCCGGAGCCTGTTCACCGCCGGCCACGAGACGGCGCTTGAGGGCCCGCACGGTCTGAGTCAGCTCCCGCTCGCGTTCCTGCATCTGGCGGATGCGGGCGGTCCATCCGTCAGCTCCCGTACCCACGAGAGCCGCCAGTCCGCTCCGCTCCCGTTCGAGATCCGCGAGCCACGCGGTGAGGCCCAGCCCCGTCACGGCCTCGATGCGGCGCACCCCCGAAGCCAGAGCCGTCTCGCCCACGATGTGAAACCCTCCGATCTCCCCTGTCCGTTGGACATGGGTGCCGCCACAGAGTTCAAGCGAGACCTCACCCATCCGGAGCACGCGGACGCGCTCGCCGTATTTTTCGCCGAACAGGGCCATGGCGCCCAGATGGCGCGCCTCATCGAACGCCATGACGCGGGTTTCGACCGGATGATCGGCAACCACGGCCACCATGACGAGTCGCTCCACCGCCTCCCGTTCCGCGGGAGTCAGCGCCGTGGAGTGGGAAAAGTCGAAGCGCAGCCGGTCGGGTGCGACGAGCGAACCCTGCTGGGTCACATGCGGGCCCAGCACCTGCCTGAGGGCCGCGTGGAGGAGGTGTGTCGCCGAGTGGTTGCGCATGATGTCGCGCCGCCGCCCACCATCGACCCGGGCATGCACCCGCTCGCCGGGGCGGATGCGCCCGACCTCCACGATGCCGTGGTGCAGGATGTGCGAACCCTCCCGCCGGGTGTCGGTGACCCGGAAGCGCAGGGTCTCGGACTCGATCCGGCCGGTATCGCCGACCTGGCCTCCGGACTCCGCATAAAAGGGAGTCCGGTCGAGTACGAGAATGCCCCGTTCGCCCTCCGCGAGCTCTGCGGCCTCACCGTCCAGAGTGGCGACCGCCGCGATCGTCGCCTCCGACTCCAGGCCCTCATAGCCGGAAAAGGTCGTGGGGGCGGATTCCAGGCGGATCCGCTCGGCGGCGCCGAACGCCGACTGGCGCCGCGCCCGCTCGCGCTGGGCCGCAAGTTCGGCCTCAAAGCCTTCGACGTCGACCGTATACCCGCGTTCGCGCGCCGTATCCAGGAGGAGATCGATTGGAAATCCGTAGGTATCGGCCAGCCGGAAGGCGAGCGGACCCGGGATCGTCCGGCCGGACAGTGCGCCCAGTCCTTCCTCGAGAACCGCAAGTCCCTGGACCAGAGTGTCGGCGAACCGCTCCTCCTCGCGCCGGATCTCGCCCGAGGCGGTGGCCAGCGTCTCCGAAGTGAGTTCGGGGTAGGCCCCGGCCATCAGCCGGCCCACCACCGGCACGAGGCGGTAGAGAAAAGCCCCCCCGGCACCCAGCCGGAAGCCGTGCCGGTAGGCCCGGCGGATCAGGCGGCGCAGGACGTAGCCCCGCCCCTCGTTGCCGGGCCGGACCCCATCCATGATCAGGAAGGTGGCGGCGCGGACATGATCGGCGATGACCCGGAGCGCGCTCGATCCGTCGGGAGCGACCCCGAGGAGATGGGCGGCCTCGGCGGTGAGGGTACGGAAAAAGGCGATGTCGTAGTTCGAGACCACGCCCTCGAGGACGGCCGCGATCCGCTCGAGCCCCATGCCGGTGTCGACACACGGCTGGGGAAGCGGGGTGAGCAATCCCCGGGCATCGCGGTCGAATTGCATGAAAACCAGGTTCCAGATCTCGACGAAACGATCACCCGAGGCGGTCTCGGAACCCGGCGGTCCACCCGCGACACCGGGTCCGTGGTCGTAAAAAATCTCGGTCGAGGGTCCACACGGACCGGTCTCCCCCATCGACCAGAAATTGTCGTCCCCTGGGATGCGCCGGAGGCGGGACTCCGGAATGCCGACCGCATGCTGCCAGAGGGTGTAGGCCTCATCGTCCTCCGGGTGGACCGTGACCCACAACCGTTCGCGGTCGAGCCCGAGGGTCCGCGTGAGATAGTTCCACGCGAGGGGGATGGCCTCTTCCTTGAAGTAGTCGCCGAAACTGAAGTTACCGAGCATCTCGAAGAAGGTGTGGTGGCGGGCCGTATAACCCACGTTTTCGAGATCATTGTGCTTGCCGCCGGCCCGGACGCAGCGCTGGATGCTCACGGCCCGGCGGTAGGGCCGGGTCTCGAGCCCGAGGAAGACGTCCTTGAACGGCACCATACCGGCATTGGTGAAAAGCAGGGTGGGATCATTGGCCGGGACGAGCGAGGCCGACGGGACGACCACGTGTCCGCAGCCGGCGAAATACCCGGTGAAGCTCCTCCGGACGTCTTCCAGATCCATGCCCGGCTCTCCTTCCGGCCGGCGCCGGCCCCCCGGCTTCCGGCTCAATTGTGGACCCAGTGGGCCCGCGCGGGGGCGCGCGGCGCAGTCCGGCCGGTTGTCCCGAGTGTCCGGATGCGGAACATGACGACGCCGTGGGAAGGCACCCGAGCCGTGATCCGGCGACGGGCCACAGCCGTTTTCCCGGTCCAGAGATTCCGCAGGCGGACCGGATTCCGGTGGATGCCCAGTCGGGCCAGCCGGATGGAAGCGGTGGCGGTCGCCGGTCCACGGTTGAAGAACACCACCGCATGCGCCCCCCCGACCAGCGGTCGCGACAGGATGTCGATGGGACCCTCAGCCCCGACGAGACGGGCCTGGATACCGAGCGGATCCTGGTCGACCGCGATCACGGCGCGGTTGGACAGGATGGCCAGCGCCGCCGGCGAAAGCCGGGACACGTCCGTGCTGATCAGGAGAGGTGCGGCCATCTCCGCCCACAGGCTGAACTGCGTGCGCTGTTCGCGAAGGGTGAGTCCCCGGTTGCCCACCTCGAGCATGTCGGGATCGTTCCAGGCCCCGGGATGGGCGTCGCGCCAAAGTCCCACGTTGCCCGTGTAGTTGGAAAGGACGCTTTTCCAGGTATCGGCGATATCGTCGTCCGTGCGCCAGAGGTTGCAGACCGAGCCGATCCAGGACATGACCTCCGCATAGGCTCTGGGCTTGCCATCGACGTAAGCCGGAGGCGAACAGCTGAAGACGATCGCCCGCCCGGAATGGCGGAGCGCCCGGCTCACGGCCGCGTAGACCCGGTGCGCCACCTGGGAGAAGTCAAGGCCCGGGTAGCGGTTCATGGGCGGATCGCAGTAATCGAGCTTGAGGTAGTCGACCCCCCAGGAGACGAAAGTCCGGACGTCCTCCGCGATGTGGCCGTACATCCCCGGCCGGCCCTGGCAGGTCTTGTAACCCGCGTCCTCGTAAATCCCGAACTTGAGCCCGTGGGCGTGAAGGTAACGACCAAGCCACTTGAGGCCGCGGGGGAAGAGCGTGCGCCGCGCGACCAGTTCCCCCTGCGCGTTGCGGTGGCGCGCCATCCAGCAGTCATCGATATTGACGTCGCGGTAGCCGAGCCGGGCCAGCCCGGTCCGGACGAGGGCCCGAGCCGTCCGCACGAAGAGTTTCTGGCTGATGTGGCACTGGTAATGGGCCCAGTCGTTGAACCCCATGGGGGGTGTCAGTGCCAGACCGTTCTCGGAATGGGGCGGAGGAGACGCGGCGGCGGCGAGGGAGCTCGCGCCGAGGCCGCACCAAAAGACGATCAGGCAGAGACGAGCTGAACGCATGGACGACTCCCCGTGCTGGAAGCGGGCGAATGTCGATGACGACATCCAACGGACATGAAAGAAACGGGCCGAAACTGCTTTCGGGAGTGTAGCGAGAGATCCGTCTGAACTCAAGAAAACCCCTCACGCCCCCGTCCGGCAGCCGCCAGGATGGCGACGGCGGGAATGGGCGGGCCGGCAACGTCTCCTCCGGCCGCCCCCCCCGAGCGAACCGAACTCCGCTTTCGGGCCCGCGAAAACCGATCGGGATGATAAACTCAAGCTGACTGACGAGCATGAGATGGCGGATGACAGCGGTTCGTATTCCGCCGCTGGTTCTGGATGGCCGGGACCCTGTGGCAAAACGGCAGGAAATCCGCGAAATCTTCCAGCGGACCTTCTCCCTTTACGAAAGGCTTTTCGAGCACCTGGCGACCCCGGATGCCTGGTACCGGAAGGCCATTCCCCTGCGCCACCCCCTCATCTTTTACTTCGGCCATACCGGGGTCTTCTACGTCAACAAGCTCCTTTTGGCCGGACTCGTGAGCGAAAGAATCGATCCCCTCCTCGAATCCCTCTTCGCCGTCGGCGTGGACGAGATGTCCTGGGATGACCTCGACGAGCGCCACTACGACTGGCCCGAAGTCGCCCGTGTGGCCGCCTACCGCGAGCGTGTCCGTACACGGGTCGACGATCTGATCGCCCGTCTCCCGCTCGAGCTGCCCATCGACTGGGACTCCCCCTGGTGGGCGATCCTCATGGGCATCGAGCACGAAAACATCCACCTCGAGACGAGTTCGGTCCTGATGCGCCAGTTGCCGCTCGATCTGGTCCGGCCGGTCGCGGATTTTCCCGCCCTCGCGGAGGGCGGCCCCGCCCCCCGAAACCACCTCGAATCGGTCCCGGCCGGGACGATCCGGCTCGGCAAGGCTCGCGATCACCGGCTCTACGGCTGGGACAACGAATACGGCAGGGAGGAGACCCGGCTTGCCGGTTTTGCGGCCGCCCGCCAGCTCGTGAGCAACGGCGAGTTTCTCCCCTTCGTCGAGGGTGGAGGCTATGCGGAGATGCGCTACTGGACCGAGGAGGCCCGGGACTGGCTCGGCTTCGCCCGACCCGCCCACCCCAGCTTCTGGGTCCGCCACCCGGAGGGCTGGAGGCTCCGGCTCATCGCCGAGGAACGTCCCATGCCCTGGAACTGGCCGGTCGAGGTCAACTGCCATGAGGCGCGGGCCTTCTGCCGCTGGCTCTCGGAACGCGAGGGACGCACCCTGCGCCTGCCGCTCGAGGCCGAGTGGCACCGGATGCGGGAAGAGAGCGGATTGCCCGACTGTGACTCCTGGAAGGATGCGCCGGGCAACATCGGACTGGCCCACGGCGCCTCTCCGGCAGCGGTGGACCGTTTCCCCCAGGGGCGTTTCTGCGATGTCGTGGGCAACGTCTGGCAATGGACCGAAACCCCGATCTACCCCTTCCCGGGGTTTACGCCCCACCCCCTCTACGACGATTTTTCGGTTCCGACCTTTGACGGCCGCCACCATCTCCTGCTGGGCGGATCCTTCATGAGCCTGGGCAACGAGACGCAGGCCAGTGCCCGTTACGCCTTTCGCCGCCACTTTTTCCAGCATGCGGGTTTCCGTTACGTCGAATCCAAGAACCCATTGCCGGCGATCCCCGTTTACGAAACCGACCAGGCGCTCACCCAGTACGCGGAGTTCCACTATGGCCCGCAGTATTTCGGGGTGCCGAACTTCCTCCAGGCGGTGGCCCGGGAGGCGCTCGCCGCCTCATCCGGTCGGCCGCTTCGCCGGGCCCTCGACGTCGGCTGTTCAGTCGGCCGGACCGCCTTCGAGCTGGCCCGCGCCTGTCCGGAAGTCACGGGCATCGACCTTTCCGCCCGGTTCATCCAAGTGGGCGTGAAACTGCGGGACGAGGGCCGCTATGCCTATGCCGTAACCGAGGAAGGCGAGATCGAGAGCTTTCGGACGGCGGACCTCGCGAGTCTCGGCCTTGCGGAGACCGCGGGGCGCGTCCGCTTCTTCCAGGATGACGCCACGAACCTAAAACCCCTCTACACGGACTACGATCTCGTAGTGGCCGCCAACCTCATCGACCGCCTGCGGGAACCCCGGAAGTTTCTCGCGACGATCGGGGGAAGAATCCATTCCGGCGGACTTTTGCTCATCACCTCCCCCTATACCTGGCTCGTCGAACACACGCCGCGGGAGGAGTGGCTGGGCGGCTTCCGGACGGACGGGGAAAACCGGACGACCCTCGAGGCGCTCCGGGAGATCCTGGCCCCGCGTTTCCGCCTCCTCGAGGGTTACCCTCGCGACCTCCCCTTCGTCATCCGGGAAACCGCCCGCAAGTATCAGCACAGCATCGCCCAGTTGACCCTCTGGGAGCGCACACCGGCGGTGTGATCCCGCGTCCTACCAAGGAGACGCCCGATACCGCCGGGAATGTGCCCTGCCAGTTTTGCGGCGATTGGCGAGTCAAGTCTCAAGGGTTTCCAGTCTGGTGGAATTACTGGGTGTGGAAGGCGGAGCCGCGGCTTTGTACTTCAGCCAGTTTGTTTCCATGTTGAAACGGGACACGGAGGAAAAAGCACTGGCCTTCGACTTCGGCGCCCGGAACCGTCGCCCAGCGGCCGATCCGGTCAATGCTCTGCCCTCTTTTTCCTATGCGCTGCTGGTACGCGTCTGGGGTGAGCCCGCCGAGGGAACGGCCCCCTCGGCGGGCTCACCCGCCCGTACCATTCATGCGGCCTCGCGTTGTGCACTCGGTCCGGTCATAGCCCCCCTGAACCCAAAAGGGGACATTCCTGCTTTGGGTGAACAGCCTCATACAATGCCTTGACAGCTCCGATTCGCGTTTGCTAGCCTAACGGCGCCAGTTTGCCTAATCCGACCCCGAGATCGCAGGTAACAAGATCAGAGAGCATGGAGTTACGGCGGGAACGTGACACCGGGGTCTCAACAAGAAACAGGATCGGAGGAACACTTCAATGAAATTAATAACGGGAGTCTTGGTTGCGCTGTTGACCCTTTCCCTCACAAGCTGCGGCTATACCTATTTCCGAGCCGTGCCACTCAACCCCCATACTGGATACTTTCCGACAGCCACCCCCTTCAATCAAACCCATCCCGCACGCAAGGCACCCATCCTGATCAATCGGAAGACGGATCTCGCCCGCTATCACGGAAACATTCTGGTAACGGCATCCCGTTTCTGGGTCCAGGAAATCCGTTACACCGGAGCTTTCCAACACGTTATGACATATCAGGACTTCGAGAAAAAAATCATCCGGGCGGGACTCTCACACCGAATCACAAGCTTGGATAGCCTTCTGGGTTTACACCATGCCTACAAGATCTGGGGTCCCTTTCTTTGGGTCCATATTCAAACCAACATTCTGAGCGGAAACCGACATGGCATGCACAAAGCAGAGCTGCTCGTGATCAACCCACTGACAACCCGCAAGCTCTTTGTGACCCGGGAAAGATTCCGCACAATCTTTTCCAAACGCGTCAATGATCAATACACGTACTATCCCATGCTGAACTCGTTTATCGAGTGGATCCGTGAGAACGGCGGACACTTGCATCCGCGTCCGCACCGGTGATGCGAGAAAACGGTTCCCTTCCCGATCGGGTACCACAGCACCGCCTCAAGAAGTAAGAAGAATCCATCCCGGCGGCCTGATCCCACGCCCCCCCAAGGAGACGCCCGATAACGCCGGGAATGTGCCGCTGTCAGCGGCATTCCAGCAGCCGTTGCGATGAAGATCGCTCCAGCGATCTTCGGCCATGCCCGTCTCTAGTTCTATTTCGCATTCAAAAGAATGCCGTTCATGATCCACGGCCAGTCCGAGAGCCGCACAACAAATTCATGCTGGTCTGAAAATCTCTCCAGTCCTTTCCTGACTTGGTCGACGACCGCGTCGAGCGTGTCGGACACGCGGTTTGCACAGAACTTCTCGCGAAGTTCATGCCAGAGAATCTCCGCCGGATTCAGCCCCGGCGAAGACGGGAGGAGACAAATCAACTGGACGTTGTCCGGCACGACCAACCCCTTGGCCCGATGGGGAGAGGCTCCATCGAGGATCATGACGATCTCCCGGTCCGGGTGAGCTTCTCCCACCTGACCCAGAAACGTTCCCATGAGGTCCGTATTCATGGCATCTGCGACCCAGCAACCACGATGGACACATCGATCGAGTGATGATCCACGTATCCGCCGGCATGCATCCCGAACCTCAACATGTGGTGGAGCAGGTCCGGAAACTGTGGAGTCGCGATGGCGGTGAATGGCGATTGGTGCTCGAAAGCATCGGAGGTACTGGAATTGCGGGCCGCCCGACCAAAAAAGCAGAGTTTGGGAGTCGGTCACGCCATACCTTCATCTCTGGTATGTCAAAAAGCACCTCAGCGTCGAAGCCCAGCTACGCCGCGAGTGCCGCGAGCGTGGGCTCGCCGAACCGATTGCACTTGAACCACTCGACGAAGTGAACGTTGGGAATGGCCGCAAAACGTCGCCCGATCCATTTCCACCGTTTCCGCAACCGCCGTGGTCTTGCCCAACCGGACCGCCTCGGCAGCTTCTGGCGCCTGGCTTTTGCCCAGCCTGATGCTGGGCCACTTCTCTCGGCTTCGCCTGTCATTTTGGCCTTGGCCTATTTCGACCAGCTGGGTCATGAGCATTTTGTTCCCAACGAAAGAATGTTTTGCCTAAACAGGGATGAAATCGGGGTGGGTGATTATCCCGGTTTCTTTTCGGGAACAACCCACAATTGCCAGGTTTGGCGGGGGGAGAGAATGGGGATGCGTTCGATTTTTTTCAGACCCAGAAGAAGCTGGTCTCCCGTGATGATGATATCGGCTTTCGCGGACAGTGCGCAGGCCAGGACCGGGATATCCTCGGGATCGACAATGGGGATGGCAGGCGATGCACTTGCTGCTGGCGCCTGTTCGAGTGCCTGCAATCGTACATTCAACACATGCCACAGAGCTGACGGAACATGAAACTTTGAGGTAAGTATCCGGTGCAATTCCTTGTGAACCGGGGCGCCGAGCAGCACGGTATGCTCGATAATCAGACGGTCCAGCAGATCACGGCACAGTCCGTGCCCCATAAGCCCGCTGACCAGCACATTGGTATCGGGAAATACTCTCACCGGCTTCTTCAGGAAATATCCCGAAAGAAATCCTCATCAGACAGATAACCGGCGGCTTCCGCATAAGGCTGCAACTTGGCCCGGATGTGATCGAGATCGCGAACCAAAATATGGCGGCGCAGCGCTTCCCGCGCCAGATCGCTGCGCGAAAGGCCGGTGCGCTTGGCGAGGTTTGCCAGCTCGCGATCAAGTTTGTTGTCGAGGCGGATCGTGAGGATGCTCATATCAGTCCACCCAGAGAGATGTATGACATAGTAATACATTCATTTGGACTTTGCAAATCCGGTCGGACCTGTGAAATTCCCGTCCGCCTGCCAAGCTTGAGGTCGTCGAACCCAGTTTTGTCAGGAAGTTGTCTTGGAACAGGTTCAGGCCGAACTGCCCCTGCCGTTTCCCGAGCTGTCGGGCGACCTGCCGTTGCTGCCTGCCCGGATGGTCAACGAATACCAGTACGGCCCGCGGCTGGCCTACCTGAAATGGGTGCAGGGAGAATGGTCGGATTCGGCGGATACGGTCGAGGGTCGTTTTCGTCACCGCCGGGTGGACAAACCGGGCGGTGAACTGCCTCCACCAGAGGAGCTTGGGGAAGGAGAAAAGTTGCACGCCCACTCTATCACCTTGTCCTCCAACCGTCTGGAGCTGATCCTCGAAGAACACGGTTACACCTGCACCCAGGGTATCCTGTACTTTGTTGAATCGAACAGGCCGCACGGATGTCGTACTCCAGCACCCAGTCGTACTCCCAGCAACGGCTGCGCGTTACCGTGAGTGCATCGTGCGCCGACTTCCCGCACCGATAGCCATAGGAGTCGCCATGAAAGACCGGCTCCAAGATCGGCTCCAGCACGAGGGTGACGACCGTCTGCGCGATCCTGTCGCTGACTGTCGGCACCCCGAGTATCCGCTCCCCTCTGGACTTCTTCGGAATCGGTACTGCCTTGACTGCCGGGGGGAAATAGCTCCCCGACGACATCCGGTTCCAGATCCGGTGCAGGTTCCTGCCCAGGTCACGATCAAAGTCCTCGATCGTCTGACCGTCGACACCGGCCGCGCCCCGATTGGCCTTCACGCGCCGACACGCCTCCCATACCAGACGCTTTGGAATGACAAACGGTTTTACCGGTTTCACGAGTTCATTCTCCTCAAGGAGTTGACCCGTGGTTCGGCTGGCACAACCCGACCCCTTCGCTTCGCGTCCACTACAAACGCCTCCACGCGACTGCGGGTCGGTCTGTCCTCGGACCGTGCATCGGTACGCTCGGTCTGACTTTTTTTCACTTGGTCTTCTCCCTTCGTCTCACAGTCCTTGAGTTCCCGCAGTTCCGCAAAAGCGCCTGGATCGGGCTCGCGCCATCTCTATGCCGGACACCGCCCACCCAGTAAGCAGGTCTCCAATGGGCTTGTCCAGGAGATAGTTGTGGTCTCCGGTTTTGATGTCGCGTATTCAGTATCGGCACCTTGACGATGATTCGCTTGTACTCGCCTTCCCGATCCACACCCGACGGACCACCTGGATCCGCCTTCTCCCCCGACGCTCACGACAACGGTCTTCGACCAATGCCGCTCGGGGGTGGTTTGAAGCCGGCCCCTGCAGGCAGACTCCGAAGGGTCGATTCCTCCATCGCTTCCAAGCTTCTCATGCTTCACGGCCGGCTCCTGCCAACCGTTCCGCATTGCTGCGGCACATACAACTACTGTGACGCAGGGAAAGCGAGGCCCTATTCCTCGGGGGGCTCGGTGTCATTTCCGTTCCGTCAGGCTTGCTCATTCCTGCCTAAACAGGAACAAAGCTGACTTCCTGCTTCACAGAGGCCGGTTTCACGCTGCCAGACAGGCCAACGCCAGAGCCTTCCTCTCCACAGGCTTCACATTC
>JAJZIH010000006.1 GCA_021810635.1 Pseudomonadota bacterium | reverse complement strand
GCGGCGGACCGCCTTCAGAAGGCCCGCCACAAGCTGTTCCACACCATTCGTGAACAGGATCTCAAATCCGGCTGAGAATGATCCCTGACACTCACTCTTCAGACTCATTTAAGGATTGGAAAATACTATGTTGTGTACGCCGATGTAGGCCCAAAGCAGTAATGTCGCCTTTGTCCAATTTTCAAGGGCATGGATTATGCGGCTCAATGCCTGGTCCGCATCTTCCCCTGTCAACGCTTCACCCCTGCCCTCGCGAACAGCAGCACCTGACTCGCGGTCAACGTGGAGAGCTATTCCTTTCGTTGTTTGGACTTGCACCATTTCACCTTGCCGGCTTTGACCGACGCACAGGAGATCCGCATCGAAAAGTTGCTGACGGGTGTCAGTTCCACATCGTACGTTGGTACGGAGTCAAGTCCTATGTCTTTCACCATCGGCATGCTGGCACGCGCGTCCGGCGTTCATGTGGAAACCGTGCGCTACTACCAGCGCCGGGGCCTCATGGCCGAGCCGGGGCGCCCCTTGGGCAGCATCCGTCGCTACGGCGACCAGGGCCTGCGTCGCCCTGCTTCAGCAAACAGGGCCAGGGGCGAGGTTTCAGGCTCGAGAAGGTCGCAGAACCTGCTCGCGTATTGGCTCAGCATCGAACGCCTGTTGGGCAAACTGGGATGGCTTGCATCGTCCTCTCATCGCCGCCCAGGCCTCCGGCAGTCCGATCGGCACGGCACGCGACGCCGTGCGCGATGCGACGCCCCCGCGGCGCAGACATGTACGTATGCCGGCAACCTCCCGTTGATGCGGGCTTACGGCTGAGGTTGGCTCCCTTGGAAACATTGAACCGCATCGAAAAACGTGGAGGCCGGTCGGTTTGATCCCGCCAATGGCCAGCCGGAACAGCTCAAGATTCCTCCTTGGTCGGACGGAACAGGATCTCGTCGATGTCTACATCCTCCGGTTGCCTCACGGCGAAAGCCACGGCTGGGCGAGAGGCTGTTGAAGCGGATGCCGTAGGATTTGACCTCCTGGCGCCACCCATCTCGCCGGTTTGACCTCGATCGACCACGACTCAGTGCAACAGAGCCGCGCGGCACCCCAGGCAGTAGGCATAAACCCCGTGGCGGCTTTTCAGAAAACCCAACTGGCTGTGCAGGGCCCGCCCGGCTGCGGACAGACCGGGGAGTTCTGAAAAGAGGCCCATCCACCCGGGCAGATGCGGGGGGGCGATCAGGGACGAGGCGGATGCCGCTCCCGGATTCAGATGGGACAGCGACAGCAGGAACCGGACGTAGAGAGGCAGGGGTTTCTTAAAGGTGACCACCCGGTAATGGATGACATGGCCGAGCTGGGCGGCGCCTCGGACCGCCGCCGAAAGCCCACCCAGATCGTTGACGAGCCCGAGCCGGAGCGCGGTCCGTCCGATCCAGATGTGCCCCCTTCCGATCGCATTGACCCGCTGTGGGGTGAGGTGCCGGAAATGCGCGACCTGATCGATGAAATCCTGGTAGCCGTGGAGGACCTCGATCCGGAACAGCGTCCGGGCTGTCCGGGACAGGGGCCGCATCGGGTTGAACTGGCCGGCGAGTGGCGTCGTGCCCACGCCATGGATCGTCACTCCGATCTTCTTGAGCAGAGGGGCGACATCGGGGAAAATCCCGAAAATGCCGATGGAGCCCGTGAGCGTGGTGGGCTCGGCGTAGATCCGGTCGGCGGCCATGGAAATCCAGTACCCCCCCGATGCCGCCATGTCCCCCATCGACACCACCACCGGTCGTCCCGTTTTCTCAAAGGCCACAATCGCGTGCAGAATCTCGTCCGAGGCCGCCGCGCTGCCGCCTGGGCTGTTGACCCGCAGCACGAGGGCCTTGACCTCGGGGTCGCGCCGGGCGGAGCGGATCAGGCTCACAAGGCTCCGGCTGCCGATTTCGCCGGTGGGTGCCACTCCGCTCACGATGTCTCCGTCGGCATGGATCAGCGCGATCTCCGGATGGACGGCGAGGTCCGGCGCTTCCGGGTGGAGGGCCAGGTAGGCCGCAAGTCCCAAATGGCGGAAACCACTGCGATTCGCACCCGGGGGACCGACCAGGCGGCGCAGCGCGGTGTGGATTTCGGGTCGGGTCCGGATGGCCGTCACGAGATGAGCGGCCAGCGCGTAGCGCGCGAGATCACCTCCGTTTTTCCGGAGTGCCGCCACCGCCTGGTCGACATAGTCGTCCACCGCCTCCGGCGTAAGGTGTCGCGAGAGCGCCACTTCGTCCTGGTAATGTTTCCACAGGCCGTCGAGATAGGCGGTCCACTGCTCGCGGGACGGGGCAGTCATGTGGTTGCGGAGGAAGGGTTCGACAGCGTCCTTGTACTTGCCGACGCGGACCACATAGACATCGATCCCGAGACGCTTGAGCAGGTTCGCCATGTAGGGTTCATAGAGCCCGAACCCGCTCGGGATCACCCCCCCCTCGGGCGAGAGGTCGATTTGAGTTGCGACGGAAGCCAGAAGATACTGCGCCGTATCATAACTGCGTCCGATGGCGATCACCGGTTTCCCGGTTTTTTCGAAGTGCTGCAGGGCCCGGCGCACGGAGTCGATTTCGGGCATCCCCCCGCCGGTGAAGCGGTCGGTATCAAGGACAATGGCTTGCACCTGAGGGTCCCGGGCAGCCAGCCGGATACCCCGGAGCACGGCGGACAGCGTGGTCTCGCGGCCCGACTGGATATGTTCCAGCCGTGCCATGGCCCGACCGACCGGATTGTGCTCCTGTTCCACAAGCCGACCGTTGGGACCGATCTCTAGGACAAACCGGGACGGTTCGGAGACCACGGCCTTGTGGTGCGCGAGGACGAAGAACAGGATCAGGGCGAGAACCCCGAAGAAGAGCAAGTTGATGATTAGCAGGCGGACGAAATTAATGCCCCGCCCGAGGGTTTTCAGGGCCTGCCATGCACCGGTTTCAGTTTCACGCATCGGCTTGATTCTCCGCAAAAAGAGATAAAAAAAGAGCCTTCCTCAGGATCCGTGGTCAGCGGGTCCCGGTTCGATTCTCCAACGCCCCCCGCCAGGCTGTTTCGAGGCGGCTCACAATCTCCCCGCACCAGCCCCGATGCTCCGGTTTCATGAGACAGGAGCGGAGTACGCTCACGGACGGCCGATCCATCTCGAGTTCCGGCAGGACGGCCTGCAACCGGCCGGCCGGCGCTTCGAACAGCGCCAGGTACAATCCCCCCCGACGTGCCTCTTCGAAAATCCTCCGGTTGAACCGGCTCAACTCGCGCGCGGATCCGGCACGCGCTGAAAACACGAGGATATCCAGTTCGGGTGGATTCAGTATAGTCCATTTCGGGTCGCCTGCCAGACGGTCCGCGAGATCCCGGGCCGCCACACAGCTCTCCCCGAGGAACTGCGCGAACGTCCCGCCGGAGTCCAGGGGGAGAAGGTTCAGGGTGCTCCAGAGCGCCGCGGCGGCGGCACCGGGACGCGAGCATTCGAGGCTGATTTCTCCCAAGTGGCCACCAGCCGCCGTGTAATAGGTATAGGGAGAGTCATGGGCATAAATCCGGGCGTCTTCGCGATCCCGGAAAAGCACGGCACCCGAACCGTAGGGTTGCAGGCCATGCTTGTGCGGATCGATCACGATCGAATCACAAACCGAAAGAGCTCCGTAGGCCCTCCGGGTCGAGGGATCGAGGTGTTCCGGGACCAGGGAGAAATAACCGCCGTAGGCCGCATCTGCGTGCAGGCGGAAGCCATGCTCTGCGCGCCGGAGGACGATTTCGTCAACCGGGTCGACTGCCCCCCAGCCCGTGGTGCCGACGGTCGCCACGACGGTCCCCACCTCCTCGCGTGCCAGGACGCAGTCCAGTTCGGCGAGGTTCATCCGCCCCCGGGAATCGACCGGGATCGGGACAAACGGGACGCCGAGCACGCCCGCCATCCGGCGATGCGTATAGTGGGCCTCTTGGGAAGCCACGATGGTCGGCCGGCCCGGCCGGCGTTCGCGCCCCACCCAGAGTGCCTCCAGATTCGCCACGGTGCCGCCACCGGTGAGGTGGCCCAGTGGATCGGTCCATCCGATGAGCCGTCCCAGAGCCTGGATACAGGATTTCTCGAGTCTCGAGGTGGCGCGACCTCCATCAAGCGCATGATTATTGGGGTTGATGAAAAGCGACAAGGTCCAGGCCATCCGGGCCACCGGATGGGGCGGTTTGAGCATCTGGCCTGCATAGAGCGGATGGAAGTACGGGTCGTTGTCGGCCATTTCACGTGCCAGCGCCACAAGCTGCTGCTGGAGGGGACCCGCCTCCCAGGCGATCTCGAAGGGGGGGCAGCCGCCGAAGGAGGTCTCGAGCTCACGGAGGGCTGTGGCCAGGATCGACAACTCTTCGCTCCAGCGTAAATCCGGACCCGGTTCCGGCGACATCGCCTCTCCCTCCCCGGGCTCCGGGGGAAGGAACTCATGCGGGCCGTCAGGAGGATCCGGGGCCGGACCGTACATGAGATTTAAGATCCAATTTAATATCTAACTTCTTTATTTTACTGTATATAATTGCTTTTTCAGTCGGTCGGGACGTCGCATTGAACAATGCGTGGTACTGGCGCAGTGCATCCTCGATCAGCCCGGCCCGTGCGAGCGCCTGGGCCGCCTTGAAACGGGCGCTTTGGGCCCATGGACTCATGTTGAACGGGTTTGGACGGATCGCCGACAACAACGCGTCACGGGCCGCGCGACGCCAGTGCCCCAAGCGGCCCTCATCATCAGCCATCCAGTACAGGAGTTCGCGCTTCGCCTTGATCCCATGGCTTTTGGCATCAAGCGTATGCAAAAGGGACAAGGCCGGTGCGTTGAGACCGAGGTGCTCGAGGTGAAAGGCGGCCGCAAGCCATTTCCGCCCACTCGGACAGGGATCGCACCCTTTGATCAACCGTCCGAGAAGGCGCACGGCCCGCGCCGGCCGGCCGCCGTAAAGCTCGGTCCGAAAACGGATGAACTGCCAGTGCCCGACCGTTATCCCGTGAGGGGGAGTGATGAGCCCCCGGACTAGGCGGGCTGCGAGCCGGTAATGGCCGGCGGCGAGGACCGGTTCCAGCAGGCGTCGGCGCAAGAGGGCGGGAAGACGACCGGGGTGAGCGAAGACCCCGGGGTCCAGAAAGAGGAACAAGAGCAGGTCATTGCCCAAGGGCTGTCCACCGGCCAGCTTGGCGAGACGCGTGGCGGCGCGGTCCTGGTCGACCGCTCGGAAGGAGCCGCGGATCACCACACAGAGCAGGGCCCAGGCATTCTCCACATGCCCTTGGGACTGTTCCTGGCTGGCCAGCGTGAACCAGGGAGCGGACAGTCCTTGCACCAAACCGGCCCGGTTGGCGAGCGCGATTCCCCGGGCCATCAAGGTCTGCCAGAGATCGTTCGAGAAGTGGGCAGACAGGTGGGCCGGGGATCGGGGCTGGTTGGCGAGTGCCAGCATCCGGATCAGGGCCTGAAGGGCCTGGGCCTCGTGCCCCCGGGATTCATCCGCCTGCCACTCGACTTCATCCGCCGCGATCCGGAGGCGGGGGGCGGGGAAACTGTGGGCCAGCCGGGCGGCCTGCTCCGCCACGGAGGTGGGCGAGTCCAGACCCGACTGGAGACGCGCCTTGAGTTCGAGAATCCGGGCTTCCGGCGTGGGGTTTGGGCGCAGCATCCGGAGTGCCGCCCGGGCTTTTCCGGTCTTGATCAAAAGACGGGCCTCTTGGATCAAAAGCGGACCGGAGTGCCGGGGATAATCGTCCCGGTACAGTTGCAGGGCCACATCCGCATCGTCGAAATCGTCACTGTCGATGTAGGTATCGATCAACAACCGCCGGGCCCGGCGCAATCGGCTGGACTGCGGGAGGGTGTTCCCGAGCCAGATCCAGGAGCGGATCAGGGCACGGGCGCTGCGGAAATCATCCCGTGCGATCAGGGCATGAGCTTCCTCGAGGTCGGCCCAATCGACGAACTCCGCAGGCAACCCCGCGGGCAGGCGGGTCACGAAGCGGATGACGTCCATCCACTGTCCGGTCGTTTCCTCCAAATGAATGCGTTCGCGGGCCCAGAGGGTCCAACGAGGGACACGGACATCGGTGGGGGCTTCCCGCCGCAGCAAGTCGAGCGCCAACTGGGGAGCTCCGCCGCGGTCAAGCAGCCGGATGGTCGCCAGGCGCGAGACTGCTGGAGCGGGCGGGGCGCCCAGTGCCAGGCCGGCTGCCGTCACCCAGGCCACCAAGACGCCTGCTGCACAGCATGCTGCGCGACGTTTCCGGACGGCCCGTGTGGGGCTGGGCAGGAGAGGCGACATCCGCCGATTCCTCAGAGGCCCGTGATGGTCCGGGGAACGGGGAGCGACGCGGGGCTAGACGTCTTCCCGGATCCGGGCCGCCTTGCCGCTCAAGCCTCGCAGGTAATAGAGCTTGGCCGCGCGCACCCGTCCCCGGCGCTTGATCTGGATTTCAGCGATATGTGGGCTGAAAAGGGGAAAGACCCGTTCCACTCCCTCGCCGTGCGAAATCTTGCGGACCGTGAAGGACGAATGGATGCCTCGATTTTTTCGGGCGATGACCACGCCTTCAAACGCCTGCAGACGCTCGCGCTCGCCCTCCTTGACGCGCACCTGTACCACCACGGTATCGCCGGGGGAGAACTCTGGAACCGCTTGACGCGGTTCCTGGTTTTCAATTTCCGCAATGATCTTGTTCATCAAAAAAACCTCGTGTTCCCCTAATTGTGCCGTTATTTTCCGTCTTTGCCAAGAGGGCCCGTGTCCGATCCCGAACCTGGGGACGGCGCCACGAGATCCGGCCGGCGCCGTTCCGTCCGTTCCTGGCCCTGCGTACCGCGCCACGCGGCGATGTCCCCGTGATGCCCGCCCAAAAGAACCGCCGGAACCCCGTGCCCCCGCCACTCGGCCGGGCGGGTGTAGACCGGCGCATCGAGGACTCCGCCCTGGAAGGATTCCTGGACCAGGGACTGTTCGTCACCAACCGTTCCCGGAACCAGACGGCTCACGGCATCCAGCAGCATGAGCGCGGGGATTTCCCCCCCCGTCATCACGAAATCCCCGACTGAAATCTCCTGATCCACCTGGGATTCAACCCACCGTTCATCGACCCCTTCAAAGCGTCCGCAGACGAGGATCAGGCCCGGATGGCCAGCCAGTTCTTCGACCAGTCTCTGGTCGAGCCGGCGGCCCTGCGGAGAAAGATAAATGACCGGGGCTCCGGCCGGCGCTTCCTCACGCGCCGCCCGCACGGCCCGCCAGAGCGGTTCGGCCATGAGCACCATGCCAGGTCCGCCGCCATAGGGGCGATCGTCGACCCGCCAGTGCGGAGGGGAGGCAAAGTCCCTGAGGTTCCATGTCTTGAGCCTAACGCGGCCGTCCCGCAATGCGCGGCCGATGACTCCGAACCGGTCAAGGGGCTCAAACAGTTCGGGTGAAAGGGTGACGACGTCAAAACGCATCGGCCGTCCTCAACGCGTTGAACGCACCTGGATACGGCGGGACTTGAGGTCGACAGCCAGCACGGTCGTCTGCCAGGAAAATGGAATGAGTTGGTCCTCCACGCCGCTCACCGCAAGGCAATCGCCAGCTGGCCCCCGTATCAGATCCGTTACCCGTCCGAGCGGGACTCCTTCCTCGTTGACGACCTTGAGCCCGACCAGATCAACCCAGTAGAACTGGCCTTCGGGCAAAGTCGGAAAACACGTTCTCGGTACCGAGAGTGCACCTCCCACCAGAGACTCGGCCCGGGTCCGGTCGGTCAGCCCGTCCAGTGCCACGACCAGCTGGCTTCCCCGGCGATGCGAGCCCACGGGATGGACGGGCTGTGGCTGTCCTTGGGCGAGGCTAAGCATCCAGGGGCGGTAGTCCAGGAGCCGCTCGGCCGGTTCGGTATAGGAAGCAATCTTGAGTTCACCCCGGATCCCGAAAACCCCGGTGATTCTTCCGCACTCAACCCAAGCGGAGGTCAGTGGCGGTTCACCGCCCTCGGGATCCCCAGGCGGCGGATCAGTGCGGAAGGGCAAGCAGTTGGGCAACGCGCTCCGAGGGTTTGGCCCCCTGGGACATCCAATAGTCAATTCGTTCCCGCTCAAGCTGGAGCCGCTCTTCCCGGACTTTGGCCATGGGATTGAAAAACCCCACGCGTTCGATAAACCGGCCATTGCGCTGTGACCGCCGATCGGCAACGATCACCTGATAGAAAGGTCGTTTTTTGGCTCCCCCACGAGCCAACCGGATCGTAACCATGCTCGACTGACCTCGAAAAAACCTGAAGCCCTTGTATTTTAGCGGGTAAACCGGGGCTGGGCAAGCCCGTCCCGGCGAGGGCGGCTGGTCGCCCACCCGGAGGCATCGTCCGAGCGCATCCTGTTACGATAGGTTCCACCAGTTCGGGACGAAAGACGGAGATCGGCTCCATGCAGCTTTGGCTCGTGTCGCTTGCCGTAGGCGTCCTCTACCTGGCCGCGGCCTTATCCGTCTCCCCGTACCTGAAGGGCCGCCTGGCCCCCCGCCAGCTACAAAACTGCGGGCGGCTGTGCGCCGCCCTGGCCTTGCTCGGTCAGATTTTTTTGTTGAGCCGGATCCTCCCTGAGTCGGACGGGCTCAACCTGAGCCTGATCCATGTCATCGCCCTCGTGAGTTTCATGATCAGCCTAGTCGTCTGGGGTGGCTCCTGGTTCGAGCCAGTGCTGAGCGCGGGGCTCGTGGCGTTTCCCCTCACGGCCGCCGCCGTAATTGCTCTGGCGATCTGGCCAGCGGGCAAGCTGCTGCTCAAAACCGATCATCTCCTGCTCGACGCCCACATCCTGTTTTCCCTCATGGCCTACAGCATGCTCGGAGTCGCCGCTGCCTTGGCCATCCTGCTCTGGATCCGCGAGTCGCGCCTGCGCCGGCCGGAAACCGCGGGACCGGGCAGCCTCCCTCCTCTGCTCGTAATCGAAAGGATGTTGTTTCAGTATCTGGTTGCGGGATTTCTGCTCTTGACGCTCGCCTTGGGCACCGGATTCGCCTACTTCCGGATCCTGGGTGCGCTCGGGCTTTGGCCCAAGGTGATGCTGGCCATGGTCGCCTGGGTCCTGTTTGGCCTCCTGCTCTGGGGCCATCGCCGTTTCGGCTGGCGCGGACGGACGGCGGCCGGCTGGACATTGTCCGCCTTCGCGGCCCTCGCTCTCTCCTACTTCGGGACCCAGCTGGTGTGGCGTCTCCAGCATCCCACGGTTTCCTTCCTGCATCTGTCCTCGTTCTCCGGGCTCAAAAGCCCCTCCTCGCCGACCAGCGGGCTGAACCGCCCGCGCTGACCTGCCGGAGGCCCCCATGTACGGATTTTCAATCGAGCTGCCGGGTGATTTCGAGCCGATTCTCGCTCGCACCACCGAAGCCCTCCGACAGGAAGGTTTCGGCATTCTGACGGTCATCGACGTCCAGGCCACGTTACGGGATAAACTGGGGATCGACTTCGGACCCTACCGGATTCTCGGAGCCTGTAATCCCTCGCTGGCCCACCAGGCGCTCTCCGCCGATCCCGAGATCGGCCTGCTCCTGCCCTGCAATGTCGTGATCCGGGAAGCCCGGCCCGGGCATGTGACAGTCTCGTTCATGGATCCCGAGGCGGTTCTCGGCCTGACGGAAAATCCTGCCATTCGCGCGCTGGGCGGGAACGTACGCCAGCGCCTTCTCCGCGTCCGGGAAACCCTTAAATCCCCCCGCGGAGAGGCTTGACCCCCGTACCAGGCGGGGCCATCACCGGCCGGGAGGTGGTGGGGCCTGCCGGTGAGGCAGCCCGCGCCAAATCCCCCGCTCCAGTTCTTCCCGGATCAGCCGTTCCAGGTAATCCAGATAATGGTCGAGCGGATTTCGCCCTTCGTGCGAATCGAGCAACCAGGGGTTCATGAGGGTATGGCGCAATAGAAAAAGGCTTTCGTTCCCATCGTCCGTGTCAGGCTCAGCCGCATCGGCCGGCAACGTCTCGTCAATTCCCAGTGCATTCAGGATCCGCCACCAGTTCCCGGGTCCCAGGAGATCAGCCGAAACCCGCGTATGGGAGCTGAAAAAATCGCGTAACTGCACCGGTTGTGTCGGGTCGATGCGGAGATGCGAATACAGGCACTCGCCGAACCGGTTGGCCGCGGCCAGCGAACGGTTCCCCTCGGGATTGATCGCGAGACACAGAAGATTCGTGTCGGGCTCAAACGGCACCAGGAGCCGGGCCCTTCCCCGCAGGCGCTCCGCCAGGGCCGGCAGGTGATCGTAAAAATATTCCCCAGCCAGAATCGTAAACCGCTGCAACCGGCCCAGATGGAGGCGGTCCAGCGGCAACACGCGGTGCGTCACCCAGGCCGCCGCCGCCGAGGCCCCCGGTTTCGATCCCTCCAGAATATACGGACCCAGGGGTTCAACGGCCGGTACGGAAGCCGCCGCCGGGTCGAAAACGTAGGGAGCCCGCTCGCCCAGAAAATCCCGAACTCCCCGATGACGCCAGACAATGCCGCCGATTCCGTATGGCAGATAACCGAGCTTGTGTGGATCGACCGTGATGGAATCGGCCTGGGAGAGGGCACGGAAGCTGTCGTAGACGGAATCCGACGGAAAATGGCGAAAACCCTGCCGAACCTCCTCGCGGGATGCAAACCCGCCGTCCGGGTCACGAAAGATGCAGGCCAGGTACCCGCCCCAGGCGGCATCAACGTGCACGCCGAACTCGAGCCCCCGCTCCCTGAACCGGCGCCGGAGAAGGACCACTTCGTGAATGGGATCAATCGAACCAAACTCCGTCGTTCCCAGCATGGCCACAACCGCAAGGACCGGGTTTTCGCAACGCCATGCCTCATCGAGACGGGATTCCAGTGCGGCCGGCACAAGTCGCATTCTCCCGTCGACCGGCAGAAAATCGAGTTGCCCAGTTCCGAAACCGAGGACGCGGGCCGCCTTGCGCCAGGAGTAATGGGCCGTCCGGGGCAGCAGGATCCGCATCGTCGAGCAGAGAGGGTGACGCCGGGCAAAATCCACGAGTCCGGTGTTTTCGATGCGCCGCAAAGCCAGCTCGTGGTGGAGCCCCCGCCAGGCCCGGACGGAGGGCCCCTCACCCGCCGGGATCCGGAGCTTGGCTGGCAGGGCCATGACTTCGTCCAGCGGCAGGTTGAAGAGCGTCCAGTCGTCCAACTCAGTCAGGGCGCGGCCGTCACCGAGGGTGATCGTCGGTGCGCCGGGTACGGCCAGGAGAGCCTCCCGAAGAGCCAGGGGATAGCAGCGGACGGCGCGCAGGTCGGCCAGAGCCTCAAAATTCGCGAGAGTCCCACCGGAGGTGAGGTGTCCCCAGGCGCAGGGCGTTTTTCCCGAATCGGTTTCCCACCCGAGCATGCGGGCCAACTGCCGTCCCACCTCGAGTTCCAATTCGAGAGTCACTGGTGCGGCTTCCGGACTCACGTTGTTCGGGTTGTAGAGAGTGGTCACCAGCTGGGCCAAAAGTCCAGGCAGCAACGTATCGGAAACCATATGGCCGAGATAGCGGGGATTGAAAAAAGGAACCGAACGCTTGAGTGCGGCAGTCAGCGTGTTAAGCTCGGTCCGCAGGCGATCCATGAACGCCATGTACGATGGTTCATGCACCGCCAGGATCGGTATCGGAGGCGGATCCTCAGGATGGAAATTGCGTCTCCAGTAAAGATGGTCCCGGATCAGGTCCAGCAGCAAGCGTTCGAAGATTTCGCCGTTCTCGCCACTGGAACCCAAAAAACAGGGGTTCAGGATCGAGGGATCATCGGGAACTCGGGGCGACTCATCCACCGGACCTGCGGGATTGGCAACGGGAACCGGTGCCATCACCGGAAGACGGTCCGACGACGGTTCTCTGGGCGGCGTCTGCGGCCCGTCAAAAAAAACCGGCCCACGATCGGGCTGCTGGTCAAAAGGGTCCCGCATCATTCTTCGGAATCCCGGGTCGGTTCCGGAAAACCATCGTTTCCTCCTGTCATCATTTCGCCTCCGCCACGTGACGCCAGCCATTCCCGTGGGGACCACTATAAGCAAAAACCAACGCGGATTTCCTTGACCCCAGCCCCTTGACAGGACGAAGACTTCCGGTTCACTCCCCCCTCAGGGGCAAAAAAAACCCCGGCCGTGGGGCCGGGGTCGAAGGGAATCACCCGTTTTGACGCGGGTCAGGCACAGGCCCCTTTCAGAAAGGGGATCCTTGCTGGGAAGCCAGCCAGGCATGATCCTTGTGCAGAGCCTGGCCATTGCGCCAAGGGCCCCGTGTCTTCGCATAATGCACCGCACTGTGCACGGCGCTCTTCAGCGGGTTCAAGACGATGCGCAGGTTCTGGTTGGGATAGATGAGATCCGGATCATTGATTTTCGTGGCATTGGCACGGTAGATCAGCGGCCACTCGAAGGGGTTCCCGTAAATCGAGTGCTTCGAGGCAATATGCCAGAGGTTGTCTCCGCGGACCACCGTATAGGTCGTACGGGCGGCCTTGAGCTCGGACAGGAGCGAACTCAGCACGTCGTAGGCCGGCTTGCCTTCGTTGTTCGAAAGGTCAGAACGGCCCTCGCTCAGGCTCGAGCGCTCGCTGGTGTTGAGGTTGGTGTACTGACGGATCTTGCTCAAAAGCGCACGGGCCTTGTGCATCCAGTACCGGTTGGTGCAGGCATCGGCGCTTTTCCGCGCGGCGTCCGCCAACTGCTGGGCTTTGGCGTTATCCGGGATTTTGGCCTCCGCTTGCGCCTGAGTCAGTTCACCCTGCTCGGCCGCGGTGTTGCACCCCACCGCCTGAGCCCGCGCGATGGCCGTCTTTGCATCCTGAATGGACTGCAGTGTCGCGGCCGAAGGCTTTTTGGGTGGTGGTGGTGGTGGGGCTTTCTTGACCGTTGCACATGCCGCCAGCAAGACGATCGCCGCCAGCGGAACCACTCTGTAAAATCTTTTGGTCATTGCGAACTCTCCTGTCACACTGATTGATATAAGGGCGCGACCCCAAACTGCGCTTTTACTATAGACGCCCTGCTGAGAACTGTCAAGAAAACTAAGGCCAATTCGGAATCCCGGCCTCCTCAGGGGAGATCCGGAACCCTGCCCGGTGACCCGTGGCCGGGATGGCCGGGGTAACGGGTCGCCAGAGCCTGCTCCCGGTGCAGTGCGAGGTGGAGGGCCGCAAGGGCCCGCTGCCGAGCGGTGCGGGCAGCGCGCTCGGCGAAACCGTATTCGCGGATCTGGAGGGCATGCCTCGCATCTTCGAGCCAGCGTTGCGCCGCCATCAGCTCGGCCGGCGCGAAACGCATCGCTCCCGCGGCCCGGGCGGCGCTGACCGCCTGCCGGGCATCGCTCATTTCCTGGACCGGTGGCGACACGGCGCATCCAGCCAAAAGGAAACAAACCGCCAGACCCAGGGTCGCACACCCCATGGCCCTCTTTCCGAAACGAGGAAACTGTTGCGAGTTCACTGGGCCTCCTTCCACCGCCGGACGGGCGCCCGATCGCGTCCGCCGGGAAGCGGCCGGCTCGGACACCCCCCGACCCCATTTTATGCCTTCGTCCCGGGCCGTGTCACTCCGATCCCGGTGAGGCGGGGTGGTTGAGGGATCCTTGAAGAACCCGCTGGCGGATCCAGGGGATCGTGATTTTCCGTCCCACCGCTCCACCGCGATCCGCCAGCTCGTCGACCAGGGCCAGCAGGGCCCCCAGTCGCCGGGGGCCATGTCGCAACAGCCAGCGGGCAGCCGCGGTGTCGAGCTTCATTCCCCGTTCCTCGCAGCGGCTCTTCAAAATCTCCGGCCACAGAATTTCGGCGACCGGCAAAAGGGCGGGCAGGGTCATGGCGATCAGGCGCGAGGCCAGGTCCGGGAACTTCCAGGCGAGTGCCACGGGGGGCGAACGGCCCGCCAGCAAAAGCCGGAGCCGGCCCTGTTGGGCGGCCAGCACGAATGCGAAGCACGAACGCTCGAGTTCGGCATGCCCTGCGAGTTCATCCAGGGATTCAATGCCCAGAAATCCAAAGGGGAGCTGCCCGCCGGGAGCCGGTGGCGCGGAACGTGGATCCGGGATCCAGAGCGCCGCCTGCCCTCCCCGTTCGGTCCAGGTCTCGCAGGCGGCCCGAAGAAGATGGCTTTTGCCGCACCCCGGAGGACCGTAGAGCACACCGTAGCCGGCCCGGGTGCCCAAGGCCAGGGCCCGGCAGGTCTCGACCGCGAGCGGCGGCGGGCCGTCCGTCCGGAAACTGGCGAAGCTGGGCCCGTCGCCCGGCTGGGGAAACAGGAGGAGCTGCCGGCCCGTTTCAGTCACTGATGGGTTCATGGTTTTTCCGGTTCCAAAAGCGGATCAGATATTCAATTCCGGACAGCACGGTGATCACGGCCACGAGCGCCGAGCAATTGATCCACCAGACGGGAAACGGCTGCTTTCGCAACAGGATCACGAGGGTCAGGATCAGATACAGGATCTGAAGGGAGGTGTTGACCTTGCTGAGGCGGGTCGGAACCACCTGAAATGGACCACGCCGTGCGTAGCAGACGAGTACGCCCAGTCCCATGGCGGCATCCCGCCCCCACACGGTCCAGAACAGCCAGGGCGGCACCGTGCCAGTGAGAACCAGAGCGGCAAAGGTCGAAACAATGAGCAACTTGTCGGCCAGCGGATCCAGAAACGCGCCGGTCGCCGATTGCCAGGCATGGCGTTTGGCCAAAAAGCCGTCCAGAGCATCGGTGACTGCGGCCCCGGCGAAAAGCCCCAGGCTCCACCACAGTCGGCCTTCGAGCAGGAGCACAAACAGGGGGGGTGCCACCAGCAGGCGGGCAAAGGACAAGAGGTTGGGCCAGTGGGAAGATCGCAGGCGCATGGGCCGTACGAGACTCAGGGCTGAAGGGCAAAAACCAGCCGGTGGCCGTGCTCCGTCTCCGGTTTGAGGGTGATTCCGGGTCCGGCGAGCGCCATGAGGCGCCTCAAATGCGTGCGGTCAATCCGGGAGAGTACGGTGAAGGTGAGGGATTTCGAAGCAAGCTCCCTGAGATGCGCCTGGGTGACCCCCGGAAGGTGGCGGAAAAAATGCTCGAGACGGCTGATACGCCGGAGGGTCAAACGGCCCCGGATCCGGATGGAGAGACGGACCGGCTCATGTTCGGCGAAAACCGCATACCGTGATGCCAGGATCGAATCCAGATGGTCCACGGCCGATTGCAACGCGTTTTGGCGGTGCACATGCGGACGCTGCGACTTCCAGTCCAGGGTGAAATGACCGATCCGCAAGGCAAAGACCCCGAGCCAACCACCGGCCGGGCTCCCAGTAAGGCGGCCCACCCACAGGGCCTCGGGTCGGTACTTCTTCGAGACCTTGCGCAGAAGCGGCCAGGCGGGAGGGGACAGGCTGCCGCCCCGGATCTGGAGACGCTCCCGGAGGTCCATGACGGGAAGCAGTGCCGGCAGCGCCAGACGGTGCAAGGTCCGTTCCAGATGTCGGCGCAAGGGAGAAGGGGAGGATGCCGACAGGATCTCCCGGGACTGCGAGCCCGCATCCAGCCAGACCAGAAGGAGTGGTCTAAGTTCCCCCCAGAACGGCAGGTGGGCACCGAGGACCGCCCGTTCGACGGCCCGGTGCCCGAAACGGATCCACAGCCGGAACGGAGACCGGGAGGTGTCGCCCCGTCCCTTGAGCCGGCCGGGCATCTTCTTATATCCATATTCGGCGACCCACTGGCTGGATTCTGCAAGCAGTCCGTTGACGCTTCCCCGTGCGGCCAGGTCAGGGTCGCCGGTAATCCGGTCCAGGAGCACGCGGGCGGCACGACGGATCTCCGCTTCCGGCACTCCCGCAGCCAACCGGGAGACCGGCAAGTCCACCCGGAAGACTTGGGGCACAACGGTGCCCACGGCCGGCCGGGTCACCCCCACCAAGAGCCCGGTCGCGATCAGAACCTGGGGTAGGAGACGTCCTGTTGCCCTGTTTGCTGTGCGCCGAAACCGGCAAGGCGCGTGACCAACCATGTGTAAGGAGTCCACTCTCGCATGCTAGCCGTTTACGATAACATAACCCGTCGAGTTCCCCGCGGGACGCCATGCTGCCCAAGCCTCCACTCACCTACCGTGATTCCGGCGTGGATATCGGGAGCGCAGAAGCCCTGATCGACCGGATCCGTCCCTGCGCCGAGCGTACGCTGCGCCCGGAAGTGATGGCTGGGATCGGGGGTTTCGGGGCCCTCATCCAGATCCCGCTCGACCGTTTTCCCCACCCCGTCCTCGTGGCCGGAACCGACGGCATCGGGACCAAGCTCCTTCTAGGGCTTGCCCACGATCGGCTTGAGGGGCTCGGAATCGACCTGGTCGCCATGTGCGCCAACGACGTGCTGGTGCATGGGGCGGAACCCCTGTTTTTTCTGGACTATTACGCAAGCGGCCGGATCGACCCGGCCCAGGGAAGCCGGCTTCTCGCCAGCATCGGTCGGGGCTGCGAGTTGGCCGGGTGCGCGCTGGTGGGTGGCGAGACTGCCGAGATGCCCGGGCTCTACCAGGCTCCCGACTTCGACCTCGCCGGGTTCTGTGTCGGGATCGTTGAACGTTCCGAGATCCTGGACGGCTCCCGTGTCCGGATGGGTGACCGCCTCATCGGTCTCGCCTCCTCGGGAGTCCATTCGAACGGCTTTTCACTGGTCCGCAAGCTGCTCGAGCGATCCGGACGAGGCGGTGATGGAAGCGGGGGGGCCTCATTCATTGACCAGTTGCTCGAGCCGACGCGGATCTACGTGAAGTCGGTTCTGCCTCTCCTGCGCCACCTGCCCATTCATGCCATGGCCCACATCACCGGCGGAGGCCTGATCGACAACCCGCCGCGCGTGATTCCCGCAGGACTCGGTGCCGTTCTGGACCCCGGGTCGTGGCCGGTCCCTCCCGTCCTCGAATGGATCCGTGACCAGGCCGGACTCCCCCTTCGGGAGTTCTACCACACGTTCAATGCCGGCATCGGCTATCTCCTGATCGTCCCTCCCGAAGCAGTTCCGGAGACTCTGGACCTTCTGGCCGGAGCGGGCGAGTCGGCCTATGCCATTGGTGAAATCGTGGAGGATCCCGGTCATGGGATCCGGATCGGGTGAATCCGCCACCTCCACCACCCCGGACCCTGGCCGTGCTGGTTTCCGGAACCGGCAGCAACCTTCAGGCCATCATCGCTGCCATCCATTCGGGACAGCTCCTCCTCGATCTCGTGGCGGTCGTGAGTGACCGGGCCAATGCCCCGGCACTCGGCCACGCTCACCGAAATGGCGTACCGACCTTTGTTCTCGAACCCCGGGCCTTTCCCAACCGCACGGCCTGGGAATCCGCACTGTGCGAGCTGCTCGACGACTGCCATCCGGATCTGATCGCCCTGGCCGGCTTCATGCGCATCCTCGGACCGGATACGGTTGGCCGCTTTGCTAGGCGGCTGCTCAATATCCACCCCTCGCTCCTACCCCGCTACCCGGGGCTCCATCCCCACCGCCGGGCACTGGAACAGGGGGATCCGGAACACGGGGCGACCGTCCATCTCGTGACTCCGGAGGTCGATGCGGGCCCCCGTCTGGCCCGTATCCGCGTCCCGGTCCGGCCCTCCGATACGGAAGAGGCGCTGATCGAGCGAACGAAACGTGCCGAACACCGGCTCTATCCGGCGGTTCTGACCGAACTGGCACGCGGGCACCTGGTTGTCACTCCGGATGCCGTATTCTGGAACGGGGTTAGACTGGAGTCCCCCCTCGAGTTCCCTTTTTCCTGAGCGATGCCTCCGATCCGCCTTCCCGTCGCGACTGTATTGGCTTTGGGCTTCCTTCCCTTGCTTTGCGGACTTGTGGTTCCGGCCGATGCACACCTGGACCCCCGCTCGGGCCTCACCCCCTACCAGGCCACCTACAGTGTCTATCTCGACGGTTTCGGCATCGGCCATTCCAGAATCACACTGCAGCGGAAAGCCAATGGCACCTGGTGGTGCCATTCCTTCTCACGCCCCAACGGCTTGTTCGCCCTCTTTGAAAACGTCCGCCTCGAGGAGACGAGCCGCTTCCGCCTCCGACCGGACGGCCGGCTCGAACCGCTGACGTACCGGCTCACGGAACCGGGCCGGAGCGCACGGCATGACCAGGAAGTTCGGTTCGACTGGCCGAAGCGGACGGTCTACTCGCGGGTGGGATCCAAGCGGAAAACCTTTCCGCTCCGCCCCGGCATGCTGGACCGCCTGACCGCCCAGATCGCGCTTAGCCGTGATCTCGTGCGCACCGGCAAACCGCCGGCTTCCTTTCTCGTGGTCAACCACAATCACGTGCACCATTATGTCGTGACCCGGAAGGGGCAACGGGCCTGGCGCACCCCCGCCGGGGTCTTCCAGACGATCGAATACGTCGCCCGAACCCGCAAGGGAGCCCTGCTGATCTTTTGGTGTGCACCGGCCCTCGGCGAAATCCCGGTCGTCGCCCGGGACAAACGCCATCACCACCCCACGATCACGTTGCGCCTGCTCCGTTTCAGTTCCCTCCCATCCCGATCACCCGTCCGGAGCCGTGCTCAGGTCTTGGGCAAGGTCACCCCTTTCTGACCCTGATACTTCCCGCCCCGGTCCCGGTACGACACCTCGCAGCTCTCGTCCGCCTCGAAAAACAGCATCTGGGCAACCCCCTCGTTGGCATAGATCCGTGCGGGAAGCGGTGTGGTATTCGAGAACTCGAGGGTGACATGCCCCTCCCACTCCGGTTCCAGGGGTGTGACATTGACAATGATCCCGCAGCGGGCATAGGTCGACTTCCCCAGACAGATGGTCAACACGTTGCGGGGGATCCGGAAATACTCGACCGTCCGAGCCAGGGCAAAAGAGTTGGGCGGGATGATGCAGACGCTGCCGCGGAAATCGACAAAACTCGAAGCTGAAAAATTCTTGGGGTCGACAACTGCCGAGTTGATGTTGGTAAAAATCTTGAACTCGTCGGCGCAGCGGACATCGTATCCGTAACTCGAGGTGCCGAACGACACCGTCCGCCCCTCTCCGTTCGTCCGGACCTGGCCGGATTCGAACGGTTCGATCATGCGTGAAGAATGGGCCATTTCACGGATCCAACGGTCGGACTTGAGACCCATCTCAGGCATCCTCCACGAGGATCGACGGGGTGGTGGCAGCGGTTTGGGCCAGCGATACCGCCAGCAACGACCCCACTTCGTGCGCAAGGGCAACGAACCGTTGCGCCAGCTCCGATTGCGGCTCGGAAACGACCGGAGGGGCACCCTCGTCCATCCGTTCGCAAAGGCCGGGAACGAGTGGCAGGCTGCCCAAGTTACCCACTCCGCATTCCGTGGCCAGAGTCCGCCCTCCCCCGGTTCCGAAGACCGTGCTTTCCCCCCCGCAGTGCGGACAGCGGAAGGTCGCCATGTTCTCCACGATTCCGAGAACCGGAACCCGGACCTTCTCGAACATGCGGATTCCCCTCCGTGCGTCCAGCACGGAAATGTCCTGGGGGGTGGTCACGATGAGCGCACCGCTCAGAGGAACCCGCTGGGACAGGGTCAACTGGATGTCGCCGGTGCCCGGGGGGAGATCGATCACCAGATAATCGAGTTCCGGCCAGTGCGTCTGGTAAAGCAGTTGCTGCAGGGCCTGAGTCACCATCGGGCCGCGCCAGATCATCGCCTGATCCGTATCGACCAGAAGACCGATGCTCATACACGCAAGGCCGTGACGGATCACGGGTTCGAGTTTCTGACCATCGGTCCCGACCGGTTGTCCGCGGTCGATCCCCAGCATGGCGGGCAGGCTGGGGCCGTAAATATCGGCATCGAGAATCCCGACCCGGGCTCCGAGCCGGGACAGGGCCAGAGCCAGATTCACGGCCACCGTGGACTTGCCGACACCCCCCTTGGCCGACGCCACGGCCAAGAGGTTGTGAACCCCTTCGGGAACCGGCTGGTTCCCGTGCTTCGGGAAGACGGGGATGCGGATCACCGTTTCGAGCGCAATGGTTCTGCCGGAGGCCTGTTCCAGAGCTGCCCGCACCGGTTGTTCGTATTGTCCGCAAAACTCGCCGATTGGGTGGGCCAAAACCAGCCGGTAGCCGTCCGGTCCCACCCGCTCGATCCGGGCCGTCAGTGACAGAAAGCGCCCCGGGAGTGCCGGGTGTGCGATGGAATCGAGGAAGCGCTGATCGGCCTCCCCGGTCATGGATTGCTCTGCCATTTCTCGAACTCCGTAGGCTGAGGCCACAGGACGGGTGCAACCGGAGGCGGCACATCCGCCATCATGATACCTCCCGGATCCTGGATCCTTCATTCCAGCCTCCCTGGGCCGCCGGAAGTCTTATCCCCGGGTCGGCTGGAGCGGACTCCCGGAGGAACCCGGAGCTGGCCATTCGTGGGCCATCCAGCTATAAACGGTCGGCACCATGAACAGGGTAAAGGCGGTTCCGATCAGAAGGCCCGTGGCAATGACGAGTCCGATGTCATAGCGGCTGGCTGCTCCGGCCCCGGTGGAGACAATCAGCGGAACCACCCCCATCACCATGGCGGCGGTGGTCATGAGGATCGGGCGCAGGCGGATCGTCGCCGCCTTCTGGATCGCCTGTCGCCGGTTCAGGCCTTCGTGGCGCTGCAGGTCGTTGGCGAACTGGGTCATCAGAATTCCATGCTTGCTGATGAGTCCCATCAGGGTGATCAGCCCGATCTGCGTATAGATGTTGACCGAGGCAAAACCCAGGTTGAGGAAGAGCAGAGCCCCGGAAATGGACATGGGGACACTCACGAGGACAATCCAGGGGTCGCGGAAACTTTCGAACAGGCCGGCCAGGACCAGGAAGATCACGATGAGCGCGAAGAAAAAGGTCACCATCAGGGCCTGCCCCTGCTTTTCATACTGGCGCGAGAGCCCGGCGTAGTGAATGCCGAAGGTCTTGGGCAAAACGGAGCGGGCCGTCCGGCGCAGGAAATTGAGCGCCTCGCCCAGGGAAACCCCGGGTTTCATGACCCCGTCGAGTTCGGTGGAGTTCATCTGGTCGAAGCGATCCAGCGAATTCGGGACGACTTCAGCCTTGAGTGTCACGATGTCGTTCAGCGGAACCAGCGTGCCATTGGCCGCCGCCACCTCGTAACGGTTGAGGTCACGCGCGTTGAAGCGGTCCCGTTGTTCGATCTGGGGGATCACCCGGTAGCTTTCCCCACCGAGGCTGAAGTGGTCGATGTATCCTCCGCTGAGCAGGTCGGCCAGGGCGCTGCCCACGTCGCTCATGGCCAGACCGTCCTGTGCGGCCAGCGCGCGATTGACCCGGATCTGGTACTGCGGGTTGTCAAACTTCAGTGAATTTTCGATGAAGGAGAACAGACCGCTTTTGACCGCAGCCGCCTTGAGTTGTTCGGAAGCGCGGTAGAGATGGGCATAGGACCCGGTTGAAGTCACGACAAACTCGACGGGCGCCCCTCCCCCGGTTCCCGGCAGGGCCGGCGGCAATCCCGCATAACCGCGAATCCCCGCCATCCGGTCCAGGACCTTCTGCAGGCGGACCTGGATCTGACCGGCCGAGTGGTTGCGGTCATCCCAGGGGGTGAGCGTGACCCCCGCGAACACGGTGTTGCCGCCACCGAACCCCGCTCCCATGAAACTGTGCTCGACGTCCGGGATCTTGGTGAACGTGTGATTCAGCGCCTGCAGATAGTCCGAAAGGTATCCCACGGTCGCCGTCCGGCTCGCACTGGCCTGGATAAACACCACCCCCTGGTCTTCGGTGGGAGCGAGTTCGTGCTTGGCCCCGTGGTAGAGCATCCACAGGCTGGCCAGGACCATGAGTCCGATCAGCGCAGTCACCCAGCGTCGGTCCAGGGCCCGTTCCAGCGTACGGGCATAAATGCCACGGATGATCTCGAAGACCCGGTCCAGACGGGTGGCGAGGAAACCCTCTGCCTGGCTCTCCTTGAGCAGGCGGGAACACATCATGGGAGAGAGCGTCAGGGCCAAAAAGCCGGAAATGAGCACGGCTCCCGCCAGGGTGAAGGCAAACTCGCGAAACAGGCTCCCCGTGATCCCGGTCTGAAATCCGATCGGCGCATACACCGCCGCAAGCGTCAAAGTCATACCGATGACGGGACCGGCGATCTCGCGTCCCCCCAGGAGGGCCGATTCAAACGGGGGATGCCCCTCCTCGATGTGCCGGTGAATGTTTTCGACCACGACAATCGCGTCATCCACGACGAGGCCAATGGCCAGGACCAGGGCCAAAAGCGTCAGGAGGTTCAGGGTGTAGCCCAGAAGCCACATGATGAAAACCACCCCGATCAGGGACAGCGGGATCGTGACGACGGGAATCAAAACCGCCCGGACTGATCCCAGAAACAGGAAGATGATCACGATGACGATGAGGGCCGCCTCGATCAAGGTCACCAGCACGTCGTGAATGGAGCTACGGATGAACTGGCTGGCGTCGAAGGCGACGGCGGCGTGGAGCGAAGGAGGCAACTGCTGGCGGATCCTGGGCATCAGGCGGCGGATCGTGCTGGCCACACTCAGGGGATTGGCGTTGGGGGCCGTGTCGATGCCGATGGCGACGGCGGACCGGCCGTCGAAAAGGAACCGCCCGTTATAGTTCTCGGCACCCAAATCCACCCGGCCGAGATCCCCCAGACGGATGAGCGCGTGTCCCTGGTGGGCCACGATCAGGCGGCGAAAGGCTCGGGCGGAATGGAGTCCCGTCTCGGCGTTGATGTTGATGGCGATATGGTGGGACTTGGTCCGCCCCACTGCGGCAATGTAGTTGTTGCTCGTGATCGCCTGGACCACCTGGGCCGGTGTCAGGTGATAGGCCGCCAGACGGTAGGGGTTGAGCCAGATCCTCATGGCAAAGGGATAGCCCATGATCTGGGCAGAGGCTACACCGTTCACCGACTCGAGTTCGGGTTCCACCACCCGGGTCAGATAGTCGGCAATCGCCGGCATCGTCATTTCATGACTGTAGAAGCTCAGGTACATGAGCGAGGTTCGCTCGCCGGTCGACACCTGGATGACGGGGGACTGGCTCGCGGCCGGCAGGATATTTCGCACCTGATTGACCGCCTCGGTGATCTGGGTCAGGGCCTTGTTGGCGCTGTAGTTAAGATGCATGTGGACGGTGATCGAACTCGATCCTTCGCTGCTCGAGGACGTCATGTAGGCAATACCCTGGGTTGCCGCAATGGCCCGTTCCAGGGGGGTCGTGACAAAGCCCTGCATGAGTGATGCGCTGGCTCCGGGGTAGGCTGTCGATACGCTGACGACGGCCGTTTTGGTCTTCGGGTACTGGCGCAGCCCGATCTCGAAAATCGACCGGAACCCCATGAAAAAGATGAGGAGGGCCAGAACCGAAGACAAAACCGGGCGTTTGACGAAATAGTCAGTGAATTTCATGGGTGGGATCCGGCTTCCGGCACCACCCGGATTCCGTTATTGATCCGGATCCGGTCCCCCTTGTGGAGCTTGATCTGGCCCTGTGTCACGATCTCCATGCCCGGGGCCAGGCCGTGGGCGATCGCCACCCACGCTCCATGGGAGAATCCCGGTTTGACAAAAACCTGGCGGACGGTCGGCAGGACCGGCTTGGGGGTCTCCACGTGTGCCGGCGGTGGATCGACAACCCAGACGGTATCCCCGTAGAGGCTGTAACTTACCGCGATTCTCGGAATGGCCGTCACCTGAACCCGGTGGCGGCCGAGAACCGTGAGGCGTCCGAACATGCCCGCTTTGAGCCACCCGTGAGTGTTCTTGAAACGGGCCAAAACGTGGATCAGGCGGGTCGCGGAGTTGACGGTCGGATTGATCACGGAAACCTGTCCCGAAAAGCGCCGTCCCGGGTCGGCCGGAAGGGAAAGCCGCACCCTCTGATCCGGGTGCAGCCGACTGATGTCCTGCTCGGGCAGATGAAACGATACATACAACGGGGCGACCCGTGTCAGGGTCGCGACCGTGGTGCCCGCGGTCAGGTACTGGCCAAGATTGACCAACCGGATGCCCAACCGTCCGCTGAAGGGCGCTCGGACCTGCATGTTGGCGATCACGGCCGCCTCCGAGGCGGCATCGGCCCGGGCACTCTGGTAAGCCGCCCGAGCGGTATCGAAGCTGGAGAGAGCCGTGAGGTTCCGGGTCAGCAGTTCCTTCTGGCGCACGTACTGGAGCCGGTCGAGGGCCGTGGTCGCCACCAGCGACCGCAGGGTGGCCTCTTCCTCGACATCGTTGAGCGCGACGAGCTGCGTCCCCTTCCGGACAAACTCGCCGGAATGGAAAAAAATGCCCGTGACCTGACCCGAGAGGTCCGGGGACAGCGCGACGGACTGGACCGCCTCCACGCTGCCCACGGTCTTGATCACATGCCGCCAGCGGAAGCTCCGGACGCGGGTCGTGGCCACCACCACGGGAGGCGGAACGTAGTGGCGGAAAAAGGACCGTATCGCCTGCTCTCGGTAAAGATTGAAGCCCCACAGCCCGCCGAAAATGACAATGGCGGACGCCAAAACGATCCAATATCGGTTTTTCGCGAGTTTAAATGGCTTTTTCATGAACCAGACTTTGATGAGTGGAATGGATGACTGTCGGTTATTATACATAACTACAACACTAAAACAAGACCCCATTCTTCAACTTTATCAAGCTGGCGGAGGGTGGAGGGGGAAGCCCTCATGTTCCCCGGATCCGTGGACATTTAGGGGTCGTACCGTTGACCGGCGGACAAAAAAAAAGTTCAGCCAATGATTGAAGAACCGGGGCAGTCTTTCGGATCCGGCCACCACTCGGTTCCTGCGGAATCGACCCGCCCGAGTGCACGCTTGCGCGATCCGGGTGGCGCAAGGGGATCTCTTACGCTGGCCGATCGCGGTCCGTGACGAATGAGGCGAATCGGTACCATCCAAGGCGGGGGCATTGGCGAATCACGAGAAAGTCTTGCCCTGAATCACCGGTTTTGCGCCACTCTCCGAGAAACGCGTTATCGGTGTCGCGGTTGTCAACGTGCCGCAGGACCACTCGCACTTTCCACTCAGTCGGCCCACGGTGCTGTCGAGAAGGGACAGGCCTTGTTCGCCGGCGATGATTGCCCGGTCGCGACCCGCGGATCGCCACCCGGCGCATAACGGACACAAACGTCATCAACGATTGATCCCACACCTGAGGCTGCATCAGGGCAATCCTCCCTGGTCCGGCCCAGTCCCAGCCCAGTCCCAGCCCAGTCCCAGCAGGATCTTACAGGCAGGGCTTCGTCAAACCAGCGTGATCCAGCATGCCCTCGATCAGTTCCCTGTCGCCTCAGGCGATGACCGTTGGGGCTCATGGGAAATCTGGGTTTCACTCCATATGGCACCGGCCTATAAACAGATGCAGGGCCGCCAAGGTATCCTAGAGACTCGGAATTTCGAGCCAACCGGACCCGTTCGTGCCCCCCTCATCACGCTCCATTCTCGCCACCACAGCCCTTCCTTACGCCAATGGCCCCCTCCACCTCGGGCATTTGCTCGAGGCCATCCAGGCCGATATCTGGGTTCGCTACATGCGCCTGCGCGGGCATGCAGTCGTCTTTGTCTGCGCCGATGACGCGCATGGCACGCCGATCATGCTCAAGGCGGCCCAGGAGGGCATCCCTCCCGAACAGCTGATTGCAGGCGTCCAGGCGGACCACCTCTCGGATTTCGTCCGTTTTGGCATTCGCTTCGACCATTACCACTCCACCCACTCGCCGGAAAACCACACCCTCGTCCTGCAATTCTATGAAGCCCTGAAAACCGGCCAGCATCTGGCCATCCGCAACATTCAGCAGATGTACGATCCCGAGGCGTGCCTGTTCCTCCCGGACCGCTACATCCGGGGCACGTGCCCGCGCTGTGGCGCCCTCGATCAGTACGGGGACAACTGTGAGGTCTGCGGCGCCAGCTACTCGCCCAGCGAACTGGTTTCGCCGCATTCGATCCTGTCCGGGAAAACCCCGGAAATGCGGGAGACCGAGCACGTTTTCGTCCGCCTTGAAGGGTTTCACGACCGGCTCCGGCAGTTCGTCCACCAGGGCACGCTCGACCGCGGGGTCGCGAGGAAACTCGACGAGTGGATGGGCGGGGAGCTCCGGGACTGGGACATCACCCGCGACTCACCGTACTTCGGTTTTCCCATTCCGGACAGGCCCGGCCAGTTCTTCTATGTCTGGCTGGACGCCCCGATCGGATATCTCGCGAGTTTCAGTGCCTGGGCCCATGCCCATCCTGGGACGGTTTTCACCGATTGGCTGAAAGCGGATTCCCCAACCGAGCTTTATCACTTCCTCGGCAAGGACATCATTTACTTTCATGGACTGTTCTGGCCGGCGCTCCTCGCCGCCGCTGGTTTCAGGCTGCCCAGCGGACTTTTTGTCCATGGGTTCCTCACTGTGGGTGGACAGAAGATGTCCAAGTCGCGGGGGACCTTTCTCACGGCCCGTGATTTTGCCGAGATCCACCCCCCCGAAGCGCTGCGCTATTACCTGGCCACCAAGCTCGGAGCCGGCATCGAAGATCTCGACCTCGATCTCCCCGCCCTCCTCCGCCGTTTCAACTCCGACCTCGTGGGCAAGCTGGTCAACCTGGCGGCCCGCTCGACGCCATTCCTGGCCACGGATTCGGGATCGCGCCTGTCCGGTTCCTTGCCGGATCCCGATCTCTATGACCGGTTCTGGCAGGAACAGAAACCCATCGGTCTCGCCTACGAGGCACGCGATTTCAGCCGCGCCTTGCGGACCATCATGGATCTCGCCGACCAGGCCAACCAGTATTTCACCGCTTGCGCACCCTGGGGCGCCCGGCAGAACGACCCGGAGCGGGCACGGGGCATCGCGACCGAGACCCTCAACCTGTTTCGGCTGCTTTCCGGTTATCTGAAACCGGTCGTACCCGAGCTCGTTGCCCGAACCGAAGCCTGGCTCGGCGTAGACACCGAACGCTGGGAAGACCTCGCGCACCCGCTTCTCGACCGGCCCCTGCCCCCCTACACTCAGCTCCTCACCCGCTCGGCCGAACCGGTCCCCGGCGTGACGATCCATCCCGGATCCACGGATCTTCCCCCACCCCCCCCCGAGACCCTCGCCATGAACGAATCTCCTGCCCCCATCGATATCACCTTTTTCAACCAGATGGAACTCCGCGTGGCTCGGATCCTCACCGCCGAAAAGGTCGAGGGCTCAGAAAAGTTGTTGCGCCTCCGGATCTCGCTCGGTCACGAAGAACGGACGGTGTTCGCCGGTATCCAGGCCGCCTATGCTCCGGAAAGCCTGGTGGGCCGGCTCACCGTTGTGGTCGCCAACCTGGCACCCCGGAAAATGCGCTTCGGCGTCTCGGAAGCCATGGTTCTTGCAGCCAGTGATGGTGCCTCCGGCCCTTTTCTCCTGAGCCCGGACAGCGGGGCCACGCCCGGAATGATCGTGCGCTGAGATCCAAAATGGATCCGGAACGTCTGGATGAAGTACTGCCCCAATGGCAATGCCGCCAGTGCGGTTATGAGGGTTGCCGGCCCTATGCGGAAGCTCTCGCGCACGGCGAGACGACCCCCGACCGCTGCCGACCCGGGGGCCTCCCCATCTTTCTGGCGCTCGCCGAACGCCTGGATCTGGATCCCGAGGCGTTCACGCCCCCCGTCCCGGATCCGCCGAAGCGGGCCCACATCGATCCCGGCCGCTGCATCGGCTGCGCCCGCTGCCTGCCGGCCTGCCCTGTCGATGCCATTTTAGGCGCGAGGCACTATCTCCACGAGGTGCTCTTCAGCGAATGCACGGGTTGCGGCCTGTGCATCGCCCCCTGTCCCACGGATTGCATCCGGCTCGTGGACGATCCCACCAGCCCCGGTTGCGTATCAACCGGCCGACCCGGACCCATGCCCGATCCCGGGCTGGATCCGGTCCGGTACCAAGCTGCCTGGCTGAAGTACCGTTATGAGCGTCACCGCTCCCGGTTTGGACAGAAAACGTCACCCCAGCCCGACCCGGAATCCCCCTCCCGCGAGGATCTGCTTGCCGAAATCCGCGTGATGGTCGAGGAAAACCGGGCCCGCCAGGTGGCGCGACGCCAGGCCTTGGGCCGGGCTTCCAAGCCGTGACGGGAAAGCAGCGCCCCGTCCCCGGCGGTACCTGGTCACCGCGCGAGGTGGGAACCCTATTCCGGCGATTCGAAAAGGCCAATCCCCATCCCACGACCGAGCTTCGCTACGGTTCACCTTTTGAACTCCTCACGGCGGTTCTGCTGTCGGCGCAGACGACCGACCGCGCGGTCAACCGGGCCACCCATTCCCTGTTCCAGACGGCACCCGATCCCGCCGCCCTGCTGGCGCTCGGGCCCGAAACCCTGACGGCCCACCTGCGCGGTCTCGGCCTGTACCGGACGAAAACCCGCCACCTAATCGAAACCTCGCATCTCCTGCTCGAACGATTCGGTGGCAGGGTCCCGCAAACCCGCTCCGAGCTGATGCAGTTGCCGGGGATCGGCCGCAAAAGTGCCAACGTCATCCTGAATACCCTGTATGCGTCCGGGACCATCGCGGTCGACACCCACGTATTCCGGGTAGTCAACCGCACCGGCCTCGCCCCGGGGAAGACGCCCCGCGCCGTTGAATCAAAGCTTGAGAGCACGGTCCCGGCCCACTACCGTTCGCGCGCCCACCATTGGCTCGTCCTGCACGGTCGGTACGTATGCCAGTCACGCAAACCCGATTGCCCGGATTGCCTGATCCGTGACCTCTGCCGGTTCGATGCCAAGACCGGTCGTGGTCCGCGCCGGTCCGTGCGGGCCCAATAGCCAGCCAGCCGGCGCACAACATTGAAGATTGGCGAATCGCCCGTCGCGCTCGAGCACAACGAACGGCTCATCCGGCGGCGGCCCCTCGTACCGGGCGACATCCGCCTGCCCCAGCTCCACGATCTGCCGCAACGGGTCATGGGCAGGACCCACCCCTCCGGCCCCGCTTCGCTTTTGGCAAAAAGTCCTTCGACAGCGGACATTGCGATCTGAAGACCTGAATCCGCTTGATGGGCACAAGCAGACCCTTGAAACCGCCCTCCAAAGGGCTCCGAGAGTTTCTGTTATTTGCTCCGAATCCGATTTCGGCGACAGCGAGCACCTTGGGCTGCCGCCGGGCCACGAGAGTTTCCTGCCGTGATCCAGGCTCCCGGGCCCGAGGAGCACGAGAATTGGCTCATCGGGATCGGCGGTGCATTTGATCCCAGGGATTCGATCCCAACCGTCTCAACCGAATACTCCATTGGGGCCCCCGCCGCCAGCCGGTCGCCCCGTGCCCCCGTCCAGCACGTCAGGTCCCGGGGGACCAAGGGAATCCCGGCTAGGCGCTGACGATCCGGAGTGAAAGATCGATGGCGCGCACGTGCTTGGTGAGTGCGCCGATCGAAATGAAATCGACCCCGCACTCAGCCACGGCTCGGATGGTTTCGAGATCGAGGCCTCCCGAAGCCTCCAGCCGGGCCCGCCCCGCCGTGAACTCGACCGCCTGGCGGATCTCGTCGAGCGGGAAGTTGTCAAGAAGGATCCAGGGTGCGCCGCAGGCGATCGCCTCCCTGAGCTCGGCCAGGGTCTCGACCTCGAGGATGACCGGGACCCCCGCCCGCCGCCGGGCCTTTTCCAGGGCAACCGGGATGCCACCCACGCTGGCCAGGTGGTTCTCCTTGATGAGGATGGCATCGTAGAGGCCAAAGCGGTGATTCACGGCGCCGCCGATGCGTGTCGCATATTTCTGGGCGGTACGCAGGCCGGGCAGTGTCTTTCGGGTATCGAGAATCCGGCACGGCGTCCCTGCCACCGCCCGCACGTAGCGCCGGGTGGCGGTCGCCGTTCCCGAGAGCAATTGCAAGAAGTTGAGGGCCGTCCGTTCCCCCCCGAGTAGCGGACGCGCCGGGCCTTCGAGCTCGGCAACGATCGTTCCGGCCGCCCCCTCTTCGCCCTCTTGGGTCTTCCACCGGATCCGGAGGGCGGGTTCGAGCAGCCGGAAGCTCGCCTCGAACCAGGGAATCCCTGCAATCACAGCGGGCTCCTGGAGCCTGAGCTCGGCCCGAACAACGTGATCGGCCGGTACCAGGGTTTCCGCTGTCACGTCCCCGGAACCGAGATCTTCCTCCAGCGCACGGCGCACGGTCGCCTCGAGGTCCGTCGGCAGTCGGGGGGCCGGGAAAGGAACGCCGGAACTGAATGGGGGCAACGGGGACATGCGATGATTTTACGCAAGCCGCCTGTCCCCTGCCGGCTTTAAACGGGAGACGGTCCTGAGCCGGCAGCACAATCCGGTTGCCCGGTCCGGGTTGGCCCGGTACACTAAAGGATCTATACCCGCCACCGACCGAGGAGGGTTTCCCATGACGCATGAATTGCCACCCCTGCCCTATCCCGAAAATGCCCTGGAACCGCGCATTTCCCGGGAGACTCTTCAATACCATCACGGCAAGCACCATCGCGCCTACGTCGACAATCTGAACAAGCTCATTTCCGGAACCGAGTTTGGCGACACCACGCTCGAATCAATCATCGCCAAGGCCAAGGGACCTATTTTCAACAACGCGGCCCAAGTATGGAACCATACGTTCTACTTCGAGGGGCTGGGGCCGGAGAAACACGCCGAACCCAAGGGCGAACTGGCGCGAGCCTTGAACAGCCAGTACGGCTCGATCGACGACTTCCGCAAGACTTTCAACGAAAAGGCGGCCACGCTGTTCGGCTCCGGCTGGACCTGGCTCGTCCTTTTGCCGAACGGAAAGTTCGACATCCTCCAGACGGGTAACGCCGAAACCCCGGTCCGGGAAGGGACGGCCCGGCCGCTTTTGACCTGTGATGTCTGGGAACACGCCTACTACATCGACTACCGGAACGCCCGACCCAAGTATCTCGAATCCTTCTGGCAACTCGTCAACTGGGATTTCGTGGCCAAGCAATTTGCGCGCTGATGCGCCGTGACGTCTACCAGGCCGGGGATCCCAACCCCCTGCATCGGCGTCTGCCAGCTGGATCCGCTCCGGGGATGGTGCCAGGGCTGCTTCCGCTCGCTCGCGGAAATTGCCCGCTGGTCCACCCTGAGCGATGCCGAACGGCGGGAAATCATGCGACAATTACCCAGGCGAGCCACCCGGTCCGACGCCGAATGGCAGACTTGAGCTTCGGAGAACCCCGTCCATGAACCGTTCCCCAACAGAAACCGATGACCACATCCGGAAGCTGATCACAACCCACCCGGTCCTGATTTTCATGAAGGGTCAGCCGGACTTTCCGCGCTGCGGATTTTCGGCACGGGCAGTCGAGGCCCTGCGCGAGGCCGGTGCCCGCGAGATCTCCTGGGTGGATGTGCTCGAGGAACCCGACGTCCGCGCCCGCCTGCCCCACATCAGCGACTGGCCAACCTTTCCGCAGGTGTTCATCCGGGGCGAGTTCATCGGGGGAGCCGACATTGCCGAAGAACTCCTCAGAAGCGGCGAGCTCGAACGGAAGATTCAGGGATCCGGCACCAATCCCATCGCCTGAGCCTCCTCCTCCGGAAACGGGTCTACGATTCCGGCACAACGGTTGACCAGCCGGCAGAACAACTGGGCCGTGAGCGCGGCATCGTAATGCGCCTGGTGCGCGTGCGAGGCGTCGAACGTGAGGCCCAGGGACTGGGCCGCCTTGGCCAACACCGTCTGGCCGGTCAGCACGCCGGCCAGGGTCACCGTATCGAAGGTACTGAACGGATGAAAGGGATTCCGCTTGACGCCGCTGCGGACAACCGCAGCGTTCAGGAAGCCGAGGTCGAAAAAGGCGTTATGCCCGGTCAGGATGGCCCTCGTGCAGCCCTGGGCCACGAGCGCCCGGCGCACCAGGCGAAACAGCCGAATCAGGGCTTCCCCCTCGGGTAGTGCGGGACGCAGCGGATGGTGGGGATCGATGCCCGTCAGGGCGAGCGCCTCCGGCTGGATGCGCGCTCCCTCGAAGGGCAAAACCTCGAGCGACAGGGAGTCTCCCGGAACGAGGTTGCCGGCTTCATCGGTCGTGATGATCACCGCGCCGATCTGGAGCAGGGCATCCGTCCGGCATTCGAAGCCCCCCGTCTCGAGATCGACCACAACGGGCAGGAAACCCCGAAAACGGTTGGCCATCGCCCGCATGGCTAGGGCGCCGCCCGGCGGGAGGTGACCGACCAGGCCAGGGTCTCGCCAGCCCCCAGGGGGACCAGGGCATAGTCCCGTGAAACCATGTAGCAGACCGGCACCTGCCAGGGAACCTTCTCCAGAACAAGTTGGCCCGAGTTGAGCGGCCGGCGATAGAACCGGGCTCCGTTTTCGCTTGCGAAACGTTCGAGACGCCCGAGGCAGCCCCGCTCCTCGAAGATCCCGGCATAAAACTCGAGCGCGGCATGCGCAGAATAGACCCCGGCCGGACAGCAATCCGACTCCTTGCGGTTCCGGGGGTGCGGGGCACTGTCGGTCCCCAGAAAAAAACACGCTTCCCCACCCGTTGCGGCATCGATCAAGGCCTCACGGTCGGCAGCCGTCTTGGGGAGCGGCCAACAGAAAAGATGCGGATGCAGTCCGCCGTGGAACAGTGCCCGTCGGTCATAAAGCAGGTGGTGGGGTGTGATTGTCGCTGCCATCCGGGCGGATTCGGAACGCACGAACTCCACTGCCTGCGCCGTCGTGATGTGCTCAAAAACGATGCGCAATGAGGGCAACCGCTGGCACAGGGGGGCAAGGATGCGGTCGATGAACCGGGCTTCCCGGTCAAACGGGTCGGCTGCGGGATCCGGGTCTTCGCCATGCACGAGTAGCGGAAATCCACGCTCCGCCATGGCTTCATAGACCGGAAGAAGAGCCAAGGGATCCAAGAGGCCGGACGCCGACTGCGTCGTGACCCCCTGAGGGTAGAGCTTGGCCCCGACGAGGGACGGTTCGCGAACAGCGGCATCGATATCGTCCACCTGCGTCCCGGCATGGAGATAGAGCGTCATCCAAGGCTCGAAAGGGCCGTGGACTGCAGCCAGGGACCGGATGCGTTCGCGGTAGGCCAGCACCTCGGGCACCGTCACCAGCGGCGGATCCAGGTTGGGCATGACCACGGCCCGCCGGAAACGCGCGGCCGTATGCCCCAGGACCAGGGCCAGGACGGCACGGTCCCGCAGGTGCACATGCATGTCATCGGGTTCGCGGATTTCCAGGTTCATGGGTGGCTGGCATCTCAACCGGTTCGGAATAAACTCTCCCGCCGCTAAACCGTCTGCACGGTTGTCGCGGGGGTTTCTTCTCTCACGAAAAGAGTTTCCTGGTTCCTTCCCTCCGATAGAGGGTGTTCCGTCCCCTGCGTCCGACCGTTTCCGGCCACACGACTTGCGATGGACTCCCCAGGTGTGGATTCGGACCGCACCGGCGCTATTTCCTCGTTGGCTTTTTGCCGAAAAATCCCGCAGCGTTTGACTTCCTTCGGCGCGTAGCCGCCGGAGGGCAGCAACCGCACACCCCGCCGGGCGATGGCCCGCCCCGCGTTGTGATCGGCATTGTCCTGATGCCCGCAGGCCTGGCAGACAAACTCGGATTGCGAAACCCGGTTGTCCGGCTGGATGTACCCACACTCGGCACATTCCTGCGAGGTTTGATTCGGCTTGAATGCGAAGAGTTCTGAGGTGAACCACACGGCTTGCCGCCCGATTTTCTTTCGGATCACCGGGCGTCCGCCCAACCCCTGGAAGTATCGGGCACATGCCTGCCGCCATCGCACCGCGCCATGGCGCAGCACCGGGGAAGGCACTTCCTTGCGCCAGGGCGTGAGATCCGGGTGGATAGACCGGCTGTACTGCGGGTCCACCGGCAGATACTGCTCGGGCAAACCCAACGCCTTCCTGGCAAACTTCCGGTAATACCGGTCTTCCGTCACCTTGGCGTTGTCGATGAACCGCTGGCACCCCATCCAGCGCAACAGGACTTGCGCCTGCGCGGAGGTTGGATAACAGCGAAATCGGAAGCCGGTTTGTACTTGCATGGTTCCATGCTACCGTTGGCCGCATGGACAATCAAGTAAACAAATCATCCTCTCATGCGGTATATTCGCTCAAACCACAGATCGTGTTCGTGACCAAAGATCGACGCAAGACGTTGACGACGAAACCACTGGATGACTTCGTGAAGCCTTTACGGAAATACGGGAAGGCTGGCGATGCGCACTTCTGGAATTCAGCGGTGAAACCGATCATGTACATTTGCTGGTGGAGATCCACCCGGCGCTCAACATTTCCACCCCGATCAACAATCTGAAGACCGCCAGCGCCCGCCGCGTGCACAACCGATTTGCCGAACACCTGAAGCCTTTTTACTGGAAGCCCTACTTCTGGCATCGCGCGTATGATGAGGGAAGCGTCGATGGCGTCACGCTGGAAACCGTGCAGCGTGATGTAGAGCGTCAGGGGACAAAGGAAAAACCGCGCAAGGACAAGCAGCCCGCTCGATCCCCTCCTGGCCTTACGGCCCAGAAAGGAAAATGCGCGGGCGAATGTTCAACTTGACTCGATCCCGGGCATGGGCGATTATATCCCGCGTCGGTACTTCAGGGATCGCGGCCGAAGAGCGCAGCATCCATCACCGTCGGGTGGACGAGGAAGCGTGGAGACCGTCGCTCCGGCTGGGCCCGACATCTGGTCACCTCCCCGCGATCCCATACAGGAACCTCCCGCCCATGGCCGACTCATCCGACTCCGCTCCACGCCCCCTGGATCCGGAAGAGCGGTCCGAATGGATCGAGGCCCTGCACGGACTGATCGAGCATGAGGGCCTGGATTCCACCCGCGCACTCCTCGAGACCCTGATCGACGAAGCACGCCGTGCCGGTTTGACTGCAGCCCTTTCAACCAACACGGCCTACCTCAATACCATCCCTCCCCACCAGCAGCCCCCGTATCCCGGCGACCGTGCTCTGGAAAAGCGCATTGAAGCCTATCTCCGGTGGAATGCCATGGCCATGGTGGTGCGCGCCAACCGGGCTCACAGCGGGATCGGGGGCCACATTGCCTCCTATGCCTCGGCCCTCCTCCTCTATGAGGTCGGATTCAACCACTTCTGGCACGGACCGGAAGCTCCGGGGGGGCCCGATTACATCTACATCCAGGGCCACTCCTCACCCGGCATTTACGCCCGGGCCTTCCTCGAGGGCCGCCTCGATGAGGCCCGGCTTGAAAATTTCAGGAGCGAGACCGGGCTGGCCGGCCTGCCCTCCTATCCTCACCCGTGGTTGTTCCGGGACTTCTGGCAGTTTCCCACCGTCTCCATGGGACTCGGGGCCATCCAGGCGGTGTATCAGGCCCGTCTTCTGCGCTACCTCGAGCATCGCGGACTCACCCCACCCTCGCAGCAGAAGGTCTGGTGCATGCTGGGCGACGGCGAGATGGACGAGCCCGAGTCGTTGGCCGGAATCAGCCTGGCCGCCCGTGAGAAGCTCGACAACTTGATCTTTGTGGTGAACTGCAACCTGCAGCGCCTCGACGGGCCGGTTCGTGGCAACGGCAAGATCATCCAGGAACTCGAAGCCATCTTCCGTGGCGCGGGTTGGAACGTGATCAAGGTGATCTGGGGCTCCCGCTGGGACCCCTTGCTCAGCCACGATCCGGGCGGGCTCCTGCGTCGGCGGATGGACGAATGCGTCGACGGCGAGTACCAGAATTTCAAGTCGAAGGATGGAGCCTATGTACGCGAGCATTTCTTCGGCAAATATCCGGAACTCAAGGCCCTCGTGGCCAACCTGAGCGACGAGGCGATCTGGCAGCTCAACCGCGGCGGAAACGACGCGGTCAAAATCTTCGCCGCCTACGATCGCGCCGTCCGCCATGCCGGACAGCCCACCCTGATCCTCGCGAAGTCGGTCAAGGGATACGGGATGGGACGGGCGGGCGAAGGCATGAACACGAGCCACCAGCAGAAAAAAATGGCGCTCGACGAGCTCATGGCCTTCCGCGACCGGTTCAACCTACCGGTTGAGGATGCGCAGATCGACGCCCTTCCCTTCCTGACGTTTCCGGAGGATTCCGCCGAGCACCGCTACCTCCACGAGCGCCGCCACCAGCTCGGCGGATACCTCCCGTCCCGCCGGACGGTGGGAGACGCCCTTGCGATTCCCTCAATCGAGATTTTCAAGACCCAGCTCGAAGGCTCCTTGGACCGGGAGCATTCAACCACCATGGCCATCGTCCGGATGCTCACGGCCCTCACCCGCGATCCCCGGATCGGATCCCGGGTCGTGCCCATCGTACCGGACGAGGCCCGGACCTTCGGCATGGAGGGGTTGTTCCGGCAGCTTGGCATTTACGCGAGTGAGGGTCAGCGTTATGTCCCTCAGGACGCCGGGCAACTCATGGTCTACCGCGAAGACCGCAAGGGGCAGATTCTCGAGGAAGGCATCACCGAAGCCGGCTCCATGTCCTCCTGGATCGCGGCGGCGACGGCTTATTCGACCCAGGGAATCACCCTGATTCCCTTCTTCCTGTTTTACTCGATGTTCGGGTTCCAGCGCATGGGCGACCTCGCCTGGGCGGCCGGCGACATCCGGGCCCGCGGATTCTTGATCGGTGGCACGGCCGGACGCACCACGCTCGAGGGGGAAGGACTCCAGCACTGCGATGGCCATGGTACCCTTCTGGCCTCGAACATTCCGAACTGTGTGGTCTACGATCCAACCTACGCCTACGAGCTGGCCGTCATCATTCATGATGGCCTGAAGCGCATGTTCGAAAAACAGGAAAACGTGTTCTACTACCTCACGGCCATGAACGAAAACTACACCCACCCGCCACTCCCCGTGGGTGCGGAGGCCGGCATCCTGAAGGGCCTGTACCGCCTGGCCACGATCGACGCCACCACCCGCGGAGCGAAGGGCAAGGCCCGCTCCCCCGTCCCGACGGTCCAGCTCATGGGCTCGGGAACCATCCTCCGTGAAGTGGAACGGGCGGCTCAACTCCTGGCCGAAGGATTCGGTGTGGCATCCGGCGTGTGGAGCGCGACCAGCTTCACGGAACTGCGCCGCGACGGGCTGGCCACCGAGCGCTGGAACCGCCTGCATCCGGACCGTCCTCGCCGAATCAGCCATCTGGAGAACCAGCTCGAAGGACAGTCCGGACCGGTGATTGCCGCAAGCGATTACGTTCGCCTGTACGCCGACCAGATTCGCCCATTCGTCTCCCGGCGGTTCACATCGCTCGGAACCGACGGTTTCGGACGCAGCGACACCCGTTCCCGGCTGCGCCGTTTTTTCGAGGTCGACGCGGAAGCGATCGCACTCACCGCCTTGCACACGCTTTTCCTCGAGGGCCAGATCGAAAGTGGTCTCGTGACCGAGGCCATGAAACGCTTCGGTTTCGACCCCGAAAAGACCGAACCCTGGTTGTGCTGAAATGACCTCGCCGCAACCGGTCGAGACGATCACGGTTCCTGATCTTGGAGACTTCCACGATGTCGATGTGATCGAGGTGCTTGTCAAGGCGGGGGACGTGATCCCGGAGGGGGCTTCCCTCATCACCCTCGAGACCGACAAGGCCGCCATGGACGTCCCAGCTCCCAAGGGCGGCACCGTGCGGGAACTCCACGTCAAGACGGGCGACAAGGTTTCCCGGGGCTCCCCCGTCCTGACCCTCGAAATCTCGGCCGAAGCCGGACCCTCAGCCGCAAAATCCGCTCCGGTGATCACTCCTCCGCCCAAACCCGAGCCCCCACCAGAAGCTGCGAGCCCAGCGCGGACCCTCTCGGCTTCGCCTGTGCCTGCTCCACCCGCCCGCTCGGCGCTCGAGAGCATTGCCGTCCCTGATCTTGGAGACTTCCACGATGTCGATGTGATCGAGGTGCTTGTCAAGGCGGGGGACGTGATCCCGGAGGGGGCTTCCCTCATCACCCTCGAGACCGACAAGGCCGCCATGGACGTCCCAGCTCCCAAGGGCGGCACCGTGCGGGAACTCCACGTCAAGACGGGCGACAAGGTTTCCCGGGGCTCCCCCATCCTGACCCTTGAAACCTTGGCCGAAGCCAGACCCTCAGCCGAGCGGCCCACAGGGAAATTATCGCACTCAACGACGGCTCCCGCACCCTCCGTGACCGTTCCGCCTTCGGACCCAAACGGCATTCCGACAGGGCTTGCGGGGCCAGCGAGTGGTGGCCGCCTGCACCCCTATGCCGGACCCCTGGTCCGCAAACTGGCCCGCGAACTCGGCGTGAACCTGGATCAGGTGTCTGGGAGCGGGACACGCGGGCGGATCCGACCGGCGGACGTCAAGAGTTTTGTCCGCAATACGATCCGGCCGGGCCGGAGCCCGGCCGGCGGCGAGATCCCAGCCTATGACTATGCCCGTTTCGGGCCGGTCGAGCGACAGCCCCTTTCACGGATCCAGAAGATCGCCGGCCCAAGGCTCAGCGCAAGCTGGAACACGATCCCTCATGTCACCCAGCACGATCAGGCCGACATCACGGAACTCGACCGCCTGAGGGTCCGGCTTAACGAAGGCGATGGCCGACGGCTGGGCGTCAAACTCACCCTCCTCCCCTTTCTCATGAAGGCCGCCGTCCAGGCCCTCCGGGAACACCCGACCCTCAATGCATCGCTCAACCCGGATCTCGAAACCCTCACGCTCAAGAAATACTATCACCTGGGGTTTGCGGTCGACACGCCGCAGGGCTTGGTCGTGCCGGTACTCCAGAACGTCGACCAGAAGGATCTCTGGACACTCGCACATGAAATGACCAACCTGGCTGACAAGGCCCGCCAGGGGCGGCTTGCTGCCGCCGATTTCCAGGGTGGCACGTTCACCCTTTCGAGCCTGGGCGGCATCGGGGGAACGGCTTTCACTCCCATCATCAACGCTCCGGAAGTCGCCATTCTCGGTATCTCGCGGGCCGAGATTCGCCCGGTCTGGAGCGAAGGGGCTTTCGTCCCCCGTCTCCGGTTGCCCCTGTCGCTGTCCTATGACCACCGGGTGATCGACGGCGCCCTGGCGGTGCGCTTTACCCGGTCCCTGGCCCAGGCGATCGAGACCTTCTCCGGAATCCTCCCGCCCCCCCCCTGATCCATGCACAGCTGGATCGTGCCGTTTCCCCTGGACGCGACAACCCGCCGGCTGGTTCCCCTCCTCGAATCGGCCCACATCGAACCGGTTCTCCGCATCGAACATTCGTCCCCACCGGCTTCGCCAGAGGAAAGCCGGGGAACACTTTTCCTCATCTCGCGACCGGACTGGCTCCGCCTCGTCCAGGAGACCAATCCGCGGGCCGCCCTGGAGATTCCCCTGCATCTCTACCTCTGCGCTCACGGGGAGCGAACCGAGATCCTGTTCCGGACCGCACGAGAATGCCTGGCCCCGTATCCAGACCCGTGTCTTCAGAAGATTGCTCGGCGCATCGATGAAGCGTGCGCGGCAATCCTCGACCAACTGGGTGACCCGACCGGATAGAAATCAGTCGCCCCTGGAGTGGTGCCATCCCCGCGCGGGCCTAGATGACCGCTCTGCCGGTTAGTGTTTCCGGCCCGTCCACCAGGATCGTGCCGGTCGCCAACTGACGCGCAAACACAGGTAGAGTTCCGTTCTTGAACCATTCCCAAGCGGTGCGATAGGTCACCCCCTGCGCTTTTACCCAGGCCCCAATCCATGGGTAATCGGACAACATCAATCGCTATAAAATCCCATGTTTGCGGGAACAGGTGGCAACCCGTGATTCCGTCCCCTTTCCTGCGTAGCCCAGTGTTCCGGCTGGCGCTTCCAGCCCATAAACCCGGTCTGACGCAGGGACCGAGTCGCCATGCATCCAGCGACCCGGGGTCGGCGGGGATCCTCTTCCGTTCCAGAGGTCCGTTCCGGAGGGAGGAGAAAATCACCGTGCCAACGACGGGCTTAGGCGTTCGCGTCCACCGGCCCGATGGGTTTAATCCCCGAACCGGACCCAGGCATAGTGCCGCCGCCCCTTTCTCAACAGCAGATAACGGTCCCACAGGAAATCGTCTCGCCCGATGGGGCCGGATGCACCCTCCACCCGTCTCTGGTTGACTAGAACCGCGCCGGCTCGAATTTCCTCGCGGGCCCGGCTTTTGGAGGGGGCCAGACCGGTGGCAACCAGGAGTTCCTCGAGATTCCATCGGGTGGCATCGCGCGATACCACCGTCCCGGGAATCACCGTTTCGAGCAGGCGAAAACTCTCACGGTCGAGGGTCGAGAGGTCGGCCGAGCCGAACAGAGTTTCGCTCACGCGAATCACGCGTTCGGTCACGGCCTCGCCGTGGACCCGCACCGTGAGTTCGCGAGCCAGCGCCTTCTGGCCCGGCCGGCCGGCCGGATCCCGGGCCTGTTCCTCCTCCAGCGCACCGATCGCGCCGAGGTCGCGTTCGCTGAAGTAGCGCAGGAAGCGACCGATATCAGCATCATCGATTTGGAGCAGATACTGGTAGAACGCATACGGCTGGGTCTTCTCCGGATCGAGCCAGACCGTCCCGGATTCCGTCTTGCCGAGCTTGCTTCCCGAAGCAGTCGTCACGAGCGGAGTGGTCCACCCGAAGGCTTCAAGGTTCTGCCGGCGCCGGATGAGTTCGATCCCGGCTGTGATGTTACCCCACTGATCACTGCCACCGATCTGCAACCGGCACCCTTCCGTGCGACAAAGATGATCGAAATCGTAGGCTTGAAGTAGGAGGTAGCTGAACTCCATATAGGACAGTCCCGTGCTTTCATTGCCCAACCGGGTACGCACGCTTTCCTTGCCAAGCATCGCCCCCAACGAAAAATGCCGGCCGACATCCCGCAGGAAGCCGATGAGATCGAGCGGGCCGATCCACTCCCGATTGTTGAGGATCCGGGCGCCGGTACGATCCGTACCGAAATCAAGGAAACGGCCCAGTTGGTGTTTCAGGGATTCGGCATAGGCCTCCACCTCCTCCACGGTCTGCATGACCCGCTCGGTGAGTTTCCCGCTCGGATCCCCGATCAGGCCCGTCGCCCCCCCCAGCACGATGAGCGGCCGGTGGCCGGCCTGCTGCAGCCGGCGCAGGGTGAGAAGCGGTAGCAGATGGCCGAGGTGAAGGCTCGCGGCGGTGGGATCGAAGCCGGCATAAACAGTGGCCGGCCCTGCCGCCAGAAGGGAGGTAATGCCAGGCTCATCCGTGAGCTGGAAGATACTGTGACGCGTCTTGAGCTCGGCCAAGAGGCCGGGAATGTTCCTCATCGAAGTCTTGCAGGCTGGCAACCGGGTGGGGACGGGGTCCCGGCGTGCACCGGGCGGGAGGTTTTCATGCGGCCAAGGACTCGACCGAAAGGCCGCTACAGTTTAGCAAAGAGGCTTCGTCGAAGTGTCTTTGAATCCATCGGGGCGCCTTCTGCAGCGGAATGGCGTTCCGCGGCCGTTGACACGGTATCCAGAGAAGCGCAGGATGACTGCGTTGCCTGCGCAGCCCACCCGGTCGAAGACCGGCCCGCCGAATGGAGATTCATGATGCTTGAAAAAATCGCAAAGACTCTGGTTCCGGCAGTCGCCCTGACCGCCCTGGCGGTGGGTTTTAATCCCGCCCATGCCGCCATGCACGGCCGCCCTAGCATGATGTCGAAAAAAGTGATGTACTTCATGCATCACTCTCTCGGTTTTCCCCACATTTTCTTTCGCTTTCACCCGGGACCGCATTGGGATCTCATGCATGCGGCCGCACTTCACTTAACACCTCGGCAGGTCGCACAGGAACGGACGCTGGCCATGGGGATGATGCGTGACACGAGCCGCGGGATCAGACACCTCAAGGCGGCCTACCGGCGTTATCGGTTGGCGGCGCGGGCTGCCAATCCCTCCATCCGGGCACTCGTGCGCGATGTCACGGCGGTGGGCCGGGCCCAGACCTACCTGGGCTACGTGATGATCCCGTTCCACCTCAGGGGCTACCGTCTGCTCAATCCTGGACAGCAGGCCATCTACCGTCATCTGGCGCAGGAGATGCGCATGCAGGCCGGACATCGCTGAAGGGCGGCCGGTTTCCGGGCCGGTGAGCGGCGACCCGCAACCGGCCCCGAATCGGGAGACGGTCTCCCACCACCGGAGACCTCAGGGAGTTTGACGAAGCACCCCTGACGGGGGCTTGTTGCAGCCACCGGTGGGCTCATGAGTCATCTCTTGGGCAATCGGTGGCGGGCTTGTTTTCTGTCCTTGCGGCGTTTGGTGACCGATGGATCACCGGAGGAAAGGCATCAGTCGTACCCCATAGACATCCCGGATGGCTTGACGGATGGCGGATTGCATGTGTCCTCGCACGCGTCGATTCCCGACGACTTGCGGTCAGGGTCATTCGATTCTCATCACTGGATCCGCTACTGGCACGCGCGCGTACCGCCGGACCATCACCCAGAATGCCTGTGTCAAGCCAGATTCCGAACCTGCTTTAAGGAGCCACAGCACCCGAACAGCACCCTGGGGAGAGGCGCAGTGACGGCAGGAGCGGATTCCAGCCGCCCGGGACCGCCATGCGGAGGGAGCGGATGCCCGTAATTCCAGTTGATGCGAAGGAGTTCACGGGTGACGATGGAGGCCGGCATCAAAAAGTTGATGCACTTTGCAGACCCACTTTTTCTCAGTGTTTAGAGCAGGGTTCGGGTCGCAGGCTTGCAACCACCTTCTGGTAAACTGTGCGCGTGTCCATTCCGGTGGCCATAACCGTGCCCTGCAGCAGCGGTCTGTCTTGACCCCCTGAGGTTGCCCCTCCATGGATCGCCCCTTCCCTCATCCAAGACCGTTCCGCCCGAGGAGACTGCTCCCTCTAGCTGCGCTGATCCTGCTGGGTCTTGGGGTCAATGCACAGGCCTCGATCCTGAGCCGGCTGCTGGCCCACGAGCCGCACCGTTTCCTGCCGGCGACCCGGGCTTTCAGGTTCCATGCGACCCGCCTAAACCGTGAGACCCTGAGGCTCGTCTGGCACCTCGCGCCGGGCTACTACCTGTACCGCCGCCAGTTCCGGTTCAGGGTGGTCGTCCCGGCCCGTGCGCGGCTCGGTGCGCCTCGCTTCCCCCGGGCCACCCTTCGCAACGACGGAACCTTCGGTATCGTCCACGTGTTTTTCAACCGCTTGGCGCTTCCCCTGCCCGTCTACGGAACGCAGGGGCAGGCCCTGACGCTCAAGGTCCGCTACCAGGGTTGCTCGGTGGCTGGATTGTGCTATCCGCCAATCCACCGGACTCTGTTCCTACCAGCCTCCCAGGTCCGACCGGCACCAACTGCCGATCGGATCACCCAACCGAGTCTGGCAGGATCCCTCGGGAATCTGCGGCACGAGGCCGGGCGCCTCACCCTGCATGCACCGCTCGGTCTCGCCATCCTCGCCTTCGTCCTGATGGGTGTGCTACTCACCTTCACGCCCTGCTCTGCACCGATGATTCCGATCATCGTGACGGTTCTCGGCCGGGGGGGTTCGAAGCGCCTGCGTTCACTGCTGCCGCGGGCGCTGGCCTATGTTTTTGCCCTGGCCTTGTCCTACACCGTGGCCGGGCTGATTGCCGGAGCCATCGGGCGCAGCCTGAGCACGATCCTCGAAACCCCTTGGGTGATCGGCACTCTGGCTGCCCTGTTCGTGGTCTTGGCTCTGTCCATGTTCGGGCTCTTCGAGCTTCGCCTGCCGGGAACCTTCCAAAATTGGGTCAGCCGGCACGAGTCCCGGCCGGGCCAGGTGGGGGGGATGGCCGGCAGCGCCGCCATGGGCGTGGTTTCCGCCATTCTGGTTGGACCCTGCCTCGTCCCACCTCTCGCCGCCATTTTGGTTTTGATCGCCCAGCACGGTGCCATCCTCCGCGGCGGGATTCTCCTCTTTGCCTTGGGCATCGGAATGGGCATCCCGCTTCTGGTGTTCGGATTGTCGGCGGGCCGTCTCTGGCCAAAAAGCGGACCCTGGCTCCGGGCCGTCAACACCCTTCTGGGGCTCCTGCTCCTCGCCCTTGCCCTCTGGTATCTTTCCGACATCCTGCCGATGCGATGGATCATCGCCCTCTCCGGCCTGCTGCTCCTTTTGTGCGGAGGCTTCCTAAGCCAGGCAGAACGGGCCAGCCGGGAGAGGGGCCCGGGGCTGACCCCGTGGCTGTGGGCGCTTTGTGTCCTTTTCACCCTCCTCGGAGCCATGGAACTGGTCGGTGCCAGCCTGGGTCAAGCCAGCCTCTTAAACCCCCTTGCCGCCTTGTCCGCACCTGCCGGACGATCCGCGTTCTCTGCCCCGGCCGCTTCTCCGATCGACTGGACCCGGGTCACGAACCTCGCTCAGTTCGATCGGGCCCTCGCACAGGTGCACCGGAACCGACGGGCCGCCGTCGTGGATTTCTGGGCCCACTGGTGCATTTCCTGCCGCCTGATGGACCGGCGGCTGGCGCATGACCGGGCGATCGGTTTGCTCGTGCGGCGACTGGCTTTCATCCGGGTCGATCTCACCCGGGATACCCAGGATTCCCGCTTCCTTCTCCATCATTTCCAGATCCTGGGACCCCCGACGTTCCTGTTCTACAGCCCCGCAGGCCTTCTGGTCCCGCATGACCGGCTCATCGGCGAATCCGGCATGACCCGTTTCCTCCGGCATGTCCGAGTGGCACTCGCGTGGCCTCCGACCGGGACCTAGACTCCGACAACAACACCCTGCATCCCGTCGTGGATTCCGGCCACTCACGAATTCCTTTACCCACCGGCCGGCCTGATCATGGGTCCCACTGACCCCTTCCTCCTGCGCGGGCAACACGGCACGGGGCCTTTGGCCGTCCAGCGGGCGGTCCTTCCGGATGCGGTGAGCGCGGCGATCCTCACGCGGGATGAAAGTTACCCGCTCGAACGCATCGATGCCCATGGACTCTTCGCCCGGCAGGGGGCGCCCCTTCCCACTCCCTACCGGCTGCGCTGGCAGAATCAGCGGGGCCTCCACGAGCGCTATGATCCCTATCTTTTCGGGCCGGTGCTGGATGCAGCCACCCTGAGCCGCTTCAACGCCGGGCTGTTCACGGAGGCCCATCACCATCTGGGCGGGCATCGCCGGATCCATGACGGGGTGCCCGGCCTGTTCTTCGCCGTCTGGGCTCCGCGTGCCGTCCGGGCCAGCGTGATCGGCGAATTTAACGGCTGGAACCGGGAGTTTCACCCCATGCGTCCGCGTGGTAGCAGCGGGATCTGGGAACTCTTCATTCCCGGGATCGACGGACTTCTCGACTACCAGTTTGCCCTGGAAACCCGCGTCGGCGACATCCTCATTCGGGCGGATCCCTATGGCCAGGCCTACGAACCGCGCCCCGGGACCAAGGCCTGGATCCCGGAAGCGAGCCATGTCTGGCAGGATGCGGACTGGCTCGAGCGCCGACAGACAAACGACTGGCCACACCAGCCCCTGCATATCTACGAGGTTCACCTGGGGTCATGGAAGCGGGGCCCCGGTGGGACTTGGCTCAACTACCGGGAACTCGCGTGCGACCTCATCGCGTACTGCCGGACGATGGGCTACACCCACATCGAACTCCTGCCCGTTCTCGAACACCCACTGGACGAATCCTGGGGCTATCAAATAACCGGCTATTTCGCTCCCACCGGACGTTTCGGAACCCCGGACGACTTCCGGGCGCTGGTGGACGCCTGTCACGGGGCAGGCCTCGGAGTCATCCTCGACTGGGTCCCTGCCCATTTCCCGCGCAACGAGGGGGCCCTCTGCCGTTTCGATGGAGAGGCCCTCTACGAATACGCCGACCCCCGCGAGGGCGTCCATCCGGACTGGGGAACCCTGATTTTCAACTACGGCCGTCCCGAGGTCCGCAGTTTCCTGTTGTCGAGTGCCGCCTGCTGGCTGGTCGATTTCCACCTGGACGGGCTCCGGGTCGATGCGGTGAGTTCCATGCTCTATCGCGACTTCTCGCGAGCACCCGGGCAGTGGATCCCGAACCACTATGGCACTCCGGAAAACCTGGAAGCGGTTTCGCTGCTTCAGGCGCTCAACGAGTGGGCAGCAACCCATGAGCCGGGCGTCCTCATGATCGCCGAGGAATCTTCGGCGTGGCCGGGGGTTTCACGGCCCGTCCGGAAAGGCGGACTCGGGTTTTCCATGAAGTGGAATCTCGGCTGGTTCCACGATACGGTGGACTATCTGCGCCTGCCGCCGCCTGCTCGGAACAGACAGCCGGGGCTCCTCACTTTCAATCGGATGTACGCTTTCACCGAGCGCTTCCTCCTACCGCTGTCCCACGACGAGGTGGTCCATGGGAAGGGCCCCCTCATCGATAAAATGCCAGGAGACCCCAGGGAAGCCCTGGCCAACCTGCGGTTGCTTTTTGTTTACCAGATGTTGACCCCCGGCAAGAAACTCTGCTTCATGGGCAACGAGTTCGGGGTCTCCCGCGAGTGGGACGTACTGGCCGGGCTCGACTGGAGGGAGTCCGGCCAGATGCCTGGCTCCGGAATCCTCTCCCTCAACCGCGATTTGGGCAGGCTCTACGCGGCCCATCCGCCACTTTACGATCTCGATTTCGACGAACGGGGATTCGAGTGGACCGACTGCCCGGCCCCCGGCTCGGCCATCCTGGCCTTCCTGCGCCTGGACCGGAACGGAAGCCGTCTCGCGGGGATCTTCAATTTCAGCTGCCAGGCGGTCTGCGACTACCCGGTCCCCTTGGGAGAGGGGGTCGTCCGTCTGCTCCTCAACAGCGACTGGACCGGCTACGGTGGCCGGACCCCACCGGGCGCAGGATCCCTTCGGGCACCGCGTCCCGACGGTCCGTTCGAGGTCGACCTGCCGCCCCTCACCGCTCTCGTCCTGGGTCCGGCCGACCCTGCCAAACCAAGGAACCTCTGACCCGTCGGCGGCAGCTTTGCCCCGGCGTTCAGCCCTTCCGGGCCGGCTGTCGAATCCGCGGCAGGTGCAAGTGGTAGTTGCGATACGGGGCCCGGTGGGGGTGGGGCAAGGGATGCTCACGGATCAGGCGGAGCGCAATCGCGATTGCCCGGTCGAGCTGGGGGTCCTGACCGAGCCGGACCTTCGCCGGGTTCTGCCAGACGGTCACGGTGGGTTGGATGCCATGGTTCTCAACCGGGAAATGTGCATGCAGTCCCTCGACCGCCCAGCGCGGCGCGGTGACGTGCCCGTCATCCATGAGTTCCGGATAGCCGCCGATCCCGACAAGTCCGCCCCAGGTCCGGGTGCCCACCAGAGGCCCCAGGTGCTCCATCTTGAAATACCACGGCAGGGCATCCCCGCCGGATCCCGAATAGCGGTTGATGATCATGACCCGGGGTCCGAAGTTCGCTTCCGGGGGCTCGATGTAGGGTTTGCCGTAGCGGGTCACGACCAGGCTTCTCGGCTGGCGCTTCAGGTACTGGATGATGTAGTCGGAGAGGAAGCCGCCGGTGTTGAAACGCTCGTCGATAATGAGGCCCTCCTTGTTGACCTGCGAGAAGAAATAGCGGTTGAAATTCCGGAAACCCTGGAGCCCGGTATTCGGCAGGTAGATGTAGCCCAGCCGGCCATGGCTCAGGCGGTTCACGACCCTGAGGTTGTGGTCGACCCAGGCCGCGACGCGCAGGGCATGCTCGCTGGAGAGTGTCTTGACCGTCACGGTATGGGCACCTTGCCCGTTCGGGTGGGGCCCGACCGTGAGCAGAACATCCGCTCCAGCCAGATTCTCGAAGGCACGATACAGGTTCTCGGAAGCGCGAAGCGGATGGCCGTTGACCGAGAGGAGATAGTCGCCCACTCGCACCCCGAGCCCGGGCTGAGCCAGGGGCGCGTAGAGGTTAGGATTCCAGGCCCCGCCTCTCAGAATACGGGTGATCTGGTAGCGGCCGTGAGCGATCCGGTAGTTGGCGCCGAGCAGTCCCACTCCGACGTGCAGGGTTTTGGGATGGAGCCCCCCGGAGACAAACATGTGCCCCACAGCGATATAGCTCAGCATCTCACGGAAAAGGTCGTTGAGCCCACTGCGGCTGCCCACGCCGGGCAGGTAGCGGGAAAACCGCCTTTCCTCGGTGACGATCGGGGTTCCGTCGAAAATCGGACTGTAGAAATAAGCGTGCTCGATGCGCCAGACATCCCGGTACATCTCGTCCCAAGAGGCTTGGGGATCAACATAGACCCGCATGGCGGCCGTATCGAGCAGACGATGGACGGGGTGTGGCCCGATCGAGGTGATCTGCCAATGCGGCCCGAGCCGGGTCAGCATGAAGCCTCCATCCGCGGACAAGTGGAAGACCTGGGTTTTGGCCACGACGGTATGCAAATGCCGGTGCGCGAAGTCGAACTCGAGGACGGCGAAGGTCGGTGGCCCCCCCAGGTTCTGCGAGACCGGAACCACGGGTGCCTTGTCCAGGAAGAGTTCGCCCTTCCGGGCAATCGCCAGCCCGGTATAGTTGGCCGGCGGGATGGGTAGCGCCACGCGTCTTGCCGACAGACCGGCAAAATCGATCCGGACCCGCGGCAGCTTGGCGGCAGGTGGCCGTTTCAGGGATTTGTCGGTAACCCGGAAGCCACTACGAGGGGGCAGGGGCGAGACGCCGCTTTTGCGCAGAACGACCGCATAAACACTGCGGCGGATGGGATGGTCGAGGCTCGTCATGTCGAGCCAGCCCTGGGTCAGCGCCGTATCGGTGCTTTCCGTGAAGTAGAGGTTCCGACCACCCGGCCCGAATACCGGATCGAGGCAGTCGCTGCGACCGTGCGTGATGGCATGCGTCACATGGTGCTTCACCGAATAAACCATGACGGCATGAAGATAGTTGGGCAGAAGGCGCGTGTAGACGATCCAGCGGCTGTCCGGCGACCAGCGGGGATGAAAGTCATGCAAGGGCGAGGCATAGCGGTCGGTCGCGATCCGGATCGGGACGGGATGTTTCCGGTTGAGATTGACGGTCCAGAGGTTGAGCCGCTGGTCACTGAACACGAGCCGGTGGCTGTCGGGCGCCCAATGCAGGTGGCCAAAAAAGGCATTGGGTTCGCCGAGAATGATCCGGCGGACGGGACCGATGCCGTCATCGGGGCGGATGTAGAGGTCATAGGCGCCGGTCTGGTCTGAGAAATAGGCGATCCACCGCCCATTCGGCGACCAAGCCGGATCACGGTCCATCGTGCCCGGGCGGGTCGTGAGGTTCTCGATGCTGCCGTGATGGGCCGGCACCGTGAGGATCTTTCCGAAGGCGGTGAAAACGGCACGGACGCCGTCGGGTGCGATGCCGGCATCCTGGATGAAAGGCGCCGCCTTGATGAAACGAGGGCGCCGGGCCGGCACGTTGCCGTCCAGCCGGATCCGGACGGGGTGCTCCCGGCCCGTGGCGAAGTCATAGATTTCGATCCGGCCGAACCGGTCAAGCACGATCCCGCCGGGCCCGGCCGAAGCCGAGCTCACGTCAAAGCCGGAGGCCGGCAGCCGCTCCCGGATGTGTCCCGTCCTGACGTCGTAGGAAAACAGCGTGAACGTGCCGGGGGCGTTCGAGAGAAAGTAGATGTGGGAGCCCACCCAGAGCGGATCCCGGTCTTCCGACGTTCCGTGCGGGATCCTGACCACTGCTGAATTCTTGAGACGGGCGATCCGGATCGTGGTCTGCTGCCCGCCCTGGTAGTGCTGCCAGAAACGTTCCCACTGGAGTTCCGGCACGTAGGCCAGCTCCCGTCCATCCGGGGAAAAGGAACCGGCCTGCCCGGTCGGCAGGGGGAGTGCGACGGGGAATCCTCCCGTGACCGGCACGAGGTACAGGGAGGGAATGTAGTTTGAACTGTAACGGGTGGAGCGGAAGAGGATCTGCCGGCTGTCGGGCGTCCAGCCGACGGCGATGTTGGGTCCCGGATAATAGGTGAGACGGTGGACGCCCCGTCCATCGGCATGCGCCACGTAAACGTCGGTGTTGCCCTGATAGGTTGCCGTGAAGGCGATCCAGCGTCCGTTCGGGGAGTAAAGCGGTCGGGCGAGGTTCCCGTGACCCGTGATGAGGGGATGGGCCACCCCTCCGTGCCGGCCGACCCGCCAGAGGATTCCACCGTAGGAGAAGGCAATGTGGTGAGCAGAGAGCGTGGGATCACGCAGGAGAAGGGGCGCGGCTGAGGCTTGGGGCAGGGCCGAAAAGACGAGAGCCGCAAGGGCGCAAAGACCAGCGTGTCGCATGGGGACCATCCTGATTCGGGGCCACGTCACGGTAACCCGCTCGTGTCGGCACGTCAACCGCGAGCAACGGGCTCTGGCGGCTGGTCTTGAGCCCGCCCGCCAAGCATGATATATTTGTCTATCCATATATAAAAAAGGATCCCGTGCGGCACCCGCCGTCCGCTCTCCTCCCGCCGACCCCCAACCCGATGCCGGGGCTCGTCCGCTTTTTCGAACTGCTCGCCGACCCGACCCGCCTGTCGATCCTTGATCTTTTGGGCAGCGAGGGCGAGCTCTGCGTCTGTGAACTCGTTGCGGCACTGGGATCAACCCAGCCCAAGGTCTCCCGCCATCTGGCCTGGCTGCGCGAGGCGGGCCTCATCGCCGACCGACGGGCCGGCACCTGGATTTACTACCGACTCGAACCCCGGATGGCCCGCCGCCAGCGGGGCATCCTGAGGATTCTCGCCCAGGATCCCGAAAGAATCCTCATCCGGTGCACGGCACAATCCCGTCTCCGGGCATTTTTGGCGACCGGGCAAAAAGGGGCACCGGGATCCTCCCCCTGTGGCGAGCCCACACCCCCGTGATCCTCCTCGCGCTTTCGGTTTTTGCCCTGACGCTCCTCCTCGTGGTCGCCCGCCCTTGGGGACTCGGCATCGGTTGGGGCGCGATGATCGGCGCGGCCATCGCCCTAGCCTTGGGGGTCATCCAGTGGTCCGATCTCGCGACCGTGTGGGGCATCGTGTGGGACGCCACGCTCACCTTCGTGGCTTTGATCGTGATCTCGCTCATCCTCGACGAGGCGGGTTTTTTCCACTGGGCCGCACTTCATGTGGCGTACTGGGGCGGAGGAAACGGCCACCGGCTGTTTCCGCTGGTGATCGTGCTCGGGGCAGGGGTCTCGGCGCTTTTCGCCAACGACGGAGCCGCACTCATCCTGACCCCGATCGTGCTCGCCATGCTTCTTGCTTTGGGCTACCGCCCGGCTGCGGCTTTGGCCTTTGTCATGGCCACCGGGTTCGTGGCGGATACGACCTCGCTTCCGTTCGTCACATCGAACTTGGTCAACATCGTGAGCGCCAACTATTTCCATCTTCCCTTCGATCACTACGCGATGGTCATGGTTCCAGTCGATTTGGTCGCACTCCTCGCGACCCTGGGCGTGCTCTGGCTCTATTTCGGCCGACAGGTACCGGCCCGCTACGAGACCCGGTCGCTTCCGGCTCCGCCATCCGCGATCCGCGATCCGCTCGTTTTCCGGCTGAGCTTTCCCGTCCTGGCCCTTCTCCTCGTGGCCTATTTCATCACCGCCCCGACCCACCTGCCGATCTTTGCCGTGACGGGGAGTGGCGCCCTCGTGCTCCTGGCGATTGCCGGCCGCTGGTGGCGCCTCGGCCGCGGCGCCACGATCCGGACCCGCAAGGTCCTCCGCGAGGCACCGTGGCAGATCGTCTGGTTCAGTCTCGGCATGTACCTCGTCGTCTTCGGGCTCCGGAACGCCGGGCTCACGGCGCTTCTGGCGCGACTGCTCGCCGCACTGGCGCAGCGGGGGGTTCTCGTGGCGGCCACCGGGACTGGGATTATCGCCGCCGTCCTCTCAGCCGTCATGAACAACATGCCTACCGTTTTGATCGGGGCCCTCGGCATCCACCAGGCCGGGCACATCCCGCACCTGGTCCGGAGCGCCATGATCTACGCCAACGTGGTCGGCTGCGATTTGGGGCCCAAATTCACTCCGCTGGGCAGTCTGGCCACCCTTCTTTGGCTTCACGTCCTGGCACGCCAGGGCCACACGATCTCCTGGCGGACCTACCTGCGGGTCGGCCTCGTTATCACGCCTCCCGTGCTCTTGGCCACCCTTCTTGCCCTGGGCCTCTGGATCCGCTGGCTGGGGGCCGGATGAACCGCTGCACACCCGGCCGTCGGCCGGCCATCCTGTTTCTCTGCACCGGCAACAGCTGCCGGAGCCAGATGGCCGAGGGATGGCTGCGAAGGTTCGGTGGAGACCAAGTCGTGGCCCTTTCCGCCGGTATCGAGGCCCACGGGCTCAACCCCTTCGCGGTCCGTGTCATGGCGGAGCGCGGGATCGATATCGGCAAGCAGCGCTCCAAACGGGTCACCCATACTTTGATCAACACCGCCGACCGGATCGTCACTCTGTGCGGACATGCCGATGAGCACTGCCCGGTCGTTCCCGCCACCGTCCTCCGCGAGCATTGGCCGATCCTCGACCCGGCCCAGGCCTCTGGAACGGAGGCGGAAGTTCTGGCGGTGTATCGCGGCGTCCGGGATGAAATCGAGCAGAAAGTCCATGACCTCCTAGTTCGGATGGCCCTCGTTGCCGCAGGTTTGCCGGATGATCACTACTAATGATCACCACTATAAAGGGTCAGCCACCTAGTGCGGAGCCCAAGAAAAGGGCCATCGGCGTCCGGTACCGCCCTTCCACCGAACGGCAGCCGGCTTCGGTCAAACGGGACGGCTCCAACCCGGGGTCCGGGACCGGTACCACCGGGTCGCTTCGTTTGAATGGGGATCCACTTAGCCGCCCAGAACAATCAGCACTCCAATCACCACCAAAAACAGCGCAAAAACCCGCTTCAGCGCGGTGCTGGACAGGGTGTGCGCCACTTTGACTCCGACGGGCGCAAGCGTCATCGACCCCACCGCAATGAGCGCCGCTGCCGGGAGACTCACGTAACCGAGCGTTCCCCAGGGCAACATCCGCGACGGCGCATGAACGGACATGGAGTAGCTCAGGGCACTGGTGAGGGCCAGCGTCAATCCGCACACCGCGCTCGTCCCGATCGCCTCGACGGGTTTGGCCGACAAGGACACCAAAAGCGGTACGGTCATCGACCCGCCACCGATGCCGATCACCGAGGAGATAAATCCGATTCCGCTACCCGCCCCGATGAGCCAAGTCGATTGGGGGATCCGTCCTCCGTCTGCGGAGGACAATTCCTGCTGCTTCCCGAACGACATCATCCCGGCCATGACCAGGCAAAACACGGCGATGACCAGACGAAGAACCCCTTCGGGAAGTAGAACCGCCAGATGGGTACCGATCAGGGCGCCGATCATCATGCCGGGTGCGATCCGTCTACTGCTCGCCCAGAGGACACTTCGGCGCCGGATATGGGCTATGGCCGACGACAGTAACGTCAGAATCATCGCCGCCAGAGAGGTCGCGACAGACACGTGCATGACTTCCATTTTCGGCACACCCAGCGTCGGCAAAACCACGCTGAGTGCGGCCACCACCGGCAGCCCTCCTCCAATTCCCAAAAGACCACCGAGAAATCCCGCGCAGACGCCCGCCAAGAGAAGAAGTGCGACCGAAGCGAACATGTAAATCCTGCAAGACTGTCAACCCCGCCGCACAGTGTAGACAATCCATGGCCAATCGTCCCGGAAACGCTTGCGGACCTCAAGGCCCCTGTGCCCCGTGATTGCCGCACCCCCATCGGATTGGAGCCTTCTCGAAAAGCCGGCTTGTTGCCGCGTGCCGGGAATCATGCAGCCAGGGGCTCGAAAGCGGATCCAGTTTCTTGGACTGCCCTCCCTTCTTCCCGACTGTCACCCGAACGGTACCCGGGAATCGGCTATGGGGCTATGGATGGATTGGTGCCCCGGGGCGGATTTGAACCGCCGACCTTCCCCTTAGGAGGGGGATGCTCTATCCAACTGAGCTACCGGGGCTACAGGGAAAGACTCACTTTTCGGAAGCACCAGGAACGGCCCACCGCGCTGGGCAATCATGGATGGATTCTACCGCAGGGCGGGTTCAGCGGAGCTGGCTATCCTTGTTCCCGCGGCGGTTATAGGGTGAGGACAAGGTCAGCTGCCGGTCACTTTCATTTTGGCAGGTCAGGCAGAGACGCACACCGGGAAGCGCGAGGCGCCGGCCTTCAGGGATTTCGGCGTGACACCGCTCACAACGTTCAAGGCCCTCCCCTTCCGGGAGCCGCGCCCGCAATAACCGCAATGCATCTTCCAGGCTGGCATCGATCTGCTGCTGTACGGCACCGTCTTTCGCCCACCCGCCGGCCATGGTCTTCCCCTTCGTGGAGTCTCCATAGTTTAGCCCAAGAATGAGCCTTCGACGACGGGTCACAATGATAAGGACAAAAAAATCGGGCGGACCAAAGACCTGTCCGATGAACGTCAAGTTGAAGGTTGAGTTGGTGTCCGTGGTGATCAGGATTTTCAGGTCGCCCGGAGCTCCCGTCTGGGAAGAATCGAGGCCATGAGCAAGAGGCCCGGAAATCGCAACGAGCCGGATCCGCCTCACCGCCAGTCTCCTTGAAACCGGCAAGTTGACGGCTACCACACCAGCCACTGCGCCGGAGCATGCGCCGGTTGGAAAAACCGGGGGGCTTTCTGGCCTATATCACGTGCTCAAAGACCCCGACGTGCCGCGCGGTCTGCAGGTCGGTGCTGGGCTACCAGCATTTCTCGAAAGGGCCGGTGTTCTTCCCATTTGATTTAAAACGAGGATGATCAGAGGATGATCACGAACACGCCAAGCCACCAGGCACGCGTGGCGAGGGTTGCGGCGTGCGACTGGCCCATGCCCATCATTATCACTTGAATGCCGAGCGGTGACGGCGCATGTTTTGCCTGTCCGCCAAACTATCGAAGTGCATCAAGAGAAAGTCGGTGAGCTCTCGCACCAGCTTCGCGCGCACCCCGCCTAGGATGGCGACGCACTGAGGGCTGTCGGCGCACCAGTGCTGCTGGCAGCGAGCGCGTGGCCGCCAGTGCCCGCCGTAAACGGGACCGGCAAAGTCGCGCCTTGGTCAAAAATCCCGGACAAGATAACGCAATCCGCGCGGGACTTGATCTGAATCAAGCCAACCCGAGGTACAGGGGATTACTTTAGATCGGATCAAGTCCGGCAATCTTACGGCAGGGTTATATTTATGTATGGCGAATAGCCCGACTCAAAAAGTACCTGCTGGCAAGAGGATTGTGGATTCCATTCGTCCTAAGAGCGGGGTACGAACCGGCCGCAGACAGTTTTTCATCGCCTCTTCCGGTGTCTTGGGCGCTGGTACCGTCGGTCTGTTTTCAAACATTTCGATTGTTAACCCGAATCTCGGGAAAGCCGTTGAGGCTTCCGGTCCGCCGATTGATGTTGACTTAAGCTGGATGGAACCCGGACACTGGCTTCTCGTGGAAAGGAAGAAAAGACTGGTACAACTATTGAATCGCGAAGGTTGGATGCTCGACACTTTGGCCGAACCGTTACTGCTGCGGCGACTCAAGGGTCCACCGAGCCAACAGAACCAGCAGCCTGCGCAAGAAGACGAATCATCGTGGCCGCGTGACGGGATCTTGTTTCGCCTGTATTACACCGCAAAAGGTCTGTTCGGCTTCAGTGTGTTTTCCGTCGTATTTTTCTGGTTTGTATACTATCGACCAGATAGCTGCGGCTTTCTGCTGGTCAAGTTGAACGATTTACCTGCAAACATTCTGCATACGCCCTTCGATATTCATCCGCTGCGGTTCTTTTTTCCGTTCTACGCGATGCCGCGCGCGCTCTAAGCAAGGAATCCTTGGCATGGCTTTTTACGATCTGCGCGCGTTTCTCGACCATCTGCAGACGCGTCATTCTCTGCGAAGGATCACGCAGCCGATTGATCCGCAACTGGAGAGCACGGCGTTCTGCCTACGCACGCTGCGGGCTGGTGGCCCGGCGCTGTTGTTCGAGCATCCGCGGGGTTCAGACCATCCCATGCTCGGCAACCTGTTCGGGCATCGTGCGCGGATCGAGGCCGCGCTAGCTGGAAGACCCTTGGCCTCGCTGCGCGAACTGGGCCAGTTGCTGGCCTCCATCAAGGAGCCTCGCTGGCCCGGGTCCGTGCGTGAAGCACTGCAGATGTGGCCCGAATTCGGCCAGCTCGCGAATATCACCCCCAAGGTCGTGCACGAGATTGCGTTTCTCGATCAAGTCGTCGAGGAAGCCGATGTCGATCTGGCCCGGCTGCCCATCCAGCGGTGCTGGCCCGATGATGTTGGGCCGTTGATCACCTTCGGCCTGGTGGTCACCCGCGGCACGCGACAGAAGCGCCAGAACGTGGCAATTTACCGGCAACAGGTGATTGCTCCGAACCGGGTGATCCTGCGCTGGCTGCCGCATCGCGGCGGCGCACTGGATTTCGCCGACTGGCAGGCGGCCTGTCCAGACCAGCCGTTCCCGGTCCTGGTCGCCATCGGTGCCGACCCGGCCACGCTGCTGGCGGCCGTGGCGCCCATCCCCGACACCTTGTCCGAATACGAGTTCGCCGGCCTGCTGCGTGGCGACCGCACCCGCGTCTGGCACAGCGCGCACACCGGCCTGGATGCGCCTGCTGGTGCAGAGATCGTGCTCGAAGGTGTCGTCAATCCCGGCGACACCGCCATGGAAGGGCCGTTTGGTGACCACACGGGCTACTACAACAGCCAGGCCCGGTTCCCCGTGTTGACCGTGCAGCGCATGCTGCTGCGCAACGGCGCGATCTATCATGGCAGCTACATGGGACGTGCACCACATGACGAGCCTTCGGTCCTGGCAGTGGCATTGAACGAGGTCTTCGTACCGATCTTGCAAAAGATATTTCCCGAAATCGTGGATTTTTACCTACCCCCGGAAGCCTGTTCCTATCGGATTGCCATCGTCAGCATCCGCAAGCAATATCCGGGCCATGCACGCCGCGTGATGATGGGCATCTGGTCGTATCTACGCCAGTTTACCTACACGAAGTTCGTGATCGTAGTCGACGCAGATATCGATGCGCGGCAGTGGAGTGAGGTGATCTGGGCGCTGTCGACACGGGTCGATCCCGCGCGCGACAGCGTGCTCATCGAGCGCACCCCCATCGATTACCTGGATTTCGCAAGCCCGGTGGCTGGCCTCGGTTCCAAACTGGGACTGGATGCCACCAGCAAATGGGCCGGCGAGACCGACCGGACCTGGGGACGCCCAATCACCCTCGATCCGGACATTGAGCGACGTGTCGATGCCTTGTGGTCACGCGTGTTCTCCAGCGTCCCGGTAGAGCATCAGCCATGAAATGGCCGCACTCGCCGTACACCATTCACTGCGTCAGCCTGCCGGGTGCCGAGGCGATGTCGTGCCGTACCGCGTCTCGCTCGGCACGCAACGTGGAAATCCGCCCATCGCAATCTCAGGAGGCCACATGGATCTGATCTGTCCGGCGGGAAATTTGCCTGCGCTCAAAACCGCGATTGATCACGGCGCCAGCGCGGTTTATATCGGCTTTCGCGACCAGACCAATGCGCGCGCGTTCGCGGGTCTCAATTTCAGCGAAGACGACATGCGTCAGGGTATCGACTATGCCCATGCGCACGCCCGCAAGGTCTACGTTGCGCTGAACACCTATCCTACTTCTGCGCATATCAGGACCTGGCAAAACGCCGTGGATCGGGCAGCCGCGCTCGATGTCGACGCCATCATCTGCGCCGATCTCGGCGTACTCGACTATGCGACCCGGCGCCACCCAGACCTTCCGCGCCACCTTTCGGTGCAGGCTTCCGCAACCACCCACGCCGCCCTCCGCTACTACCGCGAACGCTTCGGCATCGCGCGCGCCGTTATGCCCAGGGTGCTCTCGCTGCAGCAGGTCGAACGGCTCTGCAAACGCCAGGTTGTGCCCATCGAGGTATTTGCCTTCGGCAGTCTGTGCATCATGGTGGAGGGACGCTGTCAGCTGTCCAGTTACGTGACCGGTGTTTCGCCAAACCGCCACGGTGTCTGTTCACCGGCCAAATTCGTGCGCTGGGATGAGGAGCCAGGCGGCGTGCGCAGCGTGCATTTGAACAACGTTCTGATCGATCGCTACCAGGCGCACGAACCCGCCGGCTACCCGACGGTATGCAAGGGCCGCTACAAAATCGGCGATGAAATTTTCCATGCCCTGGAAGAGCCCACCAGTTTGAATACGCTGTCGCTGTTGCCGATGCTCAAGGCTGTGGGAGTCGCAGCACTCAAGATCGAGGGACGGCAGCGCGGGCTGGCCTACGTGGGTGCCGTGACACGGGTCTGGCGACAGGCGATCGACCAGCTCGAAGCCCAGCCCAATGCGGCCGGCGATCCAGCATGGCAACACGAGCTCGATGCTCACGCCGAAGGCCACCAGACCACGCTGGGTCCTTATCACCGTTCCTGGCATTGAGGCAAGCACACATGCAACTCACGCTCGGGCCACTGCAATATTTCTGGCACCGCGATGACGTGTTCAAGTTTTATCGCGAGGCGGTGCAATGGCCACTGGACACGATCTATCTCGGCGAGACCGTCTGCAGCAAGCGCCGCGAACTCGGCACGCGTGACTGGATCGCGCTGGCGAACGAACTCGCTGAAAGCGGGCATGAGATCGTTCTGTCCTCGCTGGCGCTTCTGGAAGCCGAGTCGGAATTGTCGGCGCTCACGCGTCTTGCAGAAAACGGACGCCTCCGGGTCGAGGCCAATGACATGTCTGCGGTACAGATTTTGCGCGAGCGCAAGCTGCCGTTCATCGGTGGCCCGGGGTTGAACGTCTACAACCATGTTGCTTTGCGCCTGTTGCGTGAGGACGGCATGCAGCGGCTGGTGCTGGGAATTGAACTCGGCCGTGAATTGCTGAGGGAGTTCAAGGACAGCGGCGAACCGCTGCCGGAATTCGAGGTGATTGCCTGGGGGCGCCTGCCACTGGCCTACTCAGCGCGCTGCTATACCGCACGAGCGCTGGATCGGTCCAAGGATGACTGCGGTTTTCGCTGCATCGACTATCCGGATGGCCTGCCATTGAAGACGCGCGAGGGCAGCCCCTTTTTGACCATCAATGGCATTCAAATCCAGGGCGGCGAGTACTGCGATCTGGCGCCGGACATCGCCGAACTTCAGACAGCGGGCATCCAATTGCTGCGCCTCTACCCGCAGGCAAATGACATGGCGGCCGTGGTCGCGCGCTTTCGCAAGACCATCGATTCCGGTCTCCCCGCGCAGCGGGTCGGCCTGGAAAACGGCTACTGGCACGGGCAGGCCGGCAGGCAACAAATGCCCGGCGATGAGGTGCCAGACTCCGCTCAGGCGATCATTTCGGCATGATGAGCCGCGCGTGCCAGCCGCGCGAACCTGGCACCTCGATTCAGCAACACCCGGACATCCAGCGGAATCGTCTCCCACGGAAGTTGATCAAGAAGGTTACGCACCAGCAACCCCAGCTCAGTGTCGCCGACTAGTTGCAGGCGGCGTTGGAAAAACAGTGTATCGGCGTCTTCGAGACGGCTGGCCAGGAGTAAAAGATCGGTGGCACTGCCGCGCACGGTCGACTCCGCCTCTTCACCAGGAACCTGCACTTGCAAATCGCGTGTACCGATCTCGACCACCCAGCGCAGCTTGAGGTCAGTGATTTCGACCCCGAGCCTGCGGCCCTGCAAGTCATCCAGCCTGCCTTGGGAGAGAGGCCCCGCCATGACGCGCAAAATCATGCTGCGCAGCAGGTCGCGCAACAGCGGCGACGGCAATATCCAGCGCAACGGTGTACTCAAGCGCGCAGGAGGCGGCAATAGCCGCAGGAGTTTTTTCGCCTGGGAAAAACCCAACACCGGTAGGTGCTTTGATTCATGCTGCAACGAAAAATGACTCACGGTTCGTTCTCCGGATGACGACAGACCCTGCAATGCACAGGCATCCCCAATGAGCAGTTCCATCAATTGTCGTGTCACACCATTGGAGAGAGCAAGCTTCGCACCAAAAGCCTGTGCCCGGTCATGCACCTGACGTTCGCGTTCAGGGTTGCGTCCAGGAAGCCCGGCGCGCTGCTTGAGCGCCATGGCCCGTCGCACCAGTTGGCGCCGACCCGCCAGCAGGACCAGGAACATCTCGTCGACCCGGTCGATCAGAGAGCGTATCGCGTGCAGCTCAATCGGCCCGGCTGCCACAGATCGCGCGCGCACATCGCCAGAACGACCGGGAGTCTGTACATGCGGTCCGGTGGGAGTTGGCAGCAACTCGGCAGTATGCATCAAACACCCGGCCGGTGGCGACGCCGGCAATGCACGCGAAAGCTCATGTCACTTTCCACAGACTGAAAGAAATCAGGCCCTTGAGCCACCGATAGACAAACCACAAATAGACGGACACAAACACCAGCAAGGCAAATCCGAACGGCATGCATAATCTGGCGAGGATGGACCACATCATGAACAAGGAAGCAGTACGCGGACGCCGTTGGAGATGGCCCTGCAGAAACGGATCCGTACACGCTCCCACTGGCTTGCGCGTATCGGCATACATCGGATACCAAATGGTGTTTCATTTTGAAAGGTCAGGCAGAGACGCACACCGGGAAGCGCGAGGCGCCGGCCTTCAGGGATTTCGGCGTGACACCGCTCACAACGTTCAAGGCCCTCCCCTTCCGGGAGCCGCGCCCGCAATAACCACAATGCATCTTCCAGGCTGGCATCGATCTGCTGCTGTACGGCACCGTCTTTCGCCCACCCGCCGGCCATGGTCTTCCCCTTCGTGGAGTCTCCATAGTTTAGCCCAAGAATGAGCCTTCGACGACGGGTCACAATGATTAAGGACAAAAAATCGGACGGACCAAAGACCTGTCCGATGAACGTCAAGTTGAAGGTTGAGTTGGGGGTTGAGGGCCCGGGGTCGCACAATCGGGCGATTCTAAGGTCAGTCCAATCGTAAAACCAGAAAGGTTCAACCACCATGAAGAAGTCTACAGCCAAGCTGCAGGAGGAACGGGACATCCCCCGAAAGCCCGCCATCTTCATGATCTGCGCCGACAGCGGTGGAAGCGAGCGCTACAACGGTTTGCGACGGAGGAGAAGTTGACGATCACGGTCTGTCACTTTTCGCCGGGCACCAGCAAGTGGAACAAGATGGAGCATCGCCTTTTTTCGTTCATCACCGCGCACTGGCGAGAGAGGTCCCTGACCGACTACCCAATGTCGGGAACACCACCCATCAGAAGGATCTGCCCAAGCCGGTTCACGGTTTGCTGACACTCCTGTTCGATGTGGTTTGGTTTGCCAGCCCTCCCAATTGGGACTGTCCAATGTGAAATCCGGGCGTCGGGCGTCATCGGGGGCTGGATCCGGGGGCCCTCCAGATTGTCCAACGGTCCACAATCAGATGGATTTTCGCCGACCGGTATTGCAAAAGGAGATGGGTCGGCACCGGCAGGCCGTCGACGTGGCCGTAGCGCTCAAAAACGAGTCGCCAGTCATCCTGGACTAGGCTTTGGAGCCGTCCTTCGGAATCCCGGGATTGTCGCGCCGGTGCCCGTGGATCCGGCAGTCCGCGCACCCAATAACGAAGGCTCCGGATGGGGACGGGGACCGCGAACCAGTGCGCCAGGACACATCGCAGGCAGTGGCGGGCCGGGAGCACCCGGCCGCGTGAAGTCACGAGCCGCCAGTGGCCGGGATGGCCGGTGAGCCGGAACCCCCCGGTGCCGAGCGGGGCCGTCACGATGAGAAGCGTTCGCCCCTGCCGGTTGCGCCAGTAGAACGAGCCCGAAAAACCCCGTTGCCGGTCGACCACGCCGAGAACACCCGTGATTTCGAAGCCCTGGATCGAGCGGAGCTGGCGGAAGGTCCCTGCGGATAGCCGTCCCAAGGGCGGAGGGGGGAGTGCACAGCCGGACAGAAGGAGAATCCCGGCAGCGGCCAGTGTGGAAAACCGGCGCAGGACTGTCAAGGATGCGGCAAGGGCTGGCTCAGGGCACGCTTGAGTCGCTCGTCATGGGGAGCCAGCTCAAGGGCCTTCTTCCAGACCCGGCGGGCCGCCTGCGGGTGCCCCGACTGCCAAAGCACCCGGCCCCAATGGAAGGCGATCGTGGGTTCTTCCGGTTTCAGCGTGTGCGCCAAGGCCAGGTGGCGGTAGGCTGAGCGCCAGTGGTGCAGCTTGAAGTCGACCCAGCCAAGGCTGTCCAGAAGTGCCGGATCGGAAGGATCAAGTACCAGTGCATGGTGGATCAAGATCGCCGCCTGCAACAAATGCCGGCCGCGAATCACCCAGGTGTATCCCAGGGCATTGAGAAACAGGGGATCGCCCGGATAGCGCCGGACGAGGGTCCGAAGCACCCGGATGGCCTTCCTGAAGTGCCCCAGGTGGATGGACAAGAGGGCTTCGGCATACTGCAGGTCGGTGTTCTCCGGCCAGCGTTTGAGCCCCCAAGCCAACAGCGAGACACCCTGCGAGTTCTGGCCGGTCTGCACGAACAGGTTGACTCCGCTGGTCACAAGTCGCGGACCCCAGATCGGGATCTCCCCTGCATTTTTCTCAAGGGTCAAAAGTGCTTGCCGAAGATGCGGTGGATGGCTTTCCACCTCGATGCGGGTGATCTCGCGTGTCGAGCCGATAAAATGGGGACCGATCCGGGCATAATGAAACCAGGCCAGGGCCCGGCGAAAATGCTTGAGATCGGCTTCGACGTAGCCTAGAAAATAGCCTGCGGTCCGGTTCGCCGCGTTTTTTTCGAGCAGCCGGGTGAGCGTCTCTTCGGCGTGGCGGTATTGCTTCTGTTGGATCTGGATCCAGGCCAGGGTGAGCGGGGCCAACGGAACTGCCGTCTTGCACAACGGGCCGATCAGGCGTTCCGCTTCTTTTGCATGTCCCCCCAAGGCCAGGAGCTCCGCATAGCGGATACGGGATGCCAAAGACCGGATGAGGCCCTTCTTTTCGAGCGCGCGAGCCAGGGCCAGTCCGCGCTTTTCCTGTCCCAGGTGGATCCAGGACTTGGCGAGCGCGAGGCCAATCGACGGTTCAGCCGGGCGGCTGTGGAACAGTTGCTGGTATTCGTGCGCGGCGAGTCCGGGTAGGCCCTCACCGGTGGCGACCCGGGCCAGCGTCCAATGCGCAAGCGGGTCGGTACGCGCTTCATGCACCCAGTTTTGGAACAGCGTCAGACGGGGAGCACGTTCCGAAGCCCGGGCGAGAACCTGCAGCAGGTTCTCAATCGCCAGATGGGGATGGGCCGCATGGCGGACCAGCCCGCTCAGAACGGTCAGTGACTGGCCCAAGTGTCCCGTTTCGAGATCGGTCAGGATGAGCAGGTTGTCAATCCGGTAATCGTGCGGCTCGAGCGTCTGCCAATAGAGCAGGGCCTCGCGCGAAAGCCGGAAGTGGGCTCGCTCGTAGGAAAGCCAGGCGGCGCGTGCCGCAAGCACGGCGTCGGACTGGAGTTCCGCCGCCTGGAGAAGATCCTTGGCGGCCTGGCGCTGGGAGTGAGGCACTCCGACGAGCGAATCCCGCACCGCCACCGCCCGGGCCCCGGCTCCCTGCAGGGCAGTCAGGCCGTACAGGACAGCCGCGACAAGGAAGATCCCCATCCTCAGTTTTGGGTTGCAGGTTACGGGCATCGGCAAGGAAAAACCAACCATCCTGAGCACACTATAAATGAGTTTGACTGGCCGCGTCCAAAAAGACACCGACCGCGCCCCCGCTTGCCAGACGGCTCTTCGCCCCTTATGCTGTAATCTGGCTTGCACCCGCGGGTGTAGCTCAATGGTAGAGTTCCAGGTTCCCAACCTGGTGACGTGGGTTCGATTCCCATCACCCGCTCCAGCCGCCTTGGCCGTGCCGGTGAGGCTCAGGCCATGACGCTCCCCCGTCGGCCCCGCCGCAGGATTTGGATCACAGGCGGAATCTTCCTCGTCCTGGCGCTTGTGCTTTTCATCGGACCCTGGTTGGTGCCAACCGGATTCATCCGGCGTGAGCTGTCCGGACTTGTCCGCCGGGAAACCGGGCTCAGACTCAGGATCGCAGGGCCGGTCCGGCTTTCGGTTTTCCCTGTTCTCGGTCTGACTCTGAATCAGGCCACGCTCGGGAATCCCTCAGGTTTCAAGGGGCCACCGCTGCTCACCGTCGGCCGGGCGGCGATCGGCGTCGGCTTGACCGCCCTCCTCACCGGTCACATTCGGGTGAGGACCTTGACACTCAGTCATGTCGCCCTCGCGCTCATCACGGACCGGAAGGGAGCCACCAACTACGCGACACTGACCCGGATGATCGGCCCCTCGCAACCGGCGCCGTCCAACACCAGGAGCCCGGCCCAAGTCCCACCCCTCCCCTTCGAGGCTCTGGGGCGTATCCGCTTTCGGCAGGTCGGCATCAGCGAGGTCAACCGGCAAACGGGCACGGTCGAGCAACTCCACCTCCTCGAGGTCGTGGCAGGGCCCATCCACGCCGGCCGCCGTTTCCCTCTGCGGGTCAAGGCCCGCTTCACCAGCCACCGACCTCAACCCCTCGCCGCAACACTGAACCTCAAAACCCGGGTCCTTTACCAGCCAACGGACGGGCTCAGCCTGAAACGGACCGTCTTCACCCTGGCACTCAGCAAGCCCCGCAGCTTGACCATCCGGGGCCTTGCCCCAAGCCTCGAGATCAGCCTATCCAAAGATTTCATCCTTCTTAAGAAGATAAACTTACAAGGAAATGGATTTCATGGATTTTTATCTGCCAGAGGCAGGCTGTGGCCCACCCCCCTCCGGGCATTCGGCGGCAGTGCGCGACTCACCCTCGACCGGATCCGGCCGTGGTTCGGGGGGGCACTCGACCATCTCATCCGCACCGGGCGGAGCCGCCCGCCGCTGACCCTCGCGACGCATTGGCGTCTGACGGGAACCCGACTTTCCCTGTCGCAACTGGCCATGGCCCTGGGCTCGGAAAAATTCACGGGATTCATTCGGGTCGGAACGATTGGCAACAGACGCCACTTCTCCTTCCTCCTGGCCGGCAATTCATTGACCCTGGGTGCTTTCCCAGCCAGCAAGGCAGGCTCCGGCCATGTCCAACCCGCCGCCCGGGGCCCGGGCGCCGCGATGGGGTCCCGATCCCACCCTGCCGCACAAAACTGGAACTGGCTTCGCCAATATGCCGGGGGGGGGCACCTCCGGATCGGCACACTCGAGGCGGATGGATTGGCAATCACCAACCTTCAGGTCGACTTCCGGATGTCACGGGGGATCCTCACTGCCCAGCCTCTGAGCGCGCAGATGTTGGGCGGGGGTTTGGTGGGCGCGGGATCACTGTCAGCCGGGCCGGACAACAGCCCCCGCATCGCTTTCAACCTGAATGTCCACGGGATCTCCGCCCGCCAGCTGGTCCGCCGGCTGGGCAGCCACACCCTGTCCCCGCTCGCGGGGCGGTTCGATGCCCGCCTGACGACCCGTTTCGCCGGGCAAAGCCGTACCGCCATCGCCCGGACGCTGACCGGCAGCGGCCAGCTCTCCATGCAGGCGGCACGCTGGGAAGGGCTTGATCTCGACCGAATCGTACGGGCCGTCCGCAAGGCGCTCGGTGGGCATATCCCCGCAACTTGGCCCCAGGGCGGCGTGACCCCGCTCGGCCGGATGAACCTGAGCTTTCGTCTCGCCGGCCCCCTCCTCCAGGTGATGTCCCTCGCCCTCGAGACGCCGGGACTCATGGTGACCGGCCGGGGACAGTTCAACTGGCTGGATCCCAACCTCTCGCTGAGACTCCTTTTGGCACCCCGTCCCAACCCGACCGGCCGCCGCGAATGGCCGACCGCGCTGGCGGGCATCCCAATCCCGGTCACGGTGAGCGGTCCTCCTTCGACGCCCCGCATCAGCCTGAGCATCGCGACCCTCCTCAAGGCCGAAGCCCGCGCCAAAGCCCAGTCCCTCCTGGGCCGTCTCCTCGGCCACCTGATTCACCACGGATGAGACGGACGAATCCCGAACGGGCTGTCGCAACCGACGGACAGCCCGTACCCGTGCGGCTGGCACGCGATCTTGCCAGTCGGATCATCACTTGGCAGAAACGCTACGGGCGTCACAATCTTCCCTGGCAGAAAACCCGCGATCCCTATCGTATCTGGATCTCGGAAATCATGCTTCAACAAACCCAGGTGGAAATCGTCAAGACCTATTACGAAAGCTTCCTGAACCGTTTTCCGACCGTAAGCCACCTCGCGCGGGCCCGGCGGAAAACCGTGCTCCGCCATTTTGCCGGTCTGGGCTATTACGCTCGCGCCCGCAACCTGCACGAGACAGCGCGCCGGATCGTGCAGTCGGGCAAAGGCTTTCCCACCGACTATGCGACTTTGGTCAAACTGCCGGGCATCGGCCCATCGACGGCGGGTGCGATCCTGTCTTTGAGTTGCAACGAGCCCCACCCCATCCTCGACGGCAACGTCCGGCGCCTCCTGGCCCGCCTCCATCTCGGCCGGGATCCGGAACGGAATGCACGCGAGACCGCCCGCCTGTGGGCACTGGCCCGCGAGCTCCTGCCCACGCGAAACGCCGCGGTTTACACCCAGGGAGTCATGGATTTGGGTGCGCTCCTGTGCCACCCCCGGAATCCGGCCTGTAACCGCTGTCCATTGACCAAAGACTGCCGGTACCGCTCTACCCCCGACGTCCGGAGAGCCGGACCCGGCACGGCACGGACGCGTTCCGGATCACGACGGATGCGACTTCTCCTCCTTCGCCGCAGCGGACGGCTTCTGCTCGAGCGGAGACCTCCGGATGGGATCTGGGGTGATCTCAGCTGCCTTCCGGAAATCCCACCGGACGAGAGTCCATGCCATTGGTACCGCCGGCTTGCGGCCCCTGCCGGCGGACGCGTGGTGCGCCACCCGCCCTGGCGACACCCATTGACCCACCTTGAACTTTCCATCGAGGTTTACGAGATGGATGCGAAGGATGACGCCGAACAGTTGCTCGTCCAACCGACTCATTGGGTGACCGGGCGGCAGCTTCGGGGCGAGCCTTTGCCCCGTCCAATCCAGCGCTTTCTTGCGACGCGGGGCCTGACCGGTTTGCCTCCCGGTCAAGGATGATAATATCGCGTGAGGATCCACCCGGAGGACTCATGCGCCAGGTTCAGTGTGCCGTGCTCAGAAAGGAGGCCCCGGGCCTCGATGCGCCGCCCTTTCCGGGTGCGCTCGGAGAACGCATTTACAACGAGGTCTCCCGGGTGGGATGGCAGGCCTGGATCCGCCAGCAGACGATGCTGATGAACGAATACCGCCTGTCCGCGGCCGACCCCAAGGCCCGCGCGTTCCTGCGGGCCGAAATGGTCAAATTCCTGTTCGGATCCGGATCAGAACCGCCACCCGGCTACGAGCCGCCCAGCCCCCAACCGGATCCGCAGGAAGGCACCTGACGTGTCCCTGGGACGATCCGCCTGCCCGTGAACATCTCCCGGCGCCGCCATCCCGTCGAGCCCGGAGTGTTCCTCCAGCACTACGTGGACCGCCTGCCGCTCATCATCCAAGTTCCGGATCTCGGAGTTCTTGGATGGCAGACCCACCGGTGGACCAACGACTATCTGAACTACCGGGCGGGCGCCCATGAAGTCCGGGTCCTGCAGCAGCCACGGCCGGGCCTGTTCACCGCCGAGTCGGCTTCCTATGTGGCCATGCCGTTCCGGCATTTCATCCGCGAGGTCATGGCCTCCCCGACCGGCCACCCGGGATACTACCTCAACCTGCAGACCGACCGCCTGATCGAGCCGCCTCTTCTGCAGCTGATCGGAGATTTTTCAATCCCCGACTATTTCAAGGACTTCATGATGCGCTGCATCGTCCTCTGGATGGGCAACAGTCCCACACCTATCGTGACGGTCCTGCACCATGACTTCAACGACAATCTCTATGTTGTGGTTGAGGGCCGGAAGCATTTCACGCTTTTCCCACCTGGCGAGGCGGCCCAGCTTTACCCCCGGGGAGTGATCCGGCGCATTGCCGAAACGGGGCTCATCGAGTATGAACCCGGGGAAAGGCAGCCCCATCTCTGCGCGGTCGATATCGAAAATCCCGATTTCAACCGTTTTCCGGCTTACCGGGAGGCCCTCCCCCACCGGATTGATCTTGAGATTCAAAAGAACGAGATGCTTTTCCTCCCCGCCGGCTGGTTTCATCAGGTCCGTTCCGAGGGGCGGCATATCGCCATCAGTTTTTTTGCCGAGGTACCTTCGTCTACCGGATTTGAACATCTGAGGCACTGGGTCCAGAGCCCCTCTCCCGCCCCGGGGCCTCGGAAAGCAACTCATCAGGGACGCCGCCCGTGAACACCTTCCGCATTTGACGAACGGGAATCGAAACAGCGTAAAATACGCGGCTTATGCATGGCCAGGTAGCTCAGTCGGTAGAGCAGTGGACTGAAAATCCACGTGTCGGCGGTTCGATTCCGCCCCTGGCCACCAAGTCTTCGGTATCAATAGCGAGCCCGAAGTTCCCCTGATTGCTGAGCGCATTTCCCTTTTATCTCAATGCGTTGAGGCGGTTTGCTGGGTGTGCGTTCTGTCTATGGGGGAATTTGTGCGATGCGGTCGAGAGCGCGGCGCTGCTGCGCGTTGGCGGAGGTCACGATCTCGAAGGTGGGGATCGTCATCCACGGCATGAGGTGTGCGGCAGGTGTTTCGTACGATGTTCGTTCGGTCGTCGAGCAAGGTCTGGATCGACACGAACCACTTGCCACAGGTTGCACTCACGGTGACGTTCTGCGCCGCGCCGAGCACGTCTTGACTGTTGCGGTAGCGCAGCCAGCGAGCTTGGGCAGGAACAGACGGCTATTGCCTTGGTCGAGCTTGATCAGCTTCGGGTCGGGATAGCGGAAGCTGTCGTGCTGTCTTTTTTCTTGAAACGCGGGAAGTCGGCAGGCAGGGCAAAGAAATTGGCGTAGGCGCGCTCCAAGCGTTTTCAAGATGCACGTCCACTTGGTCTTTGTGGCGAAGTATCGCCGCAGTATGTTCGATGGCGACGCCATCGACTGGCTGCGCACCATCTTCGACAAGACTTGCGCCGACTTCAAGACGCACCTGATCGAGATGGTCGGCGAGGACGATCATGTGCATCTACTGGTCGAGTACCCCCCAAGATCGGTGTCTCGAATCTCGTAAACAGCCTCAAAAGTGTGTCCAGGCGCCTGTTGCGCAAAGATCGCCCAGACATCCAGAAACGCTACTGGCGTGGCGTACTGTGGTCGCCGTCCTACTTTGCCGCATCCTGCGGCGGCGCTCCGATCTCCATCGTGCGCCAGTACATTGAACAGCAGCAGACCCCCACACTAAACCCAAGGGCGACTAGGCCGCCGGCGCGATCCCTTCCCGCCCGAACGGCGGAGCTTGCCGCACACCGGGTCAAGATTGAGCCATGGCCTGGACGGCACAGACCTTCATTCCAACCCGTTCGCTGCAAAGGCATCGGGCAGATCGTTTGATCTGCCCGATGAGGTTCAATCAATGATTATTCAGGACTGGGTTGTGATACGCATCCTGCGTCCCAGTAGGAATGCACCTAGAAGGATGAGTGCTATGAGTCCCATCGCGCCCGAACCACCATTCGTGGGAAGAGTTCCCCGAGTAGTGCCTTGCAGGTTTTGCGGCAGGCCCTGAGACATGCGGACCGATGCCGGGACCACATTCGCCTGTCCCGGATAGTTGAGGCAGAACGTGTAGGCGCCGGCGCCGACATTGGAGTAGACGAGCCAAACGTAATAGCCGGAGTTGCCGTCATAGGTCACGGTCTGATCCGCACCCGATCCGGTCCCGGCCGCCACGTTGATCCAGCCGTAGTAGGGATTCCACTTGTAGAGATAGAGTTGGAAGTTGGTTCCCGAGGCACCGTACAAGAGTCCCTTTTCATTGCCGCCATTGGCGTAATAGTAGTTGTCATTGGGCTGGTAGGCATAATCCCCACTGCCGGAAAGAGTACCAGTATAGGAGGCATAGCCCGACAGGCAGGGCCCTGTCGAAACCGCGTTCACCGTCACGGATTCGGTCGCCGTGTTGGAGGTGCCGCCGCTGTCACTGGCATCGAAGGTGAACGAGTCGGTTCCTGTGAAGCCCGTGTTCGGCGTATAGGTGAAGGCGCCGGTCGAGGTATCGGTCAGACTCACCGTTCCGTTCGCGGGCTGGCTCACAATCGCAAACGTGAGGCTCGCCCCGCTTGGGCCTGTGGCTGAAAGGGTTCCCGAGACCGCCTTATTCTCTGAGGTGGTCACGGAGCCGTTCGCGGCCGTCGGGGCCGCCACAGCCGGTGCATTGACCGTCACGGATTCGGATGCCGTGTTGGAGGTGCCGCCGCTGTCACTGGCATCGAAGGTGAACGAGTCGGTTCCTGTGAAGCCCGTGTTCGGCGTATAGGTGAAGGCGCCGGTCGAGGTATCGGTCAGACTCACCGTTCCGTTCGCGGGCTGGCTCACAATCGCAAACGTGAGGCTCGCCCCGCTTGGGCCTGTGGCTGAAAGGGTCCCGGAAACCGCCGTGCCCTCGCTCGTTGTGACGGTTCCATTACTCGCCGTCGGTGCGGCAATGCCACCCCCTCCGGTCGTGGGCGTCACGATGTTCGCAATGAGGTTCTTCGCCACCGGCGTTCCCCAGCCAGTCGGATGATCCCATCCGATACCGGCACTGAACGCACCGTTACTGCCGGAAGTGACATCATAGAAGTCGTTGGCGTAGTTGCTCGAGTTGGCGACCCCGTATTCAGCCTGATTCGCCTGTCCCAAGCTGGTGCCACTATCATCGGACACTCCATCCGCCCAAAGGCCGGCGAGCTGCGGGGCCACGAAACTCGTGCCTCCGTAGACACTCCAACTGCCACCTTCGTAGACCGAGTACCCCGTATTGGGATCGGCATCCATCGAAAGATCAGAGGTGTTGCGGAAGCCGTTCTGGGGCACGCCGTTGCCGACCTGCCAGGACGGTTCGCTGAACACGCTGCTTTCCGCACCGCCTCCGCTGCTCCAGGCGATCTCGCTCGAGCGGGTCCCGCTGCTCGTGAGCGTGAGGGTGGTACCGCCCGCAGCCAGGACATACGGGTCGGAGGAGGGAAAGTCCGCCGTATCGGGGTTGCTCGTTCCATCCGAGGAGCCGTTGTCACCTGCGGCAGCGAAAACCGAGATCCCCTGCGCGGCCGCTTGTTTGAAGATACCGTCATCCGTCGAGAGCGTCGCGGAAGAAGCATCCGCTTCGGGTTCCCCCCAACTCGTCGTCATGACCTGAGCGGTGTTATCGGTCACGATTTTGTTGTAAGTGTCGGTAAAATCCTGATCGGTCGCGCTGTCGGCATCGTAGACCAGGAGGGTTGCACCGGGGGCCATGGCACCACTTCGCTCCTCGTCGATCGTGGTTTCAATGGTGCCCCCCGTCGACCGTGTCGTCCCGTCGACGGAGATGACGGTGACCGTATGGTTCGGAAGACCATACTGGTTCCAGAAGGTGTCGAGGGCACTCGTCGAAAGGTTCGTGCTTTCCGCAGTCGCGTTGGCGATCGTGACACCCGAGCCATTGGCGGTGTTCGTGATCGAAGGCCAGTCATAAACGGTCGCAATCTGCTGGGGCGAGTAGCCGGCAGGGGTCGAGGAGGCCGTCAGTCGGGAAGTTACGACCGGTGCGCGGATATTCATCGGCCGCATGATCGCGGCATCGGAAAGCCCGATGAACGATTGGACATCCGCTGCGATGGCCACGGGGACGACCGGATCCTGGGAGGGCGCGTAAAACACCCGCCCGTGATACATGTAGTCGTTCAGCACCACGCCCAGAGCTTGCTCGTAGGATTGCACCGCCCCCTCCGTACGAATGAGGAGCCGGTTCCGGGCCACGCCCGTGACTTCGACTCCCTCGCTCCGGAGGTAGCGCTCCACGACTTGCACCTGAGCTCGAGTCGGTCCGTATTCCTGGACGAACTCCGTGGGTGTCAGGAAGTGTCGATAGGACGGACTCGCTGGATCCTGAAGCGCCTTCAGAAAGGTATCCAGGGCATGCTCGTGGTTCAGCTTGAGTCCGACCGTGACGGTCATGAAGGCGCTCGGATTGTGGCTTCTCAGATAAACCGCTCGCGCGACCACCTTGGGGACCACGGCGGAGACCCTCATCACATCGGAATGAAGGACAGTTTGGGCGAAAGCTGGAGTGGCGAGGGCCAATGCCGGAAACGCCACCCAGGCTACAGCCCGGATAGTTGACGAGATTTGGTTTTTCATTTACGCTCCTATGGCTTTGTGGTGCGTCCATTCAAGTTTTGGAAGGATTGGCCATAGTCGAACGGACGCGTCTCCAACGCCTCCGGCATCAATCTTGAACTTCCCGCTCCCCTTGGATTGACAATGAATCCGAGGCTGCGATCGGTTGGCTTCACGGTTTTGCCGGAGGTCCTTTTCTGAACGGCTCGGGCTTGTGGACCCAAAGTTTTCGCTTCAAATCCTTGTTCCCTAACCCCGGGGTACGGGGATGCCCTTCATTGGGTTTCTTAAATAACAGAAATCCAGCATGGCTGTCAATACCCCAGTCAGTCCTTCAGGCCACATGCTTCACCCTACCTGATCCAGGGATCTTAAGGAAGAAAAGACCGTTAGTTTCACAGGGGATGTTCCCTGTGCAACTTGAATCCTGTTTTGTAAAGGTCTCCCTGTCGAGGGTTGAAACGAAATTCAGTCTCCTTCAGGTGCCAGGTCATTCCGGTAGATCCCGTTGAACTGGGCCAGTTGTCTTTTTGTGAAGCTCCGGAACGATTCGATACCGTTGAGGGGATGGGCACCTCACGCGAATTCATTCTGTCCAAGATGGGGCCGAATCAGGTGGGTCGAATCCCAGGTCGACGCGGCCCTCAACCCCCCGCCATCCGTCGGGGCGCTTGAGGCTCTCCGGATCGGCCTGGCCCCGGGGCTCGCCGCCCAGCTTGCCTTGGGAACGATTCCCAACCCCTCCGATCGTCCCGTTTCAGCAGTCCGAAGTCGATCGTTTGTCCGCCGGCGCCGCGACCGCTCTTGCCCTGGATCCGGTGAGGACCCAAGCCGGATGCGAAGGCAGATCGCCTGGATGGTTCGGACCGAAAGCGCGGCGCAAACTGAGGTTGGGGGCACCGTCGGATCCATAACGAAGCATCGCACAAGAGGGCGGACTCTCCGCCGTGAAGACTTTCGCAAACGGGAAGTAATGATTCTTTTGGCCCGGATTGGAAGCGTAGCGATTTTTTCTCCGCTTTTCTTCCTAAGCCCCTATCCAGATATCCTATCCGCAGTGTCAGTCGGATCTGGTTACAGAATGGACGAATCGCTGAAAGCCGTGACTGATACGGAATTCAGAGCAATGAAGGGTGTTGTCGATTCGAACGGAAACCGCCGGTTTGGGTCATCTTCCGGGTGGCCCCCCCCAGAGGCTCCCCTGAACCCAGACAAGACCCGGTTGCGCGCCAACTCGCGGGAAATCGTCGATTGACGCACCGCCTGCTCGGCGACAGTCTGCGTGTGGTCAAACGCTGCCTACGGGTATGCGGATATCTGGTATCCTTGCTTCCGGGTCTGCTGCGTGTCGCCTTTCATCTGTGCTCCTTCAACTGGACGGTCGGAAAAGCGCCAATACCACCACAGCTTGCCCACTCAGCCCGTCATGAAGTTTCATTTTAGGGTTGAATCTGCCCTCTGATACCACTGAAAGGAGAGCGCCATGAACCAGCCGATACCCGATCTTTCCACCGTCGTCGAGGCCGAGCGGAAAATGTTCGGAAAACACGTTCTACCCATCGCCATCGTATTAATCATCATTGGCCTTTTCGGACTGCTGAGCCCAATCCTTCTTTCGGCCGTCACCGATGGCGTGCTGGCGGGCATATTGATCTTTGCCGGGTTCACCTGGATCATCCACAGTTATCAGATGCATCAACATCATTTGGCCGACTGGTTGAAACCGCTGCTTCTGCTCATTACCGGCGGGATCATGATTGCACTGCCCAACGCGGGCATTGCCGCCATTGGCCTGATGTTTATTCTCTACTTTGTGCTCGACGCTTACCGCAACTTCACTCAATCCAATGTCCACGCCCACCACGGGCGGGGTTGGTTTATTTTCAGTGGGGTGATCGATGTCGTTATAGCCCTTCTGTTTTTCGTTACGTGGCCACTGGGCTCACTCGTCCTCGTCGGCATCTTTGTGGGCATCAATCTGATTTTTGATGGCACCATTCTGCTGATGCTCCGCAAGACGGTGGCCGGGAACCATCAATAAAGGGTTGGCGATGGCAGAAGCCGCTGTGCTGGATGTCGGTGTGCTGGAAGTCATCGTTGAATGACCGTTCTCGCATCATCACCACAGGATGTTTTTCGCACCTTTGCGTCATCCAATGTCCACGCTGAGTTCACACATCGACTTCGAGCGCCGCGCCGCTGTTCTGGCCGCGCGCCCCGTGATTGAGAACGCGTACGAACAACGGGAACAACGGACTGACGGGGTCGAAGTGTCCGCGAGCAGTGGTAGTTTGGGGGGGCAGGATCAAGATCATGCCCCCCAGGGTATCGGGCGGGACGGCGCAAATTTGATCTGCGTCAAGTGCCGCTCATGCGCAACGGCAGCACGGGGCGCGGCGATATATAGTTCTGCGACGTGAGTACCAAGCGTCAACCGATCGGGCCCGCCGCGCCAGTATGCGTATCCTGCCGAGATTGCGCGCTGAGGGCCATTTGTCTGCCGGCCCACCTGCCGGGCGACGAGGCCCGCATGCTCGAGGCGGCGGTCGAGCGAGGCCGTCAGGTACTCCCCGGAGTCACGCTGGTGCGCGCCGGCGAGCCGATGGCCGCCCTGTTCGTTGTGCGCAGCGGTTCTGCCAAGCGCTACAGCGTCACGCTGGAGGGAACCGAGCAGGTTCACGGGTTCATCCTGCCCGGCGAGGCGGTGGGGCTCGAAGGCTTTGCGGGCGGGCGCTACCTGTGCGAAGTCAGCGCACTGGAGGCGCTCCACTACTGCCGCGTTCCGATGCGTAAGCTCGAGCAGTTGCTCGAGCGTCTACCGGGACTGCGGCGTGAGATCCTGCGACTGCTCGGGCAGGCACTCGATGAAGCTCAACGGCTGCACGGGGAACTCGCCCAGCGCGATGCCCGCGGCCGCGTTGCGCATTTTCTGGCCGATCTGTCCGAACGGCTGGCACGGCGTGGACTGTCGCCGACCGAGTTCCGTCTGAGCATGAACCGTGCCGACATCGCCAGCCACCTCGGTCTGACGCTCGAAACCATCAGCCGCGCGCTCAGCGCATTCAAACGCGAGGGCTGGCTGCGGGTGCGCGCCAGGGACATCAGCGTGCTGCGGCCTGAGGCGCTTGCCGCACTCGGCAGCGGGTGCGCCTGAGAAGCCTCACGCGCCTGGTGTGGAGGCCCGCAGCCGCAGCTGAAACGGCCAGGCTTGCAAGAGGATCGAGGCGTGCAGCGATCCGGTTTCGATCGAGACCCGGTCGGCAAAGCGCCGCAGCCGACGCAGCAGCCACCGCATGCGCAGCAGATCCGCACCGCTGAGATGCTCGATTCGCAGCGTGAGCTGCGTTGACGTTTCGCGCAGCAAAACGCCGAGGTCCGCAGCGATGCGCCGCCGAGCGCGGCCGGGCATCGCCTGCAGCCACAGATCGAGCACCAGCACATTTTCATTCGCCTCCCCGGGACTGACCGACACCTGACCGGCGCGTGAGCGGCGCAGCGTGCGAGCAAGGCGCGCCAGGCATTCGCTGCCGGAGCGTGCGCTCCGCGATACGGCGGTCCCAAAGTGTCGGCGGGCGTAATCCTGCATGGACAGCCCGATGATCCAGTCGCCGACCACGAATGGAACCTGCCAGGGCTTGCGCCACGGGATCGTGCGCAGGAAATGCCAGTGGCGCCGTGGGCCGCCGGGCAGTATGCCGCGCCAAATCAGGCGCAGCAGGATGGCCAGACCGGTGGCCGCGCCGTACTCCATGCCGCCTCTGGGCCGGCCGAGAGAGCGGCATTTGCTGCGGATCCGCCGCGCGATCGCCCCGTCGACGAGCAGCCGTCGGTGCAGCTCGCGGTAGCCGTCGATGAGCTCACCGCGACTCATGTTGAGCGGCTCGACGTTGGTGTCGAGCTTGGTGTTATCGCCGCCGCTGTCGGTCTCGCGCAGGCGACCTGCCGCGCGCAGGCGCTCATAGAGAGGCGTCCGCGGCATGGCGTGCAGCAGACCGATCATGGCCGTCTGGATCCCCGATCGGGCGATGAACTCGTACTGGCGTTCGAAGGTCGCGACGGTATCGTTATCGAAGCCGACAATGAAGCCGGCGAGCACCTCGATACCGTAGCCATGGATGCGCTGTACGGAGCTCAGGATATCGGTGCGCATGTTTTGGACCTTGCGCATTTCGCGCAGGCTCGCCTCGTCGGGCGATTCGATGCCGATGAATGTCCAGCGAAATCCCGCCGCACGCATCAGCTGCATCAGCTCCTCGTCCTCCGCGAGGTTCAACGAGGTCTCCGTACCGAAGCTGTACGCGTAGTCGTGTCGGCGCTGGTATTCGGCGAGGAAGCGCAGCAGCTTCTTGGCGACCACCCGATTGCCGATCAGGTTGTCGTCGACGAAAAACACTTTGCGCACCCCGTGGCTGCGCAACGCGTCGAGCTCGCGTTCGACCTGGGCAAGGCTTTTCTGGCGCGGCTTGCGGCCGAACATGACAATGATGTCACAGAACTCGCACAGGTACGGGCAGCCGCGCGAAAACTGCATCGTGGCGGTGGTGTAGAGATGCAGCGGCAACAAATCGAAGCGCGGCACCGGGGACTCCTTGAGATCGACCACGCCATCCTCGCGGTACAGCGCCTCTGTGGCACCGGACTCGAAATCCGCGCAGAAGCGTGGCCAAATGCACTCGGCCTCCCCACAGATGATGGCATTCGCAAGCCCCTCGTAACGCTCCGGGCACAGGGAGGCGAAACTGCCACCGGCGACCACAAAGTGGCCGAGTCCGCGGTAGTACTCGATGAGCTCGCGCTGGCGCGGGAACTGCACACCCATGCCGCCGATGCCGATCAGGTCGACCTCGGGCCGAAGCGGCAGGGGCTCGACATTCTCATCAACGATGCGCACCTGCCAGTGCGGTGGACACAGCGCGGCGAGGGTGGCGAGCCCGAGCGGAGGATTGACCGCACGCTTCTCGGCGAGCACCTCGTTCACCGCCCAGTGGAAGTTCCAAAAGCTCTCCGGAGACTTGGGATTGATCAACAGCAGTCGCATGGTCTGATGAACCGGTGCAGCAGGTGAGGTGAAGCGAAGTGGGCCGGGGCGCGTACGGCGCTCACCGACAGGGTAACGCCGCCACCGCCGGCGGTTTTTGACCGGCATCAAATCAGGCCGTGTGGCGCAGGCTGCACCGCGGCAGCCGGATTTTTCTCAGTTCGTTCCCATGCTGAATCCAAATGGCACTTACTGAACGGAAAGCACTGTGAACAACTGACGGCAACCATTTGAAAAATATAGGGAAGGCTGTCTTAGATTGGTCAATAGGGTGCCCCTCAAACCGTCCCACTAACCCTGAGACCAGCCTTGGAGAGCGTCGTTCGGCTTTTCAATCCCCGCAACGTCAATCTCGCATCGCTGTGCGAGCTCAACGACTCGAGGCGGTCGATTTCTTCAATGCCCTGACCGGGCCCTGGCTTCTGGAGAAGACCGGGGCGTTGCTGCCGGAACATCTTAGTGGACACGTGGACGTGTGAGTTTCGATGGTTTCCGAGGGGCGTACCTCCGTTCAAAGTTAACCGGCGAGAGACAACCGATCGAAAAGTGAAACCGATGCGGATTATGAAATCCCCCCAGGTATTCAAAAATGGCGATGCGTGCTTCGGCCTGCGATTTGAAAGGACGCTTTGTCAACCGCTCGCATTCCAACGTCGCGAAGCAGCTTTCCGCCATCGCATGATCGAAACCATCTCCCGCCGATCCCATGCGCTTCGAGGGCATCGCCTCGAAGCCCCCGGTACGGCCCACCGCCGCCTGGATCAATCCGTCGAAGCCGGAGACCGCCCCCCCATAACCCCCGATCCTTCAACACTCAATTCAGGCAATCGGGTGTCTCAAAGTCATTGACACCTTCCACGAAGGCAGTTCGCTGCTGCCTCCGTGGGGTCATGGGTCCAGGCGCGTTCAGTGCAAACCGGCCGCCACGCTACAGGAAGGCTCGGCGAGTCTGACGGGCACGAGGTGGAGTTTCTTCAAGTGATTTTTGGCCAGCACGGTATTGAAGGCGGGCAGCTGTTTCGCCTGCATGGCCTTCCAGGCAGTCACCGTGCGGTCGTACTGACGACAATCGCTCTTCAAGGTGGCGACCTGGTCGGGCGTAGGCCGCATGTCCAAGCCCACCTGCATGAGGCTGACCAGATTGTTGTAGTCGTTGTTCAGGGCGACGAAGGACCGTAACGCTTTAGGTTTGTGCTTCAGATGGTGGAGGAAGGACAGAAAGCCGCTGGTTGGTTTCTTGCCACCAATCTTGGTCAAACTGGCCTCAAGCTTTTTTGCCTGCAAGGCGAGTGGGGCAGGCAGGTGGCCGTGCATGAGTGACGCTAACTGGGTCTTGACGGCGTTGACCTCTTGGTGGCCTTCATAGGTCTGCCGCATGCCGTGGTAGGCAAACATCGTCACCCGGTTCTGAGCGCGCAGGGCGGCCATCAGGCGGGGGCTCTGACCGACGCGCGGGTCGTTCATGACGGTGACGTGGCGGGTGTAGACGTGGCCATCCACGGTGAGTTTGAGCGTATAAACACCGGGGATCACCTGCGGTCCATGCGGACCCGGGGTGGTGGTTCCAGCCACATTGTTCATCTGGTTTTCGAGGTCATGGTGAAAGGCCAGCGGAGGGGCATAACGAAGGTTCCAGGCAAAGCGATTCAGGCCGACCTGGGTGGTCAGGGCACGCGACTGGGGCGAGGCCAGCCAATAGCGGGGGTAGGCCTGACCTTCAATAGGGGGCGGTAACGTGCTGGAGAGAGTACGGACCAGGTCTCCGTGGGCATTGAAAATCTGGAGCTGGATCGGCCCGTCGGGTTTGTGGCGAAGGACATAATCCATGATCACGCCATAGGGCGGGTTGGGAGCATGCGGCACCTCGATGGAGAAGGGCTGATCCCAATTGCTGTTGAAACGGGCGCGAATGGCCTCCTCGGGCTTAAAGAAGTAAACCGAGGAAGAACGAATGGCCCGGGCATGGGCGGCGATCTGGCGCAGCGGGGTGATGTCGTCAAGCACCCAGAAACCGCGACCGAAGGTGCTAATGACCAGGTCGTTCATGTGGTACCGGGTGTGGACAACGAGGTCGGTGATAGAGGTGCTGGGCAGATTCTGGCGCAGCGACTGCCAATGATCACCATTGTCAAAGCTGACGTAGACGGTCGTCCCGGTACCGACGAAGAGAAGGCCGGGCTGCTCGGGATCGACGCGCAGCACATTCACCCAGTTACCGGTGCGCTGATTCCGGGGCAGGCCACGGACGATGCTGACCCAAGTCTTGCCGCCATCGGTGGTACGCCAGATGAGCGGCACGTCAATGTCCTGATGAACGGGTGGGGTGGTCTGATGAAGTCTGGCGTGGGGTGGCACGCCGGTTTTCGGATGAGTGGTCGGAGTGACCTTGTGCCCATGCTTGACGGCGATACGAGCGGTGACATAGGCAGTATTCACCTCGTCGCCGGCTTCGATGGTATGGAACTGGGTGTGAGGCGGAGCGCCAGTGATGTTGCTGACATTGTTCCAGTGCTTGCCGCCATCCATGGTATTGTAGATTTGGCCGTTGCTGCTCACGGTCCAGACCACGCCCGGCTTGACCTTGGAAATCGAGAAGTCGTTGATGACGGGTCCGGCGGGTTTAAAGGGGTTGCGGGGTCGCTTCGCTTTCTTCTTTGCTGGCGGCAGTGGCATGCCGCAGGGCACCGGGGGCTTGCCTTTGGCGGTGGTGAGGGCGGGGCTGAACGCCTTCCAGGAGTGGCCGCCGTTGTGCGAAACCAGCAGACACTGATAGGCGACGTAAAGAGCTCCGGGATCGAAAGCGGTATCGAATTTCTTCGGCAGGCTGCGACTGGAGCGGTAGTTTTTGGAGCCGGCGCCGAAGTTTGGCGCAATACTTTCCCACTGCCCGGTGGCCATATTGATCTTGAGCAGACCGCCCCCGCCGCCGCCGGGACCATAGCCGATACCATAGAGGATGTGCGGGTGCAGGGGATCGGGCGTGATGTAACCAAACTCCGAGGAGGGTAGCGGGCTCCAGTCGGTGAAGTTAACCTGGCCCCAGATACCGCGGCTGCGGATCATGACTGCTCCGGTATCCTGCTGTGCGCCGACGATCCAATAGGGGTATTGGCTGGTGGTGGCCACATGGTAGATCTGCGAGATGGGCTCGGTGTACCAGAGGCTCCAGGTATGGCCGTTATTGAGCGTGACGCTGACACCCTGGTCGGAGGCAACCACCATGCGCTTGCCGTTGGTGGGGTTGATCCAGAGACCATGGTAATCCTCACCACCGGGTGCGCCCTTGAAGGCGTGGAAGATGACGCCGCCGTCGGTGGAGCGGTACAGGGCGGTGCTCACGGTATAGACGACGTTGGGATTCTGCGGATCCACGAAGACGCCGCAACTGTATGCACCCTGGCCGTTGCTGATGCGCTTGTCCTTCACCGCCATGTGCCGCCAGGTGGCGCCGCCGTTGTCGGAGCGAAAAAGTCCGGACCCATGCTCGATGTTGTTGCCAACCATGTAAATGCGCCGGCCATGCATGGCGATCGCCACACTAATACGGCCGGGGAAGGGCGGGATCTTGAGCGGCGTCCAGGTCAGTCCTCCGTTGATGGACTTGAACAGCAGCGGCGGTTTAGGCTTTGCCTTCGGGCCATGCGTGAGGGTAAAGAACGGGCCGCCCGTGCCCTGGGTGACGGCCAGCATGATGCTGAAATCACCGTTGTCGGACACTACTTCGCGCGTGCCGTGATAACCGGCGGGCTTGAGGACGTTAACCCAGCTTCGGCCGCCATTCGTGGAGCGGTAGATGCCGCCGCCGTGATGGGTGGCATTGCCGAGGGTGGAAACAACGACCACGTTGGGATTGGTTGGATCAACCAGAATGCTGTCGATCATCACGGTGTTTTTCAGACCGATATGCCGCCAGGTCTTGCCGGCATTGGTGGACTTCCACATGCCGTCGCCCAGGCTACCCAAGTAGGGATTGATAATGGTGGCGTCGCCAGTGCCGGCATACACGATCTGGGGATCGGAGGGAGCGACTCGGACGGCGCCGATGCTATCCACGCGTTTCTCCTGGTCGAAAATGGGGAACCAGGTGACGCCGGCGCTCGTGGTTTTCCAGATGCCTCCCTCAGGCGTACCCGCATAGTACACGCCGGGCTGGCTACTAACGCCCGTGACCGCGGACACGCGGCCGCCGTGAAATGGACCGACGTTCCGCCACCTGAGGCCGGCATACAGGTCGGGATTGACCTGCGCGGCCGCGCCCAAGGTTAACGCCAGGCTGCCGGCGACAACCAATCCCAAGTACACAACCCATGGAAATCGCTTCATGATGCAGGCCTCCGAAAAAACCCACCAACGGTGAACGGGAAAGCATACGGCTTGGCGCTTCCTGCAGAAAACCACCCTGTGCTGATTCGCACACGCCGATCACGATGCCGCAGCACTGGGTAACATACACCCGGGTACCACCAGATGCAAATGCACATGTCAGCGCTGGGCACGCAGGGCATCTGCAGGTGGCAAAGGCGGCGCGCCGGACACCATGCCCCCCAGGTTGCCTCCCCATCAGCATTCCGGTACGATCCGGGCGTCCTTGAACCGACCCCGTGGATCGCCAACCCATGAGGGCGATATCGTCCGTCGGTGCAACCCCCAGAGCCGCCCCAAAGTCAGGCCACCTGGGTCCTCACCTCCTATACCATCACCAACGCCATCATCCTGCCGCTCAGCGGCTGGCTGGCCAGCACCCTGGGACGCAAGCGGTATTTCATGGGCAGCATTGGCGCCTTCAGCATCGCCTCGCGGCAGAATCCGTTCCGCATGCCTGCGATGGGGAGCGCTATTTGACCGGAGTGGGATTGGCGGCAATGAGCACCTGACGGCCGCCCTCCCGCAGGGCAACGAGATGCCAGTCTATGAGGAGATGCACGGGGTGCGTACCGACGACAAGCAGCATCCGGAAACGCCAGTATCGGATGATAATGGACGATCATCCAGGTGGCTTCGCTGCCGAGCTGGACAATCACCATCTGGCCGGGCTTGACCCGGCCTCCACCCGCTCCAATACGCGCGATCGCTGGCGTCGGGATGGTCGCGCTGAGTGAGTGGGTGGTACTGGGTACTGGGCATGGGTTTTGGTATGGGGATCAGAGCGCCTTCGCTCGTAAGTTCAAGAATCGGGTTGGTCTCACGCCTCGCGCCGATCAGGCGCTGGTGCGCAAAAGTGGGAGTCGGGAGGATTTCATCTGCGATGATTCAGAACCGGCCGCTCACGCCGAGATAGAGCCCATGCTCGCTCATCCGGATGTAGTTCCCGTCCTGGGCGCTGATTTCATGCTGCATGTAATAGCGGGTGTAGGCGCCGAATCCGACCGACCACGCCCCGCTCAGGCGGTAGCGCACGCCGAGATTCATTTCCCGGTTGGTCTGGGTGACGAATACTTTGCCACCCTCGTTGCGGAGGCTGTAGAGGTCCGGCAGGTGCCCGCCGATGAGGCTTCCCACGATCATCCAGTGCGGAGTGAGCCGCCCTTCCACGCGGAGTCCGATCTCGGGTACCGGCAGTTCCTGGGTGATGAAATCCTCCATGGTCCGACTTCCGCTCATCTGGTTCGGGGTCGTGGCGCCAACCGGTATTCCGTTCAGCTTGTAGGTCAGACCCACATAGGTGAAACCAAACTCTCCATCCACACGGAGCCGGTTTCCCAGCCATGAGGCGAGATACACCCGGTCGAGGGCCGTGAGCTGCCAGTCGTTCACGACCGGGGTATCGCTCTCCACCGGCCGGTCCGGGACCAGTCCCACGCCGTTGAAGTAAATGGTATGCGGAAAGGTCTGCGAGCCCGTGATCTCTGAGAGATCCAGGCGCAGAACGAGGCGCTGTCGCGGCCCGATGGCTGTGGACCAGCCGATACGCAGGCGAATGAGTGGACTCAGGCCGAGACCGCTGCCCAAAGGCAGGGGGGTGCCGCGCACGGCATTTTCCCGCACCTCGATGTATCCACCCGGGGTGCCGCGCATGAGCCGGATCTCCCAGTGGTCATGCCGATTGTGCCGATGGGCCTTACGGGAGGTGTGCGAAGCATGAGGTCGCGTGGGGGAGGCGGTGTGGCCCACCGCACGGGTAGAGATCATTCCGCAAAGACCGGCCAGAAGGATGGGGAAGAAGCGAACAGGGATCCGTGCCGGGAGTTGGGTACTGGGCATGATGGCCTGCTCCCGTCTCATTCGCTACACGGAGCATACACCCGGACCACAATAGCACGCACGGAAGGCGGCGAATCAAACGTCTGTATGTTTGGCAGACCGGCTTGGGGAAAGTTCCCGAGACCGGATCGGGCGGATTGGGGATGTTGGTGCCGGGACGCGATCGCAGCACGTCAACCGGCTCTCGATGACCGATCCACTCCATCGGCACCCAGAGTCGCTGCGGTTCCTCCAGGCTATCGATTGCAAGACGCCCAACAACCAGGAACTGCACCTGATCGTTGACAACTGCACCACCCACCAGCATCCCGAAGTCATAGCCGGGCTGGCCCGGCATCCACGCTTTCATCTGCACTTCACGCCCCCCAGATCTTCCTGGCTCAACAGGGTCGAACGCTTCCCGCCAGTTCTCATTATTCAAGGAGAGGCAGCCCTGGAGGTCTTCTGTCTCCAGTCAAGAAGCACCTTCCGGAATCGTTTCCGGAGCACCGGCCGTAGCCTGCGAGTCCCGTCCGGGCACCATGGCTCACCCATGGCTGCGGATGACCGGCCCTGAACGAAACGGACAGACCACCCCCCAGGTTGCCTCCCCATCAGCATTCCGGTACGATCCGGGCGTCCTTGAACCGACCCCGTGGATCGCCAACCCATGAGGGCGATATCGTCCGTCGGTGCAACCCCCCAGAGCCGCCCGTGGAATCCGCACCTGCCATCACAACCGAACACCTGGATCCAGAGGTTTCGCCTACCCGGTTCTGGGCCATTGCTCCCGTGGTGGCCATGGCCGCCTTTATGGAAGTGCTCGACCTCTCCATCGCCAACGTCTCCCTCCTGCACATCGCAGGCAGCCTCTCCGCTTCCAAAAGTCAGGCCACCTGGGTCCTCACCTCCTATACCATCACCAACGCCATCATCCTGCCGCTCAGCGGCTGGCTGGCCAGCACCCTGGGACGCAAGCGGTATTTCATGGGCAGCATTGGCGCCTTCAGCATCGCCTCACTGCTGAGCGGACTTGCTCCGACCCTGGGAGCACTGATTTTCTTCCGGGCCATCCAGGGACTCGTCGGGGGGGGGCTCCAGCCCAACGCGCAGGCGATCCTCTCCGATGCCGCGCCACCCGAGAAACGTGGCATGGCTTTCGCTCTTTACGGCATGGCCGTCGTCTTCGCTCCCGCCATCGGCCCGACATTGGGAGGCTGGATCACCGATCACATGAGCTGGCGCTGGGTCTTTTTGATCAACGTACCGGTGGGGTTTCTCATCCTCCCGCTCATCAAGTCGCTGGTCCGCGACCCTCCCCACTTCGCGAAAACCCGGGCGATGCGCCTGAAAAATGGCCTCCGGCTCGACTATATCGGCTTTAGCCTGATTGCCCTGGGGCTCGGCAGTCTGCAGGTGGTCCTGGACCGCGGACAGCAGAACGACTGGTTCAGCTCAACCCTTATCCTGTCAATGACCGTGATTGCCGCCTTCACCCTGATCGGCTTCGTCGCCTGGGAATGGCTCCGTCACGATCCGATCGTCGACCTCCACCTGTTCAAAAACACATCTTTCGCAGCCGCGAACCTTCTCATGTTTATTCTGGGATTCGTGCTGCTCGGAACGACGGTGCTCCTGCCTCTCTATGTCCAGTCGCTCATGGGCTACACGGCGGTCGAGGCGGGGCTCATGCTTTCCCCGGGCGGGCTCGCCATCCTGTTGCTCATGCCCCTCGTGGGACAGCTCGTCGGGCGAGTGGATCCCCGCTGGCTCGTGGGCTTCGGTTTCCTGATCCTCGGCATCGCCATGCTGTCCATGACCCATTTCGATACCGAAACCAACTTTCAGACCCTCATGTGGATCCGGATCTTGCAGGGCTCAGGAATGGCCTTCCTCTTCATTCCCATCAACACCGTGGCGTTCTCCAGCATTCCGGTCACAAAATCCAGCAATGCCTCGGCCATCATCAATATGTCGCGCAACATCGGCGGCAGCTTCGGTATCTCGGTCGCCACAACCATCCTCATCCGGCAGGCCCAGTTCCACCAGAGCCTGCTCGTCCGACACATCAATCCGTTCAATCCGAACCTGCAGTCCTTTCTGGCCCGGTCACGAAGCGCGTTTGCCCAGGGAATCCAGACCGGTGGCTCGGCCACCGGGGAGGCGATGGGCTACCTTTACCGGAATCTGCTCCAGCAGTCGAGTATGCTTGCCTATATCGATGATTTCAGGATCATGGGCGTGATCTCGCTCGCCATGATTCCCCTAGTCTTCCTGCTGCGGCAGAAGAAAGGCCCGCACCCCTCCCCTTCCCACACGGCCCTGGAGTAGGGCCCCGTTCGGCTCCTCAGTTTCAGGAGATCGGCACCCCCGCCTTGCGGAGACTGGTTTTGAAGCGCTCCCAGGTCCGCTCCATGTCGAAATCCAGTCCCACCGAGAAACGGACCAGTCCAGGGCCGAGGCCGGTCGTGGCGCGGTCTTCCGCCGGAATCTCCGAGGAGGTGCTTGATCCGGGCGGGCTGAAGAGGGTCCGGTAGTAGCCCAGACTCACGGCGAGCAGCCCCGCACGCTGCTCCTGCAGGGCCAGCATGAACTTTTCCGCCGGCCCTTCTTCCCCGAAATCGATCGTCATCATGCCGCCATACCCCATGCGGGGGTCAGCCTGCCGTTTCCAGACCGACTGGTCGGGATAGTCGGGCAGTCCGGGGTAACGGACCCGGATTCCTGCATCGGCCAGGCGCTGGGCCAGGGTAAGGGCATTCTTCCCGTGCTGCAGGAGCCGCACCGGGAGGGTATGGAGGTTCTTGTAGATGGAGGCGGCCCTGAGGCTGTCAAGCGTTGGGCCGAGCAGCATGCACGCCCCGGCCGAAGCGTCCGAAAGCTCCCGGATCACTGCTTCGTCGGCCGCAATCACCCCGGCCACACAGTCGCTCATCCCGTTGATGAACTTGGTCAGGCTATGGATGACGACATCAGCGCCCTGCCGTCGGGGCGTGAAGATGAGCGGCGCAAACGTGTTGTCCACCACCAGACGGGCCCCCGCAGCGTGCGCAATCCCGGCCATCCGCTGCAGATCCGGGGCGCGGAGAAGGGGGTTGCTCAGGCTCTCGCAGTAAAGCACCCGAGTCTCCGGCGTGAACGCCCGCCGTACCTGGTCCGGATCCGTGCAGTCAACAAAGCGGGTGGTGATCCCGAAACGGGGCAGGAAATTCCTGAGAAAAGCATAGGTTCCGCCGTAAACCAGCCGGTCCGAAACGATGACCGAATTCTGCGAGCAGAAATGCAAGAGGACCGAGGCGATCGCAGCCATGCCGGAAGCCGTGACGTGGGCGGCTGGCATCTCCTCGAGGAGAGCCAGAGCAGAAGCCAGCACCTGAGTTGAAGGGTTTTCAAGGCGGGAATAGAGGTGGCAGCCCGGAATCGGCCCATGAAAGATGGCTTTCAGTTTTTCAAGGTCCAGAAAGGTGAAGGTGGACCCATCCGAAATCGAAGGATTGACCTCTCCGAACTCGCCAAAAACAAGATCGTCCTCGATGCGGCTCGCCGGATGGGGAGGCTCGGGACCGGTCCTGGAACTCATACATCTCCACACGAAGGATCGTCGCTATTCTAGCAGAGCCGGAGTCTCTCCAACCCCGGACGGGGGGGACGGGTGGATCTCGAGCCAGTGCCGGAACCGGCGGAGGATCAGAAGCCCGGGTGCCGCCATCAGTCCGCAGACCACGAAGAAGGGCAGCCAGCCCAGGGCCAAGGCGAGATAGCCGCTCGGTGCCGACAGGATGACCCGAGGCACTCCCATGAGACTGGTCAGGAGCGCGAACTGGGTCGCTGTGAAGCGACGGTCGGTCATGAGGGCCATGAACCCCACGAACGCCGCCGTGCTCATTCCGAGTGTGAGGTTTTCGGCGCTGATCACAAAGGCCAGGGCGCGGACGGAGGGCCCCGTGACGGTGAGGAGCGCAAAGCTTGCGGTGGCGCAGGCCTGGAGAAGCCCGAACCAGAAGAGGGCCCGGTAGGTCCCGATCCGGAGCATGAGGGCTCCTCCGAGCAATCCCCCGGCCACGATGGCCCAGAAGCCGAACGCCTTGACGACGAGGCCGATCGTGAGGTTGGAGTAGCCCATCCGGAGGTAGAAGGGAATTGTCATGTTCGAGGCGGTCAGATCCCCGACCTTGTAGAGCAGAAAAAACACCAGCACCCAGACCGCATCCGGCCGCCGGAAGTAGGACAACAGGGGTTCCACCACCGTCTGGCGCAACCCGCGCGGGAGGGGGGCGATGAGGGCCGGCTCGCGGGCGCACATGGTCGTGAGAAAACCCACCGACATGAGCGAGGCCATGACGAGATAGACCGCCCGAAAGCCGATGAAATGCACCAGGATCAGACCGCCACCCGAAACCACCAGCATGGCCACGCGGTAGCCGTTCACATAGAGGGAAGCCCCGAATCCCTGTTCGTCGTCGTCGAGCGACTCCCGGCGGTAGGCGTTGATCACCGTATCCTGGGAGGCCGAACAGAAAGCGATCAGGAGGCACAGGAAGGCCACGGCCAAAAGGTCGCGATGGGGATTGAGGAGCGCCATGGCGGCGATCGAGGCGGTGAGAGCCAGCTGGGTGATAAGGAGCCAACCGCGGCGGCGGCCGAGCATCCCGGGTTTGAAACGGTCGAAGAGGGGCGCCCAGACGAACTCGAGTGTGTAGGGCAACCCCACCAGGGAAAACAGCCCGATAACCCCGAGATTGATTCCTTGGCGGGTGAGCCAGGCTTGGAGCAGGGTACTCGTGAGCAGGAGCGGAAGACCGGATGAGAATCCCATGAGAAGGGCGACCAGCATCCGGCGCGTCGACAGCACCCGCCAATCGAAGCGTCTCCGGACCGTGACAGGCGGCGTCACAAAGGCCCTGGCAGGTCGTAGTCGATGAGGAGCGGGGCATGATCGGAAAAACGCAGTGCGCGGGCGATCATGACCGAACGGACGGCCGGTGCGAGGTCGGGCGTGACAACTTGATAGTCGATGCGCCAGCCCACGTCCTTCTCGTAAGCCCGTCCGCGGTTCGACCAGAACGTGTAGCGTCCCGCATCCGGATCGACCAAGCGAAAGGCATCCCGGAAGCCCGCCGGTCCGGAAAAGAGGTCATCCATCCAGGCCCTCTCGTGGGGCAGGAAACCGGAATGCTTCTCGTTCGCGTGGGCATTGCGCAGGTCGATCGGGCGATGGGCGATATTGAAGTCCCCCGCCAAAACCGTCCCCCCCCGGCTCCGGATCCGTGCCAGGGCCTGCGGGAAGGACACGAGGAAGCGATCCTTCGATGCTTGGCGTTCCGGACCCTGCGACCCTGAGGGAAAATACACGCAGCAGACCCAGAGCGGACCCCAACGCGCCGCCACGAGCCGGCCCTCGCCGTCGAACTCGGGATCCCCGAATCCGATCTCGACCTCGTCCGGTTCACGGCGGGCCAGGATCGCGGTTCCAGCATAGCCGGGCCTGCGGGCATCGGCAAAGCAACCGGTGTAACCGCCCCGCTCCCACAAAGCGGGGTCGCGCTGGTGGGCCTGAGTCCGGGTCTCCTGGAGACAGGCGATCTCCGCCCCCGATTCCGGCAGCCAGTCGAACAGTCCCTTGCGGGTAGCCGCCCTGAGCCCGTTGACGTTGAGGGTAAGGATCCGCATGCAGGCAGTCTAGCGGCATCTTCACCGGGGGCCAAGCGCTACCCAAACGCGGCGAAGTTAGATAGGATGGCCATACCTCCCGATCGGAATCCCGATGCCAGAGCGTACCCAGCGATTTTTCGAACTGGCCCTGGGTGCCGGGGCTCTCAGCTTCGGCGAGTTCACCCTGAAAAGCGGACGCGTCAGTCCCTATTTTTTCGACCTGGGGCGCATCCGGCTGGGGAGGGAAATCGCCGAACTGGGCCGGCTCTACGCCGAAGCCATCACGGACTCGGGGCTGCCGGCCCTCACACTTTTCGGACCCGCCTACAAGGGGATTCCGCTGGTCGTGGCGACGGCGATCGCGCTATCTTCAACCCGCAGCGAACCCGTGGCCTACGCCTTCAACCGCAAGGAAGCCAAGGACCACGGGGAAGGAGGCCGCATCGTGGGCGGCCCTCTCAAGGGTCCGGTCGTGATCATCGACGATGTCATCACCGCTGGCACGGCCATCCGCGAATCGGTGACCCTGATTGAGCAGGCCCAAGCCCGCCCCGTCGGCGTGATTCTGGCACTCGACCGTGAGGAACGCGGCAGCGAGGGCACCTGCTCGGCTGTCATGGAAGCCCGTATCCGGTGGGGGGTGGAGGTGCGGGCCATCGCGTCCTTCAGCGATCTCATCGAGTACCTGCGCCACAAGCCCCGCTGGAAGGCGACGCACGAAAGCCTGGAGCGCTACCGCGCACGCTATGGTGCACAGACTGGGGATCCCCCGCAGGCGGTCTAGCTCCCGCTGTGTCCGAACCCGCCGTCCCCGCGGCGGGTGGCCGTGAAACTCTCGACCACCTCGAGCGCCACCCGGGCCACCGGGACAAGAACCAACTGGGCCACCCGTTCCCCGGGTTCGATCACGAGCCGGGTCCCGCTCCGGTTCCAGGCCGAAATCCGAAGTTCGCCCTGGTAGTCCGAATCGATGAGCCCCACGAGGTTGCCGAGCACGAGCCCATCGCGGTGGCCGCGCCCCGACCGGGGGAGGATCAGGCCGGCCCAGGCCGGATCCCCGATGTGGATGGCGATACCGGTCGGAACGAGTTCGGCCTGGCCGGCTTCGAGGGCCAGGGGTTGATCGAGCAGCGCTCGGAGATCGAGACCGGCGGATCCGTCCGTCGCATAGGCCGGCAGCGGCCAGAGACTGCCGATCCGGGCATCCAGGATCCGGAGCGCCAGGCGCTTCAACGCCGGGGCTCCGCCCGGGCAGTGAAGCGTTCGTGGATGAGATCCACCAGACGAGGCGCGAGATCCGATTTCGGCATTCGGCCGAACGACGCGCTTCCTCCCGGCCACAGCACTAGGGCTTCATTGTCCTCGGATTCAAAACCGAGCCCCGGGCCGACCGGGTTGGCGACGACGACATCAAGCGCCTTCCGTTCAAGCTTGGCGCGGGCGTGGACTTCGAGATCATGGGTTTCCGCGGCAAATCCGACGAGGAAGGGACGGGGGCTGAGCCGCGAAACGGCCATGAGAATATCGTCGGTGAGCTCGAGGGGTAAGGGTTGCGGCGTCGCATCCTTGGAGCGCTTGTGCAGAGAGGCCCGCGCCGGCCGGAAATCGGCGACGGCAGCCACCGCACAGAAGATCGCGCAATCCGGGGCGCTCGCCAGCACCCGCTCCATCATCTCTCGGCTGGTCTCGACGCGCACCATGGTCACACCCTCCGGTCCGGTGAGTGCGGTGGGACCGCTCACGAGCGTGACCGCGGCACCGGCTTCGCGGAAGGCAGCGGCCAGAGCATAACCCATGCGGCCCGAACTCCGGTTGCTGAGATAGCGCACCGGATCGATCGGTTCGCGCGTGGGTCCCGCAGTCAGGAGCACGGGGAGTTCCGGCGGGAACATCCACCGGCGGATGCGCGCCGCCTCGATCCGGGCCGCCAAGTCGTCCGGCTCGAGCAACCGGCCCTCGCCCTCGTCACCGCAGACCTGCATCCCCTCCCCCGGGCCCCAGATTCGGACACCACGGGCCTCAAGGAGCGCAACATTGGCCCTCGTCGCCGGATGGGCCCACATGGCCTGGTTCATTGCCGGCGCCACCGCCACGGGCGCCCGGGAGGCCAGGCAAAGGGTCCCCAAAAGATCATCGGCCAGGCCGTGTGCGAGGCGGGCCAAGCTGTGGGCGGAGGCTGGCGCCACGAGGATGAGATCGGCCCAGCGGGCGAGTTCGATGTGCCCCATGCCCGCCTCCGCAGCCGTATCCCAGAGATCGGTACGCACCGGATGGCCGGAGACGGCCTGGAAGCCGAGCGGTCCCACAAAGCGGGTCGCCGCCCGGGTCATGACCACCTGTACTTCGTGGCCACGCTCGCGAAGCCGCCGCACCAGTTCCAGACATTTATAGGCCGCAATGCCACCGGTCACGCCGAGAAGCAGGTGAAACGGTCGTGAGGAGTCGATCGCTGGGGGCACGGGGGGTCTTAGCGTCTTCATGCCTCTCCTCCCTTGCTGGGGATGGCGGCGGAATCCGGGGACGGGGGGCTGGGGAACCGGCTCGTGGTCACCCGCCCGAACCGGCGCGAGCCTGGGTACTGGACGGAGCTTCCTCGAGGAAAGTCTCGATTTTGACCTCAGAGGTCAGGATCCGGTGCACCGGACAGGCGTTGGCGATGGCCAGGAGGCGTTCGCGCTGTTCCGGCGTGAGCGGTCCATGCAGCGTGATCTCCAAAACCATCGAGGTTCCGCTCTCGGGAACCGGAACATACGTCATCAGTTTGACACGGATCTCGACCCCCTCAAGCGGCCAATTCTTGCGCACTGCATACATCTTGACGGTGATGGCCGTGCACGCGCCCAAGCTCGCAATCAGGAGACGGACGGGTGAGGGTCCGAAATTGGCTCCCTGCTGGTCGGCCGGCTCATCGGCCAGCCAAGTGTGACCGAGATCGTCGGTCAGACGTACCGTATAGGGGGTCTTCCCGAGGTCAGCCGTGACAGTTGCGATCGCATTCATCAAGCCCTCCGGACCGGAAGCACGGGCACTTCCAAGTCTGTTCCGGGTACTCATCATAGCAGAGCCATTCTGCCGGACGAGCCACCCCCGCGCGCTTTCCCCGGGCTGCGGCCCCTGTCCTTGATTCACCAGATCCGGTCACGCTATAATTGCAGACCGCCCGTGAGGATCCGCCAGCATGTCCCGAATCTGTGAAATGACCGGCAAGGGGCCGCTCGTCGGCAATCGGGTGTCCCATGCCAACAACCGGACACGCCGCCGCTTTCTGCCTAACCTGCACAGCCACCGCTTCTGGGTGGAAAGCGAGAAGCGCTACGTGACTTTGCGCCTGTCGAGCCACGGGCTACGGATCATCAATCGCATCGGGATCGAGGCCGCGCTGGCGCGGATCCAATCCCGGGCGTCCCGCTGAGACCGGAGGAATTCCATGCGCGAGAAAATCAAGCTGGTCTCGAGCGCTGAGACCGGGCACTTTTACGTCACGACCAAGAACAAACGCCTGCACGCGGACAAGTTCCAAGTCCGCAAGTTCGATCCGGTAGCCAAGAAGCACGTCCTTTATACCGAAGCCAAGCTCAAGTAACAAATAACCGGCTGGCGGTTTCCCGCCCGCCTCTCCTTATTCTTCCCTTTCAGCGGGGTCCGGTCGGTTGTTTCGGACGGGTTCAGCCGCCCGTGGGCTGCGCCACGATTTCGATGCTCATCTGCTCGACGAGTTGGTAGACCCGTTCTGAGAAATACTCGAGCTGGCGCACTCCGCTCGTCCGCGCCTGGCGCAGCCATTCGCGCAGGTTCTCCAGACGTTCCGCCGTGTGGGCCCCGCTGTCCCAGACATGCCAGAGACGGACTCGGAACTCGTAGACCGTCCTGAGAGCCGGCTGGCTGTCCAGGATGGATTCCAGCGTGGCACAGTCCGCGACCGACTCGCTCAGCAACTTGGGGGACAGCCAGAAAAGCCGACGGCTGCGCCGACTCGGCCGAAAACCGTCACGGCGAACGTTCCGCCACGTGGGACGCAGCACCTCCTTGAGGTATCGGCTCATGAGATGCGCCCGGTAACCCACCAAGTCCTGCAGGGAGACCGACTTCGGGTCGGCCGGGGCCAGGCGTTCGATTTCGGCCAGGCCCAGGAAGCTGAGAACCCGGAGGTACATCCAGCCGATGTCGAACTCCCCGTAGCGCTGGCTGAAACGGGCCGAACCCGGAAATGCGTGATGATTGTTGTGCAACTCCTCGCCACCGCAGACGACTCCCCAGGGCAGGATGTTATGGGAGAGGTCCGGCGTATCGTAGTTGCGGTATCCCACCGCATGGCCCAGTCCATTGACCACCCCGGCCGCAAGAATCGGGATCCCCATCATCTGGAAGGCCCAAAGCGTCAGGCCGAGCGGTCCGAACAGAACCACTTCGAGACCCATGAGGAGGAGAATGCCGACGATATTGCCGGGCCCGGCATAAATCCGCCGTTCGAGCCAATCGTCGGGAGTCCCCTGCCCGTAGATCCGGAGCGTCTCGGGGTCCCCCGCCGCACGGCGGTAGAGTCCCACCCCTCCGAACAGCACCGTCCGGAGCCCGAACATCCGGGGACTGTGCGGATCGCCTTCGTGGTCCACCACGGAGTGGTGGCGACGGTGCACCGCAACCCACTCCCGGGTCTCGGTGGCCGTAGTCAGCCAAATCCAGCCCCGGCAGAAATGACGGACCACCGGGTGCAGCCTCACCGCCCGATGCGTCTGGTCGCGATGCAGGTAAAGCGACACGGCGACCACGGTCAGATGCAGGGTCACGAGCCAGATTCCGATCAGTGCCCAGAGCGGCCAGTTGAGAAGACCATGGGCCAAAAATGTATCCAACGGCTGGAACCTCGGTAGGAAGTGCGCTAGAATCCACTGGCATTATACGCAATTGTCGACCGAGTCCGGATGCGGAACCCAGCCCACCGGTTCCCGGCCCATTGGCTTCCTGGAGCCCACGATCCCATGGCCGAAAACCTGATCGATGCCCGCAATCTCACCCGCTCATTTGGTGGCCGACCGGCCGTCCAGGACCTCGATCTCACGCTCGATCGGGGTGAAATCCTGGGCTTTCTCGGGCTGAACGGTGCCGGCAAGAGTACGACCTTGAGAATGCTGGCCGGCACGCTGGCCCCGAGCGCCGGCCGGATTTCCATCGCTGGCATTGATCTCCTCAGTGCGCCCAAACCGGCCAAGCGCAAGCTGGGCTACTTGCCCGAGCAGCCGCCCCTCCATCCGGAACTGACCGTCTCGGAATATCTGCGGTTCTGTGCCGAAATCCACGGCGTCCCGCGTCCCCGGATCCGCACGGCCGTCCGCGCGGTGGAGGAGAAAACCGGCCTGACACAAGTGGAACGGCGGCTCATCCGGAACCTCTCCAGGGGGTATCAGCAGCGGGTCGGAATCGCGCAGGCGATCCTCCATGAACCGGAAGTCCTCCTCCTCGACGAACCGACGGTAGGGCTCGACCCGGCCCAGATCCAGGACATCCGCGCGCTGATCCGTTCGCTCGGCGAAGCCCACAGCGTCATCTTCTCGAGCCATCTCCTGGGCGAGGTCCAGAGCCTGGCCACCCGCGTCGTCATCATCCACGAGGGTCGGCTCGCCTGGTCGCGGCCCCTTGTGGGGCCCGGATCGGGCATTCCAACCGTGGCCTACCGCGCCGGACTCCGCAATCCGCCGCCGGTCGAACAACTGGCCGTGCGAACCGGCGCACATGGGGTCACGCCGCTCGGTGCCGGATGGTTCCGTATCGAGCCGCCCGACGGGGCGACGGACGAGTTCCCGCGGAACTTCCTCGACCGCGCGGTCCGGGACGGCTGGGCGCCCTTCGGGCTCAGTGCGGAAGAGGCCAGTCTCGAGGCGATCTTCCTGTCGCTCACGCGCGGGGAAACCCCGGTTCCGGCGGAGCCGGCCCCGTGATCCGCGCGATCGCCAAGCGTGAGTTGCGCTCCCTCTTCGCCTCGCCGCTGGCCTGGGTGATTCTGGCCGTCGTGACCCTGATTCTCGGCTGGATCTTCCTCCTCCAGGTAGATCTTTTCCTGAGAATCATGCCCCGGCTGGCGCTCTACCGGCATGCGGCGGGTGTGACCGCACTCGTCGTCATGCCGATGTTCCACAGCGCCATCGTGATCCTCCTGCTCGTGATCCCGCTCCTCACGATGCGGCTCGTGAGCGACGAGCGGCGCCAGAAAACCCTGGAGCTGCTCTATGCGGCCCCCCTCGGCACGGTTGATCTCGTTGGCGGCAAATACCTGGGCATTTTGGGCTTTCTCCTGATCCTCCTCGCCCTGATCTTTCTCATGCCGCTGTCGTTGGAGCTCGGCACCCATCTCGACTGGGGGCTGGTAGCCTCGGGACTCCTCGGGCTCTTCCTCGTGATGGCGGCCTTCGCCGCCGCGGGACTCTATCTGTCGAGCCTGACCGAGCAGCCCATCCTGGCCGCCATCTCGACCTTCGGCCTGCTCCTCTTCCTGTGGATCATCGCGTGGGCGGCCAAGGGTCACGGACCGGGCAGCCACATCCTGCGCTATGCCTCCCTGCTCAACCACTTTTCAGCGTTCGCGCGCGGCGACGTCCAGGTGAGCAACATCGCCTACTACCTCATTTTCACCCTCACCTTCCTGATCCTGACTGGCCGGCGATTCGACGCCGACCACCTGGAGCACTGAGATGCCCCCCTTCGAAATCAACCGGCGCTCTCGCCGCTGGCTCAGAATCCAGGGGGTTGTCTTCATGGTCCTCCTGCTCGCCGCCGCCGGTCTGGCATTCTGGCTGACCAGCCGGATCCGCGTATCCTGGGACTGGACGGCGATGGGACGCAACAGCCTCACCCGGGCCAGTCGCCGGATCACCCGCACGCTCAACCATCCGGTCGAGATTGATGCTTTCGTCCGCACCGAGGATCCGCTCCGGGCCGAGATCCGCCGTCTGGTCGACCGCTACCACGAGGTCAATCCGCGGATCCGTCTCCATTTCGTCAATCCCGACATCCACCTGAATCAGGTCCGAAAATTCGGCATCACGGCGGACGGCGAGCTCGTCATCCGCTACGAAGGCCGCCGCCAGACGCTCATGACGCTCACCCAGACGTCCCTCACCGACGCCCTCTTCCGGCTCACGCGCAGCCAGAATCTCCAGGTCCGCTTCGTGACCGGCAACGGCGAACCCTCCCTGACCGCCAGCCGCCCTCAGGATCTCCGGGCCTTCAACCAGGCCCTCGGGCGCGAGGGGTTCCGGGTCAAGACCCTGAATCTCGCGACCGCGCGCATTCCGGCGAAGACGGCACTCGTCGTGCTGGATGATCCCACCGTGCGCCTGCTGGCCCCCGAGGTGGCGACCCTCGTCCGCTATGTGAAAGAGGGCCGGGCCTTCCTTTGGCTCACCGCGCCCGGCCGGCCGCATGGGCTCGCCCCGCTGGCCCGCACCCTGGGGATCCGCCTCCTGCCCGGCACGATTGTGGATGCCGAATCCCGCCTCTTCGGGATCTCGAATCCCACCTGGCTCGTCCTCACAAGCTACCCGGTCAATCCAGTGACCGAAAGCCTTCGCGTCGAAACGCTGTTCCCGGACGCCGGTGCGTTGGCCCGCCGCTCCGGCACGTCCTGGTCCCAGGAGACCCTCCTCGCAAGCCGCCCGCTCCCGGTCAGCTGGCTGGCCACCGGTCCGCTCACCGGAACCCTCACCTATAACCCGAAGCAGGGGGACCGGGCCGGACCGCTTCCGATCGGCTTTCTCCTCAACCACGTCCTGAAAAGCGGGAAACCGGGGGGCCAGCGGGTCGCAGTGCTGGCGACCAACGAGTTCCTCGCCAATGCCTTTCTCAACGAAGGCGGCAACCTCACCTTCGCCCTCAACCTGTTCAACTGGCTCACGAGCCAGAATGCCGCGCTCAAGCTCCACGAGCCCGAATCCCCAGACCGCACGCTCGTTCTGACCCCGTTCGAGGAAGGACTTCTCGGGGCCGGTTTTCTGATCGGCGTTCCTCTCCTTTTGTTCGCCGCAGGGATGGCCTACTGGATCCGCCGGCGTCGGCGCTGATCCCATGCGCAAAAGACTCTGGATCAATATGGCGCTGGCCCTGGTCGTCCTGGGTCTCGCCTTGGCCGTGGTCCTCGGGGTCTGGCGCCACCCGAAACCCCGGGCTCCGGCTCTTCTCTCCGTCCAGCCGGGAACGGTCACGCGTTTCGCCTACGTCCGGCCACACCATCCGGCCGTGGTCTTCCGGAAGATCGGGAAGCAGTGGTGGCTCATCCACCCCTTCCGAGCGCGGGCAGAGAACCTCGAACTCACCTCCCTCATCGACGAACTCGCCGAACCAGTACGGCATCACTATCCCCTGGCGCGGATCCCGCAGGCCCAAGTCGGGCTCGTCCGGCCTCGGCTCACCCTCTGGATCAACCGCCATCGTCTCGAGTTCGGCCGGACCGATCCGGTGGGGCACCGCCGCTACATCCGGGTGGGCTCCATGGTCGATCTCGTGCGTGACGTACTTTATTACCGACTGGCCGGAAACTTCTACACACTGCTTTCCACCCGCTTCCTGCCGGCCGGATCGCACATTCTGACTTTGGCCCTGCCCCGGCTCACCCTCACGCGGGGTGCCCGGGGGGGCTGGACACTGACCCCGCCCGAACCTCATGTGAGTTCCGGCATGCTCGCCCGCCTCGTCCGGCACTGGACCTATGCCAGCGCACTGAGCATCGGGCCTCCCGGGCGGATTGACGCCCTGGGCACGGTCACGATCCGGCTGGCCGGGCAGGCCAAACCCCGGGTCTATACCCTGGCCCGCGACTCCCTCGGCCTCGCCCTCGTGGGGCACAACCCTCCATTGCGCTGGGTATTCCCAAAACCGGTCGCCCGGAAAATGTTCCACCTCTCGGCCGACCGTCGGCCGCCTCATGCCCGAACTCCCCGAAGTTGAGACGATCCGGAGAGCGCTCGAGCCTCACCTCGTCGGGCACCGCATTTGTTCTCTCGCGGTCTGGCAGCCCCGTTTACGCTACCCGGTTCCACCCGACCTCGCCGGGTCGGTTTCCGGCCTGCACATCACCGCGCTTGCCCGCCGGGCCAAATACCTAATTTTCCATCTCGAGGGTGGAACCTGGCTGCTCGTCCACCTAGGCATGTCCGGCCGGCTCAGCCTCGTCGAACCCGGCTCCGGGCGCACTCTCCACGACCACTGGGAGATCCGGCTTTCCCATCAGGCGGTCCGGTTGCACGACCCGCGCCGGTTCGGCTTTCTGCTCGGGGGGCATGGCCCGCCGGGTCTCCACCCGCTCCTCGCGGACCTCGGCCCGGAACCCTTGGAACCTGACTTCGGCGGTCCGGAATGGGCGCAGGCGCTGAGAGCCCGCGCCGCACCCGTCAAGTCACTCCTCATCGACGGACGCCTGGTCGCCGGAGTCGGCAACATTTACGCCAGTGAGGCCCTGTTTCGGGCCGGCATCAATCCCCGGCGCCCGGGACGCCGGATCGGAACCGCCCGCGCCCTCATCCTTGGTACCGCGATCCGTACCGTCCTCGAGGAGGCGCTCGCGGAAGGCGGCAGCACGCTCCGGGACTACCGTCACATCAACGGCGATCCCGGCGGTTTTCGGGTCCACTGGCAGGTCTATGGACGCGCGGGAGAGGCCTGCCGCGCCTGCGGAGAGACCATCCGGCGCATCCGGATCGGGCAGCGTTCCACCTTTTTCTGCCCCTGCTGCCAGCGCTGAAAAAACCGGCGGGTCACCCCGCCGGTTTCAGGTCTGACAATCGACGCGAAAGGATTACTTTTTATGCCAGGCTTTTTTTGTCCCGAAGGCCCAACTCACACCCAGCTTAGCGAGGGTCGCATGGTTGAGGTGGCCGGTCACCTTGAGCCCATGACTCTTCTGGAACGAGCTGATCGCCATCATGGTCTTGTGCCCCCACAGGCCATCCGCCTTGAGATGGGCACCTGAATGATCCAGTGCCAGCTGAACCTTCTTGAGCCAAGCGCGGTGCTGGGCTGCAGTCATCATCTTGTGATGCATCATCGGGTGCGACGGCACGCTGCCGGCCGCAAGCGCCAGCGGGCCTAGGGCCAGAACGCCCAACGCGGCACCGAGTACGAAAGATTTTTGCAACATGAGAAACACTCCTCCACAGTTATTTACCAGCCGGAACTGACCGGCTCCGTGATTTCATCATACGCGCGTCCCTTTCGGTCAGCAAGGATCCCCCCCGTACACCGACTGCGTTTTATCACGGTTTTTCAGTGTACTTGCGAACCACGCAAGAGCTCTCGGGCCAAGGTCGCCCACCGGTCGTCTGCCTGGCGCAACGGCAGAGAAAAATGCCCTTCATTCTCAATGAGCCTGACTTGGGCACCCCGTATCCTGGACGCAAAATCCAGGACCCGGTCAGGTGTGACGATCCGGTCTTCCCGACCGTGAAAAATCCAAAGAGGGCTCCGTCCTGGCGGCCGACCGGCGTAAGGCCAAGGCGAGAGGTAGCGCACGAGGTCCTGGATCAGACCCTGGCCGCCGTGGCTGAGCCCCACCCTCCAGGAGTCCTCAAGCAGAGACCGTATTCCGGGATCGGTCAAAACCTCCCGGTCACAGTCGTGAACCTGGCGGTAGACCCGGCGCCACAGCCAGCCGGGATCTCGCCGGACCCGCCGGGCGATCCAGTTGGCCTCAGCCGCAACCAGATTCGGAACGCTCCGGAGCAGGACAGCGTGGAAGCGCATGAGAAACGGCAGCCGACGGTAATCCTCCCGTCCCGTAACGGGGGGAAGTCCACACAGAATCAGCGTGAAGGCAAGCCGGGAATCGGCTTCGTGATGCTGAGCGTAGGCGTAGGGCGCCCCTCCCGAGATCGCCAACACCCCATAGCGCGTGAGACCCAGCGCATCGGCCAGTTCCTTCTGAAAGCCCGGCCAGCCGGCCAGCGGCAGTTGGGGACAGCCTGGGGAATCCCCATACCCGGGACGGTCGATGGCATAAAGAGCGAGATGCAGGCCTCCGACCCAGGGTTCGGCCAGGCCGGCCTCGCGGTGGGAGCCGGGGAATCCGTGAAGATAGAGCACCGGGAAACCTTCCGGATCGCCATAGCGCACAACCCGGCAGGCAGGTTCCCCGGTCATGACCCATGGCCTCCTTTCACGCAGAAACCGGGTTCACTCAGGGACAGATGCGGGGGCAGACTGGCCGCGGGGGCAAGTGCGGCGATGGGAACGACGGCGGCGGTGGGGGCATGTGCGGTGGTGGGGGTGGTGGTGGGGGTGGGGGGCGCGATGGGGACGGCTGGGATCCCGTGGGGGGTGTGCCCATCGGGGGCGGGCTCATCGGTTCGGGCCCGATATAATCGCCGGGCGGATAAAATCCGCCGTAACCGCCGTAGTAGCCATAGCCCGGGAAAAGAGACGGATAGCCGTAATACCCATAGCTCCCGAAGTAGCCCGAAGGATAGCTCCCCATCGCCGATCCGTAGGGCACCCCGGTCGCGCACCCGGCGAGAAGCGCGGCCAACGCCGCAACCGGGACCAAGAGACGAAAAGCTTTCATCATCGTGCTCACCCCCAGTTCCAGCATAACAGAAACAAACCCTGACCCCGGATCCTTCGCGTGGAACGTTTTGTTATGATCGGTGGACCTTGGTCCGGTACCCCGCCGACAGGATGCGCATTCATCGAACCCAGAACGGATCCGCAACCGCCGCCGCGAGTGGTGCCGTGACCCGTCCATGACGGGGGTCCCCACGCGGCGGTCGGATCTCCTGGTCGTGGGTGGTGGGGCCGCCGGTCTCGCGGCCGCCTCGGTCGCCGCCCGGGCCGGATCCCGGGTCATTCTGGTCGAGCGCCATCGCCTGGGCGGCGACTGCCTCTACACCGGATGCATTCCAAGCAAGGCGCTTCTGCGCGCCGCCGCGCTGGCTCACGCCCAGCGGCAGGGCGGCCCCTTCGGCATCGCCCCTCATGAGCCGGTCATCGATTTCGCCGCCCTCCGGGACTCCCTCACGCGTGTGATCGCACGCATCGAACCGGAGGACTCGGAAGCCCGTTACCGGGCACTCGGCGCGATGGTCGTGCACGGCCCCGCCATCGTCGAATCGGAAGCGTCCGTTCGGATCGGCACCTCCCGGCTCACCGCGCGGAGCCTCGTCATTGCGACCGGTGCGACCCCTGTCGTTCCCGATTTGCCCGGACTAGACGGCGCCCCCTGGTTTACGAGTGAAACCCTCTGGGACCTGGAACGGCAGCCCCGCGATCTCGTCATCCTCGGAGGCGGACCGCTCGGCTGCGAGATCGGGCAGGCCTACCGCCGTCTCGCCAGCCGGGTCACGATCGTTGAATCTGCACCCCGGCTCCTCGGCCAGGAACCCGCCGCGATCTCGGCAGCACTCACCACGGCCCTCCAAGAGGAAGGCACCCGGATCCTCACTTCCGCCCGGGCCCTGCGGGTCGAGCGGGCGGAGGGTTCGTTCCGGCTGGTGGTCGAGACCGGAACCGGCAGCCCCACAACCCTCCCCTTCGACGCCCTGCTCATCGCCGTGGGGCGGCGCGCGCGCACCCAAGGCCTCGAGGCGCTCGGTCTCGCGTTGGATCCCTCCGGCCGGATCCGGACCGATGCGTTCCTGAGAACATCCCGGGGGGGCCTTTATGCCGCAGGGGATGTGACGAGCCCAATCCATTTCACCCACGTTGCCGGACAGCAAGGTGCCTATGCGGCCCTGAACGCCCTGTTTCGTCCACTCATCCGCCTGCGCTGGGCCACGAGTCCCATTCCCCGCGTGACCTACACGGATCCGGAGATCGCTTCCGTCGGAGGTGATCCAGAGGACCGGGACCGGGTGGTCGAAACCATCGAAATCCCCCTCTCCGAACTCAACCGCGCCGTGACGGACGGGGTCGCTCGGGGCGTCGCCCATTTCGGGATCGACCGGCACGGACGTCTCGCCTGTGTGTCGCTCTGCATGCCGCACGCCGGGGAAAGCATCGCCCAGATCGTGCTTGCGATGCGAGAGCGGTTCTCCCTCTCGCGCCTCCTCGGCCTGATCCAGCCCTACCCGACCTACTCCGAGGTGCACAGAAAGGCCGCCGTCCGCTGGCGCGAGCAGCGCACGGGACCGGCCTCCCGCCGGTTCGCGGCGGGTCTCCTCCGACTGCTCCGCCCCCTGAACTGAGACCGGGATTAGTGGCCGACGCGTGCCCCTGGGCCCGCCAGGTCCTCGGGTTTCGAGGCGCCCAGGAAATCGGACTTCCCGACCTCGATTCCGTTGTGGCGGAGGATGGCATAGGCGGTGGTCAAGTGGAAATAGAAGTTGGGATAGGCGTAGTGGAGGAGATAAGGCAGGCCCAGCACCTCGACCGTGCGGTCGCGCACGGGCAGACGGACCAGCCGGTTCTCGGCTCCGTCAAAGGCCGCCTTCTTGAGCGTGCCCAGAAACGCCACGGTCCGTCCGATGCGCTCGTCAAGCTCGGCGAACGTGGACTCCGTGTCCTCGTAACGGGGCGGCTCGCCGCCGGTCAGACGGGCCGCGCATCCCTTCGCCTGATCGGTCGCGATCTGGACCTGCCGGGCGAGCGGAAACATGTCGGGGAAAAGCCGGGCCTGAACCAGAACGGCCGGCTCGATCTTTCGGGCCTCGGCCTGCGCCAAGGCTTTTTTGAGGATGTTCCTCAGGTTTTCGAGCTTGTGCGAGAAAACGGGAACCGAAAGGTCATAGAGGGAAACGGTCATGGGCGGGCTCCTTGGAAGGGACGGGTCGTGGGTCAGTAGCATACCCAAAGAGCCGCCGCTTGTCCGGTGCCAGATCCGCGGGCGGCTCAACTGGCCTCGCGGAAACGCTGCCAGCGCTCCTCAAGCCGCTCCCGGGAAGGACGGTCCCGTGCCCGTCCAGGCAGCCAGATGGTCGTCCCGTGCAGGGCCTGGAAACCGATCTCGAGCATCGGGCCGTCGGTCTCCGTGAGGATCCTCGGGCTCACCTCGATCCGGTAGTCCGGACGGACGGCGAGCAGGTGCTGGTCAAAGGCAGCATGGTGGATCTTGCAGAGGGCCAGTCCATTCGTGACTGCGGCGGTCCCTGCGGGCTCCGCGTCACCAATGATGTGCGCCGCATCGAGCAGGCTCCGTTCCCGGAGTCGGCACATCGCGCAGTGTGAGCGGTAGGCCTCGATCACCCGTTCGCGGAAGGCCTGTTGATGGTAGCGGACCCGGACGGTGGCCAGGCTCCAGCGGCGCCGGATCTCCGGGTCATCGGGCTCTCCGAGCATCCAGGGAGGATTGCCTTCCCCGGGCAACGCCGTCACGAAATCGGTGACCAGGGTGAAAATCCGTCTTTGAGGGTCGTCGGCGACAATGTAGACCGGCCAGGCCGGATAATACCGCCCACGGGCCACCGCGCAGAAATAGACCAGTGGGATCCGGTCGGTCATGGCCCTCCGCAACCCCAGGTTGTCCGGATATTCCCGGCCATCGGCCGGAAGCGCTGCCCCCCGGTAGCTGTAAAGCAGCCGGTCCTCATCCGCGAAATGATCGGAATAAGGTCCCTTCCACACGGTCGTGACCGACAGCGGGTAGAGACAATCTTTCGGTGTGAAAATGCCTTTCGGGCCCATGAGGGAAACGGTGCGCCCCTCCAGCGTAAAAGCCTTCTCGAGACGGTTGCGATCGATCACCGCCTCATACCGGCTGGGCTCCCGGAGCCAGGCCAACGTCTCCCGGCGGAGCCGGGCATCCCAATCTCGCTTGTCCATCGTTTGATGATAGACCAGACTCCACGGCCCCGCACCCGGTAGCCTATACTCGAAAGACCCTCCAAAACCGGAGAGAGGCCATGCACTTGCATCTCCACCCCGTTCTGGTCGCAGGGCTCGTCGCCGGCGCCCTGGGAAGCGCCGCAAACGCCTTTCCCGCCCGTCCCGGACCCGGCGCTCCCCCGCCGAACACTCCTCACCGTTTTTCTGTTTTCACCTACCACGACAACAACTTCCGGACCGGGGCCGACCTTTTGGAAACCGTTCTCACGCCCGCGAACGTCAACGTCCGGGATTTCGGGAAGGTCGGGTTTTTTGCAACGGACGGCAAAGTCGATGCGGAACCGCTCTATGACCCCGCGGTCACGATCGACGGCGTGGCCCAACCGGTTCTTTACGTCGCCACCGAGGACGACCGACTCTATGCATTCAACGCGGTGAGCGGCCGGATCCTGTGGAGGAAGATCCTGCTCGGGGCGGGCGCAACCCCGAGCGGGCCGCGTGACTGCAGCCAGGTAATCCCGGTGATCGGCATCACCGCGACCCCCGTGATCGATCCCCGCGCGGGACCCCAGGGCACCCTCTTCGCAGTCGCCATGTCGAAAAACAGGGAAGGACGGCACGAGCAGCGGCTTTACGCCCTAGACCTCGCCACCGGAGCGGAGCGTCCGGGAAGCCCGGTCATCATCCGCGCCAGCTATCCCGGCACGGGAAATGACAGCGTGGACGGCCGGGTCCTCTTCAACCCGGCTCAATACAAGGAGCGGGCCGGACTCCTGCTCCTCCATGGCGTGGTCTATACGAGTTGGGCCTCCCACTGCGACCATCGTCCCTACACCGGCTGGGTGATCGGCTACAACGCGCGAACGCTGAGGCAGGATGGTGTGATCGACGTCACCCCGAACGGCAGCGACGGTGCCATCTGGTCTTCGGGAGCCGGACCGGCTGCCGGACCCGGCGGACATATCTACTTTCTGGATGGAAACGGCAGTTTCGACCCGCATCTCAACAGTCAAGGATTTCCCCGGGACCATGACTTCGGAAACGCTTTCATCCGTCTCTCGGCCCGGGACGGGCGCCTCCGCGTGAGCGACTACTTCAATATGGACAATACCCGTGCCGAATCCCGTTCGGACGAGGATTTCGGATCCGGGGGGGCGCTCGTCCTGCCAACGCTCCGGAGTCGCCAAGGACATCCGGTCGAGCTGGCCCTCGGAGCTGGCAAGGACGGCATCATCTATGTCGTGAACCGCAACCACATGGGCCATTTCAACCCGCGGACGAACCGCATCTGGCAGGAGGTCCCCCATGCGCTCCACGGCCCTGAGTTCGGCATGCCGGCCTTTTTCGGCCACTGGGTGTATTTCGGCGCCGTGGGCCAGCCACTCCGCGCCTTCCGCATCCATCAGGCGCGCCTTTCCGACCGGGCGGTCTCCCGGAGCAGCAACCGTTTTGTCTATCCGGGAACCACGCCGAGTATTTCAGCCGACGGCCGGCGCGATGGCATCGTATGGGCGGTGGGAAACACCGACCCGGCAGTTCTGTACGCCTACCGCGCCGACGATCTCCACGACCTTCTCTACAGCAGCCGGCAGGCCGGACGGCGTGACGCCTTTGGCCCGGGGAACAAGTTCATCACCCCGATGATCGCCGGTGGACGGGTCTACGTCGGCACCCAGGACGGCGTGGCCGTGTTCGGACTCTTGCACCCTCCCTGGCGAAAGAGCAGGCAGCCCCCGGTCCGTTGAATTGCCGTGGCCTCCGGGTCTCGGGGTAGAACTGACCGATTGGCCAAACACGGGACGGCGATGGGCATAACCGGCCTGTCGACCCGCTCGTACAACCCACCAGACAGCGCGGCACGTTGATTCGACTCTCCAATCACTTGGCCCGGCTCACGGTTTTCCGCAGCACCGGCTTGCCGGTGCGATCGACACCGTGCAACCGAAACACATTCTTTGCCAAATCGATACCGAGTGTCGTACCCTCGCGCAGGGAATGAGTCTCCTATTCAATGCGCTCCCCATTGTGGCATCGAACCACGTTTGGAAGCAGGGGACGTTCATCCCATTAAATTCCTTCGACAGCTGCGATGACGGACGACCGGTGTGTACCAGCTTAATGGTTGTTTGCAGAATTCCGGCGTCTATCGAACCGCGAATGTTGACCTCGGTTTTGACTTGGACTGGTCCATGAATCGGGCCAGAGTCAAAACCCTCCGATTGTGCACTATGAACTGTCCATCAAAGTGGGGGAATTCCAGTTGACGACATGCGGCGTTGTCCGGAGTGCTCGCTGCACGACATCTGCCAGCCGGAAATCGCGTGCGCCTCGACTAGGATTCTGGAGATAAATGAACAGTTGTTCGAGTCTGAAGATACTTAAAGTCTGGGTGCTCTGCTAAACTTAGGTCGTAACCGTGCGAGGTGAAACTATGGACGAGCAAAAATTGCTTGAACGCATCACAGTAAACCCAAAGATGTTCGGGGGGAAGCCCATCATTCGCGGGCGGCGGTTGGCAGTCGAGCATGTACTCGGCATGCTGGCGGCGGGCGACACCCCGGAAACGATTTTGCAGGGGTATCCGTGGCTGGGGAAAGAAGATATTCAGGCGTGCCTGGTGTACGCGCGCCGTGTCGTCGGTCACGAGCGCGTTGAACCCTTGATTCTGGATACGGGTACATGAGGCTGTTGCTCGATACCTGTATATGGAGTGGAGGGCCAAAGGTACTAGAGGAGGCAGGGCACGACGTTGTGTGGGCCGGAGAATGGCCGCAGGATCCCGGCGACGAGGAAATACTGAATATCGCCAAACGAGAAAGCCGCATTCTTGTCACGCTGGATAAGGATTAAGACCGCAGTGTGATGTGGCTGGAACGCAGCGGACACTGTCGCCGGCGTGCACCAGCTCAATAATCTGTTTGCGGAATTCCGGCGTCTATCAAACCGCAAACTTTGATCTCGATTTGACTTGGACCGGTTCATAAAAAACCCTCCGATTGTGCACTATGAACTGTCCATGTAACTGCTCACCCGGTTTCGGCGTAGAGCTGACCGGATAGGGCCATTTGGATAGCGACGAGAGGGTTGTAGCCTTGGTTGGCCATGGTCTGGAGATAGCTGGAGATGCGGCAGTAGGCCTGGGCG
>JAJZIH010000028.1 GCA_021810635.1 Pseudomonadota bacterium | reverse complement strand
GCTATCTCGAGCGCACCACCGGCTATTCGCCCGCGCAACTGAAGCGCCTCGTGCACCGGGCACGCACGGGCGAAAGGCTCATCAAGCGCTATACGGCACCGAAGCCAGGCTTTGCCCGCAAGTTCACATTTAAAGACATTCTGCGATTCCGCCGCAAACCTGGAAGATCGTTTCAGGTCTCCGATCCGTTCAAACTCTCACCCGCTTGTACATACGAACTTGCCGGCGCGATTCTCCACCACCAGTCGTCTTACTGCAGTTTCAACTCCGCCGCGAAACCGCTATTGGCGTTGGAAACTCCGACGTAGAAATATGTGCCCGCAGCGTGGCCAAACTGGCCACTGAGGTCCTGAGTGAATTCGAACGCCAGACCTGAGAGCGTACCGGCACATACCGACTGACCGGTACTGCTGACTGTGACTTGCGCGAGGTCATAGCCCGGCACTGGTACCAGGGTGCCGCTGATCTGGCAGCCGAAGCCGTCGCTGCCTGAGAAGCTGCCGCTGGCATTGACCGTGAGAGCGATGGAAGTCGAGCCACTGCCCCAGTAATAGCCGAAGTAGCTACCTGCCAGTCCGCTGAGAGAAAGCGGAGTGGATGTAATCGGCTGGTAGTTGATGGTAAAGCTTCCGCTCTCGCTGGAATTTGCGAAATTGCCGTTGACCGCGGTGACGTAGGTGCCATTCTCACTTGCATTTCCGGACACGTTGAAGTCCGCGATGTTCAAGCCCGTAGAGAACGTCTGCCCGGGTGGCGCGTAGGCGGTGAGCGTGCCACTGTAGGAGCCACTGTCATTGAGACCGGAGAGAACGTATGTTACGCCTTGGGTATTGGCAAAGTAACCGTACCCCCCCGACTGGATCGCTCCGTAAACCGGTGTGTTCGAACCGGAGGTGCCGTTGATCGAGTAGGATCCGAAATACACCCCCCGGATCGCAATCGCAGCAGGAGTGCTGCTGCTACTTTGCCCACTCCCTCCTCCGCCGCAGCCAGCAAGCAAAAGTGTCGAGGTCAGAATCACAAATGCCGCTTTGATCTTCATCTCTATACACATGTCGATATCTCCTGTTGCGTAAAATGACTGCACCAAGGCTAGGCTGACGGGTCGGTTGCAGAAAGTATGACCGCTCTTCCGCTCCACGGGTCAACTCTATTAAATCCATGAGCGGATTGTAGTGTTTTTTGTCGTTTGCGGGCACCACGGCACGCTTTTGCCCAGACCATAACGTCCCGCTTTGGCCGGGCAAGTATCGCTCGAACCAATACAGGGTGTTCCGGACGATCAGCGGCACATTCGTCGTGAGCGTCCAGTGGTTATCATGGGGTTCGATCACGAGTCGCGCATGTGGAGTCTGGGCCGCCAGCGCCCGCACATCCCGCAGGGGTGACACAGGGTCTTGCCCCCCCGCGAGATACAGCACGTGAGCGCGGATGGCCGGTACGGCTCGGAGGGGGTCGGCCTGGTTCAAGGGGTAACCCACGAGATGGCCCGCTTGCGCGATGGCTTTTCGTAATCTGGATGCCGGGATGGTAGTTGCAAGCCGTGGGTTGCTCATTTGAAGAAACCTGCGGATGGTCGGAGAGACTCGCGAGAAGGGAGCCACTGCCACCACCGCAGCAATCCGGTGATCCAGAGCCGCCGTGTCCAAGGCCACTGCCGCCCCGTAAGAGAGGCCCAACAGGCCGATTCCGCCTGTCGCCAAGCCGTGCCGCCTGAGGTTACGCAGCAGCTGCACCAAGTCCGAAGCTTCTTGCTTACCATACCCCAGATACCTTCCCGTCGACTCCCCTTGGGCACGCAGATCCACCAGCACTGCACGATAACCACGGGCGGCAAGTGCCGTGGCATACGGCAGCAGAGCAGCTTTGGGCATCCCATAACCGGGCAATAACAGGACGGACCCTCGGATCCGCAGGTGAACACCCCGTGGGTTGGGACAAGGCGGTCTCGCTTGCGACGGAGCCTCCTTAATACGGAGGATTGGGCTCACCACGACCGTTGAGAGTACGGCCCGGGGTGGGCCGACCGGAATCCGCAGGGCTTCGGTGCAATAAGGTGAGAGATGGGAGATCACGGCTACGGTCGGTTGGTAGAGTGGATGCACGGGGGCCACGAGCTTATAGGCCAGATTCGCCACTGTCAGCGACGGGGGTACTGCAATCGCCGCTGTAAACGCCAACGCCGACAGCGTTTGGGGAGCCCGATGGCTGAGATCCAAGACAATCATTGCAGTTCCTGTTTTCGGGTTGGCAAGTCCTTCCAAAACCTGGTGTGCGCTACCCGGTTCGGGGGTATCGGTTCCTTGGCAATATCTCCGTCATAGCGGGTGAATCCCCGGCAATAGGCGAGTACGGCGTTTATCTGGTGGTCAACTCTGGCCGAGATCTGGAGAGGCGAGCCTCGTGAATCGGTTGGGCGGATCGCGGCGAGATACTTGCCGAGGTCGTGTTGTACCAGCGCTGGCCCCCAGACTGCCGCGGTTTGTTTGCGCACGGTATTGCCAAAAGCCCTGGCATCGCTTTCCAGATCACCACGCGTGACCCGTGGAACTGCGATGCGCACCGACTGCCCAGCCGGGAGTCGGAGCCGTGTGGCCAGTTTCCAGCACGCGCTGTTGGTCTCGTTCTTGAGGAAACTTTGGCCCTGTGGCGAGGGCGGACCCAGAGAATCGCCCACTGCGTATTCCACATGCTGAAACTCGTAGCCGGTTGTCGTGACCGAGTACAAAAGTGCCTGTTCCAGTGCCTGCCTGGCTGCGGAGGCGGTCATTGTAGCCACTGGGTACCAGAACGTGAATTCAAGTGGAACAGAACGGGCTGACCGGCGATACACGCGCGCCTCGATCCCTTGACCTGCGGCAACGAGGTTGAGCCGCATTTTCAACGGCAACAGTGGTTTGCCCAGCAGGTAGGCCGCTACGGCGTAAAGCTGGGTCAAGGCCATATTCCAAGTCGCGGGCGAACAATGCCGGAGTCACCCAAACCGACCACCACCAGTCTGCATATCGTCCCCTGGTCAATCTGTGCGTTTATCGGAGCAGTGACCGCTCGGTTCAGTGCGGCGTCCAGCCCACTGGCCGAGGGCAGCTGAGAGAGCGAGAACACCTGATAGGATGGGGAGGCTGACTGGACGGTAACACCGTACAACAACACCGTACAGCACCTTGATGTTCTATATACCCCTTGGTGCATAGATGACGTAAGAGGCACAGCTGGAAAAAACCAGAACTGTTGTCGCCACGAGGATCATTACCCGGTGCTTCCAGCATTGATCCGAGCGCACATCGCTCAATGTCTGCTCTCTCCCTGACCCGGCTCCCGCGCTGAAGTACTGATGGGGAAAAACTCTCCACCCTGAATGGTGTCGGGAGGGACCGGATGGTTCTCAATGTTCCCACGGTAGTGAGTGTAGGACCTGCAGAAGTTGATGCTGGCATCGATCCACCGGATGTCGGTTCCGCGGTTCGGGTAGGTGCCGCCGAGCGCATGATGTCGTAGATATTCCTGCATGCTGATACCTTCCCACACCATCGCTGGCTTCTCTGCTGACCTAAAACTGTGTGGATGTGGAGAATAACGTGCGATGACCTTGACAATCGCTCCAACCAAACCGGTCAGCGGAGATGGAGAGAACCCCTTTATATATCTCCCCCACCGGAGGGGCGATCCCGCAATCGTCGCAACAATGGCTGCATTAGTCCAACAAAGCTCATCGGCAAAATGCTTCCCAAACCGGTTGGAACCTTTCGGCGGCCTGGGGACAAAGCCCGCCTTCCATTCGGCGTCAGCCAGTAATCCCTGCAATAAGTATTGAACTATGAAGACCACCGAACTCTGCGTTCGTCTGAAATCGGATGCCGACGGTAATGCGGGCGAGTCATAATAAACAATCCTGAGCGGCAATGCCCGGTGTGAACGCAGCGTCGTCCGAAAGTGGTAAGCCTCATGTTTTTGTAATATCAGCACGTGAATGTCAGCAGGTATGGGTGTCGAGCCGAGCAGATAAGCGTCCAGATCATATATCCTCCGCATCATCGCATCCCATGCGAGGGTGGGCGAGATGGCATCTATCCGGCCTGATGGGGCTGCGCGTTGCATTGCGTGCTGCCAATCCTGTATCGCCACCCCAACGCGAGGATCGGCTTTAACCACCCAGGTCCAGTTATGATAGTGACCCCGGGCGAGAATCTCGGGTCGAATGGCTGCTTTCGCCAGTTTGCCACGAACGGTGATGCGATATCTGATTGCATAAGGCGGATAGGGTGACTCGATTTTAGCGAAAATATGTTCCCGTGGAGGGCCGGTTACAAGGTCTCGAATACCCTTTACCGCGGACCCCGCCAACCCTCCAACGGTTGCGCAACCGAAGAGTGGCAAGAAGCTCCCTACGCATAGGGCAAGCTTCGCATATCGATAGCGGCTCGGGTTCAAGCGACTTTATCCTCCATACGCATCCCCAGGACTTTGAATAGTGACGGAGAACCCGTAAGGCATTGGCATTCCCGTGGTCGGCACATCGGAACTACTGTGGCTGACAGGTCTTGGATAACGGCGGGCACTTTGGATATACGCTCGCCAATATCGACGCTTTTGCCGAAGCGTAGGGACTGCCAGCGTACTCGGCGGTTACAGTCAATGAGCCGCTCTGGCCGGGCGGTGGGTTACTGGTTCCCGTATTGAATCCAAAACGGATATTAACATTCCCTGAGTATGTGCTGAAAGAGTGCATCCAATCGGTAACTTGTGCGGGATCTGAAAATGTTGCAACACCATTATTGATCACAAACGGTGCGGCGTCTGATCCCAGAATCGTGCCCGTATTTGCGTCCTCAATTGTCACAGTCGCGGTTCCACCAGAACTTGTAATTTTAATATTGTTCGGTGCTAGCAAAGCAGATGCTTGGCTGGCATGAAAGTTTGTCAAACTGGATGCAGGCGGATCCAATACCGTAACGAGTTTTACGATCTCCGAAAAGTTGGCAGCTACACCAGAAACGGAGGGGAGTAGGCTAGAACAATTTCCATTGGAACAATTGACGGCGCTGATGAGGAGCGTTATAACAGCAACTACAGCAACTACTGCACAACTGGACAAGCCGACCAGCACAACGCTGGCTGGCCAAAGCCATTTTTTCGAAGGGAGTTTGAAGTTGCGTCCCATGTGTTCCTCCTGAAGTTTTCCAACAATCTTTGCGCATAGCTATCAGGCAGAAAACCGCCCGACCACAACTTGTACTGGAAAATACCCCCCCCCCCGACTTTTGTCAAGCAGATGTATGGGGCCCCAGTAATTCTAAATGTGGCAACGGCCATCAGCATCTGATAGCTTGCGCGTACTGATGCTATCGGGGGCTGAACAAAAGGCGCGGTCTGCGGTATAACAGCGTTGGGCCCTTGTACGCGAGCGCGGCGTGACGGATCTGGTTACCGGAAATCCCCTGAGTCTGGGCTCCCTGGTGGAGGCGCTCCAGGGGGTGATGCGGGCGGCCCCCGACCAGCGGACCGGGAAGAATTGCGTCTACCGCATGGAGGATGCGGCCTTGGCGGCGTTTGCCGTATTCACGACGCAAAGCCCGTCGTTTCTGGCCTATCAGAGGACGATGGAGCAGACCCGGGGCCAGAGCAATGCGCAGACGCTCTTTGGCATGAGCCGGATCCCGACGGACCATTGTGTCCGAAAGATGCTCGATCCCGTGGCGCCCCGCCACCTGTTCCCGCTCTTTACGCAGATCTTCAAGGCCCTGAACGCCGGCGGCCACCTCGATCACTTGCGGGTGTCCTTCGATTCCACAGGGAGAGGTCCGGACACGCTGCTCATTGCCCTGGATGGGACGGCCTACCACTCTTCCCCGGCCATCCATTGCGTGCAATGCACCCGGATCGAGCATCAGAACGGCTCCGTGAGTTACCAACACACGGCTCTCACGCCGGTGATCGTGACCCCCCCGGGTCGGGACCCCCGGGTCCAGCCGGGTGATCCCTCTGGAGCCGGAATTCGTGGTCCCGCAAGACGACCACGACAAGCAGGATTGCGAGACGGCGGCTGCCAAGCGCTGGCTGGTGGCCATGGGCGACCGCCTCCGGGACCAGAACGTCACGCTGTTGGGCGACGACCTCTACAGCCGCCAGCCGTTGTGCGAAGCGATCCTGGCGGAAGGTCTGCACTTCCTCTTGGTTTGCAAGCCGAGTCCGCATCCCACGCTGTATGAGTGGGTCGAGGGCCTCGCGCGTTCGGGGGGGTGACGACCCATCGGATCACGTCGCGGCCCTCGCGCCGGCGGCCCGGGCACGGTGGGGCATCGAGAACGGCGCCAACAACACCTTGAAGACCAAGGGCTATCATTTCGAGCACAATTTCGGGCATGGCCAGAACCATCTCTCGTCCCTCCTGGCGACCTTGAATCTCCTCGCCTTCCTGCTGCATACCGTGCAGGAGATCACCAGCCGGAAGTACCAGTTGTTACGTGCGCATCTCCCCACCCGCCAGACCTTTTTTGACGATCTCCGGGCACTCACGCGCGATCTGTGCTTCGACAGTTTCGAGGCCCTGCTCGACTTCATGCTGGAGGCCTCGACATCGACGCGCCCGACAGCAGTTGAGGGCGCCCATGAATGATGTTCGGTTTTGCGGCCACCCGCTGGAACCGGCGGAGCTGGCGCTGATCGTCGAGTTGGCGACACGCTATGGTCGCCTCAGCCGCCATGAGCTGGCGCAGACGGTGTGTGAACTCCTTGACTGGCACCGCCCCAATGGACGACCGAAGGCGATCGAATGCCGGGCGCTCCTCGAGCGGATGCAGGAGGAGGGGCGGATCGCCCCCCCCGCGCTGAAGCCCGGTCGCCCGCCCGGCGCGCGCCCACCGGTTCCGGTCCGCCCGGACCCGGAACCCGAAGCGCTGGACGCGCCGCTTGCCGCCCTGCAGCCGATCCGATTGCAGCACGTGGAAACGCCCGGAGACCGGACGCTCTGGCGCACGCTCATCGAGCGCCATCATTATCTCGGCCAGCGCGTGCCCTTTGGCGCCCACCTCCGCTACCTGATCCAGACCCCATCCCCAAGCCCGGTGGTCCTGGGCTGCCTGCAGTTCTCTTCGCCGGCCTGGCGCCTACAGGGGCGCGATCGGTGGATCGGCTGGGACGAGGCCACCCGCGCCCACAACCTGCAGCGCATCCTCTGCAACTCCCGCTTCCTGATCCTGCCCCAGGTGCGGGTCAAAAACCTCGCCAGCCACGTGCTCGCACTCGCGTTACGCACGGTCACCACCGATTGGACGGCCGCCTACGGCATCCAGCCCCTCCTGGCCGAGACCCTCGTCACCCCCGCCCGCTTTACCGGACATTGCTACCGGGCCGCCAACTGGATCGACGTGGGCCTCACCACGGGCCGCGGCCGTGAGGATCGCCACCACCTCCGCCAGGGGACAAGCCCCAAGCGGATCTGGCTCTACCCCCTCGTGCCCGACGCCCGGCACCGGCTCACCCAAACCCCGTAGACCGGCAGCCGCCACCTTCCACAGCGACGTCACTTCACATTGAGAATTGCTGGGCCAACTCTCGCCGCCCCCCACCCGCCCTACGGGGCGGGGCTCATCCTCAGTTGAGCTGGATTTTGACGTCAACCCCGGCCGCTAAACTGAGCTTCATGAGGGAGTCTACCGTCTTTTCGGTGGGCTCGACGATATCAATCAACCGTTTATGGGTCCGGAGTTCGTACTGATCGCGTGCATCCTTGTCGGCGTTCGGGGACACGAGGACCGTGTACCGCTCATGGCGGACCGGCAGGGGAATGGGGCCCATGACCTTAGCGCCGCTGCGTTTCGCGGTATCGAGAATTTCGTGGGCCGCCTTGTCGATCAGACGGTGGTCAAAAGACTTGAGTCGGATTCGGATGCGCTGTTGCTGTGTCATGGCATGCTTCCCCTCAGGCGAGGACTTTGCTGACGACGCCGGCACCCACGGTATGGCCACCCTCGCGGATCGCAAACCGCAGCCCCTCCTCCATCGCCACCGGCGAAATCAGCGTCACCACGAGCTTCGTGTTGTC
>JAJZIH010000016.1 GCA_021810635.1 Pseudomonadota bacterium | reverse complement strand
AATGTGAAGCCTGTGGAGAGGAAGGCTCTGGCGTTGGCCTGTCTGGCAGCGTGAAACCGGCCTCTGTGAAGCAGGAAGTCAGCTTTGTTCCTGTTTAGGCAGGAATGAGCAAGCCTGACGGAACGGTTCCTCAGATGCGATGTCAGAGCGTCTCCGCACAGGTTGACACCGCCATCAAGACATCCACTCGCCCCTCCCGCATGACCGTGTCAGCCGGACGGTTGCCCGGAGGGACATCCAGGGGGAACCGCTTCCGGGGGTGCCGGGGGCACGGGTGCCGCCCGGATGCTCCGGAAGGCCAGTCGCCGCCGCTCGGGTCCCAGCCAGTCCCAGATCCGGGCCAGCTCGGGACCTTCGAGACTTCCGGTCAGGATGGCGCGCAGCGCCGGATAGACCTGCCGGGAGGGAAAAGCCGAAGGATGATGGGTCCTGAGCCCGGCCAGGAAATCCGCCAGGGTGCCCTCGCCGGCATGGACCACCCCATACTCGCGGAGCCGGGCATCGAGCACGCGGAGGGTCTCCTGCGCCGCCGCCGACGGCAGCCTTCTGCCCGCCAGCCGCTCGCGCCACTCCACGAGATCCGCATGGTTCCGCACATTGTCGCGCACCAGAGCCGGGAGTCCGGGTGGAGCCTCCGGCCCCAGAGCCTGAGACGCCCAACGGTCATAGGCGGCATCGTCCAGGGCACGCAAGGCGAGATGTTGCCAGTGGTCCAGCTGGATGGGATCCAGGATGGCGGATGAGCGATTGATGGCCGTCCAGTCGAACCCGCCGGCCAGGGTTTCGAGATCGAGGAGCTCGTCTTGGGCATAGACGTGCCCGAGCCGGGCCAAGTAGTTCCGGACGGCACCGGGCAGGTAGCCCGCCTCGGCCAGCGCCCCGAGCCCAGTCGCTCCCGTGCGTTTGGCCAGCGGGGTTCCACCGCGATTGACGAGGAGGGGCAGATGGCCGTAGGCGGGGGGGGTGAGTGCCAGGGCGCGGGCCATGAGCAACTGCCGACCCGTGTTGCTCAGGTGGTCGGCCCCCCGGAGGACGTGCGTGATCCGCATCGCACAATCGTCGACGATATTGCTCAGGAGAAACCCGGCCTGGCCGTCGCGGCGGCAAACCACGAAATCCCCGAGGTTCACCATTTCCTGGTGCTGGGGACCGTAGACGAGGTCGTTCCAGCCGAGCGAACCCAGCGGCGGAACCCGCCACCGCCAAGCGGCCGGCTCGCCGGCCCGCAGGCGCCGGGCGGATTCGACGGGCGCAAGACGGGCACAGCGGCCGACATAGCGCGGATTCTGCCGCCGCCGCCTCTGTTCGGCCTGGTCACGGGCCAGTTCCTCGTCGGTGCAAAAGCAGGGATAAACGCAATCCAACTCGCGCAGCCGGTTTAAGGCATCCGCGTAGAAGGCTTGCCGTTCGGACTGGCGGTAGGGTGCAAAATCCCCTCCGCGATCGGGTCCTTCCTGCCAGTCGAGCCCGAGCCAGGCCAGATCTGCGAGGAGCGCGGCCTCATGGCGGGGATCGCTCCGCACCCGGTCCGTATCCTCGATCCGGATCACGAACGTGCCGCCCTCGCGGCGGGCTGCCAGAAAATTGAAAAGGGCCGTCCGGGCATTCCCGAGATGGAGGGTCCCGGTGGGGCTCGGGGCAAAACGCAGTCTCATCGGGGCACTCATGCCGACATGTTAGCGGCCTGCTCTCCGCCTTGCCAGTTCCCCCGCGGCGGGTGACCGGCTATCATGGTGCGCCTATGGCCGATTACTTCATCGCCGATCTCCATCTCGACCCCAGGCGCCCGGCGGTGCTTGACGCTTTCGGGCACTGGCTGGAACGCGTCGAGCCTGATCTCGGGGCGCTCTACATCCTGGGCGACCTCTTCGAAACCTGGATCGGGGACGACGCCTCGGACCCGACTTTCGATCCCCTGCTCGACCGCTTGGCGGACCTCGCCCGCACCCGTCATCCGCTTTATTTCATGCCGGGGAACCGGGATTTTCTCGTGGGCGAGGCACTGGCCCGGCGGGTCGGCTGGACGACACTGGGGGAGCCCGCCCGGATCCGGTGCTTCGGCACTCCGGTGGGACTCCTCCACGGCGATACCTTCTGCACGGAGGATCGGGCCTATCAGGCGTTCCGTGCGCAGGTCCGCAACCCGGCCTGGCAGCAGGCGTTCCTGTCCCGCACCCCGGCGGAACGCCGGGCCTTGGCGGATGCCGCGCGCGCAGCCAGCCAGCGTCACAACGCCCAGACGGCCGACCTCCTCATGGACGTCACCCCCGAGGCCATCGACGACTTCATGCGCCGCGAAGACCTCTCCTGCCTAGTCCACGGCCATACCCACCGTCCGGCGGTCCACCGCTGGATTCTGGACGGCGTTCCGCGTACCCGTATCGTCCTCGGCGACTGGTACGAACAGGGACGGATCCTCCGCTGGGACGAGTCGGGATACCGCCTCGAGACGGTCGGCCTTCCGCCGGTTTTGACCTAAAGACGCTCTTCGTCGAAACGGAGATCCAGTTCGGCGAGTGCGGCCTCGCGGCGGGCGGCGCTCCGTTCGCTCGAGCGGTCACGGAGATAACCCGGAGTCACATCGCCCGTCAGGTAATCGCCCGAGAAACAGGAATCCTCGAATCGGGTGATGGCCGGGTTCTCGGCCCGCACGGCCTCGACCAGGTCCGGCAGGTCTTGGTAGATCAGGCCATCCGCCCGGATCATCTGGCGGACGGTCTCGATGCTGCGGCCAGCCGCCACCAGTTCTTCGGTGGAAGGCATATCGATCCCGTAGACGTTGGGATAGCGGACCGGGGGGGCCGCCGAGGCGAAGAAAACGCGCTCGGCCCCCGCCTCCCGCGCAAGTTCCACGATCTGCCGCGAGGTCGTCCCCCGCACGATCGAGTCATCCACGAGCAGCACATTTTTTCCGCGAAACTCGACATCGATCACATTGAGCTTGCGGTGGACGGAACGCTCCCGGTCCTTCTGTTCGGGCATGATGAAGGTGCGTCCGATGTACCGGTTCTTGATGAAACCCTCCCGGTACGCCAGGTTCAGCCGATTGGCGAGCTGGAGTGCACTCATCCGGCTCGTGTCCGGGATCGGGATGACCACGTCGATCGGCCAGTTCAGGGCCTCGCGCCGCATCTTCTCGGCCAGCGCCTCGCCCATCCTGAGGCGGGCCCGATGGACTGAAATCCCCTCGATCCGGGAATCCGGCCGGGCCAGGTAGACGTACTCGAAGAGACAGGGATGCCGCTCGCTGCGCTCGGCGCAGAGCCGGGCATGGAGCCGACCGCCGGGCCCGATCAGGATGGCTTCCCCAGGGACCACGTCCCGCAGGTATTCGAACCCGAGGACATCGAGCGCCACACTCTCGGAAGCCACCAGGTACGCGGTGCCCCGAAGCTCCCGTCGGCATCCCAAGACCAGCGGGCGGATGCCGTAGGGATCGCGGAAGGCCAGAAGCCCGGCCCCGGCGATCAGGGCCACGACCGCATAGGCCCCCTGGCAGCGCTCATGGACCCGTTGCACGGCAGCGAAAACCGCCTCCGGATCCAGCCTTCCGTCCCCGCACTCCTGAAGCTCATGAGCGAGCACGTTGAGCAGGACCTCGCTGTCCGAATCCGTATTGAGGTGGCGGCGGTCGGCCGTCACGAGCAACGACCTCAACTCGCGGTCGTTCGTGAGATTGCCGTTGTGGACCAGGCCGATGCCGTAGGGCGAGTTGGTATAGAAAGGCTGGGCTTCGAGCGGGGTCAGGCTGCCCGCCGTGGGGTAGCGGACGTGACCGATGCCGATCCTGCCGGTCAGGCTCTTCATGTGCCGTTCATGGACCACGTCGCGGACGAGACCGCTGCCGCGCCGGACATGAAACTTCTCCCCGTCGCTCGTCATGAGGCCGGCCGCATCCTGGCCGCGGTGCTGGAGGACGGTGAGGGCCTCGTAGAGATCCATATTGACCTCCTGGACGCCGGCAATGCCCACGATTCCACACATCTCAGGTGACCGTCGGAAGCCGCCGTTCCATCCACAAGGTCAGCGGCTGAACCCAGGGAACGAAGCGCGAGTGGCGCCAGCCGGAGGCCTGGTCGAGATGAGCGAACTGGCCGAGCCAGACCAGGAGGCACAAAACCAGGATGCCCCGGGCCAGTCCAAAAACCGCGCCCAGAAGATGATCCATGAAACCGAGCGGACTCTTGTGGATGGCCGCCCCCAGGAAGCTCACGGCAATGGTGCCGGTGATCACGATCACGAGAAACACGATGGCTTCACCCACGGCCAGCCGCCAGGTGAGCGAGTGGATCAAAAACGACAGGTGCCCACCCAACCAGGGGCCCACCCGGGCGGCCAGCAGAAAGGCCAGGATCCAGACGAGCAGGGACAGGGCCTCGCGCGCAAACCCGCGCATCAGGCCCATGATCACCGATACGACCACGACGAAAACGAAAACGATGTCGAGCCAGTTCATCCGAACCTCACGGCGGGATCCCGGGGCCGGGCCGGCTGTCAGGAATGGACATGAGGGGTCTTGACCCGGATCCAGAACGGTGGCGAGCCGACCAAGGCCGTGAGACGGCCGATGAACGCGTAGGCCGCGCGCCGACTCCGGTAGGGCCCGACCCAGAGACGAAGCAGGCGCCGTTCATGGGCCACAATGGCGCTGAACCATGTCCGGAATCCGTTCCGTTTCAAGGTCGCGACGAGCCTGCGTGCGCTGGACCTCGAGTAGTAGGCCGCCACCTGGAGATACCACCCGGCCGGCGGAGGAGGCAGACGGTGCGCCTGGGTGGGCGGGGGACGGGAGGGGACGATGGCGCCGGGAACCGGAGGAAGTTTCGGGATCTCGATCAGGGAAGCTGACCGGGCACGCCCGGTGGCTGACGCCAGCCCGGCCCGCACGACCGGCCGCGAGACGGGCGGCAGGGGCAGGGTGACGATCTCGGACCCGCCCGGTTTCACGACTCCGGGGTTCAAGTCCCGCAGGTGGATCATCCATACGGTCAACGCAACCAGGATCACCCCGCTGATCCATAAAAAACCCGATCGGCGACGCGGGCGAGACATGCTCAGTCAGAGCCCGGGACGGGCGCCCCGGCGTCATCGGGAGGGGCAAGGGATTCGATCAACGGAACAATCCGCTCCAATGTCCGGAACGAACCCGTCACCACATAAACAGCCTTTGGCTCCGGGAGCTGTCGACAGCGCATCACCGCCTCCGGTGGATCCGCCCACGGCTCAATTCTCGCACAGGGCAGGCGCGCGTGCAGGCGCCGGACAAGTTCCTCGAGGCTGAGTCCGCGGGGGGGCGGCAGACCGACCGGATGAAACACGTCGATGAGGGGCACGAAGGGGGCGAGAAACCGCTCAAGATCCTTGTCCCTCATCATGCCAAGAACCAGATGAAAGGGACCCTCCGCCGTCCGCCGCGTGAGCTCACGGGCCAGAACGCTCGCGGCATCCGGGTTGTGGGCGACATCGAGGCACCAGGCGGGACCCGGACGCCACCACCGCCATTCGAACCGTCCGGGCAGGCGGGCGTGGGTCAACCCGGCCCGGACCGCAAACTCGCCGACCGGCCAGAGGGGGTTCAGGGATTCCAAGAACGCCAGGGCAGTGGCCGCATTGTCATACTGGAAGGAGCCGGCCAAGCCGGGTTGCGGGAGTTCCCGGTAGTGGATCCTCCGTCCGTCGTAATCCCAGGTCCCGTCCCCCTCCACGGCCACCCAGTCAAAGTCCACTCCCCGCAGCCAGAGATCGGCGCCGAGAGCACCGGCCCGATCGGACAGGCTCCGGGGGGGGTCGGGATCGCCCACGATGGCGGGCCGGTTGGCCCTGAAAATACCGGCCTTTTCCGCCCCGATTGCTTCCCGGTCCGGCCCCAGCCACTCGATGTGGTCGATGCCGATCGAGGTCACGGCAGCGGCCAGGGGATCGACGGCGTTGACGGCATCGAGCCGGCCCCCGAGACCGACTTCGAGGACGGCCAGATCGACCGGGGCCGCGCGGAATGCCCAGAGGGCCACCGCGGTACCGAATTCGAAGAAGGTGAGCGGCAAATCCCCGCGCGCGCGTTCCACAGCGGCAAATCCCGCGCAGAGCGCCTCCTCCCCGATATCCTGACCCGCGATCCGGATCCGTTCGGAATAGTGCAGGAGGTGGGGTGACAGGTAGGCTCCGACCCGCCAGCCGGCGTGCCGGAGGATGCTTTCCGCGAGGGCCACGGTAGATCCCTTGCCGTTCGTGCCACCCACGGTCACCACGGGCAACGTCTCCGCCCCCCAGGAGAGCCTCCGGAGTAGCTCGCGCATGCGCTCAAGGCCGAGATGGATCGTCTCGGGAGGCGACAGGGTCTCCAGGTAGCGAACCCATTCTGCGGCCGTCGTGAAGTTGGCCGCCATCAGGAGGTAGGTGGCTTGAGCAACCGGGCGAGTTTTCCGATCCGGTCGCGCTGCTCCCTTCGGTCGATGATGAGATCAATGGCTCCGTTGGCCAGTAGGGATTCGGCACGCTGGAAACCTTCCGGGAGAGGTTGCCGGATGGTCTGTTCGATCACCCGCGGTCCGGCGAATCCAATCAGTGCTCCAGGTTCGGCGATGTTGATGTCCCCCAGCATGGCCAGACTGGCCGTGACCCCCCCGGTCGTGGGATCGGTCATGACCGAAAGATACGGCACGCCGTAGTGGGGAAGACGGCTCAGCGCCGCACTGGTCTTGGCCATCTGCATGAGAGACATCAGGGCCTCCTGCATCCGCGCTCCGCCGCTGGCGCTGAAACAGATGAACGGAATCCTCATTTCAAGCGCCGTATTGCAGGCCCGTACGAAACGTTCCCCCACGACCGAACCCATCGATCCACCGAGAAAGGAAAACTCGAAGGCCGCCGTCACGACCGGCTGGCCCAACAGGGATCCGGTCATGGTGACCAGGGCATCCCGTTCCCCCGTGACCTTCTGGGCCTGGAGCAGGCGATCCCGGTAGCGCCGGGTATCCTTGAATTGGAGGAAGTCGACCGGTGAGAGATTGGCCGCAATTTCCACGCCGGAATCCTGATCCAGAAACCAGCGCAACCGCTGCCTCGCACTGATCCGCAAATGATGGTCGCATTTGGGGCAGACGAAGAGGTTGCGCTCGAGTTCCGGCCGGTAGAGCACGGCCATGCATCCCGGGCACTTGGTCCAAAGCCCCTCGGGAATCCCTTTCCGCAGTTTTTTCTCACTCGTCTCTTGCGCTGTTCGCCAGCGTGACCGCCACACGCCAACTCCTCTGTCCGGAAGGGATACACCCGCAGGAGGTCATCATAAACAATTGGTGGAAACCGCGCGTGGAGCCGGGGAAAAGCCGGGCCCCCATCTACCCGGGAAGGGGCCGCTGGCACAAACCATAATGCTCCGGGTAGCGGATCGCCCAGAGATAGAGGCCGTCGGCGGGGGCCATGACCCCAGCCGCGGTGCGGTCCCGGCCGGCCAGCACCCGCCCGAGCCACTCCGGCGGCTGGTGACCATATCCCACTTCGAGTAGGGATCCCACGAGGTTTCTCACCATGTGGTACAGAAAGGCGTTGGCCTCGATCTCGAAGGTCACCTCGTCCCCCTGTTCCATGAGGGTCAAGCGGTCGACCCGGCGCCGGCAGGAGTGGGATTGGCATCCGGCCGAGCGGAAGGCCGACCAGTCCTGCTCGCCGAGCCGGCCCTCCAGGGACTGCCGCATGGCCGCGACATCGAGGGAGCGTCGGGTCCAAAAGACACGGCCGCGCTCGAGCGCCGGACGGGCGGGGGCAATCCGGATCCGGTACCGGTAGCAGCGGGCCGTTGCCGAACGCCGGGCATGGAAATCGAAGCCGACCTCCTGGGCCCAGAGAACCGACACGTCGGGGGGCAGGCCGGCATTCGCTCCCTCGCGCCACGCCCGCGGGCTGCGCCGGGCCGGACTGTCGAAATGAACCACCTGCTCACGGGCGTGCACACCGGCATCGGTCCGGCCGGCCGGTACCACCCGCAAGGGATGGTCGGCCACTCTTTCAAGCGCCTGCTCGAGAACCTCCTGGACCGTCCGCCGGTTCTTCTGGTACTGGAATCCGGCGAACCGGGTACCATCGTACTCCAGCCCGAGCGCGATCCTCATTCCGGGCCAGCGGGATCAGCTGTTGGGGAGCGTCGCCAGGATCTCGCGGGCCTGGGTCTTCTGCGCCAGGCTCCCCTCCTCGAGCACCTCGTCCAGGATGCTTTTGGCACTGTCCTTGTCGCCCATTTCGAGGTAGGCCCGGGCCAAGTCGATTTTGGTCGCCACGGTTTCCGTGCCGGACCCCAGTCCGCTCACCGTCAGCGTTGCCGTGTGCTGGGTGATGGCGGCAATGGATTCGTCAAAGCTCCTCTGGGCTTCAGAATCGAGCGTCCTGGAGTCGGTGCGGGACCGGCCCCCGGCGGAACCCGGAGCCTGCGGACCGTTCGCGAGTTTGTCCTGGGACGGGCCAGACGGCGTGAAGGCGGCCAGTTCGAACTCGAGGTTGATCTCGGTATTGATACTCGTATCCGTTCCGATATCGGACTCGCGGTGGAGGGTTGAAGGAGCTGCAGTTCCGGGTGGCGAAAGATCCGCCGCGGGCGTTTCGACGGAGGTCTCCGGCGTCCCCATGAGCTCGTCAAAGTAATGTTCGATATTCTCCGTGCCCGTTGCCACCGATGCGGGCTCTGACCTGGTGCCAGATGCCCCCGGGACGGGCAGCGCGACCACATCGAACAGTCTCTCGCCGGGCGCGACCTGTCGACCCTGTTCGGCAATTTCTGGCCAGTGGGCGTCATCCGTCCCGAAACGGGACTGGTAGCCGCGTGCCAGAGCCACATAATCCTGGTTCCGCCCCGCCATCGCATAGACTTCCAGCAGCTTGAGCTGGACCTCCTGCCGGTCCGGGTTCTGTTCCAGCCAGGAGGAAAGCGTCTCGATGGCCCGGTCATAGAGTCCGTAGGCCATCTGAAACTTAACTTCGGTGAACGGATCGAAGGACGCCTCGTCCGCTGTCCCGGATTCGACCGGCTCGAGGTCCGAAGCTTCCGGAACTGCAGATTCATGCAGCGGCATCTCCACAGGTTCGGCCCCCTCACCGGCACCGGCGGCCCTCGCATCGGCCTGACGCGGGAGCGCAACCGACCCCATTCGCTCCGCCCGCCCGCTCCGACGCCTGATCCACAACCATCCCAGGGTGAGAATCACAAGCCCCGCAATCAGGATCCAGAGAAACGAGGGCAGGACCGAAGCCGATCGTAGTGGCGTTCTGTGCGGCGCGGCATGTTCCAGTGAAACCAGTGCTTGGTTTTTGAGGGTCAGGAGGTTCTTGAGCCGGGCGATCTCGGCTTTCTGGTTCTTGACCGCAGCCGTCAGGCCGGCGACCCGCGCATGCTCCCCCCGGATCCTCTGACGTAGGCGCGTCACGACGGCGGAGGCAGCGGAAGCCGTCGGGCGAGTTGACCGCAGCCGGCTCGGGGACAGGAGAACGAGGCGTGGGGACGATGATGCCGACCGGGAGGGGACGGCAGTCGCGCGCCACTCGCGGTCCTGGGCCTTGACGAAGGCAATGGCCGACCGCAGTGGGATGGCCCGGATGTCGCGGGCGGGTGGGATCCTGAGGTCGGCTCCGGCGCGCAGGCGGTTGATGTTCCCGAAAAACGCATACGGGTTGCGCCGGTAGACGGCGAGCATCATCTGGTCGATGCGCGCCGGGTTCGAGACCTGCCGGCGGGAGATCGTCCAGAGCGTTTGTCCCACCCGGACCGGGCCCAGGGTCCGGGGCGACCGACGCAGCCGCCGGGGAGGCGCCGCCTGGGGCGGCGCAGACGCCACGGTGGCCACCGCAGCCCGGCTGGAAGACGGAAGCGGAGTTTCGCGGATCCTCGGGGCGGGACGGGCGGAGGCGATGAGCGGCGGGTTGAGAAGCACCGTGTATTCCCGCATCAGCCGTCCGCTCGGCCAGTGAACGTCGAGCAGGAAAACGAGGAAGGGCCGGCGGATGGGCTGGTCGCTCGTCACGACGATGTCGTGCTGCCCGTTCGGCATCTTCTCCAGATGAAACCGGAACCCCAGCAGGACCGGGGGATAGGCGAGACCGCTTTTCTTGAACTGCCGGTAGCCGGCCAGTCGGACCTTGAGCGAGCGGAACGTGCCGGCGTGCTGGCTCGTGACCGGGATCGTGGCGTAGAAATACTGGTTGATCGCGGTCTTGGAATGAATGGGACCCAGTCCGATCGCAAACCCTGCCGGGCCGCAACCCAGCACCAGCCCAACACCGAGCACCCATCGCCTGATCGATCGCATGGACATCAACTCCCTCCGCCCGTTCTGTTCAACTCACAGGCTCTCTCATGAATCCAGTCTAACTATAGCTCAAACAAAGAAAATTACAATTCCGGCGGGCCCGGGGCCCCGGCCGGTTGCCCCCCAAGATGCCGGACCGGCCACCGGGCCAGGAGGCATTCCCCGATCTGGACGGCGTTGAGCGCCGCCCCCTTGCGGACATTGTCCGACACTACCCAGAAGTTGAGGTCGTTCGGTCGGGTGAGGTCGGTACGGATCCGGCCCACGAAGACCTCGTCATGCCGGGTCGCGTCGACCTGCGGAGTCGGATAGCCTCCCGCCCCGGGATGGTCGTGCACCCGGACCGCCGGGATTGCCGCCAGAGCTTCGCGCAGCAACCCGGGGTCCAGGGGCCGGCCGAGCTCCGCGTGGACCGCCGCCGCATGACCGAAAAACACCGGCACCCGCACCGCCGTCGGATTGACCTCGAGGTCCGGGCGGTCAAGGATCTTGCGCAATTCCCGAACGATTTTCATCTCCTCACGCGTGTAGCCGGAGCTTTCGAAGTCGTCGATCTGGGGAATCACGTTGAAGGCGATCGGGACCATCGCAAAAAGCGGATCCGGGGTCATGTCCTGTCCACTCAGCCGGTTCCGGCTTTCACGCGCCAAGATTTCGATCCCCTTGCGCCCCGCCCCGGAAACGGCCTGGTAGGTGGCGAGATCAACCCGGACGAGCCCGGCCAGATCATCCAGGCAGCGCAACACGATGGCCAGGGGGATCGAGGAGCAATTCGGGTTGGCAATGAGCCGGGGGGCGGGGGTGACCGCAAGTGCCGAGAGGTTGACCTCAGGGACAATCAGGGGCACCGCGGGATCCATCCGGTAGACCCGGCTGTTATCGATCACGCAACAGCCGGCGGCGATCGCACGGGGCACGTGCAGTTCGCTGGATCCGGTCTCGAGTGCGAAAAAGGCGAGATCGACCACGCTGAAATCGTAGGTTTCGAGCGCACGGACCCGCAGGAGGCGTGAACCGAATTCGATGGGAGTCCCCTCGGAGTCCGCGCTGGCGACGGCGTCCAGGGCCGCGAGCGGGAATTGCCGCTCCTCCAGGATCTCGATGATTGTTCGGCCGACGAGTCCGGTGGCGCCGACGACGGCCACCCGCAGCCGGTCCGGAGAACCTCCGGAAGGACTCATGGCCGACTGCCGCCGGGGCGGGTTCCCGGGATCGGCGGGAGCGGCGGGACCACCTCCGCATTCTGGGCGCGGTGACGCAGGGCATGATCCATGAGCACGATGGCCAGCATGGCCTCCGCCACGGGCACGCCCCGGATGCCGACACAGGGATCGTGCCGTCCCTTGACCTCGAGGCTTTGGGGCGTCCCGTCCCGGCCGATCGTCCGGATCGGCAGGCGGATGCTCGAGGTCGGCTTGAACGAGACAAAGACCCGGATCGGCTGTCCGCTCGAGATGCCGGCTAGGATTCCGCCGGCGTGATTGCCCTCGAAGCCTTCCGGAGTCATCGCATCCCGGCCCTGGGAGCCGCGCTGGAACGCCACCGCGCAACCGTCCCCGATCTCGACGGCCTTGACCGCACCGATGCTCATCAGGGCATGGGCGATCGTGGCATCCAGCTTGTCGAACACCGGATCGCCCCAGCCCGCCGGAACCCCGTAGGCTGCAAGCCCGACCCGGGCCCCCATGGAATCCCCCTCACGCCGGAGCGTTTCGATCCGTTCGGCGATCGGTCCGAGCCAGCCGGGATCGGGAGCAAAAAACTCGTTGTCCGGGCGTTCGGAAGGGTCCGGGCCCGCATGGTGCAAGTCTCCGAGGCCATCCAGCCAGCCCACGATCCGGACGCCAAAATGTTCTCTGAGATATTTGCGCGCGATGGCGCCGGCTGCCACCCGCAGGGCCGTTTCCCGGGCCGAGGCGCGGCCGCCGCCCCGGGGATCGCGGTGGCCGTATTTCATGAGGTAGGTATAGTCACCGTGTCCGGGCCGGAAAACAGAAGCGAGTTCCCGGTAGTCGCCGGGGCGGGCATCGGCATTGGCGATGAGCAGACCGATGCTCGTTCCCGTCGTGCGCCCTTCGTAGACGCCCGACAGGATCTCGATCCGGTCGTCTTCCTGGCGCTGCGAGGTATGCCGGCTCCGTCCCGGACGCCGCCGGTCGAGGTCCGCCTGGAGGTCGGAACCATCGAGCGGCAGGCCCGGCGGGCATCCCTCGACGATGGCCCCGATGGCCGGACCGTGACTTTCGCCAAAGGTCGTGACGCTGAACAGTTCGCCAAACCGGTTTCCACTCATGGTGCACCCGTGAGCCGGACGAGGTCGGCCGCACGCGCGATCAGGACATCCGGGCGCCCGGACGCCAGGTCCGGCCAGATCCAGGGAAACTGCGGCCAGCGCTCCCGGACCGTCCCCGATGAGGAGCCCGCTTCCATCACCAGAATCCCCCCAGGCGCAAGACAGTCTCCCGCCGCCGCCAGGATCGGTCCGATCACCGAAAGCCCGTCACTCCCTCCGGTCAGGGCAAGGCGCGGCTCGGCGGCAAACTCGGGAGGCAAGTGGGCCATCGTCCGATCGTCAACGTAGGGCGGGTTCGAGACGATGAGGTCGTAGGGCCCCTTGGGGGAGACCTCGAGCCGGCGACCTTCGCGGAGGTTCAGCCGGTGCGCCAGGCCGTACCGGTCGCGGTTGACGGCGGCCACGGCAAGCGCCTCCGCCGATGCATCCACCGCATCGACCTCACTGTCGGGAAAAGCCAGCGCGCAACCGATGGCGAGCGCCCCCGATCCGGTTCCGTAATCCAGGATGCGGCGAACGGCGGCGCTTTCGATCCAGGGCTCGAAATGCTGGTCGAGCAATTCCCCGATCGGCGACCGGGGGATCAGGACCCGCTCATCGACCTTGAGCCTCAAACCAAAGAAATAAGTCTCGCCCACGAGATAGGCCAATGGCCGCCGTTCCTGGATCCGTCGCTCGATGAGCTCGAGGATCCGGGCTTTCTCGTCGGGGAGAAGCCGCCCCGCCAGACCGTCGGCCGACCATTCGGGATCCCAGGCCAGTGCGGCCATGACCAGCCACCGCGCTTCATCCAGCGCATCCTCGCTGCCTTGGCCAAACGCCAGGTCGGACTGCGCGAAACGGGATGCGGCATAACGAATCCAATCGACCCCGCTCCGGCAATGTTCGAGAGCCTCCGCGGACCGGGTCATCGGGAAACCCCTTGCACCGGAGCCAGCAACTGTCGGCAGCATCGCTTGGGCATGGGCTCAATCCGTGGGGAGTCGCGGGCCGACCGGGCCAGGCCAGTCCCTTTTATACTAGCAGGTCTTTCCAAACAAAAGGAACCGATCCGGTGCGCCAGCACCCCCAGGATCCCACCTCTCCGGCCGCCGCACCCGAAACGCAACCCGGGCAACTTTGGACCGAACTCGGATCCCGCCTGCTCCGGCTCCTCACGCAATGCCGGGTCCGCTGGTGGAAACGTCTGCTCATCGGGACGTTCATCCGCCATTTTTCCATTCCTCTCGACGAGGCGGCGCAGCCGGATGCCGAGGCCTATCCCGATTTCAACGCCTTCTTCACCCGGGCACTGCGTCCCGGCGCCCGCCCCCTGGCCGCAGCCCCGGCCCTGCTCTGTCCGGTGGACGGACGGCTCGTGACCTCCGGACAGGCCGGTGTCGAGGGGCTCCTCGCCGTCAAGGGCCAGCCGTTCACCTGGAGCGGGGTGTGCACGCGCGAGCCCGGTACCGGCCCCGCTGGGAGTACCAGCCCTGCCGGGTTTTTCGACCCCACGGCGCTTTTTTTCAACCTGTACCTCGCCCCTGAAAACTATCACCGGGTCCACTTGCCCGCGGCCGGAACCCTGCGCCGTGCGGAGTGGATCCCGGGCCGGTTCGCTTCGGTGCGGCCGGCCCGACTCCGCCGGAACCCCGACCTGTACCTCGAAAATGAACGGATCATTCTGGAATTCGACACGCACCACGGCCCCCTGCTCCTCGTTCTCGTGGCGGCGCGTCTGGTCGGCGGGATCGAAACCGTCTGGTGCCCGCCCCGGACGACCCGCCGGAACCACGATCCCGCTTTTCACCTCAAGCTCCAGTCCGCGGTCGGGCGATCCTGGGGGCGAGGACAGGAAATCGCCCGTTTCAACTTCGGCTCAACGGTCATCCTGCTCGTTCCGGGGTCCCTCTGGAGTCCCTGCGATCGGACGGATCGTGTCCGGCTCGGGCAGGCCTTGGCGTGGCCCAGTCCGGTCTCCTCGCTCACGCGGCGGGCTCATTTATGCACACCTCGCGGGGCGTGATCCCACATATTCGAAAGATGCAGCTCAATCTCAAATCGGATTGTCTCTGATGAAAATATCTCCATGAAAAACATCAGTTTTATACCTGGTCACAAAATATACGGGAGCGGACAGGCCCGCCAATCTCAAGGTCGGGCCCTAGTCCCCGGCCATTTTATCCACAGAGTTTTCCACAGCTTTTGTGGATATCTGGATCCACCGGGACTGGGATCGGCTAGCCGGACCCTGGATTTGGACTGAGGAGGGGGCTCCAATCGACAGCCTGCTCAAGCAGCCGGACCATGGTTTCGAGCCCCTGCTCGTCAGCCGACTGGAATCGATCGGAGGCATAACTGTCGAGATCGAGCACGCCCACCACCCGGCGATCATGGAAAACCGGAACCACGATCTCGCTGCGTGCCATGGGATCGCAGGCGATGTGCCCCGGAAAGGCATGGACATCAGCAACCCTGAGGCTCGACCCGCTGAGAGCGGAGCGCCCACACACTCCCTCTCCCCAGGGCAGGCGGATGCAGGCCGGGGGGCCCTGAAACGGGCCCAGAACGAGTTCATGGCCCCGCCGGAAATAGAAACCGGCCCAGCTCACCTCCGGGAGTGAGTGAAACAGGAGTGCCGCCATGTTGGCGGTATCGGCCACCAAATCACGCTCACCGATGAGCAGCGCACCCAGGGAACGGACCAGATCTTCATAGCGCGGGGGATCGGCGGTCCGCATCAGGAGCCGGCCTCCCGGCCGGACCCGGCCAGGGGAAAGGCCAGGGTCGATGCCAGTGCGCCCCCTCCCGCAGCCAGGAGCACCACGCGGTCAAATCCGATAGCGATGCCGGAACAGTCCGGCAGACCCGATCCGAGGGCCGCCATGAACTCGGGATCAATCCCCACGTCCGGCCGGCCGGTCCGGCGGCGGATCGCCCGATCGCGCTCGAACCGTTGTTCCTGCTCGACGGCATCGGCAAGCTCATGGTAGCCGTTCGCCACCTCAATGCCGCCGACCACGATTTCAAATCGCTGGGCGAACCGGGCATCGGCCGGATCGAGCCGGGCGAGTGCGGCGGCCTCCGCGGGAAAATCGTGCACAACGACAGCCTCCTCCTCTCCCAGCCGGGGATAGAACACCGTGCCCAGCCAAAAATCCCAGAGCGCCGTCCGGTCAGCCGGATCGAGCCCGGCCGGGCGGCGCTCGGGTTCGATGGCCTCCCAGAGCCGTTCACAAGGGACCGTCAGGGGATCCAACCCGAGCGTCTCCTCGAACAGGTCGACGAAGCGGACAAAACGCGGCCGGTTCGGCCAGCCGATCAGGCCGGCCACGAGTTCCGCCGCCTCGCAGGCCAGCGCCCGGGCGTCCCAGCCCACCCGGTAGTATTCGAGCAGCGTGAATTCGGGTTCGTGGAGCAACCCCTCTTCCCCGTCCCGGAAGACCGGGCCCAGGCTGTAGACATCGCCGTAACCGGCCGCGAGCAGACGCTTCAGGTGGTACTCGGGCGACGGGATCAGCCAGTAACGCGCCCGGCTCCCGGTCACGGAGAAGCAGGACAGTTCGGGATCGGGAACGGCGTAACCCGCAAGGTGCGGCGTATCCACCTCCAGGATTCCCCGCTCATCCATGAACGCGCGGACCCGCGCCTTGAGGGCGGCACGCAGACACAGGGTCTCGCGCCCGGCCTGCGGCCGCCAGTTGTCCGCCCCCTCACTCCTTCCCGCGCGCAATGTATTCCGCAGTCCGCGTGTTGACCTTGATGAGTTCTCCTTCCTGAATGAAGAGCGGAACCCGGACGCTGGTGCCGGTTTCGAGTTCGGCCGGCTTGCTGCCCCCGCTCGAGGTGTCCCCGCGCAGGCCGGGATCGGTCCGGGTGACGCGCAGGGTGACCGTGTGGGGGGGCATCACCAAAAGCGGCCGGTTGTTCCACAGCGTCACGATGCAGACCTCCTCGCCCTTGAGCCAGCGCGCCGCATCCGCCATCGCGGCCGTCTCCGCGTGATATTGCTCGAACGTCTCCGGGTGCATAAAATGCCAGTGGATCCCGTCCTGGTACAGGTATTGCATCTCGACGTCGACGACATCCGCACCCTCGACTGCATCTCCCGACTTGAAGGTCTTTTCGATGACCCGGTTGGTCTTGAGGTTGCGGATCCTGACCCGGTTGAAGGCCTGTCCCTTGCCGGGTTTGACAAACTCGTTTTCAATGACGTTGTAGGGATCCCCGTCCAGGATGATCTTGAGGCCACTTTTGAATTCATTGGTAGTATAGGTCGTCATGTCTCATGGATCCGCGCAAGATTCGAGGCCCGTCTGGTCAGCCGATCGGACCTGACGTGGCGTAACTGGACGCACTATGATAGCGAAACTCGCCCCCCCCCTGAAGCACCTCGATGAGGACGCAAGTCTGGCGCTCGTCACCGACCCGTCCGTTCCCGGGATCGGGGCGGGCCTGCCGGCGTCCGGGTTCCCGGCCGAGATCCTCTGGGCCTTTCCGTTCCGGGTCTCCCGCTCATTCCTCGCCCGGGCCGTCCACGGCGACCCCGCCGACCCGCTTTGGCTCCAGTTCGCCCCCCAGGCCCGGGAGGCCGATCCCACCGGATCGAAGGATCCCTTGGGAGAGCGCCAGAGACTTCCAAGCCCACGCCTGATTCGCAAATATGCCGGCCGGGCCCTGCTTTTGGCCAGCACCGAGTGCAGCATCCATTGCCGCTACTGCTTCCGGCGCCATTTTCCGGTCCGCGCACAGGCCCGGGAAGATCCGGACTGCGAGGCGGCAGTAGCCCTCCTCGCGGGAGATCCGAGCATCCGGGAAGTCATCCTGAGCGGCGGTGATCCACTCACCCTGAGCCCTGCCCGGCTCGCTTCCCTGTGCGGGCGTCTCAATGGCCTCGCGCATCTGGCCACCCTGCGCGTCCACAGCCGGGAACCGGTCGTTCGCCCAGGCCGGATCGGCCCAGAGCTCCTGGCCGCCCTTGGACGGTTTGCGCGCCGCCGGGTGCTCGTGATCCACGCCAACCATGCCCGCGAGATCACTCCCGCCGTGGTGCGGGCGCTCCAGGCGTTCCGGACCGAAGGCTTCCACCTGCTCAACCAGTCGGTGCTCCTGGCGGGCGTGAACGACGATCCGGGCTCGCTCGCCGACCTGTCCGAAAGCCTGTTTTCCGCCGGTGTTTTGCCCTACTACCTCCACCAGCTCGATCCCGTACAGGGGGGCACCCACTTTGCCGTTGCCGACGACCGCGCTTGTGCCATCCACCAGGAACTCCGGACCCGCCTTCCGGGATACCTGGTTCCCCGGCTTGTCCGGGAAGTTCCCGGCGCCCCGGCCAAAACTCCTCTCGAGGGCTGAGCGTGTCCACATCCGACCAGGATCCCATCTCACTCCTCGTGATCACGCAGTACCCCGAGCGGGGAGAGGAGGTCAACACCCTGCTCCGCAATCAGGGGGTGTGGTCGCGCATCCGCAGCATCGCTGCGCTCGAGAACCTGGCGGAGGAAGATCCGTCCAACTGGATGATCCTGTTCTGGGATTCCGAGCTCGAATGGAACTGGTCCTCCGTGCCGGAAGACCTGCGGCAGAAATGGGAGGATCTGCCCCGCCTCACCCTGTTTGAAAAGAGCCCCGATACGTGGCCCGGCAGTGATTTCATCAGCCTGGACGACCCACCCAAGACCCGGCAGGTCATCCTGCAGACGGTCGGGTTCTACGGGCTCAAGCGCGACGCCCTCCAGTTGCGCTACGCACACGAGGAGGACGAACGCGCGCACCACCTTCTCGCCGATACCCTGGAAACCCCGATCGCCTACATCCAGGAGGGGCTCCATCTCTACGCCAATCCGGCCTACCTTGCCTTCTTCGGCCTGGACCGAGCCGATTCGCGGCCCTTCCTCGATCTGTTCCCGCCCGGCGAGCGCCCCCGCATCAAGCAGGGTCTCAAAAAATGCGCCCAAACGAGCGAGTCCCGTCCGGTGGAGATGGAAGTCCAGAAACAGGGATCTCCCCCCGTCCCCCTCCTTCTTGCGGCGCGGCCGACCGGCTGGAGGGGCGAACCGGCCATCCTCATTCTCGCGCAACCCCGTCCGGTCCCGGTTGAAACTCTGGCGGCTCTGCCGCCGGAGTCGATGAATCCGGAAGGAGTCTTGGACAACACGGACTTTTCCGTCCGCATCCAGGAGCACCTGGAGGCCGCGCTGCCCAAGCGGAGCGAACAGGCGATCGCCATCGTCCGGCTGCGCGACCTCGACAGGCTGCTCAAGGATCACGGGGCGGCCATGATCGGGAGTCTGCTCGATGAGATCGAACGCCAGTCCCGCCCCTTTTCCAAGCCCGGCGATCTCGTCACCCGCTTTGGCTGGACCCTGTGCTACTGGCTCGAGCGGCCGGCCGAGGGAAACATGAAACTCTGGGCCGAAAACCTCCACCAGGCGGTCGAGGGCCATCTCTACGAGGCTTTCAATCAGTCCCTCGTGATCGGCATCACCGTCGGCGTGAGTTCGCGGGTCCGGAACTCCACCCTGTCCCGCCTGATCCGCGAGGCCACCGAGGCGTCGCAAGGACCAGAACCAGTCAACCGCTACATGCCGACCGCGGGCGCGGTGGGTCCGGAGGATCTCGCGCCGCTCATCGATCACCTGATCGCAAGCAAGAGTCTGCCGCTGGTCACGCGGGTGGTCAACAGTTTCACGACCAGTGACCCGCTCACCCACTTCGAACTGCGCCTGAGCCAAGACCTGCTTCGAACGTGCCATCGCGCTTCGTGGCCGGAGTTCTTCCAACAGGCCAGCGCACAGGGTGCCCTCGCGGTGCTCGACGAATACCTGATCGAAACCGCACTCCACTGCCTCCTCCATCCCCCCCAACCGGGCCCGTTCCTGCTCTACCTGAGGCTGTCCGGAGGAACCCTCGGGAAGCCGGCCCTTGCGACCTCCATCACCGAACACTGGCCCCAGAAGTCCCCAGGGCGACTGGCCCTCCTGTTTCGCGAACGTGCCATCGCCAACCAGATCAGGACCGCCCGGGAATGGGTCGGCCCGTTGCGCGCGGCAGGCATCCTGATCGGGCTCGATGAGTTCGGGCAGTCCCGTTCTTCAGGACTGATCCTCAATCACTTCAAGCCACATTTCGTCCGCATGCCCGCGACCCGGGTCCTCGAAGCCGGTTCCAAACCGGAAGCGGCCGATGCGGCAACGCCCGCCGAAGCGCCTGCTCCCTGGCTGCCCATACTCCTCGAACGGAAGATCTCGATCCTGGCCACCGACGTCGACCGCGCGCAGCTCCTCAATGAACTTTTGAGCCGCGGGGTCCAGCTCGCCCAAGGACCATTCTTCGGAGAGGATGCCTCCTTCACGCCATTGGGGACGGGAAAGAACGGTTAACACAAAGGCCACGACGCATGGAGGCCGCTCAACCTCCCCACGGCCAAAACCGGAGGGGGTCCAGGGGGCGCCTGCGTTCAATCCCCCGCCGTGGCCGGGATGACCTCGACCGCCAGATCATCCATACGCCTTTGCCACGGGTCGGGGAGCGGCCGACCCCGGCGGCCGCGGTCGCCATGATAGGCCTTGAGCCCGGCGGGGGAGAGTCGGAGCTCGCGCCGGCCGCTCACCAGGCGGAGTCCCGCCCCGGGTGCCAAGGGGAGCGCCGCGAGCAGCCGTTCCTCGCCCCGCTGCGGCGCGGGAATCCCGAGGAGCCGGACCCCGCGCCCCTGGGCCTGCCGGGGGATCCCAGCCGGATCGATCACGAGCAGACGGCCAGCCGACCCGAGCAGGACCACCCGACCGGCCCGACCCAGGGGTGCGGCTGCGAGGGCCGCATCACCTTGAGGCAGCCGGAACAACTGCCGACCCCTGCGGAGGCGTACCGCCAGGGCGGGTGCCGGGAGCACGAGGCCATAGCCCCAGTCATCGGCCCACAGGACCGGCTCATCCGGTCTCAGGAACGACAGGGCGACGAAACGGGCGTCGGGCGGCGGATCCAGTCGGCTGGTCAGGGGGATCCCGGGACTGCGTCGGTCGGGCAGATCGTCCGGCCCGAGGTTGTAAACCCGGCCCTGTGAATCGAACAGGACCAGAGTTTCGCGACTGTCTCCCCGTTCCAGCGCCAGAAAGCCATCTCCGCTTCGATACGTGGCCTGCTTGGGATCCCATTCGTGCCCGCGCGCCGTCCGGATCCATCCGCGACGGGTCAGGACCACGGTGATCGCCTCCCCGTGGGACACCCGCTCCCGCGACAGTCGCTCGGCCGGCAGCCGCGGAACCAGTGGGGAGCGGCGCGGATCGGCAAACCGCGCCCGGTCCGCCACGAGCTGGGCCCGGACCTGCTTCCGGAGACGGGCCGGCGAGGACAGCGTGGCTTCGATTTCGGCTCCCCGCGCCGAGAGCGTCTCCTGCTCCTTTTCGAGGGCGAGGGACTCGAGACGTGCCAGCTGCCGGAGCCGCATGTCCAGAACGGCTTCCGCCTGCCGCTCGGTCAGTCCAAAAACCCGCATGAGCTCCTCCCGTGGTTCACCGGACTCCCGGATGATCCGGATGACCGCCAGGAGATCGTGATGGACCCGCAAAAGCCCGGTGACAACCTCAAGACGGACCCGCACCCGCCCGAGCTGCCAGCGCAGCAGGCGTTCGAGCGTGGCCAGGCGGAATCCGAGCCACTGGTGGAGCAGGTCGGCGAGCCCGAGGACGCGGGGCGCTCCGGCCGGGGTGATGACGTTGAAGTTGACCCGGTAACTGCGCTCAAGATCGCAGACCGCGCACAGGTGCTCGAAGATCCGCTCCATGGGAACCTCCCCTTCACGGAGCGTAATGACGAGCCGGGTCGGATGTTCCTGGTCGGACTCGTCCCTCAGATCCCGGACCCATGGCAGTTCACCCGCCTCGACCAGGCGGGCCAGCTCGGTCAGCACGGCGGAGCCCGAGACCTGGTAAGGCAGGGCTTCAACCACGAGGTCGTGGTCCTCCCGGTGATAGCGCGCCCGCGCCCGGACCATGCCGCAACCGGCTGCATACAGGACCGCGAGTTCGTCCGCGCCCGTTGTGATCTCCGCTTCGGTGGGAAAATCCGGCCCCGGGATGAATGCCCGCAGGGCATCGGGGCCGGCCTTCGGATGATCCAGGAGGTGGATCAGGGCTTGGGCGATTTCACCGAGATTGTGCGGCGGGATATCGGTGGCCATGCCCACCGCAATGCCACTCGAGCCATTGAGCAGAACCCACGGCATCCGGGCCGGCAGGAGGACCGGCTCCTCAAGGGTGCCGTCGAAGTTGGGAACCCAATCGACCGTTCCCTGGTCGAGTTCCGCGAGGAGGAGTTCGGCATACGGGGAGAGGCGGGACTCGGTGTAACGCATCGCCGCGAAAGACTTCGGATTGTCCGGTGAACCGAAATTACCCTGCCCGGTCACCAGCGGATAGCGGCAGGAAAAGGGCTGTGCCATGAGCACGAGCGCCTCGTAGGCCGCCTGGTCTCCATGGGGATGGAACTTTCCGATCACATCCCCCACGGTGCGGGCGGATTTTTTGAACTTGGGATGATCTCCGAGGCCCAGTTCATGCATGGCGTAGAGGATGCGGCGCTGGACCGGTTTTAGTCCGTCGGCCAGATGCGGCAGGGCCCGGTCGAGAATCACCGTCATGGAATAGTCGAGGTAGGCCTTTTCCACGAAACGCCCGAGGTCGACCGACTCTGGAGATTCCCCGGCCCGCATCCGGTTCGGGGGGTGTGGACGGGAGGGCCGGGGAGTACCAGGTCGCCGGGGCGTCATGGGATCAGCCAGGGGTGGAGGGAGAGTCGGAGCCGGGCGCGGAGTGCAAGGGGCGGCTCACCCGGAGGAAGGGATCAGCGGATCAAACCGGGCCGGAGCCAGAAAGTAAAGCCCCAGTTTCAGAGGTCCCGGTTCAGCCCGGCGCAGCAGGCGGGCATAGCGTTCGAGCTGGGGCCGGTAACGGTCCTCCTCCGAGTGAAGAAAAGCGTCGAGATCTCCCCCCGGGTGGCGTCCCAGCTTGTAGTCGATGATCCAGAACGTGCCGTCCGGCTCACGAAACAGCCGGTCGACTCGGATCCGCGCGCGCTCCATCCCGTACCCGCTGTGGAGAGCCAGCTCGCACGCGGCCCAGGGGTGGGGCCCCAAGATCCAGCGGGCTTCGGGATCGCGAACGATACGCCCGACAATGCCACCGAGATCGGATGCGAGACGGCGGGCGGCCGCAGGCGCCAGCCCGCCCTCACCGAGCCGACGTACCCACCGGGCCCGTGCTCCTGAGTCCGGGTCGTACCAGGCGCGGCTCCGCTCCCAGCCGAGCTGGCCGATCCGCGCGCAAATCTCGTGCAGGACCACCCCGAGGAGGCGCGCCTCGGTCTCGGCCCAGTCGAAGAACGGCCGAGGCACGCCGGAGGCGGCCGACCCGGGCTCGGTTCGGAAGTCCGGTCCCTCATCGGACCTCTCAAGGCCCGGGAAGTCGCTTCTGCGCCGGGACCGTACCAGCTCTGTGCGACTTTCTGGATCCCGGCCCGATGCAGGAGCCGCAACCGGTTCCGCCGTGGAGAGGACCGGCCAGAACACGTCCGCCAGGGAACCCTTCCGGGGTTTCGGTTCCGGGCCTGGGCCGGCCATCGCCACGAGATGAAGCCGCTCGCGGGCACGCGTGGCCGCCACATAGGCTAGGCGGACCCGCTCCGCTGCATCCTTGTCCTTCTCGACCGCCTCGAGGTATTGATACCATCCCTGGTGGCCGGATCGCCGACGGGCCGCGTCCGCCGTGGCCATGATGACCTCAGGTCCCTCGGGTCCGATCCGTTCCAGCCACTCCAGCAGACGCGGATCCCGTCGCGGCACCCCGCGGTCCAGTCCGCCCAGGATGACGACGTCCCATTCAAGACCCTTGGCCCGATGGATGGTGAGGAGTTCGAGACGTGGATCCTCGATCTCGGCTTCGTGGGGGGCGCGGAGGCGGGATACTGCCTCCGGCAGGCGGAGGGGATCGGCCCGCCATTCTCCCGCCGGATGCTCATCCAGCATGTCCAAGAAACGTTCGGCCAGAGCCAGGTCGAAATCGCTGCCGTAGAGAGCGGGACCTCCGAGCTCGAGCCACGTCGCCTCGATCACTTCCCTCAGCCGGTGCGTCCGGGACAGCCGCCCGAAGGCCAGTTGAAGGGTGGGCCAGGCCCGTTCGAGCCGGACCGCGCCGTCGGCGCTCAGATTCGCGGGCGGCCAGGGTGCCAGCGGGCCGGTCGGAACCAGGGGGATCTCCCCCAAGGCCACGAGGTCGGCGAGCGAGAGTCCGATCCAGGGGGCGCGCAGCACGGCCAGCCAGGCCCGGCGGTCGCCCGGATGGAGGAGCGCCAAAGCCAGCATGAGGAGATCCTGGACCGGGCCGAAACCGATGAGGGGTTCGAGGTCGAGGGCCCGGAAGGCCACGGCCTCGGTTCTGAGCCGGCGCGCGATCGGTTCCGCATCGTCGTGGGTACGCACGAGAACGGCGATGCGTGCATCCGGATCCCGGACCCGTTCCGCGTGAATGAGGTCGGTGACTCTCCCGGCCCGGTCCTCCGGGTCGTCCCCAGCAACGAGGTGGACCTGGGCCCGGGCTTCCCCGGGCTCCCCATCTCGCCTGGCCCGCACCGGGTTGTAACGCACAGCCCCGGATTCCGGATCGTCGGCTGCGGGGAACAGGTGCTCGAAGTGCTCGTTGAACCAGTCGACCAGAGCCGGATGGCTGCGGTAGTTGTCGTGGAGTACCAGGGTTTCGAGCGGGAAGCCCGGCAGACCCTGTTCCTGGCAGTTGAGGAAAACTCCCACCTCGGCCTCGCGGAAGCGGTAAATCGACTGGAGGGGATCGCCCACGGCAAAAAAAGTGTGGCCGTCTCCCGGCTGCCAGCCGCGCAGGAGCTTTCTCAGCAACGTGTAATGGGCAATGCTCGTATCCTGGAATTCGTCCACCAACAGGTGCTGGATCCGGTAATCGAGCGCCAGGGCCAAATCCGTCGGCTCCTCCTCACCCAGCGCCTGGAGTGCCATCAGGGTGATCCCGGCGAAGTCGGCCGTGCCGGTCTCCCGGAAAACCTGCTGGAGCTGGTAGAGGGCCCGGGCCAGCACCACGAGAACCTGCTCGAGCAGGATCGAATCCTGGGTCTGGACGCGCGGCAGCCGGTTCAGGCGGCGCAGGATCTCCACCCGTCCGGGATGGGACGCCAGCGTTTCGAGCTCGGCGACCACCGCCCGGGACAACTCTTCGCGTTCGTCCAAAAGTTCCCGGGGCGTAAGATTCTTCGCGCCGAGGAGCTTGTGGATCCCGCGTGGACTGCGGGGCTCGCCCGTACTGGTCAGAAACAGTCCGACCAGGAGGCCGATCTCGCGGAGGATTTCCATCACTCCGCCATCCCCGGGGACCGGCTCCGCCGTTTCCCCTTCCTCCGACGGATCGCCCGTGTCGAGACAGAGCCGCCTCCGCCAATCGCCCACGGCCTGCGCGAGATCCAGCCATCGCCGGAAACGCCTTGGAGTCACTTCGCGCCGGCAACGGGCATGGGTCTCGCGGAGGAGATGGATCCCGGCCCGACCGCGACCCTCCTCCCACCCGGAGTCCCGGCCGGAAGCGTAGAGGAGCCCCTGCCACTGTTCGCGCACCGCCAGCATGGTGGCCAGAGCTTCCACCAGCGATTCGGGATCCCCCCCCACCTTGGTCAGCCAAGTGCCGATCGCCTCGCGATAGTCGGATTCTGCCGGCAACTCTTCGATCACCCGGCGGGCTGCTTCAAGGTACAGGCCTTCCGCCTGCTCGGTCACCCTGGGGATCTGCCCACGGGCGGCCGTCCAAGGCATTTTCTGGATCAGTCCGAGGGCAAAGCCGTCGATCGTCATGATGCGGAGACGTTGCGGCATACGTTCGAGGCTCCAGCCCCTTTCACGGCTCCGTTGCCGGACCCGTTCTGCGGGCCCTGCCAAAGGGCCAGACGGATCGGTCCCGGCGAGCGCCTGCCAGATCCGGTGGGTCATCTCGGCCTGCGCTTTCCGGGTGAAGGTGAGGGCAAGCACCTCCTCGGGCTCCTCGACCGTGGCCAGGAGCGTCAGGAAGCGCGTCACGAGCAGTGTGGTTTTCCCGGATCCGGCCGGTGCCTGGACCAGAAACGAGCCCGTCGGATCGAGCGCCCGCTCCCGGCTGGACTGGTCATCCTGCGGTTTTTCAGTCTGTTGCGGGTGCATTCGCTCCCCCCGGGGCCGGCTGATCCTCCCTCTCTCTTTCGCGGTCGTCATGGCCGATGTCGGGTCGTTCATGGAGGCGGCACAGAGCCGGAAAATCACACCGCCTGCAGGGCAGTCCCCGGACTCCGCGCGGGTCCAGATCGTTCCGTCCGGTGCGGATCTCCCGGGCGAGCGTCTCCAGACCCGCCGCCCAGCCCTGTCGTTGCCCTTCCCAGTCGGTAACCGTTGCGAGACCGAGTTCGGTGAGATCGTTCCAGGATCCGTCCCGAAGACCCCGGTAGCCCGGGGTGTCGTTGAGGCAGGCCACCAGCAGGGCCCGCGCCTCGGGCCAGGCCAGGGCGTAGGCCGGGAGCTGAGGGCTGAACAGCCGCTCCGGATCCAGCCACGCGCGGGGGGCGGGTGGGGCGCCGGTCTTGTAGTCCACAATCGCCACCGCACCGTCCGGGAACCGGTCGATGCGGTCGGCCCGGATCCGGAACGAAATTCCGGCGAGAACGAGCGTCGCCTCGCGCTCGGGCTCGGAGTGGAAGGGGGTTTTGCGACGGCCCTCCACGGTTTCGAACCAGAACAGGAGGCGCGATTTGAAATCCTCCCTCAGGGCCTCACACAAGGCCTGCACGAGCCGACCTCTCTTCGTTTCGGTCTCGAGAACGAGATCCACCGCCTGCCCGACGAGCTCCCTCCACGCCGTCGGACCGGCCGGTCCCTCCGGCCCGAGCCCCAGGGACCCGATGTGCTCCAGCATGGCGTGGAGCAGCCGTCCCCGTTCCCGGCGATCCAGCGGCAAACGCCAGGACGGCAGTACTGCCGCCTCCAGGCGGTGGGAGGCAAAGGCCAGGAACGGACAGGCCGCCTGGTCCTCCAGGAGACGCGTGCCGCCACGCGTCTCGGCTCCGGTCCAGGGGACCGGATCGGTCAAGGGGACCGCCTCGAGCGGCCGGGCACGGCCCCGCCACTGGGCCCTGAACCCACGCCCCCGGAAGGGCACCGGAACGGAGTTGGCGTCCCGGCCGAAGTAGGGAGAAAGATCGTGTTCCGTGTCTCCTTCGCGCATGGTCCAGCTCACATGAAGTTCAGACGCCGAGCGTTTCCAGCGTTCGACCAGCCGTTCCCCGAAACGGAACTCGCGCAGGCTGTCCGCATGGGGCAGGCCGAGACGCCTCTGCAGCGCAAAGGGCAGGAACGGATGGGGATGGGCAGGAGGCGGCCAGACCTGTGCTTCGGCGCCGAGAACCCAGAGCCGGTCAAAGGTGAGTCCGGCGGTTTCAAGCGGACCCATGACCGAGATCGGGACCGCCGGGGACTCCGGCTGGAAAATCCGCTCCCGGAGGCTTCCGGAAACCCAGCTTCTGAACTCGTCAAACGACCACGTGCGATCGATCACATCCAACGTGGAAAAGGACTGGACCGCCTCGAACCAGGCGGCATAGGCCTGGTATTCCGTCGAGTCGAGGGTCGCGGAACCGGGCCATCCGATATCGGCGAGCAATCCCATCCAGAGTCCGGTCCAGTCGGCAAACGAGCATTTCCGGCCGACTCCGAATGCCTCGAGTCGGCGCCCCATGGCCCGCCCCCGATCCCGGAAATCGCGCGGACATTCCCTGAGGCCGGCCAGAGTCTCCCAGTCGTTTCCGGTACTCCGGCCGAGGGTCCGCCACGTGCGGTCCGCGGCGAAACGTTCCGCGCCGTTGCGCCCGATCTCTCCCCAGTAAGGACTGCGCAAAAGCCGGCTCAAACCCTCCACGGAACGGTTCCGGTCGGCCCAATCCAGCACGTCCAGTGCGGCTTCGACAACGGGATAGTCGGCCAGAGGATCACCTAGACTCAGGCTGTAGGGTCGCCGGATCGCGCCATCGGAAGACGCCAGGCGTGGCGGACAGAGCACATCGTCCAACACCGCCCGGAGTTGTGCCCAGTAGCGTTCCCCACCCAGCAGTACGATCCCCATGCGGCACGACGGCTCCCGACGCAGAATGCCCTGGGCCGCCGTGGCCACGGCATAAAGTTCGTCGACACGGTCCGGAAACGCCTGGAGGGTCAGCCGGGCAGGCGGACGGTGTTCTTCATCGTTCCGGAGGACACACCCGCCGCCGTGTTCACGGGCGGCGCGGACCAGCCGGGATTCCAGGGGGGTCAGTTCATCGAACCCGAAGAACGTGAGGGATTCCACAGGTTCCCCGAGCCGGCCGGATTCGAGGGCTTGGAGCACCCGGAGAATCAGACGATCCTGCGACTCGCATCTCCCGTCGCAGAGCCGTTCGAGAAACTTCTCCCTGAGCACCCGGTAGCGCTCGTTCTCCTGGCCTCCACCCTCCCACAGCTGCCGTTCGTCGATCTGCCAGTCGGCCTCGAGCGCGAACGCTTCCTGGGCCAGCCGGGCCAGTCCGGCAGGGTGCACTTCCCCATCCAGGTTCCGGACGACTTCGAACCACAACAGACGGTCGGCATCCGGCGGCAGCAACCGGACGTCCGGGCTGATCGCATCCCAATGCCGTCGCGCCCATTCGGGTGGCCGTTCGATCATCGGTGCGACCGCGATCCCCCGTCCGCCCGCCAGCTGCTCCTCCAGTTCCTGCTCCGAGAGGGCACGGCGCAACCGTTCGGTGGGCACGAGCCAACTCCCCTCGCGGATCGGACCGGGGAACGGCTGTGCCGAAACTTCCTGCGACGAGGTCATGTCACGGGTCCCCGAGAACCGGGTCAGCGAAGGTGGCGCCGGCCGCCGTGACCTGCGGCCACTTCGACCCAGGGTCGCCTGAGGAGACGGTGCCGGGCCAGGATGGCCAGCGCTTGGTCACGCCAGCCCAGCGGATCCTGACCCCTGAAAAACAGCCGGATCGCTTCGAGTCCGGATAGAAACCGGGCATTGGCACCCCGCCTGTGCCGGTCATAGGCCCCGATCGCCGCATCCCACCGCACCAGACCGGGACGATCTAAGGCCTGGGCCAGCCGGGCCGCCAACACCCCGGCGTCGAGGAAACCGAGATTGAGCCCCTGTCCGGCGAACGGGTGGATGACATGGGCTGCATCGCCCACCAGGGCAAAGCGCTCCGCAACATAGCGCCGGGCAACTTGACGGCGCAGCGGGAAACCCCGGGGAGGATCCGGAAGCGTGATCCGCCCGTAGAGCCCTTCGGTGGCTTCCTCGATCAGTGCGGCCCATTCTTGGGTTCCACGGGCCTGCCAGGCGTGCGCGACCGGATTCGGCATGGACCAGACGAAGGACAGTCCGCCGCCCGGTGCCGGCAAAAGGCCGAGCGGTCCCCAGGGAGTGAAAACCTGACGCAGCACGTCACCGCCCTCCCGTTCGACCGCGCACCACCCCGTCACGGCACTTTCGCCGTAGTCATGGATGTCGAGCGGAATCCCCTGGCGTTCGCGCAGGCGGGAACCCCCACCCTCGGCCACGACCAACACGGGAGCATTCTCCATGCCGCTTCCGGGTAGCTTCCAGCCGTACCCGGTCCGCACGATCCCTTCGGGATGCGCCTCAAGGCAGGTAATGCCGGAGGCGACGGCACAGGCTTCCAGAACCGACAGAAGGTCCCGGGCCCAGACGGTAGCGCCCAGGAGCCCACCCCCGATATCCGTCGCCGAAAACCTGAGCCGGGTGCGATGACGGTATATCCAGATCTCCAGTTCGGAAAACACGCGGCAGCGCTCAATTCCGAGTTCGGTGTAGATCCCGAGGCGTTCGAGCAGGTTGAGGCTCACGGGCGAAAGGGCATAGAGCCGGGGGTCCTTTTCCGGAGGCGCCGCCCGTATCGCCTCTCCAACCCGGCAGACCGGGTGGTGGCGGGACACCAGACAGGCGGCCAGAAGACCGACGGGTCCGGCTCCAACGACCGCGATCGGGCCCGCCGCCGTTCGAGAAACCATTCCGGCTTTCAGGGGTTCCAACCGAGTCCCCTCATCAGAATGCGACGCTGGATGCCCGGGGACCGGGCCACGACGGCCCATCCACCGCTTCGGATCAGGCGGGACAGAGGATCCTTCAGGGCAAACAGCCGGGGCAGGCCCACGGTCAACCCATCCACGCGACGGTGGTCGCGGGCCCGGCCGGTCCAGAAGCGGGCCGTCCACTCCCGACTTCCCCAATCCTGCCCCGCCGTGCGACTCGAGACGAACGCGCCGACCAGGTGTCGTGCATCCCGCAGGGCAAGATTCAGGCCTTGGGCGGCAAAAGGAACGATACTGTGGGCGGCATTGCCGATCAGGAGCACGCGATCGGCGCAAGGCGGATCGACCCGCCGCGTGAGGAGATCGAAGGACGCGGGGTCGCCGTCCCAGACGATCGCCTCCGGGTTGCATCCGATCCGACGCGCGAGCTCCCCGCGGCGCCCCGCTGGAGGCGCCTCCATGAAGCGGCGGGCCGCCGCACGCGGCAGGGTCCAGGTGACGACCGACCGGGCGGTGGCGGCCGGCAGGATGGCAAGCAGGCTGTCGCCCGCCAGTTGTTCATAGGCTTGGGCGAAAACCGGTCGCACCCGGGTCGCCAGGGGAATCACCAGTGCGGTCCGACCCGTATCTTCTTCTACGGACCGCATGCCGAACCCGAGGGCCCAGCCGGGCGGGCGGCCTTCGGCGATCACGACCAGAGGGGCGATCAGGCGTCCGGCTCCCTGCGGGGTCTGGAGCCGGCAGTCGGCCCCTCCCCGCCCCGCGACCAAGCTCTCGATTTGGGTCCCCGGCAGGAAACGGATCCCCGGTTCGCTCCGCACGGCGCGGCCAAAGGCGTCCTCGAGCTGCGAGGCCCAGACCGTGTACCCCAAGACCGGCAAGTCGACGTCGAGCGCATCCAGACGGACTGGCGGATGGCCCGGCTCCTCGACCAGAATTTCGCGGATGGGGCTGGCCGGGACGCCCAGATGGTTCAGGACCCCGATCTCCCCGAGCCAGCGCCACGACGGCTCCGAAAGCGCAAACAGTCGGGGGTCTTGGCGCCCCCCCTCCTCCTTCCGCTTCTCGATGAGGGTCACGGGGACCCCGGCATGAGCCGCCGCCAGGGCCAGCGCCGACCCAACACTTCCGGCCCCTGAAATGAGGAGTCCAGCCGATCCGGCCGGCTCAGGGACGTCCGACATGCATCGCCTTCTCGATATCGGCGGCCGATTTGACCAACTGGCGGGTCAACACGTCGGGATCCTTGGGGGTGATGAGGACATTGTCCTCGATGCGGATACCGATTCCCTGGAAGTGGCGGCCGACCCGGCGGCTCCCGGGACGGATGTAAATTCCCGGTTCCACGGTGAGCACCATGCCCGGTTCAAGCTCCCGCCAGTGGCCGTCGATCTTGTAACTCCCGACATCGTGGACATCGAGGCCGAGCCAATGGCCGGCCCGATGCATGTAAAACTCTTCGTAGGCCCGGTCGCGGATCAATTCCCGGACCGGTCCCTTGAGCAGCCCCAAACGCACAAGCCCCTGGGTGATGACCCGGACCGTGGCGTCGTGGGGTTCGTTCCAGTGCCGCCCGTGACGGCAGGCTGCAATCGCCTCCTCCTGGGCCGCGAGAACGATATCGTAGATCGCCCGCTGTTCCGGGCTGAAGACGCCGTTCACTGGAAAGGTTCGCGTGATATCGGAGGCGTAACCCCGGGACTCGCATCCGGCATCGAGAAGCAGGAGGTCGCCCGCCATCAGCAACTCCGAGTTTTGGGTGTAATGCAGGATACAGGCATTGGCTCCACCCCCGGCAATCGTGCCGTAAGCCTCCTCGCAGCCGGCCTGCATGAACTCGTGCAACACCTCCGCAGCGACTTCATATTCATGGAGTCCGGGAGCGAGCTTTCGGAGCACGCGGCGGTGGGCGGCGACGCTGATCCGGGCCGCTTTGCGCATTTCGGCGATCTCGACCCTGGACTTGAACAGGCGCATCTCATGGATGAGAGGCTCAAGCGAGACGAAGGTCTCGGGAGACGCAACCCCCGAGCGGACGCGCGCCCGCAACCGGTTGACCCAGTCGATGAGGCGACGATCGAATGCCCCGTTCTGGCCCATCGTGTAGAAGATCCGGTCCGCACCCTCAAGCAGCCGAGGCAGCACGGAGTCCAGATCGCCGATCGCAAATCCCTGGTCGGCCCCATAGTGCTTCACGGCCCCTTCCGGGCCGATGCGGCGGCCGGTCCAGGTCTCGCGGTCGCGGTCGCGTGGATTGCAAAACAGGAGATATTCACCTTCCGGACGGCCGGGCACCAGAACCGCCACGGCCCCGGGTTCCGAAAAGCCGGTCAGGTAGAGGAAGTCGCTGTCTTGGCGGAAGCGGTAGGTGACATCCCGGTTGCGGATTTTTTCCCCGGCGCCGGGCTGGATCGCGATCGCGCCACGTCCCATTTCGCGCAACAGGGCACGTCGGCGACGCGCCCATTCTTCACGGTGATTCATGCTGGGGCTCCTCGGGCATCGGGAGGGGCGGGCAGCCCCTGCCTCTCATCGTACAAAAATTGGATGGCCATGCGCACGTATTCGGCCACCTCCAGAAAATCCGCCTCATCCGACTCCGAGGACACGGCCGGGGGCTCCACGCGGCTGATCTCGACCAGGTCCCTGAGCACTTCGCGTCCTTCGTCCGTTCGCGGGAAACCGGGTCCCGCCTCGCCCAAGGCCGAGAGAAAACCGCTGAGCCAGGCGGCCAGCGCCTCCACCCGGGGGCCGATCGCTTCCTCATCGTCCGGCAACCCGAGCGCAAAATCGAGCTGGCCACCAGCCAGCTGGCGGGACAGTCCCGGACCCTGACCCAGCCAGAAATCCAACTCGCGCTCGCCCCACTCTTCGGGAAGCGGGAAGCGGGAAGCGCGGGGACCATCCTCCACCGGGGTCCACCCGGCGCAAAGCAATCCGCAGATCTCCCCGTGCAACCGGGGAAACGACACCTTTCCGGGTTCCCGGCGATCGTCGTTGCGCGTCAAGCCAACCTGTTCGCGGCATCGGATGCCTGCATGGCGTGATTCTAGCATGGGGTTCGGCCGCATCAGCGTGGGCCAGATTTGTTGTATAGTGAGGCCCTCCGGAGGCAACATGAACTGGCAGGAAGAATTCGCAAGCTTGGAATGCTCCGTCCATCTCCTGCTGGCCGAAAAGAACCGGCTGGAGCAAGAGAACCGTTCCCTGCGAACCAAGCTGGCGGAACTGGCGCAGGAGCGGGCGAACCTGCTGCATAGCCGGGACGATATCCGGTTCCGGGTGGAGTCCATGATCCACCGTCTCAAATCGCTCGAAAACGAACGGTGAACACCACTCCCATTCGCATCCGCATCCTCGACCGCGAGTTCCAGATCAACTGTCCGGAGTCCGAGCGTCTCGCCCTTCTCGAGGCGGCGACCTTCCTGAACGATGAGATGCAGAAAGTCCGCAATGAAGGAAAACTTATCGGTCTCGACCGGATCGCCATCCTGGTGGCTCTGGATCTGGCGCACCAGTTGCTCGAGACCCGACGGGCCGGGGGCCCGGAATCCGGTCGATGGCTCGAACAGCTCCACCGCCTGAACCTCGAGCTCGCCGCCTCCCTGCCGACTCCCTCACCCGGCAGCCGGCCCCACTGAAGGGGGGGATACCTCCGGTGCCCCTTGTAAATGACGGAGGGTCGGTGCATCATGAGATGGACGTCTCCTGCTGCGCTTGATACGGGCTGGGATTCTCTTCGAGCCTAATGATCCATCCCGGAAGCCGACAGGTCGTTGGTGTGCAGACCCGTCCTTGAGCGGGGAGCCTGAAGATGACCTCCAAGCCTCCACCTGAACCTCGGGTTCAAGGGCAAAAGCCGGTAACGGCGCAAGCGGGAGATGTCCCTCTTCGGGAGACGGACCAGGAAATCCGGAGGCGGCTTCGTTTGCTCATGAAGGCCGCCATCCGCCGTCTCGATGCCGAAACCCAGAGGACAGCCGCCCGCCATCTGGCCGCGCACCTTGCCCACTTCATCAAAGCCACCTCACCGGGCCATCTGGCCACCTATCTGCCGGTCCGAGGCGAAATCGACCCCAATGGCTTCACGGCTCCCGAATCCGGAATACGCGCCCTTCCTCCCCGCCTCTACCTGCCCCGTCTAAAGGACGAAGGCCTCGAGTTCGTGTTGTGGGAGACCGGAACCGGTTTCAGGACCAACCGTTTCGGGATCCCCGAACCCGTGACGGACAACCCGATCCCTCCCGAACGGCTCGACGCGATCCTGGTTCCGCTCCGAGCATTCGATCCTTGGGGGCACCGCCTGGGGACCGGGGGCGGCTTTTACGACCGGACCTTGGGGCGGGGGCTGCATCCGGGGCCTCTCCGGATCGGAGTGGCCCATGATGGGCAGCAGGTTGAGGCGATTCCGGAGGCCCCCTGGGATATCCGCCTCGACCTGGTCGTCACCGATCGTGGCTGGTACCGCAACGGTTCCTTCCATTCCCACTGGCCGGGTTTGGAAAGGACTCCGTAAGAGGCTCTCGCGCCCTTGGCCCACTGGCTCTTCAAATCGGAACCCCGCGAGTTCGGCCTGGATCACCTGCTGGCCCTGCCAGGGCGGGTGGCACGTTGGGATGGGGTCCGCAACTATGAGGCCCGGAACCTGCTCCGGGACCACATCCAGGTTGGAGATACAGCCTTCCTGTACCACTCGAGTTGCCAGCAACCGGGTATCGTCGGCCTGCTGGAAATCGTGCGGGCAGGCTATCCGGATCCGACGGCCGTTGACCCGGACAGCCCGTATTGGGACGCCCGGAGCAGCCGCGACCAGCCCCGGTGGTACGCCGTCGATGTCCGGCTCACTGCCCGCCTGAACCCCGCTCTCGCACTCAGCCGCCTGCGTGCAGATCCTGCACTCCGGGACTTCCGGCTGCTCCGGCGCGGCAATCGCCTCTCGGTTCTGCCGGTCAGTCCCTCGGAGTGGGCCCATCTCGTCACCCAGAGCCGGATCATTCCCTTCTGATCCGCTCTTTCGAGTTGGCCGGTGACCGCTGCAAGCACATAACCAAAAAAAATTCCTGATTTTTTTTTATAAATGGATATACTCTCCACGTGTTGTTACACAGCGGAGATTCCGCGATGATGAAACGTAAAGTGACCAAGAAGCGTGTTGTGGCGAAGAAAAAGCCAGCCTCCCGTCGGAAACCGGCCCACAAGGCCAGACCGGCGGCCCGGCGTCGGCGTGTCGCCAAGAAGAAAGTGGTGGCCAAGAAGAAGAAAAAGGCTCCCGCGAAAAAGAGGAAAGTGGCTTCTCGCAAGGCCAAGGCCAAAAAGGCCGTGGCCAAGCCCAAAAAAAGCAGCGTAAAAAAAAAGGCATCTAGCCGGAAAACCTCGTCGGTGAAGAGAAAACCGGCTAAAAAACGTTCCACGGGATCGAGTCCGCGTCCGGTTTTTACCCCGGAACCCAAGACATCGGTCTTCGAAAGTGGCGAAACCTCGATCAGCGCAATTTTCTGATCGGATTTCAGACTGGGGCGCTGGGTTGACTGTGAGTTCGGCCCAGCGCTTTTTTCCGCCTGAATGGCGGAGTTTCGTCTTTCCATGACCCCTCCCCCAAAGGGAACAAATCCAGCCGTGGAAGCGGACAAGCGCCGGGCTGCTGAGGCGGCCCTGGCCTTGGTCCGGGACGTCCGTTTTCTGGGTGTCGGCACAGGATCCACCGTACGCCACTTTATCGAGGGATTGGCCGGTATCCAGCCTCACTTCGAGGCCGCCGTCGCCAGTTCGGAACAGACGGCGGCCCTGCTGCGCCAGGCCGGCATTCGGGTTCTCGATCTCAACGAAACCGGTGATGTCGACCTGTACGTGGACGGCGCGGACGCCTTCGATCCCCACTTTCGTCTCATCAAGGGCCATGGCGGCGCACTCACCCGCGAAAAAATACTGGCGACGGCGAGCCGGCGATTTGTGGTGATGGTCGATGCCCGCAAGCGCTTCGATTGTCTGGTGGACTCGGTGGCGGTTCCGGTCGAGGTTCTGCCGTTCGCCCGCAGTTTTACGGCCCGCAAGATCGTCCATCTGGGGGGAGCCCCCGCCTGGCGGGAGCATTACCTCACGGATAACGGTAACCAGATCCTCGATGTCCTCCATCTGCCCCTGAGCGACCCTGCCAGCATGGAAATCCAGCTCAAATCCATTCCGGGAGTCGTCGAAGTCGGCCTCTTCGCCCACCGGCTCCCCGAACTGATTCTGGTGGCCGGTGAGTCGCCAACGGTGGAAAGACTCGAACGGCCAGCTCTCTAAGAACCCCACAAAAATCCATCCGCAGGCTCCAACCGGCTCCTCCCGTGGAATACGCCCGGGGGATCGCCCGTGCGCTTGGCCGGGGCGTGACGCAAAGCTCCGGACGGGCGGTGTACTGGTACCGCAAGGCGGCTCACCGCGGATTCGCACCTGCAGAGTACCGCCTGGGTCTGGCCTACGACATCGGCTGGGGGATGGCCCGCAGGGACCGCAGTCGAACCCGGTACTGGCTACGTCGGGCCGCCCGGCAGGGCGACGGACGTGCCCGAACGAGGCTTCGGCGGATCACGGACTCCGCCCGTTGAGACGGTGCGGACCAGGCACTTCCGCTTCCAGATCGCTCAGCGGACGGCGCTTGCCGCCTTTGACGATCCCTCCATCACGCGCAAGACGGATCCAAGACGTTCCATAGTGACCTCCAAGTGGTTGGTGTAATCCATCCATTAGAGGTCCGTCAACGGGAGACCACTTCATCAGGGAGCCGGGCTTGGCGATGGACCATACCAAGACCGCTCAAGCCACTCCACAAGCGCGATCGGCAAACACCCTGGCGCCATGTGGTATACTTTTGATATATCTCATTTGCAGGAGTGTCATGATGGATACCGCTAAGGTTTTCTGGTCGGGTCGGTCCCAGGCGGTGCGCTTGCCAAAGGACTATCGCGTCGAGTCTGAGCAGGTGCGAATCCGCCGGCATGGCCGGGCGGTGATCCTCGAACCGATCGCGCAGGACTGGAAGTGGCTCGAGGGCATTATCGGGCCGGTGGATGAGGCCTTTGAGCGTGAAGCGACGCAGCAGCCGGGGGAGCAGGTACGGCCGGGTCTTACAGAACTCTTCCGGTGAAGTACCTGCTCGATGCGAATGCCGTCATCGCGTTGCTGAAGGGCCAGGAGCACTTTCTTGCTCGCCTGCGCCGGCATCGGCCGGAAGAGTTCGCGATCTCCGCAATCGTGGCACACGAGCTGTACTACGGGACCTACAAGAGCGTGCGCTCTCAGGAGAGCCTCGTGCGGGTCGAAGGGCTTGCCTTCGCGGTGCTCGCGTTTGATCAGGAGGATGCCCAGGCGGCCGGGGAGCTGCGGGCACACCTCTCACGCACCGGGACACCGATTGGCCCGTACGATGTGCTCATAGCCGGCCAAGCGATGGCGCGGGGGCTCATCCTCCTCACACACAACCAGAAGGAATTTCAGCGCGTACCGGGTTTGCGGATCGAGGATTGGGAATAGGCCTTCCGGTGCTCAGGGCCTCGGCGGCAGCTCGAACAGCGCCCGGGCATCAAGTTATGAAATCTCGCTCCATGTGCAACTGCGCATTCTCGGCTCGCAGTCGAGAGACTTCCGCTTCCAGATCGCTCAGCGGACGGCGCTTGCCGCCTTTGACGATCCCTCCATCACGCGCAAGACGGATCCAATTGGCGAGCGTCTTGACCGAGATCCCCATCTTGCGCGCTGCCTTTGCGGCTCCGAGACTCTCTGCCAGAGACACTGCCTGGGCCTTGTAATCGGCGCCATATTGAGCACGAACCTGACGTTCCATAGTGACCTCCAAGTGGTTGGTGTAATCCATCCATTAGAGGTCCGTCAACGGGAAACCACTTCACGAACAGGGTCCCCATCCTGATGGCCGGGCCATGAACCACTTCAGACCGGCCTTCCAACTCCTTTAGGATACCGGCTACTGGGTCTTCCATCCGTATGGAATCCCGGATGCAGGCGGATCCCGGCCGGCTCCTCCTGTGGCATACGTCCGGGGGATCGCCCGCAGGGACCCGGGGGGGCGGTACTGGCTACGTCAAGCCGGCCGGCTCGTGCCCGGCCGCGCGGAGCGGTTGGGGTTTGTTCGGGCCTCCCATGGGTTGATGATGGTCAGGCCGGTGGCTTCAAAAGGGCCAGTGTCGCGCGTCGCAACGGTGAATCCATTGGCGCTGGCGACGGCCGCAATGCAGGCGTCGGCCGTCTCGATCGACACGCCGGCCGCACGGACTTTTGCCAGAAGCTCGGCATAAGCTTTCGCGCAAGCCATATCGAACGAAAGCACGCGCCCGGCGAACATCGGCAGCACCCGCTTTTCCAGGTTCTCATGCAGGCTGTCCCGACGCTTTCCTGCCGATAACAGCGCCACACCTGCGCGCAGTTCAGCCACTGTGATCGCGGACAGGTAGAGCGTTTCCAGAGGCTGCGCATCCATCCATTCGATGACACGGGTGTTGGGTCCCTGACGCTGCGGCTCCGAAACGACGTTCGTATCGAGCAGGATCATTCAAAGCTCGCGGCGCGGGCCTGGGACTTGTCGCGCACGCTCTCGAAGATGGCGTGCTCTTCATCGGTCAGGCCGCCCTTCTCGCGGGCGATGGACACCAGGAACGAGCCGAGCTTCACGCGCCCTTCTGGCTTCGCCGCCTGCTCCAAGATATCGCGGAGTTCGGCTTCGGTGCTGTGGCCATGCTGGGCCGCACGAAGGCGGATGGCACGGTGCACCTCGTCGGGGATATTGCGGATCGTGACGGAGGGCATTGCATGCACCTATCTGAAAACTTGCATTGATTGCATTATATGTATTTGCTATCAAATAGACAAGAGCACCATGCCCTGCCGTGTCGCCGAAGTTCCTCGTTTTGCAGCGAATGCTGCCAGCCGTGAAAATCCCCGTTATTCTGGGCGCGCGGTCACTTACAAAAATCACTGCGAAACTGCAAAAACTACAATGTGACCTTTTGCGACGAGGATCCCCCATGCGTGGTCGCGCCCCCGGCACGCTTGACCTGGCCTCGGGTGGCCGACTGATCGGCCATGCCCGCGTCTCGGTCGGCGGGATGTGACTGCTCGAGGAAAACGCCAGCGGCGCGAAGCGCGATCGGCCCGAACTGGCCCGGCTGCGCAATCACCTGCGCGCCCGTGACGGGGTGATCGTGACGCGCTTGGATCACCTCGCCCGTTCCACCTTCGGTCTGTTGGAGATTGCCGACCGGCTGCGCAGCTTGGCGCCGCACGTCCTTGTCCAGGCCGTTCCGAGCCTGCTCGGCGGCCCTGGCCTGCGCCTGCTTCAACGTCGTGTCGGGATCGGGTTTGCCACGCCGATCATTCGGCGCTTGGAGTTTTTGACCTAGCATCCGCGAGGTTGTCCGTATCGTCGGATGCTGCTGGAACCGCTGGGGAGCCAGATTGGCTGGGGGACGTGGATTCGAACCACGGTTCGCGGAGTCAGAGTCCGCTGTCCTACCGCTAGACGATCCCCCAAACGCCCGGTCAGCGTTTCGAGAACTGGGACGCTCGACGGGCCTTGTGCAGTCCGACCTTCTTCCGTTCGACCGCACGGGAATCGCGGGTCAAAAGATGGCTCGCCCGGAGGCGCGGCCTGAGCGTTTCATCGTACTGAACCAGCGCCCGGGCCAGCCCCAGCCGGACGGCCCCGGCCTGACCGGTCAATCCTCCACCCGTCACCGTCGCCTCGACATCAATCCGGTCCCTGAACTCGATCAGGTCAATCGGCTGATGAATGATCATCCGCGCGGTTTCGCGGCCGAAATAATCCTCGAGGGTACGCTCGTTGATCCGGATTTCACCCTTGCCCCGTCTCAGAAAAACCCTGGCCTTCGAGGTCTTGCGACGCCCGGTCCCATAACCCAGTACGCCCTTGTCTTCGATCACTTTCTGGCTCCTCAGGAAAGACGGGCGGCACGCGCCGGTGCCTTGCCGATGGTCAGTGCTTTCGGGGTCTGCGCCGCGTGCGGGTGTCGACCTCCGGCATAGACCTTGAGTTTCCGGATCATGGCCCGCCCAAGTGGGTTCTTGGGCAGCATCCCGCGGACCGCCTCTTCGATGATCCGTTCCGGGTGGCGCGCGCGCATCTCCTCGAACGTCACGGTCTTGAGCCCGCCGATATAGCCGGAGTGATGATGATAGCGTTTCTCGCTTTTCTTGCGTCCGGTCAGAAGAACCTCTCCGGCATGAAGCACGATCACGAAATCGCCGGTATCGACATGGGGCGTATACACGGTCTTGTGCTTGCCGCGCAGCCTGCGGGCAAGCTCCGTGGCGAGGCGGCCGAGCGGCACCCCCGCCGCATCCACGACATACCACCGCGCATCGACCTGATCAGCATGTGCCATATAGCTCTTCATGAACGACCCGTCCCCGCGCCCCTCGATGGAAAATCAAGCAACCTGAACCGCTTATGCTACACGATGACCGGGATTCGGAGCAAGTGACAGCCTTGTCCAATATGAAATGAGTCTGGGGGGGGGCTGTGTTTCTAACATGAAATGAGTCTGAAGCCGGATCGGGGTTTGTTCATGATAGGGAGATGAAAACCCTTATGAACCTCGATAACCTGAC
>JAJZIH010000027.1 GCA_021810635.1 Pseudomonadota bacterium | reverse complement strand
GTTGAGCCTTGAGTCATTCATGTCGATCACCATAGTCGGTAGATGATCGACCCAAATCCCTATTTCAGCCTCATATGCCGTTGGAAATACGGAACCCGTTCAGCCTCATATGCCATTGGAAGAGGCTCCCTTGACGACCGGCTAACCTTGGGATGAAACTCACCCCTCAGGCGTTGGACGGGAAGCGGAGTACGCGGATTTCAGTTGTCCGACCTTCGACCTTTGAGTGGACGTGGAGCCGGGTGGTGGCGAGATCGAGCGAGGCAAGACCCATGGTTGAGATCGATTGCCGCAGCTCGAGGAAACGCGAGCTATGATCGAAAGTTGTGGTGCGCCATGCAAAGGCGCGGTCTTTCCAGCGGGCGCAAATCCCCCCCGACAACTGTCGTTCCAGCCGGTAGTCATCGGAGAGGACTGTCTTTCGGGTTTCCGAATCCCATCAACGAAAAACCTATTGGATCCAGGCCCACAGCGCATGGTTCTTGCCCCCGTACAAGGTCCATTTCAAATGATGGACCATGACTCCACCTTTCCAGTGCCGCACGGGATAGGGCGGATACCAGCAGACGACCCCCGGTGGTATCGGATGGCCGGGTTTGAGCAGGTTCAGGTGCCAGTTCATGATGAGTTCGAACGAACGTGCACCTCGGGACGGAATTTCAAAACGCCAGTGCGCCAGGATCCCGGCCAGCGCGTCTTCCAGGCCAAAAACATATACGATATTTCCATTTAATTGCGTAAATGTCAGCTCCTTCATATCCGTACGCCCGTCTGGACTTACTGGAACCATTGCAGTCATCGGAATGACCGGCACAGTATGCGGTGGCGGTGCACCCAGTGCGATACCAAAGCCACGCAACATGGGGCAAGTCTCGTGCCTCCGCACGATACTCAGGATGGATCCGATTCCCGCCAGATGATTCCCCTTCCGTATCCCAGAAACATGCAACCTCACACTCAATCCAACCAATCGATGCATGGGTATGCTGCTCCTGTTGGCACGCATCTGCCGCCCGAAGCTCACGAAAGTGGGTTGAGCCATCCGGCATAAACCGGATGGCATGAGGCAGGCTGCACCCTCAACCGCGATGGCTTCTGCAGCGTACCTCTGGGGAACCTTGACAATAAGCTGAGACCCTGCACCACCACCATACCCTGCACCATAACAGAACCAGGTATGTGAACAGGTGGGTTCCAGAAGAAGTGCCGTGGCACCGACTTTGCGCGCCTGTCTCAGCCAGCGCTTGAGCACCGTCTGATCGCCCATATGACCCATTCTTCCACCGAGATATCCCCCACCCAGTCGCTTCAGTACCCGATAGTGGGGAGGGGGGGCAAACAGGATCGGGAGGGTGGCGGGGCAACATATAGGCATCCATCCCGCGAGGCTCAGAACCGATAATGCCAGCGTCATTCTTCTGGTCATGGTGGCGCCCCGATGGGGTTATGTACCTTTCGGTTTGGTCGATGCTGGCGGACAGGTTTTCCCGGTCGTCATGCACCATAATGAAACAAAAACGGATGTGTAGCCATTGTTTATGTCAATTGAGGTTGCAAAATTCAACGCGGATTGCAGCGAAACGGTATCCGTGGTTTTGAGACTGGATGGGGACCCAATCGTCGCATGGTCGGCCGCGGCCTCTTGGGCGTTGGTCGCCTGGATGAGGGATTTGATATTGAATCCAACCGCAGGGGTGAGCTGAGTGTAGGTGACGCTGCCGACCAGTTCGCCGCTGTCGTTCTCGGGGTCACCGTCCGCGGCGTGCCCACTCCCGGAGACGAAGCCGTAAGCCGTCGGATTGGTCCCGGTGACCGTATACTCCGCACTCGAACCGTCCGGAAATACCGTCAACACGTCGGCTCCGAGCGGCGCGACAACCCCGGCAGTCTCCTGAGCGAGCCAAGCGCTCACCGCCGATGCTTGGGAGGTGCCCGTGAAGGTGGGAGCCACACTCGGCGGCACCGCGATGGCGAGGGAGGGGGCCAGCTCCTCAAAATACTGCTCCATGTCGGTCGTCGAGCCCGTTTCCTCGATCCAAGTCATGTCCCACGAACAGGGGGCGCCATCGGCGGTCGAGAGACAGGAGCCATGGACGGAGATGGCTGCCGCCAGGGAAGCCCCCGGGTTGAAAATGAGAAATTCCACCTCCATTTTCGGTCCTGTTGTGGTCTCGAAATAGGCTCCCGACGGGATGTTGCTCTGGGCATAGGCCTGGAACTGGGCCGCCGTGGTACAGCTGGTACAGAGGTCGGTCGCGAGATTGTAGGCAGCCCAAGCCGAAGCCGTTAACCAGGCGAACAGGGCCAGACCGAGGATGAGGGAGAGTGAGAAAGTGACGTGTTTCATTTTGTCGTTCCTCCTGTTGAATCCGACAACGCATAGAGAACTCTAGGCATTCGCCTCGAGGTCTTTCCCAACCCTACCCACCCCCCCGAGATTTGTCAAGCGATCCGAAACGGCCCAAGGAGGCGTCTTCTAACGGAGGGCACATCGATTCCTCACCCAAAAAGACAAAAAGCACACACCGGATGGCCACGCCGCCACTTTCATGTAGCCGCTGATTGCTGCGGCTGTCAAGGGAGTTGTCGCCTGAACTTTCATGCCGCCTCGCGTTGTGGGGCTAATCCGGCATCTTCCGTCGGACGGTTGAGTCGACACTTCGGTCGGCAGCGACCAGTTGCGGAGGTTACGACTCCAGAGAACCCATCGAAACTCACACGTCCACGTGTTCACTAAAATGGGGGAAGTCCAGCCTGCTTGTTCAGGGAATCCGTAGTGTGCGGCTTACCTGGCTTTACTTTACATAATATACATTCTACGCATTTTAGGCCCGTCCGCCCGGGTTTGACATTTCTCAGATTTCAGGTATATATAAAGCCCGAGTGAGCTTGTCATCCTACCCGTTTCACACTCGAGGAGGTGTCATGAAACGCACGACTCGCCTGCTACAAGTCACAGCCCTGCTCGGTTTAACCGCACTCCTGGTCGCTTGCAATGGTAATTCTTCCAGCAGTATGGGGACGATGAATCTGGCCGTCAGTGATACCCCGGTCGACGGCGCACAAATGGTGGTCGTTGCATTTACCGGTGTTGATCTGATGAGTTCCTCCGCTGGACTTCAGACTTTTCAATTTGCCAGTGAGCGGTCAATCAACCTTCTCACGTTACAGGGCACTGCCAGTGCCCAGCTGCTCTCTGGAGTGAACGTTCCGGCAGGCAGTTACCAATGGCTGAGGCTCGACATCGATCCTGCGAACTCCTACATCGTCACCTCCGACGGTGCCCGGTTTCCGCTCGAGATACCGAGCGGGAGTCAGAGCGGGCTCAAACTAGTCAGTGGGTTCACGGTCGATCAGGGCAGCACGACCGATTTTCTCGTGGATTTCAACCTGCGCCAATCCTTGACGGAATCCAATGCCGGTGGCACCACGAGCTACCTGCTGAACCCCGCCCTGAGGCTGATCAACCTGGAAACCTCGGGTTCCGTTTCCGGAACGGCCGCGAGCACCCTGCTCATCGGCGGCGAATCGATCAACAACACCAGCTGCGACCCGGCGGTTTACGTGTATCCCCAGGGCACTACCGTCTTTAACGGCTTTGATGTCTCGATCGCCGGCGGAACCGCACCCCTGACTTCGGCGACGCTCACACTGGATGCCAGTACCGGCCTTTACGACTACATGGTCGGCTACCTAGCACCTGGAAACTATGTGCTGGCAGTCACCTGTGCGGGAAACGATACATCCGGAGCCACAAGCTTGGCCGTCGCCCTGCCGCAAAATGCCATGGTCACGGCCAATGCGGACACAACTGTCAACTTCGTTCCGTAGGATCTCGATCTCTGACAGGCAACGTGCCGGAGTCAATCAGGAGCCGGATCTGCGTCCTTCGCATTGAAGAAGGAGTGAGTCTCTGTGCTGGGACGGGCAAACCCAGTCCCAAAGTGGCCGGCACGCGCCTGCTTTTGATCGAAGACGAGGGGCCGATCAGCAACAGATCTAAAGCCGTGCAGCAACTGGGATTGTACTGGCTCCTCATCAACGAAACGGTCCTGGATAAGACATGTCGGTCGATAGCCGTTCCGAGGATAGACCGCTGAATCCACTACAATGGGAGCGAAGTGGACCGTTCCACCGGAGAGGTGGCAGAGCGGTTGATTGCACTGGTCTTGAAAACCAGCAGAGATGCGAGTCTCTCGTGGGTTCGAATCCCACCCTCTCCGCCAGACGAATATAACAGCTTGATTAGCAATGAAATTGTTTCTGCCCAGATTGTCCATTAGCCCCCGTCTACCTCGTAAACACTGACGAGAAATGGGCCGGCAAGGCGAAGGTTTTTGAGTGATCCCAGAGGCCCGAACCATTTGGAGCTCTAGTCAAATTTGGTGGCCCCGTGCAAAGGTGCGGTCAGAAGTGGACCCCAATTCTTGGATAAAAGAAAACTACCCCAGGGTTTCCGTCGGAGCACTGCCGAGTTTGAGATAGCGGGACAGGAAAACCCCGCCCACGAGACAAAGACAGGCAATCCAGACGGGGATCAGGGCGGGTCCTATGGCTAGGAGGAATCCGAGAAGGCTGGCCCCGATCATTTGCCCGATTCCGAGGGTGAACCCCATGGAGCCGAATGCCCGGGTGCCGGCCGGCAGCCGCAAAGAACCGAAATCCGCAGGAACCAGCGTCTCCTGGCATCCCAGCTGGATGCCCCAGAGCGCGAGCCCCGCCCATTGCAGGGCCCCTGCCCCCCAAAAGATCAATCCCATGGATAACGCCAGAAACAATGGCAGGACATAAAGAGACAGACGACCAATCCGGTCATAAAGGAGACCCGCCATGAGTCCACCCATTCCGTCACAGGCCATCACGAGAGCAAATCCCCCGGCCACGGAACTGGTGGACCAGTGCGGATGAGCCATCAGGGCATAACCGATAAAGAGGTAACTGCCACCCGCGGCAGCGAGCACGGCCGCCCAGCGCAGGAAAGCCCTTTTTTTGACATTTTTCCAGGCTTGCTCCGCGGCCTGATCTCTTCCCTCCGGTTGGGCGGGTCGGGTTTCTGGGGAGAAGCGGTACGCCACGACCAGGCCGGCCATGGCGAGCAGCGCAGGCACGATCAGGATCAAAAACGCCGTGCGCAGCGAGTGGGCCAAGAGCCAGAAAGCCAGAAACAGAGGCCCGATGACGGCGCCGGTCTGATCCAGGATTTCGTAAATTCCAAATGCCTGGCCATGCCCCATTTCGCGTCCGGCGATGGACAGCAGATGGTTCTTGACCGGATTCCTGATCCCCCGACCCAGGCGCTCGCACGCCAAAAGCAACAGGGCCACCCACAGGTCATGGGCCCATGCCAGCGCCGGCAATGCAAACAGATTGAGCCCATACCCGGTGATCAAAACCAGCCAAGGTTTTTGCAGCCATTCGGCCCAGAGGCCTCCGATCCAGCGTCCACCGAACTGGAAAAACTCGATCACGCCACTCATGAACCCGATCCCCAAGGGAACGGCACCCAGGAGCAACAGAAAAGGACCGGCGAGGCTTCGCCCTCCTTCGTAGTTGGCATCGGCACACAGACTGACGGCCCCGATTGCGAGTACAAACCCCAGAGGCCAGAAAATCCCGCGGCGTCTGATCATTCTCCCGGAATCCCCGCCCCGCTCCCCCCCCGAATTTCCCGGATGCCTCCGAGATAGGGCCGCAGACATGGCGGAATACTGACCCCTCCCCCTTCGTCCTGACGGTTTTCCAGAAGGGCGAGCAGGGCGCGACCGGCGGCCAATCCCGATCCGTTCAAGGTATGGACCCAATCCGGTTTCGATTTGGGATCCTCCCGCCAGCGGGCATTCAGGCGTCGCGCCTGAAAATCGCGAAAGTTGCTGCAGGAAGAGATCTCCCGGTAGCGGTTCTGGCTGGGAAGCCACACTTCTAGATCGTAGGTTTTGGCCGACGCAAAGCCCGTATCCCCCGCGCACAGCAGCATCACCCGATACGGCAGCTCCAGCCGTTTCAGAACCGACTCGGCATGCTCGACCAGACGCTCATGGGCCGAAGGAGAGTCATTCGGGACGGTCACCTGCACCAGCTCGACCTTTTCGAACTGGTGCTGGCGAATCATGCCCTTGAGATCTTTTCCGTAGGAACCCGCCTCGGAACGGTAACAGGGGGTGTGGGCCACCCACCGCTTGGGCAGCTCCGACTTCAGGAACACACGGTTGCGGGCCAGGTTCGTGACGGGGACTTCGGCTGTGGGAATCAGGAACCAGTCGGCACCCGATTCCACCCGGAACAGGTCGGATTCAAATTTCGGCAACTGACCGGTTCCTGTGAGGCTCTGGCGGTTGACGAGGTGGGGGACATAGACCTCTTCATAGCCGTATTCGCCGGCATGCAGGTCCAGCATGAAGGAGATGAGAGCCCGCTGGAGGCGGGCCAGAATTCCTTTCAGAACGACAAAGCGCGCTCCCGTCATTTCGCTGGCAGCAGAAAAATCCATGGCCTGGATCCTTTCGCCCAGCTCGACGTGATCCCTGGGCTGGAAGCCGAAATCCGGGAGAAATCCTCCCCGGCGAACCTCCTGGTTGGCGCTCTCATCGGCCCCGTCCGGAACGCCGGGATCGAGCAAGTTGGGGAGGGTCAGGTGAAAGGCCTCCAATGTTGCGCTGGCTTGCCGGAACGCCAACTCAGCCGTTTCGAGTTTGCGGTCCAGAAGGGTCAGCGTTTCGAGTTGATGGCCGAGTTCGGAAGATTCCGGATTTTGGACCTTGAGCTCGCCGACCTTCCGTGAACCCTCATTGCGTTGCTTCCTGAGGTCCTCGAGGGTGGTCTGCAATCCCTTGCGCTGGGCCTCCTGGGCGGCATACCAATCGGCGTCCATCCGGAATCCCCGTCGCGCCAGTTGGGCCGCGATCGTCACGGGGTCTTGTCTCAAGAGCTTGATATCAATCATGAGATCCGATGAAGTCGTGTCGGGGCTGAGAGCCCCCCGAGACTGGCGCATTATGCCACGATTGCCGAACCGGCTGACCCGAAAAGACCACTTGGGTCCGGGTTTGGCTTATGCTGTGATCGATGCGTGCGGAGGGATCATGCAATACCTTTCCTATGCCTACGGCCGGAATCATTTCACCCTGGATCCCGACCTGCAAGCCGTGCTCGCGCATTTCTGGCCCGCCTATCCAGATCATCAGGAAGAGCTCCGGAGTTTCGGGGAGTGGAGCGGGCGGGAAATCTATGAAGCCGCCTATCACATCGACCAGGAGAGCCCTCCGGTCCTGATCCACCACGACCTCGATGGGAATCGGGTCGACCGCGTGCGTCTTTCACCAGTCGAAGAGGCGCTCCTGCCGCGGCTTTCCTCCATCCTGGAGCCACCCTACCGGGGTGGCAGTTGGCACCATCATTTTGCCCTGGGTTACCTGTTGGCCGATCCTGGACTTTACTGCATCCTCACCATCACGGGACAGACCGCCTATGCGCTGCACAAATATGCGCCGGAGCAGGTCGCCATCAAGGAAAAACTCCTGTCCGGCAAATACTGGGGCGCCACCTGGATGACCGAAAACCAGGGAGGCAACGATCTCGGCGCCAATCGGACCCGGGCGGTCAAGGATTCGTTCGGAAACTGGCGGCTTTCTGACGGCGATAAGTACTTTGCGAGCGGCGCGGGACTGGCCGACTGGGCCCTCACGACGGCACGCCCCGAGGGCGCGCCGCCCGGTGCCAAGGGACTCGCCCTGTTCCTTCTCCCTCGTCTGGATGCGGACGGCCGGCTCAACTTTCACGTCCGGCGTCTCAAAAACAAGTCGGCGACGCGTGCTGTCCCGAGCGGGGAAGTCGAACTGGAAAATGCGGAGGCGATGCTCATCGGAAAGGCAGAGGAAGGCATCTATTACACGATGGAGGTCCTGACCGTCTCCCGCATCGCCAATGCCATCGCCAGCATGGGGATCGCTGAAAAATCCCTGCTCGAATCCGGCTTCCGGGCCCATCAGCGGAAGGCGTTCGGCCAGGCACTCATCGACCACCCTCTGGTTCGCCGTGACCTCACCGAGATGCGCATCCGGCAGGCGGGTGGGCTCGCCCTGGCCTTCATGGCCGTCGACCAGTTTAACGGGGTTTGGGGCTCGAAGCTGCCTTATCCGCCAGCCTATCATCATGCCCGCTTTTGGAGCCATCTCGCCAAGAATCGGACGGCCGAGCATGCCCACCGGATGACTGCGTTGGCCATGGAGCTTTTTGGTGGGCTGGGGTTCCTCGAGGAATTTGCCATTGCCCGCTGGCATCGCGAGGCCTTGATCACGCCGATCTGGGAAGGCACGAGCAACATTCAGGCCCTTGAACTCCTTGAGGTCATCCGGAAGAAAAAGGCGCACGAGCCATTTCTCGAGTGGCTGAAAGGCATCCTGGACGAAGCGCGCACGCGGGAAGCCCGGATCGCCTGGACCCGTGCCCGCGAGGCGCTCACCGGGATCGAAACCGAACCCGAAACGGCACTGCAGTGGTCCGCCAAGGACCGGCTCCGTACCCTTGCGGATGCAGCCAGCGTCGCCTTGCTCTACGGTCTTGCCCACCGTCATGCTCGGTTTGCCAAACTGGCCGAGCTTTATACCCACCATTTGATGGCCGGCGAGGAACTGCCGGCGTGGGCCTATACGGACCGCGAGATCTGGGATTTTCCGGAACCGATCGAGTGCAAATGAGGCTGGATCACTCCCGGAACTGAACTTTTCCGTAACGCAACGCAGGCGTTCGAGTACTGACGGCAGGGGCTCTCGCCACCCTCGTGGGAGCGAGGGGGTTACAACAGCCAGAAGGTTCCCCTGCGCCCTTTTGAGAATGAGCCGTTCGGCGTCTGGTACGCCTTTTCGATCGGCCAAAGCAGGCGCCACTGGCGTGCCATTCGCCGCTTGCTCCACGCCGGACACCGCTTTTTCCAGCAGCGGTTCCACAGCGCACCAGTCCTTTGAACTGATCCGGTGTCCCGTATGAGGTCCAGAGAAGCACGGTACCAATCCCGCGGGGCGCAGACCACCGCACGAACCATCGGCAGCGCCGCCTCGGCGGTTTCTTCACGAGGCCCCCACGGACCGCTTTCGACCCGGGACCCCCATCCGGATCCGGCTGCTCCTGGATCGCCTGGAAGGGGGGTTCTTGGCGTTTTTCTGTTCCTATAAACCTGTACAAACTTGTACAGAGGATTGATCCGCACACGGTTGATAGGCAGACATCGCCTGCAACTCGTGCCCCTTGACGCTCAGTTGCGCCGGAGAACGGGCCAGAAGAAGACGTCGGACTTCCTG
>JAJZIH010000015.1 GCA_021810635.1 Pseudomonadota bacterium | reverse complement strand
ACCCCCGGAGCTGCCCACGGCAGCCTGGATCAATCCCCCCCAAAAGAAGCCGTCACCCAGAAAATCTGGCCACGGCTGTACTCTAAACTATTTCCACCCGGTGTCTCACTTCCATTGACACGCACCGATCTCGGGGGGTAGGGTTGGGAAAGACCTTGAGGCGGGTGCCTTGAGTTCTCTATCCGTTGTCGGATTCAACAGGAGGAACGACAAAATGAAGCACGTCACTTTCTCACTATCCCTAATCCTCGGACTGGCCCTGTTCGCCTGCTTAACGGCTTCGGCTTGGGCTGTCAACAATCTCGCGACCGATCTCTGCACGAGCTGTACCACGGCGGCCCAGTTCCAGACCTTCGCCAAATCGAACATCCCGTCGGGAGCCTATTTCGAGACCGCAACGGGTCCGAAAATGGAGGTGGAGTTCCTCATTTTCAACCCGGACGAATCGCTGGCCTCGGTCATTACCGCCCACGGTCCCTGCATTGCGACGGCCGACGGCGCTCCCTGCACCTGGGATATCAGCTGGGACAACCTGACGGGAACGACCGCCGAGGAACAGAGCACGTTCTCGGAGTTGGCCCCCTCGATGGTGGTCCACATCCCGTCCAGTGTGGCGACGACCTTTACCGGCACCTCCGAGGCCCCAGCCGTAAGTGGCTGGCTCCAGGCCAATCTCGCGTCAGCCAATCCTCCTCAATGTTTTGTGACACTTGTGGTCTTCCCGGATGGATCCAGTGCCGAATATCAAGTGACCGGAACCAATCCGCTGGCGTTCTCTTTTGTCCTGGACAGCGGACACGGGGCCAATGGCGAGCCCGAAAATGACTCGGGGGAACCGATCAGTGCCACAAGCGTCGATGTGCTGACCTCCCCGGCCAGATTCAACGTGCTCGGGCAGATCCAGGTGACCATTGCCCAGGAACAGGCGGCGGATACGTTTGACATGGGCGCCTCTCCGGGTCTTGGCAGCGCGGGGGTCTCGGGCGGTACCGGAGATTTATCGACTGCCCCCACCTTTAACTGTACGGGATGCGCGTCGACCTCATTTAGCGGGATAAGTCCGGGCGCAACCAGTCAGAGTTTCTCGGTAACCAATGCCGCCAATCTGACCTATTGGGATATGCTGACGGGAAAGACACCCACCGGCTCGGGATGAATACAGGAGGGTTTCCGATGACCGTCCGCCTGATCGTTCGTTCGACCGTCTTGGTGACGGGGGGCGTTCTCTTTGCGGCACCCTGCTTGGCGCGGGCTCTTCCCATCCTTTTTTCCCCGCCCCCACACTACCGGGTGCTGCGAAAACTGGGACAGAAGGGGGAACTGGGGGGATACTACTTCTGGGGGGCTACTACTTTCAAGACAGGGGGAGGGGGAGGGGAGGCCGCTGGCGCGTCTTGGAACCGGCCCATCCTGAAGCATTGGCTGCGGGCGAGCCGAAAGCTCGGCGCCAATGCCCTGCTCCTGAGACCGGTGTGTCGGCACTGTATCGGAGGCTTCGTACGGTATGCTGGGGAGGCCATCCGGGTCCGGGGATCGCCCTGCATCCTGCCGTTTGAGTGCTGGTCCGTCCGGCAGGTTATCGTCAGCAGACGGCGGCGGGAAGCCTGGACACTGCGGCAAAAAGTCGAATCCCGGTTCATCGATAGTAGGTATAGGGCTTTTGGACTCAGTGTCCGGACGGGTTGGCCCGCGCATACAGACCTGGGGGTGCCAATTGGGTATATGACGAGCACCCAACGAAGCCGTCTCCACTGCCCATCCCGAAACCCATTCGGCCACCGACTCAGCGCGACCATCCCGACGCCAGCGATCGCGCGTATCGGTGCGGGTGGAGGCAAGCCCGGCCAAGTGCTAATTGTCCAGGTCGGCAGCGAAGCCACTTGGATGATCGTCCATTTCATCCGACACTGGCGTTTCCGGATGCCGCCCGTCGCCGGTACGCACCCCGTGCATCTCCTCATAAGCTGGCATCTCGTTGCCCTGCGCAAGGGGCGGCCCGTCCCCCGAGGCGTCGTCTGCGAATATCCTGCCTATCCGGCACGCGACTGGCATAGAGGAAAGATGGTCCGTCACCTGCGCTGGCCGGTCTATGCCCTGCGGGAGGGCGGCCGACAGGTTCTCTTCGCCGCCAATCCCGCTCCGGTAAACCCAGATTTCCCATTAGCGCCCCACTTCTGATGGAAGGGCGCGCTCTAAACTGAAGTGCAACACATTGACGAGGTTTATGTGTTGGTATGAGTACAAATTATCAGCATCTTGGCATTGATGAACGTGTCCCCATCTAGTTCCTGGTGGGGGGAAGGGTTCACGGTGCAGGCCATTGCCCGCACCGTGAACCGCGCGCCGAGCACCATCAGCCGGGAGCTTGCGCGCAACGGCTGGGTGCGTCCGTGGCTGCCACGAAGTGGCGGCTTGTGGCACGACTATTGGGTCTGCCCCGAGTCGGGCTGGGACCGACCGGCCCGACTCAGCGGAACAGGATGGCGATGAGCTGTCCTGCGAGGATGCCGATCATCAGGAAGTTGAGGATCATGCCAGATGCCCGGGCGAAGCTCGGCCCAGCACTGTGCGACAGCCCCCACGCGTGCAGGAGGCGACCCGCGAGGAATAGGGTACCGAGGGCGATGATCTCGGATTGGCGGGCGGTGGTGAGGGCGGCCATCAGCAGGAGGAGCAGGGTGATTGGAGTGATCTCGACGGCATTGGCATGCACCCGGATGGCCCGTTCGAGCTCCGGATGGCCGCCGTCTCCGATCCCGGTGGCGAAATGCCAGCGGAGTCGGCTGACGCGCAGGGCCAGCCAGACGATCCAAAGGGACGAGAGCGCCGTAATGACGCCGAGTACCACGAGATTATGACGAATCCTCGGGGCAAAAAAGACAATTCCTGGTATGTGCAAGGTTCGACCCTCAGAAGGGACAGGGAAAGGGAGGGCTCACGGCCTAGGCGCACCGTGAGGAGGAGTGGCGTCGACCTCCGGATCATCCGCGTTGTGAATGGCCACGAGGAGGGAAGTCGAAAGTTTTTCCACGATCTGGGCCGAAGTGGAGGAACGCCACCACTTGTCGATCCCATGCCGCCGGTGGTATCCCAAAACCACGAGGTCCGCGCGGACTTCCTCGGCCATGCGCACGATCACCTCGATTGGTTCCCCGTGTTCGAGGTATCCCCGGCAGCTCAGGCCCCGGCTTTTCAGCCACTCGATCCCCTCGTCCAGGATGTCCTGGAAACGGGTGATCTCGGCTGCGACGGCCCCGCCAGCAGCCATGGATTCGGCCCCGAGGACGGCCGGCGGGAGATGGACGATGGCCAGCAGATGGGTACAGGCCCCGCAGCAGGTCGCGAGATCCGCGCCTTCCCAGAGGGCCAGCCGACTTTCCCGGGTTCCGTCGTAGGCCAGGAGGATTGATTGGTACATTGGTTAGTCTCCCAGGGCCGTACTGACCGAGGCAACCCCTGCCCGTGCCGGTTTTTTCACGATCAGGATCAGAGGAATCATGAGAATGAACGACCATCCGATGAAACGAAAGCAGTCCAAAAACGCCATCATGGTCGCGTGCCGTTCGAGACTGAGCCCCATGAGTGCCGCGAACTGCCGGTTGGCCCGCAAAAGCCCGATCTGGTGCAGGTAGGAACTGAGGGCGGGATTGAACTGGCTGATGTGCCCGCCCAGGGTATTCCAGTTGACCTGAGTTTCATTGGTGAGCAGCGTCGAGACGATCGAGATGCCAATGGAGGAACCGATGGTTCGGAGCAGGTTGTACATTCCGGCTGCCTCCGCCGATTCCCGTGGGGGTAGGGTCGAATAAGCGATCGTTGCGAGCGGAACAAACAGCATGCCCATCCCCACCCCCTGGAGCAGCATCGGCCACAGCACCCAGAAAAAGTTGATGTGGAGATTGTACCAGTCAAGCGCAAATGTGCCGATGGCCGACAACACCACCCCGAAGAAAACAAGAAGCCGTGCGTCCACCCGGTTGATCAGGCGACCGACCAGAAACATGCCCGCCATGCTAGCCAGTCCCCGTGGGGCCATGATGAGACCCGTGGTCAGGACCGGGTAGTTGAGGAGGCCTTCCAGGAGTTCAGGCTGCAGAATCAGCGTCCCGTACATGCCGAGTCCCATCGCGGCGATGAGAAAACAGGAACTCGAGAAATTCCGGTCACGGAACAGGCGGAGATCGAAGATGGTCTGCCGACCCCGGTTTTTCAGCGAGTGCCATAAAAACCCCACGAGACCGAATCCCGACAGGACCGACAGGAAACGGATGGTATTCGAGGCAAACCAGTCATCCGTGTTGCCGCGATCCAGGACGATCTGGAGGGCGCCGATGGCCAAGGCGAGCATGACGAGGCCGGTCCAGTCCAAGCGGCGGGGGCGGCGTTCGGTGTCCGGGACCACCATGGCCGTGAGGATCAGGCAAACAATGCCGATCGGTAGGTTGACATAGAAATCCCAGCGCCAGGAAAGGACCTGGGTCAGATAGCCGCCCACGGTGGGTCCCAGAATGGGTCCGGCCATGACCCCGATGCCCCAGATCGCCATGGCCTTGCCCCGCTGTTGCACGGGGTAGGTCTGGACCAGGATCGATTGCGACAAAGGGGACAGGGCTGCTCCAAATGCGCCCTGAAACAGCCGGAAAACCACGATCTCACCGAGCGACGTCGCCATCCCGCACAGGCCGGAGGTAACGAGAAAACCAAAAATCGACATCAGGAGATATCGTTTCTGGCCGATTCGGTCCGTCAGGAATCCGGTCAGGGGCATGAGAATGGCCGACGAGACGAGATAGCTCGTGAGCACCCAGGTGATCTGGTCGCTGGTGGCCCCGAGCTGCCCCTGCATTTTGGGCAGAGCGACGTTGACGATGGTGATGTCGATGACCTGCATCACGGTGGCCATCATGACGGCCACCGTGATCAGAAATCGGGAGGAGGGGGCGGGGTTCTCGGGCGCCGGAATTTCAGTGGGCGACATGGGCCTTGGTGGGGGGCGGGCCGTGATCCGCAACTTTGATGGTCACGCTGGCGCTGGCTCCGACCCGAAGCGGATACGCTGGGCTTGCATCGAGGACGACGACGCGGACCGGAACGCGTTGCGTCACCTTGACCCAGTTTCCGGTCGCATTTTCGGGTGGCAGCAGGGAAAAGGCGGTCCCTGCCGCCGGGCTGATACTGATGACTTTTCCCCGGAACCGGTGCCCGGGATACATGTCGACATGGATGCGCGCGGGATCTCCCACCCGAATCCGCGACAGGTCGGTTTCCTTGAAGTTGGCATTAACCCACCAGAAATGCGCGCAAACGATGACGAAAGGAGCCTGCCCGGCCAAAGCCATGTTACCGGTGCGGAGTTTGACCTTGGCGGTGTCTCCGTCACAGGTGGAGTCGACGTGCGTCTGCTTGAGTCGCCACAGGGCGTTGTTGAGGTTCGCCTGGGCGATCTCGATGAGCTGGTTGTGGGGGCCGGGCTGTCCCAGTTTCCGGCGGGCAGCCTCCAGCTGGGATTCGGCGAGGTGGAGCCGGGCCCGGGCGCTTCTCAGGGCCGCGATGGCATCATCGTCGACCTGTTCCGTGGCATACCCCTCGCTCAGAAGGTTCCGGGCCCGGCGAGCCTTGAGGAGGTCGTTGACGTAGATGGCATGGGCATAAGCGACAGAGGCCTGATCGGCTCGCACCTCGGCGACTTCGGCATGGACGTCCCGCTGGGCTTGGGTGAGCTGGGCCCGGGCCCGTGCGACGGCGATCCGGAAAGGGGTTGGGTCGATCCGGAACAGAAGCTGGCCGTTTCGGACCTGTTCATGGTTGTGGACGAGGACTTGAGCCACCCGGCCCGAAACGAGTGGGGCCGGACGAACGACATGCGCATCCAGGTACGCATCATCTGTATTGGGGTGGTACTTGCTGTACTCGTAGTATCCGTAACCCCCGCCTATCAAGCCCAACCCGATGACCACGAGCAGGGACCAGCGGATGATCTTGCGCACGTATGAGCCTCCAAATCACGGGTCTGCCTTGGCCCCCCGTCAACGAAGACGTCCACTCGGCGAGGGGGCACCAAGGAAGTCAAGATTGTTATTTTAGCGTAAAAAGACAGCCACCCCGTGCGGGATTCTCCACCCGGGGCGGCTACTCAAGGGGTCCCAGTTCCTCGAGGTACCGTTCGAGTTCCCGGCAGTTGAGATCGAGGGCGGTCACGCGGGCCCGCTCCGCCTCGATCAAGGCCTGAGGGGCCCGACCAAGGAAAGAGGGGTTCTCGAGACGGGCCTGGATCAATGCCTTCTGTCGGGAGGACGCCTCAAGCTCCTGCCGGAGGCGGGTCGCCTCGGTCACCCGGTCGATGTGCCCGGCCAAAGTCAGCCAGACGGTGGCCGGTGGGGTCACGATCGTGGCCGCCCCGTCGGGTCTAGACGCCTCACCGGACATTTCCTCGAAGGTCTCGAGCCGGGCCAAAAGCCGGATGACCGGGATTTCCTGGCGGATGAAATCGGCTTCACCCGGGTGACTCATGGTCATCACGAAGGCGGCTTTGAGCCTTTTCCCGTCCGCAATTCGGTAGGCAGACCGGGTTCGACGAATGGCCATGACCAGTTCCTGAAGCCGCCGGATGCGGAGCTCCAGCGCAGGGTCCGAATCCTCCTGCTCCGGGTGCGGGGCGGCGGCCGTCACGATCGAGCCCGGGCCCTCCGGGTGCAGCCAGTCGAGTCGCTGCCACAGCTCCTCGGTAATGAAGGGAATGACCGGATGAAGCAGCCGGAGGAGTCCGGCATAGGTCCGGCTGAGGACGGACCGCGTCTCGGTCCGGGCGGTCTCGTCCAGGTGGCCGGGGGCGAGGAGGTATTTTGCAACCTCGAGATACCAATCGCAAAACTCGTTCCAGGTGAACTCGTAGAGATGGGCGGCGAGCTCGTCGAAACGATAGCCGGCCAAGGCCTGTTCGGCCGACCCGCAGACGGAGGCGAAACGAGAGCGGATCCACCGGTTCCAGGTCAGCGGGGAGGGACCGCCGGGAAGGGGTGGTCCACCCAGCTGTTGGACTAGCCGGCCGGCATTCCAGAGCTTATTGCAGAAGTTGCGGTAACCGGCCACCCGCTTGAGGTCAAAGCGCAAATCGCGGCCTGGTGCTGCCAAGGCCGCAAAGGTGAAGCGCAGCGCATCGGTTCCGAAGGCCGGGATTCCCTGCGGATATTCCTTGCGGGTCTGGATCTCGATTTTCCGGGCCTGGTTTGACAGGAGCAACCCCCGGGTCCGTTTCCGGACCAGTCCGTCGAGGTCAATGCCATCCACGAGGTCCAGAGGATCGAGGACGTTTCCCTTGGACTTCGACATCTTCTGTCCCTCGGCATCGCGAACGAGGGCATGGACGTAGACCGTCCGGAACGGCACCTCCCCCATGATCTCGAGACCCAACATGATCATGCGGGCGACCCAGAAGAAAATGATGTCGAATCCCGTGACCAGGACTTGGGTCGGATAAAACGTCCTCAGGGCCGGGACCGCTTCCGGCCAGCCCAGGGTGGCAAAAGGCCAGAGGGCCGAAGAAAACCAGGTGTCGAGGACATCCGGATCTTGGTGGAGGGGCAGGGCGGAATCCAGGGCATGGCGGCGGCGAACGTCGGCCTCGTCGTGACCGGCATACCATTGCCCATGGTCGTCGCACCAGGCGGGTATCCGGTGCCCCCACCAGAGTTGCCGGCTGATGCACCAGTCCTGGATGTCGCGCATCCAGTCGAAGAAATTCTGCGTCCAGTTCTCCGGAACGAACCGGGTCCGCCCGTTTTCCACGGCGTGAACCGCCCGGTCGGCCAACGGCCGGGTGCGGACGAACCACTGCCGGGTGAGCATCGGTTCGATGACGGCGCCGGAACGGTCGCCGCGCGGGATGGCCAGCCGGTGCGGTTCGGTTTTTTCGACGCGTCCTGCGGCCTCCAGTTCACCCATCAGATGCTCACGGGCTTTCAGTCGGTCCAGTCCAAGGTAGGCATCCGGGACCAGCCGGCCGGAACCCAGCTCCGGTGATCCCCAGTCCAGGCCGGCCGGCAGCCAGTAGGGGGCGTCGCGGGAGGAGGTCTGGGGGGGGCTTCGTGCCGGATCCTCGATCCGGCCACGGGAGTCCAGGATGCGGAACAGGGGTAGTGCTTCCTTTTCATGGAGGCGTTCCCAGACCGCAAAATCACTAAAGTCGTGGGCTGGGGTGATTTTGACACACCCGGTTCCGAACGCCGGGTCGACAAAGGAATCGGCGATCACGGGAATCGTCCGACCGCCGGTCGGCAGAGCGACCCGTTTCCCCATGAGGTCGCGGTAGCGTTCGTCGTCTGGATGCACGGCGAGGGCCACGTCACCGAACAGGGTTTCCGGACGGGTGGTCGCAACCGTGACGGGCGGGTGTCCATCCAGCCGGGGATAGCGCAGGTACCAGAGCGTGCCGTTTTCTTCCTCAGCCCGGACTTCGAGATCCGAGAGTGCGGTTTCGAGCAAGGGGTCCCAGTTGACCAGGCGCAGGCCCCGGTAGATCAGGTCTTTTCCGTGGAGGCGGATGAACACTTCGGTCACGGCCCGGCTCATGGCGGGATCCAGCGTAAACCGTTCACGGGACCAATCCGCCGAGCAACCGAGCCGTTTCATTTGACGGAGAATCGTCCCGCCGGATGCCTCCTTCCAAGCCCAGGTCCTCTCAAGAAAGGCTTCACGGCCCAGGGTGACCCGGTCCAGCCCCTCTTTTTCCAGCTCCCGCTCGACGACCATTTGCGTGGCGATGCCCGCATGGTCGGTCCCGGTCTGCCAGAGTACCCGTGCGCCTTCCATCCGCGCGCGGCGAATCAGGAGATCCATCAGGGTGTCCTGAAAGGCATGGCCCATATGCAGTGTGCCGGTCACATTAGGTGGGGGCAGCATGATGCAGTAGGGGGTTCCATCGCCCGCCGGTTCGAAAGAGTGACTTTTGACCCACTCGGCATACAAGCGCTCTTCCACCTCACGCGGCTCATAGGTCTTTGGCAGAAGGAGGGCGGGGGCGGGATGAGCCAGCTCTGCCTGTTCCTTTCCTTCCATTTCCGGACCGTTCGCAGGCGGTGGGGGGGGGCGGGGCGGACTCATCCGGCGGATACTGGGTCGACCTCCGGAAGCTCCGAGCTTCCGGAGGCCGGCTGGAGTGGCCCCCGCCCGAGGCCGTTTCCGCTCCGTTCATGGGCGGAGGCCAGGCGGTTGAGGAAAGGAACCAGTGCCGTGGACAGGATGGCGATGATCAGCGCCGCGAGACCGAGCATCATGAACAGGTGCACGTAGATCGGCAGTGTCGTGACGGGATTGTGAAGATGCCTCGGGACCGCGGCCAGATTGGCCACCGCACTGCCCAGATATTCGGAGGCGCCGACTCCCAAAAACCAGGCGCCCATCATGAATCCCCGCATGCGCGACGGGACCAGCCGGGAGACCATGGCCAGACCGAGCCCACTGATCAACAGCTCACCTAGGGACTGGAGGCCATAGCCAGCAACCATCCAGCCGGCTGAGATCCGGCCCATGACCGCAAAATGGGCGCTCAGGCTGTAAACATAAAAGGCGCCGCTCACCAGATACATGCCCAACGCGAATTTGGTCGAGATGGTGAGGTCGCTGCCCCGTCGGCCGAAGTGGTTGTACATCCAGGCCAGAACCGGCGAGGCGATTACGATCCAGAGCGGATCGAGCACCTGGAACTGGGCCGGCTGGATCGGGATGCCCAGCCAATGGTGCTGCACATTGCGCAGGGCAAACAGGGTCAGCGAGGTGGACATTTGCTGGTAGAAAACAAAAAAAGCAATGGTCTCCAGGGTCAGAACGAGACAGACGATGATCCCGTTCCGTTCCCGGGGTACCCCACGGACGATCATGTAGAGGAAAAACCCGGCGACGAGAAGCCCCATGCCCACGACCAACCCCGTGGCAACGGACGTGTTCTGGATCACGCCAGCCATGAGGACCACGATGGCCAGACTGCCGGCTCCCACGGCCACGGTTTTGCCCACATGCAGGGGACGGCTGTCCGGCGGAGAGCCCACCCGTCCGAGCGCCTTCCGCATGACGGCGTAATTGGCCAGTCCGAGGGCAAGACCGATCCAGCACAACATGAAAGCAGCGTGCCAACCGTACACGCTCGCGATGATGGGTGTCAGGACCATGGAAATGAGCGAGCCGATGTTCACGGCGAGGTAGTAGAGGGTAAAGGCGCTGTCGATTTTTGAGGGCTCCCCGTGGTACAGCTGCCCGATCAGGTTGCTGGGGTTGGCCTTGAACAGACCGTTGCCGACGGCGATCACGGCCAACGACAGGTACAGCAAGTCGGCGAACGGCAGCGAAAGCAGGAAATAGCCGACGAGGAGTGTCGCTGCACCGATCACCATCGTGCGTCGCGAGCCCAGGACGGAATCCCCGATCCAGCCTCCGAGGCAGGGGAGGGCATAGACCATGGCGGAAAACGCTCCCCAGCGGAGGTTGGCCGACGCATCTCCCATGTGCATCCGCTGCACAAGGAAAAGCACGAGCAGTGCCGCCATGCCGTAATAACCGAACCGTTCCCACATCTCAATCAGGAAGAGGGCGGCGAAGGAAAGGGGCCGGTGGGCCGGGTGGCTCCCGTCGGGGTTCATGGGCAAGTTCTGAGGTTCCATGGGATTGGCTTATTCTGCCGTTTTTGAATCGTGTTCGTGAAAATCGAATCCCGCGTTCCGGTACGCTTCTTCCCGCCTCCGGACCGCAGGGGCGTTGCGCTGCGCCGATGGCACGATCTCGGCAATACGATCATAGCGTTCCCATTGCGGATCGAGAAGTTCCGGTTCGATCTGGATCAGAAGGCGGTAGGTTTCGGGGTGGCCATCCACTGGGCTGATCCAGACCGGGGCCCGCGGGTTGGGGTCGGGGCCGTGAGGAATGAAACTGCGGTCCCGGAATGTCCAGAGTAGCTGGTCGAGCGTTTCCGCCTCGGCCAAATCCCGCACCCGAACCACCAGCCGGTAGCCCTGGCGGACCGCTTTTTCGATCAACCGGCAGACGAAGCGGTCTCGGGCGTCTGAATCCGGGCTGGTTTCGAGGTAGTAGCGGTCGACCCGGGGCATTCAGTCGCCTGCCCGGGCCCGGTCCAGGAGGTACTGGGTGAACAGCGGGACCGGGCGCCCGGTGGCGCCTTTCTGGGCGCCGGTCTTCCAGGCGGTCCCGGCAATGTCCAGGTGGATCCAGGGAACCTGGCCGACAAAGCGCCACAGGAAGCAGGCGGCCGTGATGGCACCGGCATCGCGCCCGCCGATGTTTGCAAAATCGGCGAAGTTGCTGGCCAGCGCATCCTGGTAATCGTCCCAAAGCGGCATGCGCCAGACGGGATCCACGGCCTCCTGCGCCGCCTTCTCGAAATCCCGGACGAGTCCGTCATGGTTCGAGAAGAGACCGCTCGGATGATGACCCAGCGCGACCACGCAGGCCCCCGTCAGGGTCGCAGCGTCCAGCAGGATACGGGGCCGGTAATTTTTCTGGACGTAGGTTAGGGCATCACAAAGGACGAGACGGCCTTCAGCGTCGGTATTTAGAATCTCGATGGTCTGTCCGGAGAGCGAGCGGACGATACCGCCGGGCTTGATGGCTCTGCCGTCCGGCATGTTTTCGGCCGCGGCAATGACCCCGACCACATGGAGAGGAAGGTTGAGCTCGGAGACCGTTTTCAGGGTGCCCAGCACCGATGCGGCTCCGCACATGTCAAACTTCATCTCGTCCATGGCGGCAGCTGGCTTGATGGAGAGGCCTCCGGAATCGAACGTGATGCCCTTACCCACCAGAGCGATCGGCGCCTTGCGGCGGCTGCCAAGGTATTCGAGCACGATGAGCCGGGGGGGTTCCGAACTGCCTTGGGCCACGGCCAGAAGGGCATTCATCCCGAGTGTTTTCATTTCCTTTTCCGTGAGTACTCGAAGCCGGAAACGGGGATCCTGCGCGGCCAGCTTGCGGGCCTCCGCCGCGAGATGTCGGGGGGTAGCCAGGTTCGGGGGTCGATTCCCAAGGTCGCGGCAAAGCCGCACTCCATGGGCGATGGCCTCCCCATCCCGGATCGCCTGGCGGATGCCCGCATCCGGACCCGCATCCGCACCCAGGCACAGATGGACCTTGTCGAGGCGAGGGAGCCCGGAAGTCGATCCGCCCGCGCCGCGACATTCCGTAAACCGATACCGGGCGTAGTGGGTGGCCTCCACCGCCTGGCGAATCCTCCAGGCGGCCGGCAGTCCCTCGAGGGGGAGAGCCGTGAGCGTATTGACCACACTGCGGCTTCCGGAGCGGACCAGCCGGTCCATGACCGAACCCAGGATTCCCCGGAACCGGCTCCGGGTCAGCTTTTCGGGTTTGCCGAGACCGACGACGAGCACCTCTTGGGCCCGCCCCCCCGGGGGGGCAAATCCGGACAGCATCTGCCCCGGTCGGGCCTCGAACCCACGGTTCCTGAGCCAGGACTTAAGCGGCTGATGCAGGAGCCGGTCCCAATCTCCCGCTGTTTTGGCAGAGCGCCCCTCCGCATGAAGGCCCACCACGAGGGTATCGGCTGAAACGGTCTCCGGATTTTTCCGAATCGTCGTAAACTGTACCGAAGCGCTGCGCTGAGGCATTGGCAAAACTCCCATGGCAAGCAAAAACGTCCGTTGCGGCGGCAACGGTCATGAATAGTCTACCTGATCGGATGCCCTGCATCCGCGGGCGTCTGGCTTCGGGACCGGGTCGTGCCCCGCGTTCTTAACCGTTATCTGTTCCGGGAAACTCTGGCGACGGCCCTCTTGGTGCTCGCGGTGCTGCTCTTCATCCTCGTCGCCAGCCGGTTTTCGAACTATATCGGCCAGGCGGCCTCCGGAGTGTTGCCCAAGCAGCTGGTGTTCCAGATGCTGGGGCTCAACGTCCTGGGTTATCTCGCGGTCCTCGTGCCCGGATCGGTGTTCCTGTCGGTCCTGATCACGCTGGGGCGCCTGTACCGCGACAACGAAATGTCGGCCATCTCCGCCTGCGGAATCAGCCCGCTCCAGATGTACCGGTCCTTTTTCACGCTGGGGGCGCTGTTTGCCCTGGGAACGGCCCTTCTGTCCTTCTGGATTGCCCCCTGGGCCGTCCGCCAGTCGGTGACCTTGCGGGACCAGAGCTCGGCGGTCACCCGTTACGATCTGTTTCAGGCCGGACGGTTTCACCAGATTCCGAGCGCGGGTGCAACCTTCTATGCGGGGGCGACGAGCCCGCATGGACGCCAGGTTTACGACGTCCTGATCGAATCCCAGAAAAGGGGGCGAGTCGATGTCGTGACGGCACGTCGCGGCGTGTTTGTGGAATCCCCTCAAGGGGGCACCCGGATCCTGGTTCTCAAGCATGGCTACCGTTATGAGGGACACCTTGACTCCTCCCGTTTCGACCGCATCCGGTTCAGCGAATACGGGGTCAATCTGAACCTCGTCCCGGATCATGAACCCACCCGCTATTCGGAGTCCGGGCGGACGACCCGTTCGCTGTGGGCGGACCCAACCCCGCGGAACCTGGCCCAGCTGCAATGGCGGTTCAGCGCACCCATCAGCGTGCTGATCCTGATCTTTCTGGCCCTGCCGTTGGCCCGGACCGCCCCGCGGGAAGGGCGTGCACTCCGGATTTTCATGGGGATCCTTCTCTACCTCCTTTATTCGAACCTGATGGGCATCGGGAAAGTCTGGGTCGCCCACCGGATGGTCCCGCCGTCCATCGGCATCTGGTGGGTGCATGCCGTGTTTGTCCTGATCGGCATCGTCCTTTTGGCCCGCCTGTACGAGGTCCGGCTGTGGTCAGCCTGGAGGAGGCCCCGGTGAGTCTCCTCGATCGCTACCTAGCCCGAACCACCATCACCGGAACCTTTCTGGCCATTGTCATCCTGGCCGTCGTTTCCGGTTTCCTGACCTTCGTGAGCCAGTTGCACAACATCGGCATCCAGAACTACACGATCGGGACCGCGCTGCTCTATACCGCCTCGACTCTTCCGGAATGGATCAGTGACATTTTTCCGGCCGGTGCCCTGATCGGCTCCCTGATGGCCCTGGGGACCCTGGCGCATGCCAACGAACTCATGGTCTTCCGCGTCACGGGTGCTTCCCTCATCCGCCTGGCCCGCTCGCTCATGCTGGCTGCACTGGTTCTGATGGTGGTTTTCGTGATCCTGGCGGAATACATCGCCCCGCCCACCAAACGCTATGCCGAAAGCGAGCGGGCACTCGCCCTCTACCACCAGGCGGCCCTGCTGGGCCCTTTCGGGCTATGGGCCCGCGACGGCCGGCTTGTGGTCAACGTGGCCCGGCTGGGGCGCCATCATCAGTTTGAGGGCATCCATCTCTTCCAGCTGTCCATCCACCATCGGCTGGCGGCGATCGGTTATGCGCGCAAGGCTTTGTACCGCCACCACCAGTGGATCCTTGAAGATCTCAACGAAACGGTTTTCACGGGCCACCACCTGACCGTCCGCCATATTTCCCGGTCGAAGTGGCCCAAACTCCTGAGTCCGGATCTCTTCAAGGTGTTAATCGTCAATCCGGGCAACCTGTCGAGCCTGGGGCTCTGGCGCTATATCCGCTACCTTCACCACAACCACCTCAGGGCCGAGCACTATGAAATCGCGTTCTGGAAGAAGATTGCCGATTTCCTTTCCATCCCCGTGATGATCTGCTTTTCGCTGCCCTTTCTGTTCGGCAGCGGCCGAAGCCAGGGGGGCAGTTATCGCCTCTTCATCGGGGTGGGAACGGGGCTGCTCTACTACTTTCTCGACAACGTGACGGTCAGCATGGGGGATACCTTTCACTGGCTGCCGTTTGTGGTGGCGTTCGGACCGCTGGCCCTGTTCAGCGGGCTGACGGCTATGCTAATCTTTCGTACCGCCTAACCGGCTGACCCTCTTTCACCGTGCCGCTACATAATGATCCGGACAACTGGGGTGGAGTGGCCAAGATCTTCCACTGGTCGGTGGCGGGGCTGATCTTCGCACAACTGGCGCTGGGCTGGATGGCCGTCGCCTGGCCGCTCACGCCGACCAAACTCGACCTCTTCATCTGGCACAAGTCTCTGGGCTTCATCATCCTCCTTCTCGTGCTGTTGCGCTTGGCCTGGCGCTTTTACGATCCTCCCCCGCGCTTTCTGCGATCCGTCCCCGACTGGCGAAGACGGTGCGCGGAATCGGTCCACGGTCTGCTCTACGTCGTCCTGATTCTCCTGACGCTTTCGGGCTGGCTTTTCAACTCGGCCACCGGGATACCATTCCGCTTTTTTGGATGGTTCCGCTGGCCGGCCCTGATCCCACCCAACCGTGCCCAGGCCCGTCTGCTGGTCGGGCTCCATGTGTTTCTCGGATGGAGCCTCGTGGTTTTGCTGTCCATCCACATCCTGGCTGCACTGTGGCACCAGCTGATCAGCCGGGACCCCACCCTGAAGCGGATGCTGCCCGGCTTCCGGCTCCCCCGGGAAACGCCGTGAAGAGTTGCCGGATCCGCCTCGTTGCGGTGTGGGTGGCGGCCGGGTGGACATTCCTTCCGGGTCCGGTGCAGGCAGCGCTTTGGTGGCACAACGCTCCCGCCCCGGCGCGGCTGGGCTTTCTCGCCCACTGGGAATCCAGCGCCATCAATGGCCGGTTCCCGGTCTTTCGTTGTCTCCTCGAAACCACTTCGTCGGATCAACCCCAGGCCCTGAAGGTGGTGATCCGGACGGCGTCCCTCCGTTTCCGGAGCCCTCTTTTGGAACGTCCCGCCCGGAGTGCGGTCTGGTTCGATGTCAAGGCCTTTCCCCAGGCAGTCTTCTCGAGTCACGAGATCCAGCCACTGGGTCCCGGCCAGTACCATGCGGCGGGCGTTCTCGTTCTCAAGGGCGTACGCCACGAGGTCTCTGTCCGGTTTCACCTGACAAGTCCGAGGCCGGGTTTCCTGCTCATGACCGGGACCGGGCAAGTGCGCCGTCAGGTTTTTGGCATCGGAAACGGGGTTTGGCAGAAGAGTTCGATGGTCGGGAGCCGGGTCGTCATCCACTTCCGGGTCGGGTTCGTTCCAGGGCCGTAAGGATTCAGGCCATCTCCCCGGACATGCGCCCCATTTTTCTCTTTACCGACTTCGGGATTGGCAGTCATTATGTCGGGCAGCTCCATGCGCTACTCACCGCCGCGCATCCGGCCGTGGCTTGGGTGGACCTCTGCCATGAGCTCACACCCTGCGCACCTCGCGCTGCGGCGTATCTGCTCGCAGCCCTGTTTCCCTACCTGCCCGAGTCGGGTGTCCTCGTGGGGGTCGTCGATCCGGGTGTCGGTACCGACCGGACCCCGATTCTCGTCCATCAGGGCCACTGGAGCTTTGTCGGACCCGACAATGGACTCTTCGGCCGGATTTTGCACCGTGCACCGGTCCAGGTCCATGAGATCCCGAACCCGGTCTCCCACACGCTGTCGCCGAGTTTTCATGGACGCGACCTGTTCCTACCCTGGGCGATCCGGCTGGCCCAGGAGGCCGGCGAGCCCCGCGCGGAAACCCGGCTTCGGCCCCACCCGGCTCCGCTCATCGGCAGCGACTGGCCGGAGGACAGCGGCGAGATCATCCACATCGATCGTTTTGGTAACGCCACGACCGGCTATCGGGGCTCCGGTGTCGGCACTGGCTGGAGACTCCATTGCGGCAGCCGGGAACTGCGTTTTGCCCCCGTCTTCGGATCGGTTCCGGCCGGCCACGCATTTTGGTACGTCAACTCCATCGGGCTCGTGGAAATTGCGTGTAACCGCGATTCGGCAGCGCGGGTTCTGGATCTCAGCGTCGGGCAATCGGTTGACTGGCGGGTTCCGGATGGAGAGACGGCTTCGGGCTCCGAGGGAGCCACGGACGGGGGGCGGTTTCAAATTTGACATGCAACACCACCGTTTATCTCTCTGTTTTTCCGTGCCATGACTTCGGCTGGCGTGCGAAATCCCAAGGATTTCCTGGGTCGATGATTGAGTTCTTCGGCACTTGGGTCAAGAACCATTGAGAGTATTCCGACAGGTCCGTCCCTGTGGAGAAAGACGGCCGCAGGAGGCCGTTGGTGTTCTCATTGGCCGGGCGCTGCCAGGGTCTGTGCGGATTCTTGCAGAGTAGACCAGTATCCCGGTCCGCTGTTCGAGCTCCTGATGCCTTGCCATTTCTCGCTCCTGATCGGAGGTCAGGGTCTATCGGTGGTCTTCCGGGTTTTCCATCCGCAACCTCCCAGACACTTGGTCGGGTGACCAACCACGCTCCCGAAGGGCTGTCTCTCCCAAGGGAATCACGAACCGTGCGGAAGCCGTGTCGACACCATTATCGAGTACGCGCCTGAAGTGGTGAACTCGGGAGGTCCAGTCTACAAAATGGAAAACACTCCCGGAACCGCTCCTGCTGCTCCGCTCAACCGTTCTATGCCTTTGAGGGTCAGCGAATCCGATCGATAATCTTTTTGGGAAAATGTACCCCACCCCCCCCAGTCAACCCGGCAGACATTGAAGTGCCACCCTGTCCGATCTTACTGGCCCGGTCCCGGCCGGAGCGTACCACCTGCTTTGGCCGGCTCCTTCTTGAAGTAAACCACTTTGACCAGACGCCCCCGGTTCATGAACCACTCCGATTCCGGATGACCGTGCTTCGTGACCTCGAACTCATAACGCCCATTCGCCGCCGGCAGCTTGGCTAATAGCCGCCGCAGACGGTTCGGATCCACGAGATGCATCTGGTCGGTCTGGAACTCCTGAAACTCCAGAGGACCCCGAATCGTGGGTGGGACCGCACCTCCATCACGTCCGCTGATATCCATAAACCAATGTCTTTCCCGAAACTGGAAGTGTTCACTGTTGGTCTGGCAGAAGAGCACCGCCTGGTCCTTGAGATGGGAACCCAAAGGATAGTGGAACTGGCAGACGATCTGGTTGCGGGCCTTAGGAGAGGTGGACCAGGTGCGGTTCAAGGCCGCCTTGATGATCTCGAAGACAACGGGCTTTGGGATGCGGATCCGGTGCCCGATGACCAGGATACGACCGAGCTTGGTGGTCCGCCAGATGGGATGCACCGTATGCATCCGGGGTGCCACTCGATCCTGAGGATTCGGAACATTGGGAGGCGGGGATCCGGCCCAAGCCAGGGGTGCAGCCACAATTAGAACCAAGCAAGGCAGTATCAGTTTCCCGACGCCGCGACCACACCTTTCTCCAAAATCCAGCAAATACCGAGGTGGTTGAGAACCCCACATATGCATAGCCAGAGTCCCTCCTCCTGACCTTGGTCATCAGAACCGATAATGCCAACGTACCACATTTCCACACGGTGACGGGTGAACCCGTGGTACGTTGACCGCTGTGGGACTTATTCCTTATAGCAGATCCAGTGGCCTTGCTGGCAAAGACAGGCTCCGTCCGTTGATCCAGGTGAACAGCTCCCTGTGGGACTCCCTTGGGTTTGGATTGGACCAACGCCCGCGATGGTTGCCCCAAACAGTAGCGGCAGCAGGAACGGGAAAAAGAAAAGATAGCCTCTGAATTTGCGTCTCTTGTTCATTGAACCTCCTTCGTGCTTTCCGTGATCGATTCTCGATCCACCCGACAGAAGCGCCCGGTTCGGTTTCGAGTGTACCCACCCCCCCCCTGAATTTGTCAAGGAGGCGAATTGACTCATTAAAAATGTAAGCGAAATCGATTCATTGCCTCAAATAAGGAATGTAAGCGAAATTCCCCAGCGGGTGTATTCCGGAGGGGTTCGCAATGAGGCTGACGATGGGCGAGCGCAGAGCGGTGATCCGGCAGGCGGCAGCGGGCTATTGCAAGGCCAGCAAGAAGCGCAAAGGGCAATGGCTCGATGAGCTCGTGGCACTGACCGGCTATCACCGGCGGTATGCCGTGCGGCTGCTGCGTGCCCATGGCAGGAGATCCGGTGTGCGGGTCGGGTGCGCCTCGTCGTCGATGTCGGGCTTAAACTCAAGTTGCGTGCGCCGTGAAAACGTGCGCTCTCTCAGTGGGAGATAGACCCACCCGGCAGACGGTCGCCATCGGAGCGGTTGTGGAGGGGACGAAGCGACCGAAGCCTTCGAAGTAAGGGGTCACAAAAGGGTGATTCTGCGAACACGCGGGCTGCAACGGGTCGTGAACGTTGAGCAGATCCCGAAAAAGAGGTTGCGGATGCCGACCCTGTCGTAACTTGAGGGAAGTCTGGCATGGCTGGCGAAGCGAGCGATGAATGCAGCCGGTCAGTCCGCCGGGATCGTGACGGCGGCACGCATGTATAGGGAGAGAGGCGCGACACGGGAAGTCTTGGGGTGGCGGATGACGGCGTCCAACCGGTTTCCCGCGAGGGAGCGGCCGGGCTTCTTGAGGAATGAAGCACTACCCTGCGGGGTCGTCCCCAGAGCGCTCTCGATCCGGATCAGGCGGGTCCGGGACAGCCGGTCATGCAGGCTGCCGCGGGGCAGGCGACCGGAGAGGACGAAGACGAGGAAACCCGTGACCAGCCAGAGGGTCAGATAGACCGACAGGGTGGCTGTCCGGTCGCTGGCCCCGCGCGACCCAAGAAAATAGACGGGCAAGAGGAACACGCCGATCAGAAGCCATTCGATGAGCTCCACCAAAAAGCGGACCGTGGCGTGACTCCAGTTCACCGGCTGCCCGTTCCGCTGAACGAGCTTGAGGCGCCAGGCCTTGAGGCCCAGGGTCTGGCCGCCGTGGCTCCAGAACCCGGCCAGAAAAATCCAGGCCAGTGCGAGGAGGAAGCCCCAGTAAAGGATCCGGCCGCTTTCCGATGCATTGAGTGATCGCCGGGCCGGGTGGATGAGGAGAGCCAGGAGAAAGGTGCCGAATAGCCAGAGCGCCAGGACGATGAGTCCATCGTAGAGCAAGGCCGCAAGATGGCGGAACAGGGAGGGCGCTTTCACAGGCCTAACGGGGGCCGATCCAGACGGCGGTATCGAGACCGATTTGGGTGTGGCCGAGGAGCTTCGTCCGGTGTCCGTTCCGCCATGAATCGAGATAGAGGGTCCAGCGGTGCCGCGTCGAGACGAAGAGGCTGGATGAGTTTTTGCCGACCAAAAATCCATGAAGCGCCGGGATATCCCGGATCGGGGTGTACCAGGCGGGGAGGCGGATCGGGGTCCGGGCCCCGGTGGGCAGGTCGTAACGGAAGTAGGGGTAGGTTTTCACCCCGACCGCGGAGCACAGAACACCCTGCCGGGCCAGGCGGAGCTCCGGGTAGGCGAGCGGAACCGGGAGTGAGTGGAAATGTCCGTTCGAAAGATCATAGACCCAGAGCGCCTGTTCGTGCGTCTTGCGCCAGCTCGTATAGAGGAAACGACCCGGCCCGACCCGGATGACCGGGATCGGCATCGGAAACGGACCGGGATCGATCAAATGCCTGACCTTGGGATCCCGGAACGAAGCCCAATACAGCCGTTCGGCATACAATCCCGGCTTGACCGGGTCATAAAAAACAAAGAGATGCAGCCTAGGAAAAGCAACGGCCTTCCAGCCGCTCCGGAGCAGTGTCCAATGGCGGGTCTTGAGATTGAGGAGGGCGATGGCATGCCGGGGGTAGGTGCTCACCAGCAGCCGGTTTCGTGAAACGACGGAAAGGACATCCACCCGGAGATGGTCCGGCAGGTGGGTCACGGTTCGGGTGCGATAGGTCGTGAGATTGAGCTGGATGATCCGGTTCCCGGTTCCCAGATAAAGGACACCCGGGAATGCGGCCGGTGGGGTCGACCGGCCGCAGGCGGCGAGGAGGAGGAGCCCCGTGGCGAGTCCGATCCAGGCGGGAGCCAGCCATGGCCGGGGTCCATTGGCCGTTTTCCCAGGTCGGGTCTTGCGTTCGGTCATGAGGTGTGGCTCCGGTGATCACCAGTCGGGTTTTCGAGGTGGCTGATGGAACGGGTCAAGTAGTCGAACAGCCCTTTCGGTCCGGTTTTTTTCAGGACAAATTGGAACTGCGACTTGAGAAGCGAGAGGTTGCTCACACCGTCCACGAAAATATTGACAATCTGCCATTCCGCCCCGGCCTTCTGCAGCAGGTAGACAAACGTATGGTGCCGGCGATTCCGTTCATCAAATCTCGCCATGACCAGATCATAGGCCGGGTAATGCCGGTGGTCCACAATATGAAAGCGCTGGCCGTGATATCCGTTGAACTCATGGGCATAGTTGGCGATCGTATAGCGGATGAACAACTCGCGGAGCCGGTGCCGTTCCGCGGGGCTGAGCTCCTTCCAGTCGTGCCCCGTCAGCAGGTGCAACATGGCCGCCCATCCGATCGTCCGCCGGATGACCGGTTCGAGGATTCGGTAGCGTCCCGCAAACCCGGCCTTGGCGCCGGCCTTCATGGACTTCAGCAGGGACTGGTCGAAAACGTGGATCACCTGGCTGGGGGAGGCGGGACGCATTTTGGGCCGGGGGGCCGCCCGGCAGACCGGGATCGAAACCGGCAGGAGGCAGCAGAAAAGCGCCACCAGGAAGAGAGGGAGGGGCGCGGCCCGGTGGTGCCGGGCGGAAAAGGAGCGGGAGGCCAAGGGGATTTGCATGGGGTTCACATCCTTGAGGAGGAAGGGTCGAGGGTGGGTTTCCGGCTTCACGAGGGGGTGGGATCCTGGCTGGGGCCGGAGCATGACGACCAGCCCCGACCCCACCTCCGGCGTTCAAACCATTGCCACGACACCAGGAAGGGCAGGCCGAACAGGACTTCCCGCATGCGCCGGACCAATGAGAGGGACAGGGTGATGTCGGGGCGGATACCCAGCAGGCTGCCGAAGACCACGAAGCCGCCTTCCTGGACACCGATTCCCGAGGGAACGAAAAAGGAGGCACTGCGTAACGCCTGGCTCAGGCTTTCGAGAACCAGGGCGCCACCCCATCCCACCTGGCTCCCGAGCAGGAACAGGGCCAGCCAGATTTCAAGGACACCGGCTAGAAGCCCAGCCATCTGCCAGAGTCCCGCGCGTAAGAGGACCGTCCGGCATCGATAGAGTCTTTGAATGGCCTGATCAAGCGCCACGGGATCGCCTACGGCCTGCACGAATCGCCCCCCCCATCCACGCCGTTCGATCAACCGGAAAACGAACGAGAAGATGCCTCCACGCTGGATGAGTACGAAGACCAGAATGGCGCCGGCACCCAGAGCAAGGGCAGGGACCAACTGTCCGTACACGGGCTGTCCCATGTTCACGGTCACAAGCAGGACGATCCCGGCCAGGGTGAAAAAAACCTGGTTGACGAGTGTCAGTGTGACTTCAACGAGAACGCTGGCGATCGCATTCGCTTTGCTGATTCCGGCACGGGTCGCCAGCCGGGCGCCGGTAAACTCCCCTCCCACGCGGAATACCGGGAGCAGCCCGTTGATGGCTTCGCGGACTCCCGCAACCCAGAACAGGAATCCCGAGGACGGTTTCTGTTCGTCGTTGTGCAGCAGGACCCGCCATCCTTGGGAGTCCAGCATGATGGGAATGATGTGGAGGGGAACCAGCCAGAGAAGGCTGAAGCCGGCGATCGCCAGGGTACTTGCAATCCCGGAAAGACCTGTTTCCAGAATCAGCCAGACGGTGGCAGCCAACCCGATGGAGGCAAAAACGCACGAGGGCGATGGCCGCCATCCGACCCGGGAGACGGGAGGGGGGGCGAGGGGCAGGGGCTCGGTCATCTCGGGTCCGCTGGGTTGGTTGGGCGACTGCGATCGGTGATGAGGGAGAGGATCGCCGGGAGCGCCACAAGCGTGCAGACAAGGACCCAGCCCATCACGATACTCAGGGTCCGACCCAGAACCGAGATGCCTCGGTCGGAAGAGACGGCCAGACTCCCGAAGGTGCTGAGAGTCGCCAGACCGCTGATCAGGATGCCGCGGGCCGTGCTCGTGCCAAGCACGAGATCCAGGTCGTGGCCCTCCCGCCAGCGCACAATGAAATAGATGCCATAGGCGACGCTAAGCCCCATGAGAAGGGGCAGGACGATGATATTGGCCATATTGTAGGAGATGCCCCAAAGTCTCATTGTGGCGCTGGCCAAGAGGATGGTCAAGATCATGGGGACGAGGGCCAGAAGCGTGTGGCGGATGTCCCGCAGAACCCAGAACAGCAGGAGCAGGATCCCCAAAAAGGCCGTGGCCGTTGCCTGCTCGAAGGCCTCGAATACGGCATTGCCTCCGTCGATCAGCATGACCGGGGTACCGATCGCCCGGGGGGCGACTTTTTCGACCTGACGCACGAAGTGGCGCATGCGGTCGAGATGGTTCAGGTTCCAGCGGGAGAAAATCTGGACACGGGCGATTCCCTGCCGGTTGAGATAGCGTTTGCGCAAACTCGCGGGAAGCCGGGCGAGTGTGACCGGCCGGGCCTGAAAGGCTTCTTCGAGAGAACGGAGCGCTGTGGGGAACGCGCCCATGAGGTTCATCTCCAGCAGCCTCCAGCGCCCCGTTCCCCGGGCCGAGTGGGCCAGGAACGTCTTGAGGTCCTGCCGGAGTTCGGCGAGCGGCTGGACCAGCCGATTGAGTTCCCCGGTGAGCTTGACCCGCCCGGTGACTTTGAGGAAACGCCGGATGCTCCGGCGGGCCCGCATGGCCGATGTCCGGGGAGTCGTGGCCTGCATGAAGAAGGGAGGAAACAGGAGCGCGGTTTCCCGGATGAGGGCGAGTTTGCGGTGCTGGTGATCTGGAATGAAACTGGAAGCACTGACGGTCATCCGGACCGACGATAGACGCCCGACCCGTTTCTGGAGCTCACGGGCTGCAGCCAGATTGGGCTCCAAAACATCGATGCTGTAGGGCGAAAACCGGCTTCGGGCCACGAGTCGCCGGAACGTCCGGACCGGTCCGGAATCCGAATTCTGCAGGTTGAGTGGGTTGAAATCGAAATGCATGTGCAACACGAAGTAGACGGAAGCCAGGCCGAGCACCAGGAACAGCCCACTGATCCAGGGACCGTGCTGCCGGACGTGAAGGAGCCGGCGGGACCGGAAACCGATGGATGGCGAACCGGCCTTCACGCCGAGGGTCCGGATCAGGGCGGGCAGCAGGGTCAGGGTTGCCACGAGCGAGATGAACATGCTGACGCCGGCGATGAGACCAAGACTGATGATGCCGGCATACCGGGTCGGCACAAACGAAAAGAAACTGATGGCAGCGGCCAGGACGGCGAGCGACAGGGGCAAGCCCATCCCCAGGGTGGTTCGTTCCAAAGCCGAGAGGGTGCTTGGATTGCCTTGTGCCTCTTCAAGGTAGCGGACCGAGAACTGGATACCGAAATCCACGCCCAGGCCGATGAACAGGACGGCAAAGGAAATCGAAATCAGGTTGAACGGGCCAATGACGGTCAAAGCGAACGCCACGGTCCAGATCAGGCTCACGAGGAGCGTCAGGAGGATCGCCAGGACGAGCTTCGGGCGCCGGAACCCGAGCAAAAGGATGGAAACGATGGCCACGAGGGACAGGAGGGTGGCGAAAGAGATTCCGGAAGTGGCCGAATGCAGTTGGGCATCATCGAGAACCGCCTCCCCCGTAAGCCCCACATGGAGCGGTGCCTGTGAGCGGGACTCCAACAGCCGAATTTCGTGCTGGAGCCGATTGATCGCCGTTTCATAGGGTCGTAGCGCACCCGGCACGGCCCTGGGTTTCACGATCAGAAGATGGGGCCGGCTTTCGCTCGGTTTTCCCCCGGTGGCCGTGAAAAGCTGGTTCCAGGGGAGGGCATGGGCCTTGCTTTCCTGCGTGGCGGCGGTGGTTTGACTCACCTGATCGAGCAAGCGGGCAAACTGGGGAGCCAGCGGAGCCAAGGTCCGGAGGTGCCCAAATGAACGGGTGAGCATTGAAAAAAAGCCCGCTGTTGTGGGATTCATCGCGAGGCGGGCGACGACCGGTTCCGAACGGCCGACCTGATCCAGCAGTTTCCTGAGCCGGGGGGTGGAAAGGTACAGCAAGCCGTTCTTTCTGAAAAAGGGCCCGCCACCGGGTTGATACTGGTCATGGTAAAACGCAGGATGTCGTTTCAGCCAGACCGTGAGTGCCCCGATGGCTTTCCGACGGACTTGAGGCTCGGCGGCCCGCACAACCAGCACGATGGTTTCATGGTCACCTGGAAAGTCGCGGTGGTATTGTGCATCGAGTTTGCGGTAGGGGAGGTGCCGGGCCAGAAGATCGCTCATGTTGGTATCGATCTTGAAGCGGGCAACCGTGACGACCAGCGAAAGGGCGGTGAGCAGGCCGGCCAGCAGCAGGACGAGGGAAGCCGACCGGACGCACCGGTGAACGATGCGGGTCAATACATGCACATAGCTGCGGTCCAGGTTACGCACGGGTTTCAAGCCGATCTGGGATCAGAGATTGGCATGGAAGGTGGTCGTGCGGATGCCGTGTTGGGCGAAGGCCTTGGCCACCCGCCGGTCGAGCAGGGCATTCTGTTCCCGGACCGCCGTTGACCGGCGGTGGACGGGCATCCCGGCACCGGTTGCTGGATGGAAATAAATCTCGCCCAGTCCTGCCGGAAGGCGGGGAATCGCATCCAGCAACACCTCGGCCGTCATGTGCCCCGTTGCGCTGAGACCGAAAAGATAATCGTTGTGGTGGATTCCGGAACGTTCCAACCGGCGGATCATGGTCCAGACGATGGGAGAGAGCAGGATCGGCTCAACCCATCCCACCCCGCGTCCCGCACGGAATCCGAGGTGCCATGGCTCCCTGGGCAGCCGCAGGCTCCGCATGCCGTGATCCGGCCCGATCTGGAGAATCAAGTCCAATAGGATGGGGTGGCAGTGGAAATGCTTGTGAACATTGACGTGGTCAAGCGGAAGGCCGGTGGCCGAGAAACGCTGGAACTGGGTTTCAATCTCATACGCCAGCTGACGTCTTTGTCCGGCAGACAGGGCGTAGCCCAGGCTGCTCGCAACCATCCGGTCCGTCAGATTGCCGTTCGGGTCGACGAGGTCGCGGACTCGGTCCCGGGGAGCGGTGGCCCGGCCGTGGCAGAGGACGAGGTGCAGACCCACGGCCAGTGTCGGCAGGCTGCGAGCGCGCTGGACCGCATCTTCGGTGGCATCCGCATTGACCATGAGGCTGGCCGTCGTCAGCACGCCTTCCCGATGCGTTCTTTCAACGGCTTCGTTGATCCCCGGGCTGCCGCCGAAGTCATCCGCGGTCAAGACGACCCGCCGCCCAGAAACGGGGGTGATGGCGGATCGGGTCGATGGCGTCGGTTCCGGTTTCAAGGTCTTACAAAATCAAATCCAGCACGACTGGGAAATGCCCTGCCGCTCATGCTGGCCGCCATTCCGCCACCGCCGGAGCCTGAAGGTCAGGATACTTGCTGCCGTTCCTGCAGGAAGTGGAAGAACTCCACTCCCTCGCGCAGCCGGCGTTTCATCATCTCGGGGCTCTTCAGCATCTCCCAGACCAGCTCGGTCACCTTGCTCGGGCGGAAATAGAAGCGCTTGTAGAACCGCGCCAGGGAATCGAAAATCTCCTGGTGCGAGAGATCCGGATAACTGAGCGGGCTCAGCTGGAATCCGTGCCCCGAAACCAGGTGATCCTGTTCCTGAGTGGTGAGCCAGCCGTTTTCCATCGCTTCCCGGTAAAGTCGGGTCCCGGGATAGGGTGCCGCGAGCGAAACTTGGATGGTATGGGGGTTGATCTCCTGGGCGTAGCGGATGGTCTCCTCGATGGTCTCCCGGGTCTCCCCGGGCAAGCCGAGAATAAAGGTTCCGTGGATCGTCACACCCAGCTTCCGACAGTTTTTACTGAACTCCCGCGCGATATCCGTCCGAAGTCCTTTTTTGATGTTGAACAGGATCTGCTGATTCCCGGATTCATAACCCACGAGCAACAGCCGGAGCCCGTTGTCCCGCATGATCTTGAGCGTTTCATAGGGTACGTTGGCCTTCGCATTGCACGACCAGGTGACCCCCAATTTCCCCAGGCCGCGGGCGATGGTTTCAACACGCGGCTTGAAATCGGTGAAGGTATCGTCGTCAAAAAAGATTTCCCTGACCTGCGGCATATTCTTCTGGATATATCGGACTTCCTCGAGGACATGCTCGGGGCTGCGGACACGGTAACGGTGTCCTCCGATCGTTTGCGGCCATAGACAGAACGTGCACTTCGAGCGGCATCCCCGTCCGGTGTAAAACGACACATAGGGATGCTCCAGATAACCGATGAAATAGTTCTCGATCGTAAGATCCCTTTTATAGACCGTCGATACGAACGGCAGCTCGTCCATGTTTTCAAGAATGGCACGCCCCGGATTGTGGCGGATCTGCCCACGCTCGTCACGGTAGCTCACACCGTCCACTTCGTCCAGGGGACGGCCTTCGGCAATCTCACGGATGGTATGGTCGAACTCCTCGCGCGCGACGAAATCGATATGCAGTGAGGCCTCGAGCGACGACTCGGGCTCCACCGCGACCTTGGCGCCCACCAGTCCGACCCGGATTCCGGAGTTTCTCTCCTTGAAGGCCTCAACCAGCTTGACATCGCCATGGAATGAAGGCGAACTCGTGTAGATCACGATCAGTTCATAATCAGCAGCCAGCGGCAGCACATCCTCGGCGGTGAGACCATCCGCCGGCGCGTCGATCAGCCGACTGTCCGGAACCAGGGCCGCCGGTTGCGCGAGCCATGTGGGGTACCAAAAAGACCGGATCTCGCGCCGGGCCTGGTAACGCGCTCCGGCGCCACCATCGAATCCCTCGTAGGAGGGGGGGTTCAGGAACAGAGTTTTCATGCATCCTCCGCAGTGCGGCTGGTGAAGGCCCGCGCCCGGTGGTTCAGGAATCCGGGGCCCGGACCCGGTCGACCCCATCCCCGCGGCCGACCCTCAACTCCAGGCCTTTCCAATACACCTGTCTTGAAAAGAAGGCTCCGGCCCATTCCACCAAGGTCAGGAAATCGCGAATCGGGACCAGCCAGACCGGGGCCGCCTCTACATTCAGGCTCCGGGCAGACTGATAATGTAGCACAACTCGCAGAGCCACAGCCACGGCCGCAGCCGGAATGGCCGCCCATCCGGCATCCCATCCCAGCGCAAGGGTACCCGTCAGGATGAGCGGCGAACCCAGGGTCATCCAGAAAAAAGCAAATCCCAAGGGATTGACAAACCGGATGGTCCTGAGCCAGCGGAGTTCGTGCCTCCACAGGGCGGATGCGCTGCCTTCCGTGACGAGGGTCTGGACGGCGAGGGGCGCCAGGACGACCTCGAGCCCCAGTCTCCGGATGAGTTCCCCCATCCGGTAATCATCCGCCAGACGATCGGCCAGCGCCCTGAAGCCCCCGATGCGCTCAAGCGTCTCCCGCCGGAGGGCCAAGGTTGCCCCGAAAGCGTAAGCCCGTGAACCGAACAGCCAGGCAACCCAGACGGAGGGGGCGAAGCCGTCATCGATGAAGAGCTTGCCCAGGCGCGCCCAGAACGTGTTTCCGGCCCGCCCCCCGTACAGACAAGTCACCAGTCCGGTCCGATCATCTCCCAGGGGGGGCACCAGGCGGCGCAGGTAGTCTTGGGGCACGAGGATGTCGCTGTCGGAGATGACGATCCAGGGATGCCGGGCCAGTGGATATAGGTTGTGGAGATTGTTGACTTTGGGGTTGGCCCCGATCCCTTCACGTGAAACCACGATACGGAAGGTCCGCTCCGGATGGGAGGCGCAGAGTTTCTCGACGACGGCGAGCGCCGGATCTTCCGGGTCCTGAATGCCGAAAATGATTTCGTAGTCCGGGTAATCCTGGTTGCAAAAGGAGTGCAGGCAGGGTTCAAGGCCGGGATCGTCCCCATGCAGGGGTTTGAGGATGGAGATCGGGAGAAGGGCGGCTGTAGATGGCCGGGACTTTGTCCAGCGGGCCATGGCGATCCAGGCTGCCGTCGCGTACGCGGAAGCCAGGCCAAGCAGGACCAATCCCAGGATGGAAAGCATCAGTCCCCCGTGGAGATGGGTTTCCAAAGCCACTATACCCAAGGAACGGTCGCGGATGCGGAGCCCCCGCTCGCCACGAACGCAGGCCCTGTGCCAGGAGGCCCGGGTCCTTCTTCCAGTACAATGGCCCATTAGTGTTTCGCGGATCCATCCAACGCATGAGCAAGGCTCGGCCACCCCGTGACGGCTCCCCCGGCCCCGCGGGTAACGGAACCGAAGGCCTAAGGCCCGATCCATCGTGCGACTGATCGGGGAAGAGTTGGCGACATGCGGGTTTTTCTGACCGGAGCGAGCGGCTTTGTCGGGTCTTCCGTTGTGCGGCAGCTTTTGGAACGCGATTACCAGGTGCGGGTCCTCATCCGGTCCACGAGCCCGCGCACCAACCTGGAAGGACTGGATGTGGAACGGGTGGAGGGAGATCTCCTGGACTCGGGCTCGCTGATCCGCGCCTGCCAGGGCTGCCGGGTTTTCTTCCACGTGGCGGCCGATTACCGGCTCTGGGCTCGGGATCCCGGAATGCTCCACCGGACCAATGTCGAAGGCACGCGAAACGCCCTGAATGCGGCGACCGAAAATCAGGTCGATCGATTCGTCTACACGAGCAGCGTCGCCACGCTGGGGCTGAACCCGGATGGACGGCCGGCCGATGAAAACACGCCGAGTCGGCTCGAGTCGATGATCGGGCCCTACAAGCGTTCCAAATTCGAGGCTGAAGCGCTGGTCACGGATTGGGTGCGGGCCCGGCGACTGGATGCCGTGATCGTCAACCCATCGACGCCCGTGGGGCCCCGGGATGTCAGGCCGACCCCGACGGGACGGCTGGTGCGCGATGCGGCGACGGGCCGCATGCCGGCCTATGTCGATACCGGTCTCAACATTGTGCATGTCGATGACGTCGCCCGGGGACATCTTCAGGCCCTCGACCGCGGCCGGACCGGGGAGCGTTACATCCTGGGCGGTGAAAATCTGGCGCTTCGCGACATCCTGGAACAAGTCTCCCGCTGCGCTGGCCGCCCCGGCCCCCGTGTCCGCCTACCCCTGCGGCCTCTCTGGCCAATCGCGCTCGCTGCCGAATGCTGGGGACGGGTGTCCGGGCAGGAACCCCGCCTGACGCGGGACGCACTCGCCATGGCACGAAAAAAAATGTACTTCTCAAGCGCCAAGGCAGAATCCGAGTTGGGATACGGGCATCGTCCGGCCGAGGCCGCGATCCGGGATGCCGTCCAGTGGTTCCTCAGACAACCGGTCCCCCAAACTGAAAATCGGGTGGAGTGAGTGTAAACTGTACGGACACTGCAGGTGGGGCCTGCGCTGGCGCTGCCACCCGATGAAGCTTCAAGAACCGGAATGAGGTTGGATCATGTTTGACGAACGGCCCTCACGGGAGGCGGTGAGTTTTCAGGGCGATATCCTTGGCCGGGTTTCGCGGACTTTCGCCCTCACGATACCGGAGCTTCCCACTGAGTTGGGGCTTGTCGTCGGCAATGCGTACCTGCTTTGTCGAATCGCCGATACCATCGAGGACGAACCTGGGATTCCAGCCGACCGGAAAAGCGAGTTTCACCGTGATCTCAACCGCGTTTTAGCAGGCCAGGAAGACGTCAATGCCTTTACGTTGCGGGTCTCTTCGGCATTGACTCAGGCCACGGCATCGGAGAAGGAACTGATCCAGCGGCTTCCATTGGTCATGGAGGTGACCGCGAGCACACAGAGCGCCATCCGTGAAACGGTCACCCGCTGCCTGTCCATCATGTGCGAGGGCATGCCCTCCTTCCAGCGGAGTGTCAGCCTGCAGGGATTGCACAGCCTGGAAGAGCTCGACCGCTACTGCTATTACGTGGCCGGGGTGGTGGGCGAGATGCTGACGGATCTTTTCTGCCTTTACTCCGATACAATCGCAGCCCGCCGCACCCAGTTGATGCCGCTCGCGGTGTCTTTCGGCCAGGGTTTGCAGATGACGAATATTCTCAAGGATTTTTGGGAAGACCGGGCACGCGGTAGCTGCTGGCTGCCTCGTGAGGTGTTTCTCCGGACCGGGTGCGACCTGGCTCTCGTGCGTCCTGACCACCCGGATCCGGGTTTCAGCCCGGCCATGCAACATCTGGTTGCGGTGGCGATGCGCCATCTCAACAATGCGCTCAGCTATTCGCTCCTGATTCCCAAAAAGGAAACCGGTATCCGGCGTTTCTGCCTGTGGGCCATCGGATTTGCGGTTTTGTCCCTGCGCAAGCTCAACCAGTCCCCGAGTTTTACCTCAGGGGCCGAAGTCAAGATTTCGCGGCGGACCGTTCGTTGGGTTATGCGGGCCGTCAACGGTTCGGTGCGGAGTGACCGGATGTTGCGCTGGCTGTTCTGGCAGGCCAGCCGCGGACTGCCCGAACTTGCGCCGGATCTTTTGACCCCGACTCGGATCGAGGGGAAGCCCCGCTGGTCACGGATCGATTGACGAGCGTGGCTTTTCCCTCTGAAGGTCCGGAACGAACGCCGGCCTCATCGGTCTTCCTGGACCAGGAACTTCCGTCGCGGCTGGATGAGGCCGTGAGTTCCGCCCAGAGGATTCTCCTGGATCATCAGAATCCGGACGGCCACTGGTGTTTCGAGCTTGAGACGGACTGCACCATCCCGGCGGAATACATTCTCATGATGCATTACGTCGGCATCGTGGATCCGCGGCTGCAGGATCGGTTCCGGCGCTACCTCCGGCAGCATCAGGATCTTTCCCACGGCGGCTGGCCCCTTTACTCCGGTGGAGATTTCGATCTCAGTTGCTCGGTCAAGTGCTACTACGCCCTCAAGCTCGCTGGCGAGGATCCGGAATCTCCCGTCATGGAAAAAGCCCGCATGGCCATCCTGCGGGCCGGAGGAGCGGCCCATTGCAACGTTTTTACGCGCATCACCCTCTATTTTTTCCGTCAGCTACCCCGGCGCGCCATTCCTTTCATTCCGGTGGAGATCATCCTTCTGCCCCGCTGGTTTCCCTTCCACCTGAGCAAGGTTTCCTACTGGTCACGCACCGTGATGGTCCCGCTGCTCATCCTGTGCTCGCTCCGGGCACGCGCCGCCAATCCACTCCAAGTCGGAATCCGGGAACTGTTCGTCGTGCCTCCCGAAGAGGAGCATCATTACTTCCGGATCACCACACGGCTGGGACGGTTCTTTCTCTTGCTCGACCGGGCGGGCCGGGGACTCGAGCCCTTGATTCCAAGACCCATCCGCCGTCAGGCCATCGACAAGGCACGGAACTGGTTTTGCGAACGGCTCAATGGGGAAAGCGGGCTCGGGGCGATTTTTCCCGCCATGGTCAACGCCTATGAAGCGCTTCTGATCTTGGGCTACCCCCGGGACCATCCCCTTTGCCTCACCGCCTGGAGGGCCATCGAACGCCTCGTCGTCGAGCGGGATGGAATGGTTTACTGCCAACCCTGCGTTTCACCGGTCTGGGATACCGCGCTGGCCGTTTTGGCGCTCGAGGAGACTGGGGATTGTCCGGATGCGCCGATCCGGAAGGGAATGGACTGGCTCCGAAATGAACAAGTGACGGAGGTCAAGGGTGACTGGGCCCTCCAGCGCCCGCACTTGGCCCCAGGGGGTTGGGCTTTCCAGTACGCCAATCCATATTACCCGGACCTGGACGATACGGCCATCGTCGGATGGGTCATTGACCGCTCGAAGTTTAGAATGCATTATATTGAATCGATTGAGAAATCTGCTAACTGGACGGTCGGGATGCAGAGCCGAAACGGAGGGTTTGCATCGTTTGACGTGGACAACACGCACTATTACCTCAACGAAATTCCCTTCGCTGACCATGGGGCGCTTCTGGACCCGCCGACCAGCGACGTCAGTGCGCATGTCCTGGGATTTCTGGGACGGCTCGGCCGGGGACAGGACCGGGATGCGCTCGAGAGGTGCCTGTCCTTCCTGAGATCCGAACAGGAACCCACGGGGGCCTGGTTCGGCCGCTGGGGGACCAATTACATCTACGGGACGGCCCATGTTCTGATTGCCCTTGAAGAAGCCCACATCGACATGTCGGCCGAATGGATCCAAAAAGCGGCACAGTGGCTCACCGACCGGCAGCGCGAAGACGGAGGATGGGGGGAGGGCAACGATACCTATTTCCATCCGGAACGGGCCGGGCAGGGAACCGGCAGCACCTCCTTTCAGACCAGTTGGGCACTGCTGGGGCTGATGGCAGCAGGTCAGTCGGCCTCTCCCACCGTCCGGCGGGGAGTCGACTATCTCCTGCGGACCCAGACCGGACGGGGCGACTGGAGGGACCGGGATTTCACGGCACCCGGTTTTCCCCGCGTGTTTTATCTCAAATACCACGGCTACTCGCTCTATTTCCCATTATGGGCATTGGCCCGTTACCGTTCGCGGGTGGTTGCCCCGAGCTCTCCGGGAAGCCATGGTCCGGATTTCCTCCGATCCCAAACCCGGGGTGCCGGTGGTCCCGAAACGGACTGATCCGGTTTTCCGGCTCTTCGTCTACGGGACCCTCAAAGTGGGTTTCCCCAACCATGCGCGGTTTTGCGCCTCCGTCCTCAGCGCGCGGACGGCGCGAATCCGCGGCCGACTGTTCGCGACTCCCTGGGAACATCCGGTGGCGGATTTGCCACCCGATCAAATACTCGCGCGAGGGAGCCGGAACCTTGGGCAGGATTGGGACCGCCAGATGGCCCTGGAAACGGATGTCGCCCGCGGGCCGCCCGGTCCGGAAACGGATGATTCCGATGGATGGATTCAGGGGGAACTCATGGAATTCCCGGACCCGGTTGGATGGCTTGCGGCCCTTGACCGGTTCGAGGAGTTCGATCCAGAGGGTGGTGTGTTCCGATTTGACCGCGTCCTGGTACCGGTTTACCTCGATGCTGGAATCTGCCTCCCGGCCTGGGTCTACGCAGGCGCCGGAATCTTGAACGATCACCATTTTCCGGAAGTGGCCGGAGGCCTCTGGCGGTGAGGCGGCCGCCGGTCCCGTCCATTCCGGCCATTTACCGGTCATGGGTTTCCGGGACATGACCCCGTTGGAGCACCATCCTCCTTCGGGGCGGGAGGAAATCCCAAGCTCCCCACCCTCGAAACTGGTCCTCATCCGCAACGACCGGCTCGGGGATTTTCTGCTGGCTTGGCCCGCGTTCGCGGTTTTGCGCAAGGCCTTGCCTCAGACCGAACTCGTGGCCTGGGTCCCGTCCTATACCGCACCTCTGGCGCGCCGGTGTCCCTCGATTGATGCGGTTGTGGTGGAGGAGCCGCATCCCATCCGCTGGGGACAGATCCCGCAGGCGGCTGCCGCCTTCCGGCGCCTCGACGCCGCTGGAGCCGTCGTGTTTGCCACCCGGCTTCCGCTTGCCTTGGCCTTGTGGCGATCCGGAATCAGACACCGCCTGGCTCCCGCCACGAAAATCGACCAGTTGTTCTACAACCAAACCCTGAGGCAGCGCCGCTCCCTCTCCCTACGCCCCGAGTGGGTCTACAACGTGGAGTTGGCGTTCTCACTCCTGGCCCGGCTCGGCATTCCGGCCCTCTGGCCCAACCCTCCCTATCTTTCACTCGACCCGCAGCGGGTGCTGGAACGACGTCGCCTTTTTTTCGAAAGTCGTGGCTTGAGCGAACACGACCGCGTGGTTTTCCTGCACCCGGGCCACGGTGGTTCCGCACCCAACTGGACACCCGGAGACTATGGCTATCTGGCCCGCCGCCTGCTCGAAGATCCGCACATCCGGCTGGTCGTCACGGCCGGATCCGGTGAGGAGGAGTTGGCCCGGCAGGTCGTGGGGGCCTCCGGCTGCCCCGCTCGAACCCATTGCTACTGCTCGCAAGAAGGGCTGATCGCCTTTGCCGAGCACATCGCTTTCGCCGACCTCTGGATCAGCGGCTCGACCGGCCCGCTGCACCTTGCGGGCGCCCTGAACCGGCCCACGCTGGCGTTTTACCCAACGCATCGATCGGGATGTTCGCTGCGCTGGCAGACGATCAACGAGGAATCGCGCCGGCTCGAACTGGACCTTGCGGATCCGGGTCAGGCCCGCGCCCGGCTCGACCAGGCCATCAGCCGGATCCGATCGCTTGATCTCGCGGGTTTCGCTGCCTCACCCAAAGACTGGCGTACTTGACGAAGGTCGAATGGGCCGAAAGCAGGGCCAAAAGCCAGCCCTCCGTTCCATCCAGAAACCCGGCCCGCAGGACATACATGCGCAGTCCACAGCCGACGGCATGCCACAGTCCCTGGGCCAGTGTCGGCTGCATCCCCTGACGATCCTTTTCGATCGCCCATTCCTGGGCATACCGGGCCGATTTGACGAGGTATTGGTCGACGCTCGTGTAACTATAGTGGAGGAGGGGCTGCTCCAGGCGGGCCACCCGAACCCCCGGGACCGGCACCAGTTTTTCATGGACACGGGCGCTATCGTAATGCCCGGCCTCACGGGCGTACAACCGGGCCACCCAATCGGGATACCAGCCCCCATGGCGGATGAAGCGACCGAAAACGGAGGTGAGCCGGGGAATCTCGTAGACTTGAGGCGAAGTCTCGGGATCGGTGTCGTCGACCGCAGCGCGGATCTCCCGTCCCAGCATGGGACTCACCCGCTCGTCGGCATCCACCATGAGCAGCCAGTCGCCACGCGCCTGCGCCTGGGCACGCTGCCGCTGGATGCCAAATCCCTGCCAGTCGGGCTGTTCGAGGACACGCGCGCCCAGCCGTTTTGCCCGGGCCACGGTATCGTCGTCGCTGCCGCCATCCAGGACGAGCCTTTCATCGGCAAAATCGAGGGTCCGCAGGCAGTCTTCGATGTGGGACGCCTCGTTGCGCGCAATCACGATTGCAGTCAAGCTGGTCACTGGCCGGGACATCATCAGGAATCCGTGGGTCAGGATACAATACCCTGACGGCTCCGGGGTCCATCCGGAAGCCCCGTTTCGAGTGACCGGGAACCGTAAGCGAGTGGTTGGGTGAAAGACCGTTTTTTCCGGATCTATACTTTCCGGTCGGGCGAACCCGGATACCGGAATCCCCGTCCGGGATCCGTGATCCGGGTGGTTCTGGGTCTTTTGTTGCTCACGGTTTTCCTGTTCCTGATACTCGCTCTCGGGTGGATCTTTCTCCTAGCTGGAATCGTGGTGGGGATCCCCTGGATGCTGCGCGCCTGGTGGTCCCGGAAAGCGCAACGTGCGGATGGCCCGAACCCTCAGGGCGGGTCTTGGATCGATGGTCAGTGGCGCCCTCTGGAACCTCCGACCAGTCTTCCCCGACGGGAAGAGCCCGACGGACGGGATGGCTCCCCCTGAATTCCTGTTCTTCCGGCCCGGGAAACCGGTGACCCGGGAAACCGGCTGCTTTAGCGGGGAGTATCGCCGAGTTGGATCTCGACCTGCCCTTCACGGATCTGGGCCGGATAGGTGCGAAGGGGTCCATAGGCCGGGGGAGCCAGGACCGCTCCGGTTCTGAGATCGAAACGGGCTCCATGACGGGGACAGACGACCGTAGTCCCGTCGACCGGCCCGCCGGCCAGTTCGCCTCCGTCATGCGTGCAGATGTTCTCCACGGCGTAAATCTCGCCCTCCGCCCAGAAAACGACAATGGACGTGCTGGGCAACTCAAGGACATAAAGGCCATTCCTCTGGAGCTCGTCCTGCGAACACAAGGCCACCCAGGACGTCACGGGACGACTCAAAACAGGCCAGTCTGCAGGCGAGCGGCATCGCTCATCCGGCTCGAGTTCCAGGGGGGATCGAAGACCAGTTCGACGTCCACGGAGTCGATCGACGGAATCTCGAGCAACTGCTCGCGGACATCGTGCGTGAGCATGCCGCCCATCCCGCATCCCGGGGCGGTCAGGGTCATGCGAATCCGGACCCGGTACCGTCCGGTCTCCAGTACTTCAAGTTTGCACTCATAAACAAGTCCTAAGTCAACGATATTAATCGGTATTTCAGGGTCGTAACACTGTCCCAGCTGGTTCCAGACCAGGGCTTCGACCTCCTCCCGGCTGGCCCCTTTCGGAATCACGAGGGGGGAGGGGACTTCGAGACCCATGGCATCGGCATCCCGCCCCGCCACGCGCACCAGGTTGCCGCCCAGATAGACCGTGAAGGACTGGCCGAGCGCTTGGGTCAGAGTGCCTTCCGTCCCTTCCGGGATCACGACCGAGGTCCCCGCTGGAATGAGCGTGGCCTCACAGGCCCTGTGGAAGCGAACCGGATCGGACTTACGCATGTGGGTCCTTTTCCGTGGTGACGGACTGAGCGTCCTGGCTCAGGGCAGCCTGCAGGGTATGCCAGCCCAGGGTGGCACATTTGACGCGGGCGGGGTAGCGCCGGACACCGCCCAGGGCGGCCAGTTTGCCCAGGTCAAAACCGGGGAGGGGAGGCGTATCGGGGGGCTGGGTCAGGAAATGGCGCACGGATTCGAAAAACTGCTGGGCTTCCTCAAGCGTCTTCCCCATGAGGAATTCGGTCATGAGGGAGGCGGAGGCGGTCGAGATGGCGCAGCCCGTGCCTTCGAATGCAATATCCCGGATGCGGTGGTCCGCAACCTCGACATAGACCCGGACCTTGTCTCCGCACAGCGGATTGAAACCCTGGGCCTCGTGGGTTGCGTGTTTCAGTTTCCTGAAATTGCGGGGGCTTCGGTTGTGGTCCAGGATGATTTCCTGGTACAAGGACAGCAGGCTGTTCATCGGCCAAACAGCTCGACCGTCTTTCCCAGGGCTTCGATCATGACGTCCACTTCGTTCAGGGTATTGTAAAACGCAAAGGAGGCGCGTACGGTTGCCGGCACCCGGTAATGTTCCATGAGCGGCATTGCACAATGATGCCCCGCCCGGACCGCAATTCCCTGTTGGTCAAGGACGGTCCCGATGTCATGCGGATGGATTCCGTCGAGGACGAAGGAAACGATGGCGGCCCGCTCCCGAGGTTCCCCGATCAGGTGGATGCCGGGGATCTCGCGCAGGCGCTGCAGCACGTATTCGGTGATCCGGTTTTCCTGGCTCTGGATGTCCGCATACCCGACCGCTTCCAGATACCGGATGGCCTCCGCGAGCCCGATGGCCTGTGCGATCGGTGGAGTCCCGGCCTCGAAGCGTTGCGGTGAGGCGGCATACTGGGTTTTCTGAAAAGTGACGGAGGTGATCATGTCGCCGCCACCCTGCCAGGGGGGGAGGCGCTCCAACCAGACGGACTTGCCGTAGAGAACGCCAATTCCGGTGGGCCCATAGAGCTTGTGGCCGGAGAAAACATAAAAGTCACAGTCCAGTGCGGCCACATCGACCGGCAGGTGGGGAATGGCTTGGGCCCCGTCGATCACGGCCAAGGCACCCCGTTCGTGGGCCAGGCGAATCCAGGGGGCCAGGTCATTGACCGTCCCCAGTGCATTCGAGACATGGGCCAAAGCCAGGATGCGGGTTTTCGGGCCGAACAGCCGGCTCCCGGCCTCGGCATCCAGATCACCGCTCTCCAGAATGGGGATCACCCGGAGATGGGCGCCCGTCTTCTCGCAGAGCAGCTGCCAAGGGACGATGTTGGAGTGATGTTCCAACTCGGAGAGGATGATTTCATCCCCGGGCCGGATCACCACCTGTCCCAGGACCTGGGCGATGAGGTTGATGGACTCGGTGGTTCCTCGGGTAAAGATAATTTCGGATGGGGAGCCGGCCTGGAGGAAACGGGCCACGGTCTTGCGGGCTTCTTCGTAGAGGGTGGTCGCGACCTCGCTCAGCGAATGCACGCCCCGGTGCACATTGGCATTCTGCTTTTCGAAATACTCGGTCATCACGCGAATGACCGACCGGGGTTTTTGGGTCGTGGCGGCATTGTCAAAGTAGACCAGGGGCTTGCCGTGGACCCGTTCGCGCAAGATCGGGAAATCATCCCGCCAAGACAGCATTCTGTCGGCCAAGGGGCTTCGGTTCCGTTCGCTCGTGATGGAAGTCGACATGGGTGGTCACCCGAGGTGAGGCAGGACGCGAGCGATTTCCCGCTGCCAGGAGTCTCTCAAAGCAGCCGGGGCCAGACGCTCGAGGAACCCGCCGGCAAAAGACGTGATCAGGAGATGACGCGCCTGTGTTTCATCCAGCCCCCGTGAGCGCAGGTAGAACAGGGATTCGGGATCCAGCGCGCCGCTCGTGGAACCATGCGAGCAGCGCACGTCGTCTACGGCGATCTCGAGCGACGGCCGGCTGCGTGACTGGGCGCTCGGGTCGAGCAACAGGTGGTGGTTTTTCTGGGTCGCCGTGCAGCCCCGGGCGTGAGGTTTCATCACGACTTGGCCACCGTAAATGCTCATGCCCTGTCCGGCCACGATCGAATAAAAGCATTGATGGCTCGTGGTATTCGGACTCACATGAAGGATCCGGGTTTGCCGGTCATGGTGTTCGTCCCGACCGGCCAGGGTCAGGCTTTCGAGCCGGGCCTCGCTTCCCGGTTCGGCCAGAAGAAGCTGGTGTTCATGGCGCAGAAGTGCTCCGGCGGTCGCGAGCGAGTGGCCCAGATACCGGCTGTCCCGATCCAGCCGGACGGCGGTCAGGCCCACAGCCTGAGTGTCGCCGCCTCCGGACTGTTCCAAATCATGCTGGAGTTGGGCATCCCGGTCGATCCGGATTTCAGTCACGGCATTGATCCGGTGCGGATGAAACCGGGGGGTTTGTTCTGGTTCCAGGGAACACCTGGATCCCCACAGGTGGCGTTCAATCACGCGTGCCTGGGCACCCTTGCCGAGGTGGATCAAAACGCGCGGAAAGAGGTACCGCACTCCGGGCGGGCAGGCGGGATCGGACGGGCTGCGGATCCGGAGATTGATTTCGATGGGTTCACTGACTGTGGCCCCGTCGGGTACATCGATCAGGATGCCATCCTCGAAACCCTGCGTGTTGTAGGCCGTGAGGGGTCGTTCGGAAGGACGGGCCTGCCCTCCGACAAAAGGAACCAGCCGTTCGGGCACCTCCGCGAACGCCTGCCGGAAGGACAGGGCAAGCCAGGCGCGGGCGGCCGACGGGAACGCCCGTCCCGCGGTCCTGATGACCGGCCGGGTTGACGCGGTGGCCCCCCCCGGCCACTCGAAGAGCTGGATGCGCGTGTACTTCCAGGATTCGTCGCGCGTTTCAGTCCGGCGCGGGGCAGCCTCCTCCCGGAGGCGGACCCGCCACTCATCCCAGGACGGTCCGCTGCCAACGGCCGCCACCGACGGTCGTGCCCATGCGGCCGGGCTCATGCGCGTTGCTCCCCGAGCAGCCAATCATAACCTCGCCTCTCCAGCACCTGCGCCAAATCCGCCTCGCCGGATCGGACGATCCGCCCGCCGACCAGGACATGGATCCGGTCAGGCTTGAGGTGATCCAGCAGGCGCTGGTAATGCGTCACGACGAGAAACGAGCGCTGGGAATCCTGCATCGACTCGATGCCGCGAGCCACTGTCCGGAGGGCATCGATGTCCAGCCCGGAGTCGGTCTCATCCAGGAGCGCCAGACGGGGTTCAAGCAGGCGAAGCTGCAGGATCTCATTGCGTTTCTTTTCGCCACCCGAAAAACCCTGATTGACGGCGCGCTCGAGCAGTTCCGGTTTCATACCCATCCGCTCGAACTCGGAACGGGACTTAGCCAAGAAATCCAGGGCATCCCACTCCGGCTGTCCCCGTGTTTTCCGGATGGCATTGACCACGGTTCTCAGGAAGTAGGCATTGCTGAGCCCGGGAATCTCGACCGGATACTGGAAAGCTAAAAACAGTCCGCGGTGGGCGCGTTCTTCCGTCTTGAGCGCGAGCAGGTCTTCACCCGCAAATCGGATCCGGCCCTGCCGGACCGCATATGTGTCAGAACCCGCAAGAGTCTGGACCAAAGTGCTTTTCCCCGAACCGTTGGGCCCCATGATGGCGTGGAGTTCGCCGGCGGGTACTTCGAGGTCAATGCCTCGGAGAATCGGACGATCCCCGATCGACACATGCAAATTTTCGATTTCCAAAAGGTTCATCCGACCGCTCCTTCGAGGGTGACGGAAAGCAGTTTCTGGGCTTCGACGGCGAACTCCATGGGCAGCTTGAGGAGAACATCCCGGCAAAACCCGTTCACGATGAGTCCGGTGGCCTCTTCTTCCGAAAGTCCCCGCTGGCGACAGTAAAAAAGCTGCTCAGTCGAGATTTTCGAGGTCGTGGCTTCGTGTTCGGCCCGGGCCGATGCATTTTCCACCTCGATGACCGGGAAAGTATCGGCCCGGGCCTCGGGACCGATCAGCAGGGAATCACACCGGGTGTAGTTGTGCGCCGCCTGGGCAGCCGACACCATGCGGACCAGCCCCCGGTAGGCATTATGTCCATGCCCCGCTGAAATGCCCTTGGACAGGATCGTGCTGTGGGTCCGGCGTCCAAGATGGACCATCTTGGTTCCGGTATCGGCCTGCTGGTAGTTGCGGGCCACGGCAATCGAGTAAAACTCGCCCACGCTGTCATCTCCCCGCAACACACAACTGGGATACTTCCAGGTGATGGCGGATCCGGTTTCGACCTGCACCCAGGAGATGTGCGAACGGGCGCCGCGGCATTCTCCCCGCTTGGTCACGAAGTTGTAAATGCCACCTTCCCCGCGTTCATTGCCGGGGTACCAGTTCTGGACCGTGGCATAGCGGATTTCAGCGTCGTTCAGGGCCACGAGCTCGACCACCGCAGCATGCAGCTGGTTTTCATCCCGCATCGGGGCCGTACAACCCTCGAGATAGCTCACAGAGGCCCCCTCGTCCGCAATGATCAAGGTGCGCTCAAACTGGCCGGTTTTGGCGGCATTGATGCGAAAATACGTCGACAGCTCAAGTGGGCACCGGACATTCTTAGGGACGTAAACAAACGATCCGTCGGTAAAGACGGCCGAGTTCAGGGCGGCAAAGAAATTATCCCCGGGCGGGACGACGGATCCCAGGTAGGTGCGAACCAGTTCCGGATAGTCCCGGATAGCCTCGGAGATCGGGCAGAACACGACGCCAGCTTTGGCCAGAGTCTCCTTGAATGTGGTGGCCACGGAGACACTGTCAAAAACCGCATCGACGGCAACACCCGCGAGCGCCGCCCGTTCATGCAGGGGGATGCCCAGTTTTTCATATGTTTCGAGGAGCTTGGGATCGATATCCTCGAGGGAGCCGGCCGAGGGACGGTGCCTGGGCGAGGAGTAGTACGAGAATCCCTGGTAATCGATCGGGTCGTAACGTGCAATGGACCAATGGGGCTCCTTCATCCGCAGCCATCCCCGGTACGCCGCAAGGCGCCAGTCTTTCATGAAGTCCGGTTCCTCTTTGAGGGCGGACAGACGTTCGATCACGGACTCGTCCAGACCCGGAGGGAAGGTGTCCTGTTCGATGTCGGTCACAAACCCGGCGGTGTAGTTCCGCTGGATCAGGGATTCAATGCTTTGGGATTCGGTATTCAAGGGGCAGGGCTCCGCTTTCAGGTTCTTGCGTCAGGACAATCGACGGGCTCATGGGGTCGGGTGGAGGAGGGGACGGGCACTCGAGTTGAAAAAAGGCCGGTACGGCCGGTCAGATCCTGCAGGGTGATTCTCGCCAAGGCATCCCGCAGCACCTGGTTGATCCGCTGCCAGGGCGGGCTCACCGCGCAGAAACCCTCGCGATCACAGACATGAGCCGCAAGACCGCATTCGATGACAGCCACTCTGCCCTCCAGGGCTTCGAGAATCTCGAGTGCCGTCATGGTTCCGGCCGGCCGCGCCAAGCGGTACCCGCCGTGGGGGCCCCGCTGAGATTCAAGCAGGCGGGCGCGCACCAGCAACTTGAGCAGTTTTCCCACCGTCGCATAGGACAGGTGGGTCTCCTGTGACAGGTCGGCTGCCGTTCGCCAGGGACGATTTTCCCGGTCCATCGCCGCGAGAAGCACAGTCCCATAATCAGTCAGCTTGCGGATACGCAACATCGGGGGCGGCTCGAATCCATCGAAAAAGTGTATGAGACTATTTTAGTCCAAATAGAGCAAATAACTGATGTTTGATTTCTGCCCATATATGTCTATGACTGGCCATTATGAGCCAGGCCTACCGCATGGGTGGGTTTGCCAAGCGCATTGGACGGTCGGTTCAGACGGTGCGTCGATGGGAACGCGAAGGCAAACTGGTGGCCAAACGGCTTCCCTCCGGGCATCGCTATTTTGACGAATCAGACGTGCGACGTCTGATGGGTGGCGCACCGGAAAACCGGCTGACCGTTGTTTCTTGCCGCGTGAGCAGTGCCGGGCAAAAAGACGATCTGGCCTCACAGGTTGCGGCCATGGAAACCTGGTGCCGTAACGCCGGTGTCGCCGTGGACGAATGGGTTCAGGAGATGGGCGGCGGCCTGAACTTCAAGCGCAAGCGATTTCTTAATATCCTGGACCGCATGCAACGTGGGGAAATCGAAAAGCTGCTGGTCGCGCGTCAGGATCGGCTGGTGCGTTTCGGCTATGATCTCATTGCGCATCTGGCCTCTGAAAACGGCTGCGAGATCGTGGTCGTCAATCAAAACTCCCTGTCTTTGCAGCAAGAAATGGTTGAAGATCTGTTTTCCATTGTCCAGACCTTCAGTTGTCGGTTGTCCGGCATGCGGAAGTACCAGAAACAATTGCGCGAGGATTATCCGGAGTTTCCAATGAAAGAGCCCAAGGAGATTTTGCAATGACGACGGTGACCCGCACCCTACA
>JAJZIH010000005.1:72500-123064 GCA_021810635.1 Pseudomonadota bacterium | reverse complement strand
ATGCCACTGCTGGTGATGTTTGTACCCAACGAATAATTCCCGAATGTTGGTGCACCCGTAGTAAGCGGTCCCACAGGGTTCAGAACCACGATTCCCCGCTCCGATGGACCAAGGGGTGGATTCTTCGGTGATGGGCCACAGGAAGAGGCGGTGGTGCCCGAAAGCGATGGAGTCACCCGGACCAGACCCTGACACGAAACCGGGGTCGCCCACGCGTAAACCGGGAAGATCCACAACACAAGCGAGAGAATCAGACCATCAAATACGATCGTAGCGAATCGGTTCGTCATGTTCCTGAACTCCTGTCGGTCAATGAGAAATGGATGATTGTCGTTCCCGGATCTCCCGGTAGTTGCGGCGGGCCATGGCCTCGCCCTCCCGGATCTCGCTGGCGGTGAACCGCCCTTGGCTCTCCTTCCAGATCTCATATGCCAAAGCAGGCGAGCGGGTGAGCAGGTACGCGGTGTACAGCCCGGCAAAGGCACGCGTCGGATGCCTGCGATGGCCATACATGCCAAATAAATACGTTTGGCTCCAGTCGACCCAAGCTGCCGTGACGCCGGCACGGGCGGCGCGATCGGTGATCATTTGTGTCGTTCGTCCGACCTCAGCTTGTGTGTCTTTCTCAAAAAGGACTGGCGCACCCAGCGAATTCATAATCCCCCACATGGTCCGGGGATTGAGGCTCCAGGCTGCAATCCGGGCCCAGTGTTCGATCGTGGTTTGCTTCGGATGGGTTTCCCCCAAACAAAAGTGATAGGTTTCGTTCAAGCGGGTGATCGCGGAAGCGAGATGTGAGGTATGCAGGTGGTACATATCCTCGCGGGTGGCTTTCATGCGAACAATTTTCTGTTTCAGTGCGAGTGTGTCAGCAGGAAGAACGTGGGCGTGAAAAGAACAATATACGAATCCCTTGAACAGCATCGTCGCTGCCCGCGTATTGCCTTGGTTGGCGAGAGCCGCTTCAGTTTTATAGAGACTGGCCAGGGGTGGACCCGAGAGATCAGGCCGATGACCTTCGAGGCCATATCGGAGCCACAACTTAGTACCCCAGCGCTTGATCTGCTGCGGGGTTGCAGACGGCGGCGGACCATGCAGAGGATTGTAGTAATGGAAGCCAGCAGAAGCACGCCTAGGGACGAACCCTAAATGCGTATTCGGCCAGATTCTGCCGGAGTGAGCTGCGGGTCTGGCAGCTGAGACGCGGGCTGCCGGCTGTGCCATCTGGTGCCGCGGGACGAGGAGGATGGCACCTATTCCTGCTGCTGTCAGCAACGTGACAGTGAGGGTGATCACTCTGATACGGCGTGGCTTCGACATTGCCCTGTCCAAGAAATCACGGCTTGACTTGTATAGCATCACTCTTGACGGGAGTCAAACGAGTGTATGAGGCCGGTACAGGCTCCTTTGAATTTCACCAGCCCGCCGGTTTGTGAATCCTCGTCCCCGGAATGGGATCGGGTAGCTGGCTTGTCCTCAGCATCCAGGTGCGGTTGGGTTTCATGAAGTCCGCATGCTGTTTGAGCTGGCGCGAAGTCTTGCGCCTGGGCGCGCCGGGCGTTACCAGGCCGATGAGCTTGCGATTCTGTGCCTTCACGAGCCGAAGAGATTCCGCCAAATCCGAGTCGTTGGACACGATCACGGCGCAGTCGTAGGCGTTCTGCCAAGCGTCGTTGAGGACGTGCAGAGAAAGGTTCACGTCCGAGCCCTTTTCTTCGTTCTTCCACACCTTGACGCTGGGCGGCGGCGGATTGGCGTGCTCCATGGAAATCCGGTGGCGCAGGAAATGCCCGTAGTACAACTTGAAGTGGATCGGTTTGATCGCGGTAGGGGCGTCCATTACTGGACGCCCCCCGCACAGATCCCAGCGTGTGCAATTCACGCACTGGGCTTCCACCTCGGGTGTTTGACGGAGAACCGATGGTCAGGCCATGGGTGAAGGATTCGAGGTGGAGGAAGCCAAGCTGCAGCGATCTTCGTCATCCGCTCCCACGTCATGGCCTCCCTCTGACTGCGCCGCCGAAGCGTGCGCCTCCAGAGGTCGGTGACGTGGTACCGGAACGCCCCGAGTGCCCTGAAATTCGTCGGCACCGCGTGGTCGGCAAAGTCGCCCGTGACCACACTTCTCAGCCATCGGCCCTGGGCCGGGATGGCGTCGTGTAGGCGGATCCGTAGCTGCACTTTGATCTCCTGAAGCGTGGTCCGCATCCGGTCGCCCCGTGTTTTTCGCTGGAGCTGGAAGGCTCCGCGCCGGGACTGGCCGCAGATGAAGACGAACCCCAGGAAAGCAAAGGTTTCTGGCTTCCCCAAGCCCTGCCGCTTTCATCGTGCCGCAGCCAAGCGGCCAAACTCCAGCAGCCGGGTCTTTTTCCCGTGAAGTTCGAGCGCAAACTGCTCGAGCCTCTGTCGCATCGCGTCCCGGAATCGCCGCGCATCCGCTTCTTGCTCGAAGCCGACCACAAGGTCATCGGCGTAACGCACGACGATGACCTTGCCAGCCGCTTCTCGCCGTCGCCATTGCACGGCCCAGAGATCGAAAACGTAGTGAAGGTAGACGTTTGCCAAAAGCGGCGAGATCACCGCCCCTTGCGGAGTCCCCGCCTCACTGACGCTTCACATCCCCTCGACCAAGACGCCCGCCATGAGCCATTTGCGCACCAAGCGGATGACACGCTCGTCGCCGACGCGATGTTCCAGGAACTTGACCAACCAAGTCTGGTCGATCTGGTCGAAGAAACTTCGGATGTCGGCGTCGAGAATCCAGTTCACCGGGGTGGTGCCAATTCCGCAGGCCAGTGCATCGAGCGCATCGTGCTGACTGCGCCCAGGCCGGAATCCATACGAGAACCCGAGGAAGTCTCCCTCGTAGATCGCACTGAGCACCGCGACCACCGCGCGCTGGACGATCTGGTCTTCCAGCGCCGTGATCCCCAGGGGACGTTCCTTGCCGTCCGGCTTGGGTATGAACCGCCGGCTGACGGGCAACGCCCGATACGTGCCACGTTGGACTCGCGCGTGCAGATCCTGAAGGTTGCCCTCCAAGCCCGCCTCGTAGTCCTGCCACGTCACGCCATCGACCCCGGAGGCGGCCCGGCGTTTGAGCGCCAGAAACGCATCCCGAAGTAGCTCGACCGTGACGTGGTGCAGCAACGCTGTGAACTGCTCCTTCTTCCGCTGCCGTGCGGCGTTCCGTATACGTTCCAGTCCCGGTGACACGCTTGCTCGGCGCTGAGTCCGTTGCGTGCGTGGTTGGCCCGTGTTCCCCTTGGTCCCGGCCCTTGGCTCCACCCACTCCACAGCCGCCGAGGCGACCTTGTTCGCAGGGTTCTTCGCTACTATGGCCGAGTCTGATTTCTCGGGTTCGTTCATCATCGGCTTCGGCTCCTCGCCTTCCCGATGCGGACCGGCCCGATCACGCGGCTGGTCAGCCCAGAGATCTCCCGGTTCCCGTGCCAGGAGCGTTCACTCCTGCCAGGGTCTACGACCACACCGGGTCATCTGGGCGCTTGCGATGGCGCGCTCAGACGTGTTGCCTTCCGCTTCTTGAACAGCGTCGGCACCCAGGAGAGTCACTCTAGCGGGGCCCAATGGCTGGCCTATGCGTACCCCTGTCAACGCTTCACGTCGCACCTTGCGATACGCCGCGCATGACTCGGGGACCACACGATTCGCTAGTGTAGTGTCCAGCAAATGGCTTTACATATAATCTGGGAACGGCTATGATGGGGGATGCCCCGCACCCATCCGCCTTTGGTCATATCGGAGCTTCAGCGCGAGCAGTTGGAGCGGTGGGTGGCGGCTCACGGAACGCCGCAGCAGGTGGCACTGCGGTGCCGCGTGGTGCTGGGTGCGGCCAGTGGAGGCAGCGATGTCCTGCTGGCGGATCTGCTCGGCGTGAGCCGGCCGACGGTCGCGCTGTGGCGTGGCCGCTTTGCGCAAGCTGGCTCGGCGGGCTTGTGGGAGATTGCGCCCGGCCGCGGTCGCAAGTCCACCTATTCGTCTCGCAAGATCCAGGCGATCGTGCAGGCCACGACATCGAGCAAGCCGGAGGGGATGACCCATTGGAGTTGCCGCACGATGGCGCAGGCCCAGGGCGTGAGCAAGTCCACGGTCAGTACGATTTGGCGCAGCCACCATCTGAAGCCGCACCGGGTCAAGACCTTCAAGCTGTCGACCGATGCCCGGTTCCTGGAGAAGCTCACGGATGTCGTGGGGCTGTATCTGAACCCGCCCGATCAGGCGCTGGTGCTCTGTGTGGACGAGAAGACCCAGATCCAGGCGCTGGACCGCACCCAGCCCGGCTTGCCGATGAAGAAAGGCCGGCTGGGTACGATGACCCGTGACTACAAGCGCAACGGCACGACCTGCCTGTTTGCCGCGCTGGAAGTCCTGCAGGGCAAGGTCGTGGGCCAGTGCTTCAGTCGGCATCGTCACCAGGAGTTCCTGAAATTCCTGCGGCGTATCGATGCGGAGTTTCCAGGGGACAGCGTCCTGCACCTGGTGATGGACAACTACGGCACGCACAAGCATCCGACGGTGCGGGCCTGGATGAAGCGGCACCCCAGATTCGTCCCGCACTTCGTGCCCACCAGTTCGAGCTGGCTCAATCTGGTGGAGCGCTGGTTTGGCGAACTCACCTCCAAAGCGGTGCGTCGCGGCTCCTTCAGCAGCGTCTCCGACCTGCAGATCGCCATCGCCCAATTTCTCGAGGCCTGGAACGAAGATCCCAAGCCGTTCGTCTGGACCGCCACCGCCGAGTCAATCCACACCAGGCTGAGCCAGTGCCGCCAGACCCTCGAACAGATCAAACCCGGCTGCACCGCGCCGCGGACCCGCCACACAAAAAAGCAAATGTAAAGCCTAATTATTGGACATCACACTAGCAATTCGGCCCCAGGCAGGTATTTGTCCGCATGATCGTCTGCTGAGCCGCAATGTGCGCATTCTCACGCTCCTGGTACTGACGCGGCGTGAGGCAAATCGTGTGCGCAATATGGCTTCCGACCTTCATGTGCGGGAAACAAATCATCTTTTTTTTCTTCGCAGAGGCGACAGTCATTTTACCCGGAAGCGATGAAGTCGTTGTGCAACCGGCCAATAAAACGAAGGCGAGAGGAAAAACGAACAAGAGCAAAACGCTTTTTTTCAGAGCTATTCTTTTCATTTGAATATCTCCTGAATAACCGAGTATTTGTGAGGATAGCACAACTCACAAAATCATTGTTTCTCTTTGTGGCTATGCCCTGTCCGAAGGACGCGAGCCACGGGTCAGGTGGTGCTCTCCCCCAGGTCAGCAGCAAAGCCGACTGGCTGATCGTCCACACCTCCGGCACTGGCGTTTCCTGGTACCGCCCGCCGGCACGCGCCCCGTGCATTTCCCCATGGGCTGGCATCTCGTTGCGCTGCACCACAGGCAACCCGTTCCACGGTGCGTCGTCTGCTCATATCCTGCCGATCCACCACCCAACTCGAACAGATGCACTGCGAAAGGGGGCCGACCGGTCTTCTTCGCCGCCAATCCCGCTCCGGTCCAGTCAGCCGTCCCGATCAGGAATTGCCCGAAACGGACTTTGTCGCGAGGTGACGCGAAGGCTCTTCCAAACTCCAGAATGCCGATAGCCGGCAACCCCCTCGCTCCGCCACCACGACGAAGAGACCCGAGGAGGGTCATCCGACGCTGGAGGATGACCGGTCCGCGCCTGTTGATGAAGGTCAGACCGTGAAGGAGGATCCGCAGCCGCAGGTGGTCTGTGCGTTGGGGTTGCGGATCACAAACTGCTCACCCTCGGCATCGTCGGTATAGTCGATTTCCGCTCCCCGGAGATATTGCAGGCTCAGCGGATCGATCAGGAGCACGACCCCACTCCGCGCCACCTGAAGATCATCCTCCTGGGCTCCTTCCTCGAATGCAAACCCGTACTGGAAGCCGGAACAGCCGCCACCGCTCACATAGACGCGCAGCTTGAGGTCCGTCCGGCCTTCCTCCTGCATGAGCGTGAGAACCCGGTGCGCAGCTGCCTCGGTAAACTCCACGCCGACCGACTCCCGAACCGGGGAAATCTCATTCATGAGTTGATTTTAGCATGGATGTCGGGCGGGATCATTCCAGACTGTGGTTCTGGCGGTGTTCGATCAGCTTGGGTTCGCCGGGACGATGGATGAGGCGCCCGTTGACCGTGGCCCCGATCGCAATCGTGATGGCACCGTAGTAGACGTCCCCGGTGACCTGAGCCGTCTCCCCGAGTTCGAGGCGGTCCGTGGCGTAGACGTCGCCCTGGACCCGGCCATGGATGATCACCTCATAGCCGTGGATCTCACCTTCCACCGATGCCGCGGGACTGATGATCATGAGGGACCGCTCGCCTTCCGCGATCAGGTTGCCCTGGATGCGGCCGTCCACGTGCAGCCCCCCCTGGAAGTGGACCTCGCCCGTCAGGCTGGTATTGCTGCCGATCAGGGTCGCGATCTTGGGTGCGGGAGGTTTGGGTGCCTTGAGCATGGGAGTTTCCTCAGGAAAGAAAGACCGGCCATTCGAAGGTCTGGGACAAAACCGGGCGGGCGTGCCCCGTGACCAGAACGGCAATGTGGACCGCCTGGGGCTTGAAGACCCGGGGCAGAACCAGATGTCCCACCAAGTCCTCGTAGGACCTGAACCCGAACGGCAGCGGATCCTGGCTGCGCGGAGCCAGATCGCGGAGGGAGAGCACCTCGTGCTGGCCATCCGCGCTTCCCACCACGGTGAGTTCGACCTGGCCATTGACCGCCTCGCGGTGTGCCGGCACCGCAATCAGGACCAGCCGATAGACAAAATGGTAGCCATGCGTGTGAATGATGTCCAATCCCTGGATTCTGATACCGTGGTTGAGTTTCGACGGTGACACGATGCCCCGGTAAAAATCCAGGCGTTCGCGCAGCGTCAGGAGGCGGTTCTCGACCCGCACCATCCGGGTCTGCACCTTTGCCCGGGCCAGCCCATCCACCCGGTTCAGTTCCCGCTCATGGCTGAGCGCTGCCTTCAGACGACGCAGACGGGTTTGAAGCACCCGGGTGTTCTGGCGTAAACCGTCCATCTCACTCCGCGTTTCAAAGCGGTCATAGCCTGCCTGGATCTGGCCGACCCAGTAAGAGGCCAGAACCGTGAGCACGAAAACCAGAGCAACCGCGATGCGGATCAACCAGGTCCGCTCGGGCGCATAGGGCTGGATGATCAAACGGGGCACGAAAGACCTTCCGGTTTCCGGATTTGACTATCCTACCGGTTTTGGGCAGCAGAAGCGTCCCGGGGGACGGGCGGCCCTCCGGGCGGGCACACACCCCGCGCCGGGTCCAGTTCATCCGCACGCCCATTTGCGCTAACCTAAAGGGCCCCTTCCTGACCGGACCGACATGGCCTGGATCAAAGCCTTCCACATCATCTTCATGGTGACCTGGTTCGCCGGGCTCTTCTATCTCCCCCGACTCTTCGTCTACCACAGCGACCCCGAACTGGCGGAATCGGCCCGGGCGCGTTTCGCCGTGATGGAACGCCGCCTGTTCAGGCTGATGACCATCGGGGGGGCGGCGACCGTGGCCTTGGGTCTCTGGCTCCTCCTAGCCTGGTTCTGGCCCCCACCCCTCTGGTTGCGGATCAAGCTGGTTCTCGTGGCCGGCTTGATCGGCTATCACGCCTACCTGGGTTATCTGATCCGCGATCTCCATCGCCAGCCGACTCGGAGACCGCCCCGTTTCTACCGCTGGCTCAACGAGTTGCCCTCGCTGTTTTTGATCGCCATCATCCTGTTGGCGGTTCTGAGACCGGATTCGTGGAGGTAAATCCTTCAGGCGACCGGGAACGCTCTCCTCTTTTCGCGCATCCCCCCCTGTCCCTGCTCATCGCCGGGACGGCCTGCATCGTAGCGGGATCGTGCGTCGCCGGCCTCATGCTCGGCGGCGTCGCCCTGCCTCTTCCGACCCTTCTCGAAGCCCTCAATCACCGGGGACCCGCCGTCATCCAGACCATCGTCTGGAGGCTGCGGATTCCGCGTATGCTCCTGGCCTTCTCGGTCGGCGGTCTGCTCGCCCTGTCGGGTGCCCTGCTCCAGGTCCTGTTGCGCAACCCGCTGGCCGATCCGTATGTGCTCGGCGTCTCGGGAGGGGCCGCCGTCGCCGCGCTCTTGAGTTTCATGACCGGCCTGCCGCTCTACTGGGTCATGGGCAATGCCTTTCTCGGGGCCGCACTTGCGACCGCGCTCCTCCTGTTCCTGACCCGGCTCACGGGACCCATCACCCCGGTCCGCCTTCTTCTGACCGGGATCATCATGGCCTCCGGGCTGAGTGCCGTGGTCACGCTCCTGCTCGCGCTCTCGCCCGAGCCGACGCTTCACACGCTGCTCTTCTGGCTCATGGGGAGCCTGGCGTACAGTCCCGGCACGGTGGCGGCCGGGATGAGTCTGCCGGTGCTCATCGCCGCGATCCTCGCACTCTGGCCGTTCGCAGGTGAGCTCAACGTGCTTCTCCGGGGCGTCGAGACGGCGCAGAGTCTCGGGGTCCATACGGGCCGGCTCACGCTCGGGGTCTACCTCTTTGCCTCTCTCTGCACCGCCCTGGCCGTCACTCAGGCCGGCATGATCGGGTTCGTGGGACTGATCGTCCCGCACCTCGTGCGGATGACCGTAGGCGCCGATCACCGCAAGCTCCTGCCGCTGGCCGGACTCTGGGGCGGCAGCCTCCTCGTCGCGGCCGACGCCCTGGCCCGCAGCCTCCTGGCCCCGCGCCAGCTTCCCGTCGGAGTGCTCACGGCCTTTCTCGGTGTTCCACTCTTCCTCCTGCTGCTCGCCCGTTCCAACCGGACCGGGATCCTCCGCTCGTGAACCCGGTGCTGGAGGTCGCGCACCTCGATCTCGCAAGTCCCCACGATACCATCTGCCGCAATCTGTCCCTGCGCATCCTGCCGGGCGAAGTCTGGGGCATCCTGGGGCCCAACGGAGTCGGCAAAAGCACCCTCCTCAAGACCCTGGCGGGCCTGAGTCGGCGTCCGCCCGCCGCCTCGATCCGGCTGGACGGCCAGCCACTGGAACACTGGCCACGACGGGCACGGGCCCGCCGGATGGCGATCCTCCTTCAGGACAACGAGCCCGGGCTTCCGCTCACGGTCTTCGAAACCGCTCTGCTCGGACGGCACCCCCATCTCGGGCTCTGGGGCCGACCACACTACGCCGATCTGCGCCGAACACTGGCGGCCCTCCGGATCACCGGTCTCAACGGCCAACGACAGAACCCGTCGCAGGCGCTCTCGGCCGGCGAAAGCCAAAGACTCGCGGTGGCACTGATTCTGGCCCAGGATCCCGCCCTTTACCTGCTGGACGAACCGACAACCCAGCTCGACCTCCATTACCAGAGACGGCTCTTCGAGCACTTCGTCGCTCTGGCCCGCTGGCATCACAAGGCGGTCGTGATGGCCCTCCATGACCCCACAGCCGCCATCCGCTTCACAACCCGGGTTCTCCTGCTGTTTGGCGGTGGCCGGATCCTCTTGGGCGAAAGCCGGTCGTGCCTGACCCCGGATCACCTCACCACCCTCTATGGCACTCCGGTGGTCGCCGCCGACTCCCCCCGCGGTCTCGTTTTCGACGTCTTTTGAAACCGGCCTGGAGAGCGGAGTGCGATCCTATTTGCGGCCCGGATAGCGGCGGACGCCATCCGCGAGTTCAGCCGCCGCCGCCTGGGATCCTTCCCACTGATCGATCCGCACCCATTTGCCCGGTTCATGGTCCTTGTAGTGGGCAAAAAAATGGGCAATGCGGTCGAGTTCACAGGCCGGGAAGTCCCCTGGTTCGCGGATGGCACTGTAGTTCCGACAAACCGCATCGACCGGAACGGCCAGGAGCTTGGCGTCTGGGCCGTGCTCGTCGGTCATGCGCAGGAGTCCGATCGCCCGGGCCCGGATGAAGGAGCCGCAGACGAGCGAATGCGGCGTCACCACCAAGGCATCCACCGGATCTCCATCCTCGGCCAGGGTCTGTGGCACAAAACCATAGTTGGCTGGATAGACCATGGCGGTCGACAGAAAACGGTCCACCTGGAGAAGTCCGGACGTCTTGTCCATCTCGTATTTGACGGGCGGTGCCCAGGCGGGAATTTCGATCACGACGTGAAAGTCATGCGGTGGCTTGCCGGGACTCAGCGCTTCGAGAGACATGACGGACTCCAGGAAATACCCACACCGGGTGGTTCATTATAGCGAGGGCCTTCCTGGCCGGCACACGCCCGAGGCTTGGGCCCCACCCGGCCCCATCCGCAGGTGGGGGTGTCCGATCCAGTCACCAGCGAGAACTTTGCGTATCCACGCGAGCGGTCGCACATCACCTCCTTCCGGGTCGGGTTCCTCGTTTCCATGGTTTCACCGCAACGCAATCTCCCACGCATGTGGGTTGTCCCACCAGGTCGTTGCATCACCGATCGCTCCCGGGTTGATGCCGGGCACCCCATGAAGCTTCGTCTCGCCAACAGAAGCATCGGATCGTCCCCCGCATCCGCGTACCGATTCGCCGACTGCGGCCGAAAACCCGCTTCGGAGCAAACGCCAACCGGGCTCGCGCTCGAAGTCCCGCATCCCCCGCGTTCCCGACTGTCCCTCCTGCTGGGATTGCCCGGCCCCAACGGCACGGTCACGGCCAGCGGCGAGCACGCTCGAGCACCTCGCCTTGACCGGGCGTACCCGCTCTGCTAGATTGGGCTGCCTTTGGCGTTCACCCACGGGTGAACATGGGAAGCCGGAATCGTCCCCGGACGAGAAGCCGGCGCTGCCCCCGCAACGGTAGGCGATGGGTCAAGGCGTGGAAAACCACTGCGCAGGAGCGCGGGAAGGTCATGCCCCTCCTCAACCGAGGACCCTCGCGAGCCCGGAGACCGGCCTTTGGCAAACATTCTCCGGCGTCGCGGTGGGCGACTAGAGCCTGTTCAAGCTCTCCTCTCCACACCCGCACCGGTCCACCCGACCACCGGCTTGCGGGCGTGCAAGCCTGGGAGACTTGACCATGTCCCTGCGATTTCGCCTTTTCCCCTTCCTCTTCCTGTTCGGACTGGTGCCGCTCGCGGCCCGGGCCAAAACCCTCTATCCACTCAACCCGATCGTGGTCACGGCGACCCGGACCCCGCTGCCGCTCGATGCCATCCCCCAGCCCACGATCGTCATCACCCGCAAGCAGATCCGCCAGAGTGGCGCCACCACGGTGCCGGGACTGCTCCGCTTTTACGCCGGCCTCGACGTCGCCACCACGGGCGGCCCTGGACAGCCCGCCTCGATCTTCATCCGGGGCGCCAACAGCGCCCAAACCCTGGTGCTCATCAACGGGGTCAAGGTCAACGGCGGCAACATCGGCGAACCACCCCTGCAGAACCTCATGCTCGGCGACATCCGGCGCATCGTCATCGTCGAGGGACCGACCGCTGCCCTCTACGGATCGGACGGGATCGGCGGCGTCATCGACATCATCACGCGGGGCGGGACCCACCGGCTCCACGCCCACGTCAGCGTGGGCGGTGGTCGTTACCGGACGACTGACGAGAGCGCAGGCCTTGCGGACGGGAATGCCACCGTCCAGGGGGGGGTCGACGTGTCCCATGAGCAGACCGACGGCTTTCCGCCCCAGACCGCAAGCCCTCTTTCCGCCGGATTTACCAACACGACCCTCAATGCCTTTCTCCGCTTCAGGATTCCCGGAGGCCACCTCGAACTCCGGCAGTGGCAATCGACGGGGCAGAGCGACTACGTCGACTTCAACCTGGAGCCGGCCAGCGAGGATTACAACGACCGCATCCTGAGCCTTGCGGCTACGGACCGGCTGACCTCCCGCTGGTCGAGCGAGCTTCTCCTGAGCCGCTATGAAAATGCCCTGGACCAGAACGCAGGACCCGACTTCGCCTTGACCCGCCGCTATGCGGCCGACTGGCAGAATAATTTCATCCTGAGCGGGACCGACCTCGTCACGGCGGGGCTCTCTCTTGAGGATGAACGGACGGCCTCCCTGGTCTATGGAACGGCCTACGACGCCCACACCTGGAGCCGGGCCGTCTACGCCGAAAACGACTGGCACTGGCGACGCTACCGCCTGCTTTTCACCCTGCGACACTCCGACAACGAGAGTTTCGGAGCCCACAACGAATGGAACCTCGGGGGCACGGTCTTTCTCACCCCTTCCAGCCGGATCACCGCCAGTTGGGGCAGCGGGTTCCGGGCTCCGAGCGCGGAGGATCGCTTCGGCTTCGGGGGCAACCCCAACCTGGCGCCGGAATCCTCCCACGAGGTCGATCTCGGCTTTCACCAGGAGATGGGGCGCTTCGGCCACGGGAGCATCGACCTCTTCGAGGACACGATCACGAACCTCATCGTCTACCTCGGACCGACCGCGCAATATCCCGAAGGCATCAACGAGAACATCGACCAGGCCCGGATCCGCGGCATCGATCTCACCTACGGAGTCGGGTTCGGCCCGTGGCGCATCCGCGCGGAAGCGGTCCTTCAGGACCCGCAGGATCTCGCGACCGGACAGCAACTGGCGCGGCGCGCGAAGCGCTCTCTCACCACCGCCCTGCATTACGCGTGGTCGGGGGGATACGCGGGTCTCGAATGGCTGGCCTCAGGGCCGCGGCCCGATTCCCCGTACACGACCACGATCGACCCCGGCTACGTCGTGACGGATGCGGTGGCCGGGATCGACCTGTCCCGCCATTGGAGCCTTGAGGGGAGCCTCGTCAACCTGTTCAATGTCCGCTATACGGAAGTGGCGGGCTACAATACCGAGGGCCGGGCACTCTTTTTCCACATACTCTGGCATTATTGAGACGAGAGGCGGGGGCGACCATGGGCTATCGCCTGAGCAAGATCTACACCCGGACCGGGGACGACGGAACCACCGGGCTCGGAGACGGCCAGCGGGTCGCCAAAACCGACCCCCGGGTCGGGGCGTATGGCGCCATCGACGAACTGAACAGCGTCCTGGGCTGGGTGCGCAGCCACTCCCTGCCCGCTGAAATCGACTCCCTTCTCATGAACGTGCAGCATGCGCTCTTCGACATCGGGGCCGAGATCGCAACTCCCGGGATGAACCCCCTCCTCGCGCCGGAGGCCACCTCCGGGCTCGAGGAGGCCATCGACCGGCATAACGCCACCCTGCCGCCCCTGGCCGAGTTCATCCTACCGGGCGGCGGGCCCAGCGCCGCCGCGCTCCACATTGCACGGACCGCCTGCCGCCGGGCGGAACGCGAGGCGTGCGCCGCCAGCGCGGGCGTCACCGCGGAAAACCGTCGTTACCTCAACCGCCTCTCGGATCTCCTGTTCGTGCTCGCCCGTGTCCTCCTCCGGGAGGAAGGGAGGGGCGAGGAACTCTGGCACCACAAGCGGCTGAAGAGACCCTCCGGCGGGAGGCCGGACAGCGAGCCCACCTGACGTCCCGGCACAGCATCCGGAGCCCCCGGAGCATACGGGGCGAGGCTTGGGCCAGGAGATCCGGCGGGATCACCTGGACTGCGTGATCGCGGACAGCGGCGATTTCGGGGAAATGATTCCAGAAGGCAACGGACCGGCGGTGCCCGACAACGATGAGCCCGGGATCACGGGTGAGGACCGAGGCCAGAGAAACGGGAAAGGCCAGGCGTCCGACGTCGGAGAAGAGATTGACGCCCCCGCAGAGCGCGATGCCCCGGCTGATGATCTGCCTCCTGCCCACTGTATAGAGCGGGTCGCGTCCAATTTCGTAAAAGACCCGGATCGGATTCCGGCTGCGGCGAGGCGGACGCAGGCGCCGGAGCGCGGCCAGGAAACGGTCCGCCACCCGCCGGGCCTCCGGAAGCCGACCTAACAGGCGACCGATCACCACGAGCTCCCGGGCAATCCCCCGCACGTGACTCGTGCCCAGCGTGACCACCGGGATCCGGAGCCTACCGAGGGCCGCTCGGTCGGCTGGTGGCGTGCCCCCCCTCCAGGCCAAGACCCAGTCCGGATGGAGCAGCACGATCCGCGAGAGGTCGAGCCCGAAGGCATCACCGATCCGGGGTACGCGCCGGGCGGCCCGGGGATCGCGGCTGTAGCGGACCGTTCCGACGAGATTGGATCCGCCCCCGACGTCGAAAACCATCGCAGCGAGTGCCGGGGACAGGGTGACGACCCGGATTGGCGGGGCTCCGTGGGCCAGCCGGAAGGGGACAGCGCACAGAACGGAACCGAGGAGCACCCCGGCCAGCGGCCAACCGCGTTTCAAGGCCCGATTCCGCAACCGCGGGCGGCTCTGCCGGTTCGGATCAGAGGATCCACCCGCCCAACGTGAACAGGCCGATCACGACGAGCCAGAGGACGAGCGCGCGGGTCGCGAGGACACTGGCACGATCCAGACGTCCCATGCAGTTGTCCGGATCCAGGCCGGCCGCCTCGATGGCTCCCCGCCCAGCGCAGGCCAGAACCGCATCGTTGTTTTCGAAAAACCGGAGTTCACACTCCCGGTAATACTCGCGCAGAACCCGCCAGACACTGTCGAAACTGCCAACCAAGCCGTAGCTCAGCGCCAGGAGATGGGCCGGAATCCAAGCCAAAACGCCATGGATGCGCCGTGCGATCTCGGCATGGGGACACGGCGTCTCATGACTCGCCTTCGGGCGGAGGGTGCTCACCGCGTTTTTGGACAGCCAGTAAAGAACGGCCCCGCTGGGCCCCAGGACAAGGAACCAAAAGAGGGGGCCGAACAGCCGGTCATTGACCCTGACCAACAGGGCCTCGGCCACGGCCTCCGTACAGGGCTGCTGTCCAGCCGGAGGGGCGTCTTCAAGCAGCAGGCGCGCAAGCCGGGTGGCCGCGAGATGGTTCTTCTCCTCCACGGCCCGCCGGTACTGCCGGATCAGGTGGAAGGCGTCACGCGGACCCAGGCTCATGAGCAGGAACACGACGGCTGCGATGAAGGCCAGGACGGGCGAAAGGGACGCGAGCCCGAGCTGGATGCCGTCGACCCCCAGCGCGGGCAGAATGACCGCGAGCACGGTGAGAACCCAGGCGAGATCGGCGGATCCGGCGGGAATCTGCTTGAGCAGCCCGAAATACCAACTGCCGAGCCGGTGGTCCCGGAGGGGTTCGAGGTGGCGGAGTCCACGGTCCAGCCCCAACGTGACGAGAATCGCGATGAAATTCATCGCTCAGCACGCCTTTGGAGAGCAGGGGTGGATCAAGCGGGTGTCCTGGACGGAGGACCCACGATTATCAACAACTGGGAGCAACTTTTCAAGCGACTGCGACGGCGCAGGGGCCCTCGGTCCCAGACACTTCGGCGGAGGATGGCGGGGATGGGACATGGGGAATCCCGATCCAGAACCCGGCTTCACCGCATGCGTCAAGGATTGCCTCACGGGTTGGCTGGAAACTGCCCGGGACTCATCGACCCCATGGACGCGGACAGCCGGGAGAGCAGCCACTCCCTCAAATCCGCAGCCTCCCGAGGCGACACCTCGTGTGCCATGGGATAGACCTGCCAGCGGACCTCGTGACCCGCTGCGTGAAGCCACCGCCGCGTGTTCTCCGCGAGGGACAGTGGCACGACCGAGTCCAGGGAGCCATGCGCGAGAAAGATCGACTGGGTTGGCTGGGACGAAGCCGGTTGAAAGGCCGGGAGGAACGTGGACAGGCCGATCAGCCCGAGCAGGCGCTCCCGGGCCGTCCGGCTCCAGGCCAGGACCACGGCACCTCCCTGCGAGAACCCGCCCGCGAGGATGTGGCCCCGGTCGATTCCCTGCTCCTCCTCGGTTTGGATCCACGCCTCGAGTGACCGGCAGCTCATCTCGAGCCCCTCCCCATCGACCTCCATGCCATCCCCGATCGCCGCGAGATCGAACCAGGCCCGCGTGGGCCTGAGGCCATTGAGGCGGACCGGGCGCACCGGCGCATCCGGCAGGACCCAGCGGCATTCCGGCAGGTCAAGCGCTTCGGCCAGGGGTGCGAGATCCTTGCCATCGGCACCCAGCCCGTGCAGGAGGATGATGCTGGCCCGAACCTGGCCCCGGGCCGGGATGACGAGACTCATCGGTTCACGCTCATCGAACCCGCGCCGGCGTTGACCGATCCGTTACACTGCAACATCAATCCTCCAGGATCCGACACCCATGGCTGCAACTCCGGAATCCGCAACCGGCCCGCTCACCGGCAGAACCGCCCTGGTGACGGGCGCCTCGCGGGGAATCGGTCGGGCCATTGCCGAGCGGCTGGCCGGTGCGGGTGCCCGAATCGCCGTTCATTATCACACGCGTGCCGAAGAGGCCCGCTCGACCGCTGCGGGACTCGCGGGATCCGGGCACCGTCTCTTCCCCGCCGATCTCGGACAGGTGGACGAACGCCGCCGGCTCATCCGGAAGGTCGCCTCTGAAATGGAGGGGCCCCACATCCTTGTCAACAACGCCGGCATCTACCGGCTGACCCCTCTCCTGGACAGTCCGGAAACGGTCTGGCTCCGCGATTTCGAGGACCTCGTGAACCTCAATCTCGTCGCCCCTGCCCACTTGGCCTGCCTGTGTGCCCGGATCATGGCCGAACGCGGCATTGCCGGGCGCATCATCAACGTGGGGTCGCGCGGCGCCTACCGGGGCGAACCGGACGCGCCCGGGTACGGCGCGGCCAAGGCCGGGCTGCACGCACTCACCCAGTCCCTCGCCCAGGCCTTGGGCCCCCATCACATCGCGGTGACCGCCATCGCCCCCGGCTGGGTCGGAACGGACATGGCCAAGCCCCATCTCGAAAGTCCGCGCGGAGCCGCCATTCGCGCCCAGAGTCCGCTGGGCCGCACCGCCCGTCCCGGGGAGGTGGCGGCCCTGGCCCTCTACCTCGCGGGAGACGACGCCGAATACGCCACGGGTGCCGTGGTCGATCTCAACGGAGCATCCTACCTGCGTTGATCGTCTCAGGGCTTGGGCAGGAAGTGCCGGGCGATCGAAACACCCGGGCTCGCGCAGACCATGCGGGGCGGATGGGCCATTCCCTGGCAGAAGGCGGCCGTGAGCAGGTTGGCTTCGGGGATCATCTTCCGGAAGATCGGGTTCGTGGGCTGTCTGAGCGCCGCGAGAATGCCCGACCAACTATCACCATGAAGGATCTCGGGATAGACGGGCGACCCGGAAATGATGTAGAGACCATTCAGGTAAAGAAAGGGAATGGCGCCCGCATCCACCGCAAAGGGCGGGGCATCGTAGGTATTGAACAGGGAGCGGACCGCATGGGGCGGCGTCACGAGTGGCTGCCCGGTCCGGCTTGCGGTCTCGTACCCCCTGAAGTTAATCACGGAACTCAGGTAGCGGGCGTGGTAAAAACTGAAGGTCGCCGTGTCCGCAAACACATCGGTCGCGCTCGAGCGCATGAACTCGAGTCCGTGCAGGGATCCGAAACGGAGCAGGGCCAGAATGAGCGGCCAGCGCAGGGCGGCGCAGTACGGGCAGTAATCCGCCCCGACATACACGATCGCGGGATGGTTGGGATGCACGAGCCCCCCGGCAATCGTGCTCATGAGGACGTTGTTGGGAGGGAGCGTGACCAAAAGGCCCTGATGTGAAATGGCCGACAGTTGAGACATCACCGCCGGGGGAACCAGGGTGCCGACATGGGTGGTGGCCCGCGCCGGCATGACCGCCAATGCCCAGCCCAGAAACGCCACCCCAAAAACCCCGAGCCCGAACCGGGCCGGCAACCGCCTCATCATAAGAGCGTTCATGATCAACCCCTGTCAAACGGATCCCCAGCGGCTGTGGACGCAGCCCTCAGCCGGATCCGGATCCAGTCTATCCGAACGGTTGGACCGGTTCAACCGCAACGGGGGTCGCGGGATCCAGAAGGCCCAGAACTTCGTAGCACGCGCCCATCGTGTGATAGTCGCACTTCCCGGCCGGACTTTTCTCATCGCTGATTTTCCGGTTGTCCGCCGTGAGGATCCGGTACCAGGCCCCATACCGGTGGTCGATGAAAACCCTCCAGGCATAGTCCCAGAGCGACTCATAGTGTTCCCAGTAGCGGGCATCGCCAGTCGCACACGCCAGATGCGCTGAGGCGGCAATGGCTTCGGCCTGCACCCAGAAATACTTGTCGTCGTCGGCCACCGTCCCGTCGGGCCGGATGCCGTAGTAAAGCCCGCCGTGGATCCCGTCCCATCCGAGCTGCCAGGCCCGGTCGAACAGCTCGCGGGCCCGTCCGAGCCGCCAGGGGGCCGGATCCAGACGGTCCAGGATGAGCAGGAGTTTGGCCCACTCGATCTGGTGACCGACCTGGAACCCCCAGGGACGAAACAGATCCTTGGGATGGTCCCGGTTGTATTCCCAGTCGATCGTCCAGTCCGGACCATAATGTTCCCAGATGAGACCCCCCCCGAGCGCCGCCTGCTCCCGGGTCATGCGGAAGGCCAGCCGAGCGGCCCGGTCGAGGAAGATCCGCCTTCCGGTCGCTTCGTGGGCGGCGATCAGCGCCTCGCAAAGGTGCATGTTGGCGTTCTGCCCCCGGTAGGCCGAAAACCGCCAGCCGGGGTCGGCCTCATCACGGTACAAACCGTGATGGGAATCGTAGAAACGGCTCTCGAGGAGTGCCCACGTCTCCTCGATCCCGTCTCGGGCCTCTCCGATCCCGGCTTCGAGAGCAGTGGCGTAGGCCAGCATCACGAAGGCGTGTCCATAGGCGTGGCGTGTCCGGTCCTCCGGTTTCCCGTCCCGAAGCGTCCAGACATAGGACCCGTCGGGTTCGCGATGGGCGGTGCGGAGGAACTCGAGCCCGTGGCGAGCGAGCGCGAGATCCAGGGGATCCTTCCATTCCCGGAAGGCCCGCGCGAAGTTGAATACGAAACGGGTACTGCTCACGAGGTGGCGGTGCCGGCGGTCGTAAACCGTCCCGTCATCCCGGAAGTAGTGGAAAAACCCGCCTTCCGGATCCTCGACTACCGGGCGATAGAAGGCGAGCGTCCGCGCGATGTGGTCGCGCAGGAAGATCGGAGAGCGGAAATCGGGCCGAAGGTTCACGCGTGGGCTTCGAGGAACGCCTCGACCTCCGTCCGGCGTGGCATGGCCTCAAACGATCCCGGCCGGGTCACGGCAAGCGCCCCGCAGGCCGCCGCGAACCGGAGAGCCTCTTCGAGCACCTCGCGCCCGGCCAGCCAGGCTTCGAGGCCGTTCCGGAGACTGCCTGATCGCGCGAGCTGGCCGAGGAGCCCCCCCCAGAAAGCGTCCCCGGCCGCCGTCGTGTCACACGCCTGGGCGGGCCAGGCCGGGAGGCACCCTTTGCCGCCAGCGGTGAAATAGCACAGGGGGCGGGGGCCGTCGGTCACGACGACGAGGCGCGCCTGCTGGGCGAACAGGCGCGCGATCACCGCATCCTCGCCGCCGGAGTCTTCGGCCAGCCATTCCAGTTCCTCCCGGGACAGCTTGACGAGATGCACGCATTCGAGTGCCCGCCAGACGAAACTCCAAGGATCGCTTCCCGGGGGCCAGAGGGCGGGGCGCCAGTTGAGATCCAGACTGAGGAGCGATCCCTGCCGCCCGGCCCGTTCGAGGGCACCCAGCGTGGTTTCGGCACTGGCGGGAACGGTGAGCGTATTGGATCCGGCGTGAAACAGGATGTCCGGGCCGAAATCCGTGCTCCTGAAATCGCCCGGCCGGAAGGCCAGGTGCGCTGCGGATTCCGGATAGAAACGGAATCCGCGCTCCCCGGAGGCATCCAGAAACACGAAGGCCAAAGCGGTCCGTGCGGCGGGCTCGCGGACCACGCCTTCGGTCCCGACACCGGCGCGGTGGAGGGATTCCAAAAGAAAATCCCCGAAGGGATCGGTGGCGAGTCCTCCCACGAAACTCGCCCGCCCCCCGAGGCGGGCCACGGCCACGGCCACGTTGGCGGGCGCTCCGCCGGCGTGCTGGCGGAAGGCCGGCAATCCGCCGCTCGTTTCCGGTTCAGAGACAAAGTCGATCAGGGCCTCCCCGAAACAGACGACCCTAGCCACCGGGCAGCCCTGCCGTGAGCGCCCGGGGACTCTCGGCCTCGACGACGCGGGAACCACGGAAACCATAGAAGACCAGGTAGAGATAGCAGCCGAGCGGCAGGAGGTAGGCGTGATGGATCCCGATCCGGTCGGCCAGAAAACCTTGCATCAGGGGAATCACGGCGCCGCCCACGATGGCCATGACCAAAAGACCCGAAGCCTCGGCGGTCCGCGGGCCCAGATCGGCGATCGCGAGGGCAAAGATGTTCGGGAACATGATCGAGTTGAACAATCCGGTGGCCACAATGGTCCCGACCGCGAGATCGCCGCGGGCCAAAAGGGTGGTCGAAACGAGGAGCACATTGACGATGGCACAGAGCCCGAGCAGCCGTCCGGCATCCACACGGCGCAGGATGCCCGAACCGATGAAACGCCCGCACATGGCGCCCATCCAGTACAGCGAGACAAAGAGCGCCGCCCGATCGAGCGGAATACCGCCATAGCGGGGCTGCGAGATGTAGCTGATCATGAAGCTGCCGATCGTGACCTCCGCTCCGACATAGAGGAAGATCCCGAGCATGCCCCAGAGGAGGTGGCGGTAACGGGGCAGATCCTCGAAGACCTCCCGGAGCAGGTCGACCGGCAGGCGGGCACTGCGGGCCCCGGAAAGGGCGGGCAGCCGAAGCAGAAACACGCCAACCGCGAACAGGGCCAAGAGCAGCCCCAGTCCGAGGTATGGCCCCTCGACCAGGGAGGACTGCTTGAGACGGTAGGCCTGGTCGAGGAGGGTCGACCAGTGGGCGCGGAGTGCCGGAGCGACGGTCGGGACCGCCAGGATGAGCACCCCCCCGATGACCGGACCCAGCGTGGTGCCGAGCGAGTTCAGGGCCTGGGCCAGATTGAGACGGCTCGCCCCGCCCCCCGGCGAACCCAAGAGGGTCACGTAGGGGTTCGCGGCAACCTGGAGCAGCGTGATGCCGCTGGCCAGAATGAAGAGCGCGGCCAGGAAACACGGATACGACACCCAGAGGGCGGCCGGCTCAAAAAGAAATGCTCCTAGGGCGGACAGGGCGAGTCCCGATCCCATGCTCGCGGGATATCCCAAGCGTCCCACGATCCAGCTCGAGGGCAAGGACATCACGAAATAGGCCCCAAAAAAAGTGAACTGGATCAGCATGATCCCGGCGTAGTTGAGGTCGAAGAGGGATTTGAGGTGCGGAATCAGGATGTCGTTCAGGCTCGTGATGAAGCCCCACATGAAAAAAATGACGGTGAGAACGATCAGGGCCTGCCGCTCGCCGATCGGCGCGACACGGTTCGGCTGGTGGGAGGAGGAGGTCGTCACGTGGGAGCCGACAGACGGGGTCTTTTCACAATACCCGAGCCCGGAGAATTTTTCAGGCGAAGGCTCCGGACGCCATCGGCATTTAGCGTTACACTTTCCGATACCCCGGCGCAAGTCGGGGAGGCCGCCGGATCCAGGGATTGGGGCCGCGCCCATCCATCCGTCTCCGACGAGGGTCCCCATGCCAAACCGCACCCCCCTCCCCACATGCCTTCGTTATGCATCCGTACTGCTCGGAACCTTCCTGTTTGTGCTCGCGCCGGGCGGAGCTTCCGCCCACCGGGCACCGTCCGGATCCGCCCACCGGACCGCCGGACTGGCCGCCTGGCGCCTCGTGGATCCCTTCGTCGGCACTTCGGGCACACCCCAGGGCGGGCCGATCGATACCTACCCCGGGGCCAGCCGGCCTTTCGGCATGATCCAGTGGAGCCCGGACACGCCCTCCGAACCGGCCGGTGGCGGGTACAACTACCCGGATCACCGGATCCTGGGTTTCGGATTGACCCATCTCAGCGGACCGGGCTGCTCGGTCATGGGCGACATCGACATCCTCCCGACCACCGGACCCGTCGTGAAACCCTGGTCCCAGTCGGAACCTTTTTCCCACGCGACCGAACAGGCGCATCCCGGCTGGTACGCCGTGAGCCTCGGGCAGCCCGCGGTCCGGGCCGAACTCACCGTGACGCGCCGCACGGGACTCGGCCGCTTCGTCTTTCCCGCAGGGGCCGCTCAGCACCTGCTCTTCAAGGTCTCCTCGGATCAGGCCGGAGTCACCGGAGCCTTCTTCCGGGTCGTGAACCGCCGGGAAGTCGTGGGATCGGCAACGAGCGGCGGGTTCTGCGGCATGCCGGACCGGTTCACGGTCTACTTCGTGGCCCGTTTCAACCACCCGATCGACCATTCCGGCACCTGGGCCGACGGCCGGATCCAGCCCGGCGTACCCCGCGTCAACGGGCCCGGCTCGGGCGGCTGGGTCACGTTCTCCCCCGGGGTATCCCGCTCGGTCAAGGTCCAAGTGGCCATCTCCTACGTCGGCATCCCGGGGGCGCTCGCCAATCTCCGGGCCGGGGCCCGCACCTGGAGCCTGGTCCGGGTGCGGCGCGCGGCCCGGAATGCATGGGCCCGTCTGCTCGGGCGGATCCGGATCCAAGGGGGCACGCGGAGCGCGCGGATCACCTTTTACTCGGCGCTCTATCACGTGCTCCTGCAGCCGACCCTCTTCAGCGACGCCACGGGCCGTTACATCGGCTTCGACGGACGGATCCATCAACTGGCGCACGGCCAGGCACAATACGCCAACTTTTCGGGATGGGACATCTACCGGACGGAGATTCCCCTGCTCGCCCTTCTCGTTCCCCGGCGGACAGGAGAGATGATGCAATCGCTCGTCCGCGATGCCGCCCAGGGTGGTTGGCTGCCCAAGTGGCCGCTCGCGAACGGCTATACCGGCGTCATGGGAGGGGATTCGGCCGACCCAATCCTGGCCGGTGCCTATGCTTTCGGGGCGCGCGGATTCAATGCACGGGAAGCGCTCCGCTTCATGGTGCGCGGGGCCACCGTGACCCACGGCCCTCCGGGTCAGGGCTGGTATGTGGAACGGCCGGGACTGGCCTCCTACCTCAAGCGCGGATACGTCGCCCACAACCTCACCACCTCGGTGGCTCCGGTGCCGAACGGTGCCTCGGAGACCTTGGAATACTCGCTTGACGACTTTTCGATCGCCCGGCTGGCAAAAGCTCTCGGACAGAGGGGAATCGACGAGCGCTTCCTCCGGCGTTCCATGAACTGGTCCCATCTCCTCGATACGGCCGCACACGAAATTCTTCCGCGGAACCGGGAGGGGGCCTTCCTCGAGACGCCGCTCACGGACAATGGACAGAGCGGTTTCCAGGAAGGAAACGCAGCACAGTACACCTGGATGGTGCCGCAGGATCTGGCCGGCCTGATCCACGGTCTGGGCGGGCGGCGGGCCACCCGTCTCCTGCTCAACCGCTTTTTCACCCACCTCAATGTCGGCCAGAGTGAACCCTATGCCTGGCTTGGCAACGAGCCCACCATCGGCAGCCCCTGGGTCTACCTGGCCGACGGGGCTCCCTGGCGGGCCCAGGCGGTTCTCCACCGGGCTCTCACCACCCTCTACCTGCCGACCCCCGCCGGTCTGCCCGGCAACGATGATCTGGGCACCATGAGCGCCTGGTACGTCTGGAGCGCCATCGGACTCTATCCGCAAAACCCGTCCGTGCGCGACCTCGACATCGGGAGTCCCCTGTTCCGGAGCGTGCGACTCGACTCTCCCCAAGGACTTCGGATCCGGATCGAGGCACCGGACGCGGGCCCCACCCGGTTCTACATCCACTCCCTCACGATCGACGGGAGGCCGGACCGACGCACTTGGCTCGCACTCCCCGAAACCGGGCAGGTCACGTTGCGCTTCACGCTCGGCGCCTCTCCCAACCGCCGGTGGGGAAGTGCGTCCGACGATGCGCCCCCGTCGTTCGCCGCGGGTCCCGTCCATTTCCCGCCCGCAACCCGTATCCGTCTGGCCGCCGTCCGTCGGCAATACGTCCTGCGGCCGGGCGCTACGGCCCACATCGGGTTCCGCTTTTCGGGACGACACGCGACTCGACATACGGTGATCCGGTGGTCGCTCGCCGCACCGCGCGGTTTCAACCCTCGGGCCAGGGGCGGGCAGGCGGCGCTGAACGCAGGAGAGAGCCGGACGGTCCGGCTGGCCGTGAGGATTCCGGAGAAGCTCCGCCCCGGCTACTACGATCTCCTCGTCCGGGCACAGACCTCCCAGGGGGCCCGTCTGCCCACACTGACGATCCCGCTCCGGATCGTCCCCGGGCCCCAGTCCGTCATCCCCCTCCTCTACAGCATCGGCAATGCCGACAATACCGTGGTCGCGGTCAATCCGGACAACGGGGCCCTGGGTCCCCGCATCGCGGTCGGGAACAATCCAGGCTCCGCGGTCTTCGGCCCGGGTGAACGGCGGCTCTTCGTCGCCAACTCGGCATCGAACACGATTTCGGTCATCGATACCCGAAGCCAGAAAGTCATCGCGACCCTTGCGACCGGACAGAACCCCTCAGCGCTCGTGGTCGATCCCGGACAGTCGATCCTCTGGGTCGCCAATGCGGGCAGCAACGACCTCGAACCGTTCAACCTCCGCACCCTGAAACCCGGGGGCTCCATCGGAATCGGCGCGGCCCCCGACGCCCTGGCGCTCAGCCCGAACGGCAAACACCTCTACGTCGCGGACGGGGGGGCAAACGCCATCGTACCGGTCCGGGTGGCCACCCGGACGGTGGGGGTTCCGATTCCGGTCATGGGCTCCCCCTCGGCCCTGGTCCTCTCGCCGCGCGGCCGCCGTCTCTATGTGGTCGAATCCGCCCGAGACGTGGTGGTTCCGGTCGAGCTGGGGCCCCGCCGGCTCCTGCCCCCCATCCCCGCAGGTCTCATGCCCGGGACTCCGGCCCTTTCGAGATCCGGACGGATGCTCTACGTCCCCGACTATGCCACGAACCGTCTCACCCCGATCGACACGCGTCGGGGACGTGCGCTCCGGCCGATCCCGGCCGGAGTCGGCCCGTTCGACGCCGTACTCGGTGCGACAGGTCGTTCGATTGACGTCAGCGATGGCGCCGGCGGCACCCTGGTCCGGATCTGGCGGAAGTCAGGACGGTGGGCCTATGCGGTCAGGACGGTCTCGCTCCCCGTGGCGATCACGGGATCGTGGAACCACTGACCGCACGAACATCCACCAGAACGATGCACAACGACGGATGTCGTCGTGTCGATACGGTGGCCGCTTTCAGAATGGAATATCGTCGTCCAAGGGCTCATCAACCGGGGCTTCCGCGGCCGGTGGGTCATCGGCCGTCCCCTTGGCAGCCCTCTCCTTCACCGCTGGCGCTCCGCTGGCGTCACCGCCACGTCCGCCCAGCATTTGCATTTCGTTGGCCACGATCTCAGTCGAATAATGGGTCTGACCGTCCTTCTCGTAGGTCCGGGTCCGGAGGCTCCCCTCGACATAGACCTGGGATCCCTTGTGCACATAGTCACGGACAATTTCCGCCAGTCGGTTGAAAAAGACCACCCGGTGCCACTCCGTCCGTTCCTCGCGCTCCCCGCTTTGCTTGTCTTTCCAGGATGCACTGGTCGCGAGTCGCAGGTTCGCGACCGGGGCGCCCGAAGGCAGGTACCGCAGTTCCGGGTCCGCCCCGGCGTTTCCCACCAGAATCACCTTGTTAACGCCTCGACTGGCCATGCCGTTCTCCTGAATTCTCTGCGTACCCCGTCATTGTAGGGGGTGGGACCGGCTTTTGCACCCGCTAATCGGTCATTTCCTGAGCCTCAATCCAGAGTCGCGTCCCGCAAAGGCTAAGTGATTGAATTGGGTGGACCAAGATCGACGGTCCCCGATCAAAACCCGAACTGTTCCCGGATCAACCCGAGCCCTTCATCAACCGGGACCGCCGTGTCGAGGCGGAGATAGAGCAGGCCTTCATCCTCCGCATATCGCCAGTCGAGCACTCCGTCGAGTGTCGCGAGGCGGGCCTGCAGCAGCCGGACATCCGGCCGGTGCGAAAGCTTGAACACGCATGTGCGGCACCGTCTCACCGGGGCGATCGGCCAGCTCACGACGAACCACGCGGCGAGGGCCACGAGGTCAAGAACCAGGACGCCCTGGACACCGGCGCGGGCCCAGACGAGACCGCCGGCCACACCCCCGATGAAAATCCCCAAAAACTGGCAGCTGGAGTAGACCCCAAGACCACTTCCAGAGAACCCCACCGGGGTCACCCTCGACACCCATGAAGGCAGCAGTGCCTCCAGCAGAGTAAAGGCCCCGAAGTAGAGCCCGAGCCCGGCCACCAACCCCACGGCCGAGTTCGGGACGACGAGGAGCAGGGCGAGCCCGATCCCGCCCACGAGGATTCCAATCCGCAGGTAGCGACGAAAGGCTGCCCGGATCTCCGCCAAAACGACGAACGGCAACGACAGGACGAAGGCTCCGGCGAGAAGGGGCAGATAGAGCAGCCAGCTGTCCGCCGTGTCCATCCCGAGCACCCGGCCCGCAAGGCCGGGCAGGATCAGAAACAGGCTGGTCAAAACCGCATGCTGGATGAGAATCCCGAAATCGAGCCGCCGGAGGTCACGCTGCAGAAGGACGGCCCGAAGCGCCGGACGGATGCGGGACGCTGTGGGAGGATGCGCCCAGGCGGGGCGCCTCACCGCGAGGACGAGGACCATGGCCCCCAGCGCTGAAAGCGCGGTCAGCCAGAAGATTCCCGCCAATCCGATCCGCTCGGCGAGAAGCGGTCCCAGGATGATCGCAAGCCCGAAGGACAGGCCGATGAACCCGCCCGCAACCGCCATGGCCCGCGCCCGGTGTTCCTCGTGCGTGACATCCGAGATGAAGGCGAGCGTGGCCGAGCCGATGGCACCGAGACCCTGGATCAGACGGCCCACGATGAGTCCGGTGATGCTGGTCGCGAGGGCCGCGATCCCGCTCCCCAGCGCAAACAGGAGGAGACCGGCCACGATCACCGGCTTGCGTCCCCACCGGTCCGAAAGCCATCCGAACGGCAGCTGGAAGACGCCCTGGGTGAGCCCGTAGCTGCCGAGGGCGAGCCCGATCGTCAACGTCGTGGCCCCGGCGTAGTGGTCGGCCAGGCGCGAAAAGATCGGATAGATCATGAAGAGACCCAGCATGCGCAGGGACAACACCGTCCCCAGCGAAACCACCGCACCGGTCTCGAACCGGGTGAGGGACGCCTCCGAAGCGCGTGGTGAGCGCCATCGGACGCGCCCCTTCTTCATCCGAAAATCCGGGTTACCCGAAGCGGGCGGGAGGGGCCAGCCCGTGCTCCCCGGGGTTCCGGCCGGAGGAGGAGGACCGCGCGCGCGCGGCCGGGGGCCAGCGGTGTCGGCAAACCGCGGAGCCAAGCCGGAAACTCATCGACGTAAAACGGCGAGTCCGGGTTGCCGCTCTCCCCGCCGGGAAGCTCGAACAGGCTCTTTTCCGGATGCCCGAGGTCGACCACCATCCGTTCGGAGGCGCCCAGGGCATGGGTTTGCACGCGGGGCATATTGGCATCACCGGGAATCTCGGTTGGCGGCAGGTCGAGAAGCCAAGGACCGATCCAGGGGATTCCCTGCGCCAACGGGTTGGCGATCGTGATCCGGTTCTGCCGCCCCCAAGTGTCCTTCCGGAAGCCGGATCCCGCCTGCCACCGGAGCCGGATCAACCGGTCGATCGCCCGCCGGAAAAAGACCGACCAGTCGGGATACCGGGAAGCGAGCAGCCAGTGGGGCCGCCGGGTGACGAGCGCCCACACCGGACCTTCGGCCGTGGCGCCGAGCGGATTCTTGAAATGGGGATCCGCCTTTTCTGCCAGGCGGAAAAACGGGGAAAGGACCGCGTGCTTCACGATTTTCCGGAACGTCCAGACGAGGTCGTAGCCGACCGAGCGACGGCAGGCGCAAGGTAGCCAGTGGCTGACGATCCGCCGGAGGGCGCCCCGCCGGGGGTGGTTGTCGATGACGGCAGGGGTGAGGAGGTGCACCAGAAGCTCCTGCCAGTGCCGGAGAAAAACGGCCCGGTCATCGAGTTCGATCGCGAGGAGATCCCGGGCCGTGATGGGGGGATGGAGAGCGAGGAGATCGTTGCGGATCTGGCGTGCACGCGCCCCGAGATCGTAACCTCCATCCCCGATCAGGCGGAGCGCTCGTCCGTCCACGATCCGCTGGTTCGCGGTCCAGACGAACCCGCCCGGGGGGTTGATGATCCGGGGATAGGACCGGGGCCGGAGATAGCCCTGCCACCGGCACTGGCCGCGCGCCCAGGACTGGGGCAGGGGGTTCGTGCAGTGCCCGACACGCCGCGGGATGGCCCCCGCCACGCTCCAGCCGATATGGCCAGCGCGGTCGGCCACGACAACGTTCTGTTCGGGGATTCCGAGGCGGTTGGCGGCCCGGATGGCCTGGATCACCGTCCGCGAGGTCTCCAGCGCACGCTCGGCATCGATGCGGTAACCGCTCGGGTCTTCCCCGACCCAGCGGGAGACCAGAAGGGTACCGCCCGGGGTCCGGCCGATGACGGGGCCCCAGATCGTGCGTCGGACCGTCAGGAGATTGGCGGGTTCCCCCCGGACCGGGATCCACCGCTTCACGACGCGGATGCGGCGGCTGCCGCCCGGCGTCTCGTATCGGTCCGGATGGCCCGGAACGGTCACGAGCCGGATGAGATCCACCCAGTCCCCCTCCGTATTGGTAAACCCCCAGGCGACGTGGAAGTTGGTTCCGACCACGAGCGCCGGCACGCCCGGCAGCGTCACGCCGAGCAGCCGTACCGTTTGTCCTTTTGCGGTCCTGAACTGGATCTCGGCCCGGTACCAGATGGGCGGCAGGGACGGATGCAGATGCATGTCGTTCGCCAAGAGCGCCGCATGCGAACGGGTGAAACGACCGGAAACGGCAAAGCCGTTACTGCCCGCGAGGGCGCGCGCGGGGTCGGTCATGCGCCCCCCCCCGCCCGTCCCTTGCGCAAAATGCGCGGGGGGAACCTTTCGGAGGTCGAAGACGGAAGGACCGGGCACGGGCGGCACCCGGAAGGGAGGGCCTTCGAGGGGGGCATCCCAGCGATTACCGGGCGCAGTGAGGAAGCGGTAGAGCGGGCGGGGGAATAGACGGCGCAGGACCGCCAGGTTCTGGGCGCGGCGGTCGTCCGGATCCTGAAGCTCCAGGTACATCGCACCGATTACAAGATAGCTGTCCCAGGGCTGCCAGCGCTGCGGTCGGAGGCCCAAAAGCGCATAGGCGAAGGGTCGGTGCGGCAGGTCGCGCAGTCCGGCATTGACGCCCCGGGCAAAGGCGGTGAGGCGGCGGCGTTCTTGGGGCGGGGCGGCTGCGTAGGCCGCCCGGGCAACCGCCGTGAGATCGAAGGGGGCAACCCGCCGGTCGGCACCCAGCGTGGCGCGGCCGAACAGAGCCGAGAGTCTACCGGCAGCCGCCCGCCTGAGGAGATCCATCTCGAAAAATCGATCCTGGGCCTGGAGAAAGCCCAAAGCTTCATAGGCGTCATCGGCATCGCGCGCCTCAATGGTGGGTGTGCCCAGCCGGTCCCGGTCGATCCGGACCGGGTGAACCAGTCCGGGCAGATCGAGGACCCCGGACTCGCGGGCTGGGCTCCCGGTCCAGGCGGCCTCAAAGCTGAGCGCCACGCCCGCGAGTCCCACGAGAACCGCGCCCGCAATCCCGCAGGCAAAACGCAACCTTGGCCTGATCATGCGATGCTCCGCGCCGCTCCCGGGTAAAATGTGAGCGAGGCCATCCCCGGACCTGATGCCTTCCCGAGGGCTGGGACTGACCGATTGGGGATGCCTCTCTTTATTTTAGCCGATCACCGATCGGGTCACGGAGGCCGCATGGTCCATCTCGATACGGCACCGACCGGTAACGGCATGAAGCCCCAGATCCTCCTCGAGGAGCCCGGTTTGCCCGACACCCTGGTGCGCATCGATCGGGGGCGGGCAGAACAGAAGGAGCCCGCCTTCCCCGCCCCGAATCCGGCACGGCACATTCCCGTGATCCCGAATGACACCCGGCCGGCCGGAGAGGTGGCGTACGGAAAATTCCAACCCCCGTGAGCGTCGTCCCCCGCACCCAGGATCCCATCGGTATTTTCGACTCGGGGGTCGGCGGGCTCACCGTGCTGGACGCCCTGCGACGTCTTCTGCCCGACGAGCGTTATCTCTACCTCGGGGATACCGCCCACTTGCCCTATGGCACGAAGAGTGCGCACCGCATCGGGGAGGAAGCACTCGCAGCAGCCGGCTTCCTCGTCGGGCACGGGATCAAGCTCCTCGTCGTGGCCTGCAACACCGCCACCGCCGCGGCTCTCGACCGGCTCGAACGGACCTTTGCCCCGCTGCCCACCGTGGGCGTGATCCGCCCCGGCGCCGAACTGGCCGTCCGGAACAGCCGGACGGGATCGATCGCGCTCCTCGCCACCGAGGCCACGATCCGCTCCGGCGCCTACCCGCGCGCCCTCGCGTCACTTTGCCCCACCATCCGCTGCACTCCCCAGGCGGCCCCGATCCTCGTGGCCCTGGCGGAAGAAGGCTGGTTCACCGGGGGCGAGGCCGAAGGTGTCCTGCGCCGCTATCTCGATCCGCTCTTCGCGGTCCCGGCCGCACGCCCCGACTGCCTGCTCCTCGGCTGCACCCACTTCCCGCCCTTCAGCCCCCTCCTCTCCCGTCTCGTGCCCTCCGGCACTCCGATCGTGGATTCGGCCGGGACGACGGCGGTGGCGGTGGCGGAAATGCTGCGACAACGGGGGCTGCTCGCCACCGGAGCGGATGGAGAATCCGGACTCGGAGCGGAGCCCCAATATTACGTGACGGACAATCCGGAGCGCTTTCTCCGCATCGCCCCGCATTTCCTGTCGCCGGCACCGGATGCGGTGTTTCTGGTTGCCGACCTGATGGCCCGGTCAGGAACCGCCGCGTCGATGCGCGTGGTCCATCCAGCTCACCCCGAGCCCCGTCAGGACGAAGGCCAGGAGGATCCCCAGACTCCAGCCGATGGAGCGGGCTGAGAAGCGGTCGAGCCGGAGATCCATTTCCAGGAGCTGGATGGCGGCGACCGCTGCGATGGAGGAAAAAAGCCTGGGTTTGAGGCGGCTCTCGTCCCCGTACCCGGGAGGGGTGGATCCGTCCACGGGATCGTTTCCGTGGCGGCGGGCCACCAAGCTCCCGAAGCTGCTCAGGGCCACGGTCGCAACCAGATTGGCCACCAGCGCGAGTTCGACGAGACGCAGGATCCAGAGCAGGGGACCGGAGACATCCGCCGCCGACAGGGCAGACCCCAGGCCTTGCCAGAACGTCCAGAGGAACACGACCAGGAGCCAGAGGATGGCGAGGAGCAGGCCCGCGTAGAAAGGGACCAGCAACCAGCGCCCGGCCGCGAGGCTGGTCTCGACGAGTCCGGACCTCCGGCCGACCGGCCCGCCCGCTCCCACGCCCTTGGCCTTAGCCCGGCTTGGGCGGGGCGATGGGCTTCTGCGCCAGGACCCAGCGCGCCATGGCCTCCGCTTGGGCCAGGGTCAGGGTGGGATGGGGCGGCATGGCAATTCCGCCCGTCCACGGGTTCCATTCACCCGCTCCGCCGGCCATGATCTTGTGGGCCAGCATGGCGACCGCTCCCTTCCGGTGGGCAAAGCGGTAGGCGACCCAGGCGTAGGCGGGACCCACGATCTTCATGTCGACGGCATGGCAGGCAAAACAGCCCTGCGTGTTCATGAGGGACTTGATCGCGGGGTTCGGCACGGCAGCCGCCCGGGCCATGACCGGCACGAACCCGGCCAGCAGAACCAGGAGACCGAGCCACTTTCCGAATTGCAGGGTTTTCACTTTCATCGCCGTCTATCCTCCGATTCATGGGATGGTTGAATTTTAGCACGCATCCGGGGCAGATCCCGAGCGCGGCACTTCAATGACCTTGAGCAGGTTGGTCGTGCCGGCCAGCCCCTCGGAATCCCCCTTCGTGAACAGGACGAAGTCCCCGGGTTCGACCGCTCCCACAGCCCTCAGGGTGGCCACCGCCTCGTCCAGCACATGGTCGGGATTGGCATGCAGCACATCAAACGAGACGGGATACACACCCCGCAACAGGGTGACCCGTCGCCGGGTGCTTTCATGGCGGGTCAGGGCATAAATGGGAATCATGGAACGCGGGCGGGATGCCAGGTGGGGCGTCGTCCCCGACTCGGTGAGCGTGGCCACCGCCCGGATCGGGAACCGGTTGGCCGCATGAACGGCCACCATGGCAATCAACTCATTGACCGACTGGTAGCGTTCATCGGCCTTCATCAGTTCGAGGGAGCTAGAGCCCATGACGTCTTTTTCGGCACCCAAACAGATCCGGGCCATGGCCTCGACCGCGCGGACGGGATAGTGTCCCACCGCGCTCTCCGCCGACAGCATGACCGCATCGGTCCCATCCAGCACCGCATTGGCCACATCCAGCACTTCGGCTCTCGTCGGCACCGGATTCAGCACCATGGATTCCATCATCTGGGTGGCCGTGATGACGACACTGCGCGCTTCCAGAGCAAGACGGATCAGCCGCTTCTGCACCCCGGCGAGTTCCCAGTCGCCGATCTCGATCGCGAGATCGCCTCGGGCCACCATGATGGCATCGGCCTCCGAGAGGATGGACCGTATATTTTCAACAGCCTCTTTGCGCTCGATCTTGGCCACCACGAGTGCTTGCCCCCCGGCCTTTTCGAGCAGGCCGCGGGCCTGGGCAATGTCTCCGGCATCGCGCGGGAATGAAACCGCCAGATAGTCGACCCCCAGTTTTGCCGCCACCTCAATATCGCGACGGTCCTTGTCGGTGAGCGCGTCGGCGGACAGTCCCCCGCCCTCCCGGTTGATGCCTTTGTGGTCGGACAGAACCCCGCCGGTCTCGACCCGGCAGTGGATCGCGGTGCCCACCACCGAATCGACCCGGAAGGCAATCTGGCCATCGGCCAGGAGCAGGCGGTCGCCGGGGGAGACGTCGCTGGGCAGCCGGGCATAGCTCACGCTGACCCGTTCCCGGTTCCCCTCCGCTTCCGGGCACAACGGATCGATGGTGAATCGATCCCCGCTCCGCAACTCAACGGGGCCGTCCTGAAACCGTCCGATGCGGATCTTGGGTCCGGCGAGGTCGCCCAAGAGTCCCACTTCGGTCTGGCAGTGTTCCGCCACCCGGCGGATGCGGTGCGCCCACTCGGTGAGCGTGGCCGTACTGCCATGGGAGAAATTGAGCCGGAACAGGTCGACGCCCGCCTGGACCAGCGCCGTCAGTGTCTCCTCCCCGGCACTCGCCGGGCCGACCGTGGCGATGATCTTGGTCCGTCGGCGGATCATGGTCCGCCCCCCCTCTCCCGGAGCGCTTCGAGTGCCGGCAGAGGCCGTCCCTCCACGAATTCGATGAAGGCTCCACCCGCCGTCGAGCAATAGGAAACCCGGTCGGCCAGTCCCCAGCGGTCCAGGGCAGCCAGGCTGTCCCCGCCTCCGACCACCGTATACGCCCCGCTCTGGACCATGGCGCGGGCAATGGCTTCGGTGCCCTGGGCAAACTGGTCGTATTCGAAAACGCCGACCGGGCCATTCCAGAGCAGGGTCTTCGCCTGACTCAGGAGGGCCCGGTACCGGGCGATCGTGCGGGGCCCGATGTCGAAAATCCATTCGTCCGAGGCCACCTTGTCGATCGGGCGGACATCGGCTTCCGAGGTGGGCATCGGCAGGTGTCCGACGACGACGTCGACGGGCATGGGGATTTCCTTGCCGCGCGCCTGCGCCACGGCGAGGAAGTTGCGCGCCTGATCGGCCGCATCGTGTTCACATAACGACTGCCCGACGGGGAATCCCTGGGCGTAGAGCAGGGTATTCAGGATCCCTCCCCCCAGGATCAGCCCGTCGACCCGGTCCAAAAGCGCGTTCAAGAGATCGATCTTGGTGGAGATCTTGGCGCCGCCGATGATGGCCACGAGAGGCCGTTCCGGCGCCTCGATGATCCGGGTGAGGGCCTCGACCTCGCGGATTAGGAGCGGTCCGGCGCAGGCCTCGGGGGCCTTGAGAATGACGCCGTGGGTCGATGCCTCGGCCCGATGCGCCGTAGCAAAGGCATCCATGACGAAGAGCTCGCACAGGCCCGCGAGGCGGGTGGCGAGTTCCGGGTCATCTTCGCGCTCGCCAGGTAGAAAACGGATGTTTTCATGGAGAACCAGTTCACCCGCTTCGGGCGGAGGCTCCCTCCAGACCGCCTCGGTCCAGGGCAGGAGGGGGACCGGACGGTCCAGCGCCTGCGACAGGTAGGCGGCGACCGGCGCCAGGGAGAGAGCGGGATCGGACTGACCCGCCTGCGGGCGGCCGAGATGAGAGAGCAACCTGAGACGGGCACCGGCCCCGAGCGCCTCGCGGATCGTGGACAGCGCGGCCTCGATCCGCCGGGTATTCGTGATGCGCCCTCCGTCCATCGGGACATTGAGATCCTCCCGCAGGAGGACCACGCGACCCCGGAGCTCGCAGTCCGCCATCCGGCGCATTTCAGGTACCGCCGAGCGCGATCATGACGGCCGCCGTATCCAGCATCCGGTTGGAAAATCCCCACTCGTTGTCGTACCAGCCGAGTACCTTGACCAGCCGTCCCGCCACCCGGGTCAGGCCGGCATCGTAAGTCGAGGAAACCGGGTCATGGTTGAAATCGATGGAGACCAGGGGTTGGTCGTTGACCGCCAGGATGCCGTTCAGGTCGCCCTGGGCCGCCTCCCGCATGAGCTGGTCGATTTCCGGGACCGTGGTTTCACGCGCGGCCCAGAAGGTGAAATCCACGATCGACACGTTGGCCGTGGGGACCCGGATGGCAAAGCCGTCCAACCGGCCATCCAAATCCGGAATCACCTGGCCAATGGCCGCTGCCGCCCCGGACTTGGTCGGGATCATGGACAGGAGTGCCGAACGGGCCCGCCTGAGATCCGTGTGATAGACGTCGAGCAGAACCTGGTCGTTCGTCGTGGCATGGACGGTATTCATGAAACCGTGTTCGATGCCGATGCCCCGGTGGAGAACCTGGGCCAGAGGGGCCAGGCAGTTCGTCGTGCAGGACGCATTGGAGACGATGCGGTCGGACGGTTGGAGGATGCCGTGATTGACGCCGTAGACGACGGTCGGCAGGTCGTGGCCGGCCGGGGCGGAAATCAGCACCTTGCCGGCACCGGCCTTGAGGTGACTCTCGGACTTGGCCCGTGACGCGAAATGCCCCGTGCATTCGAAGACCAGATCGATGCCGAGTTCCCGCCAGGGCAGGCGGGCGGGATCCCGCTCGCTCACGACCCGAACCGTGTCGCGGCGGTTGATGACGAGGTTTTCCCCATCGACCTCGATGGTGCCGGGGAAGCGTCCGTGCACGGAGTCATGCCGTGCCAGGTGGGCGTTGATCCCGGCCTGGCCGAGATCGTTGATCGCAACGATCGAAAACCGATCGGCATAACGCGGCATCTCGTAGAAGGCGCGCAGGATGTTGCGGCCGATCCGTCCGAACCCGTTGATGGCTACCCGTGCGGTCATTTCACCCCCCCTCGTGGAATCCCGGATCCCGGTGGCGTTCATGAGGCCCCAAGGAGGTTGCGCGCTTCCGCCACCACCGCCTCGACACTGAACCCGAGCGCTCCATAGACGGCCTCGCCGGGTCCCGACAACCCGAAGCGGTCGATCCCGAGCACGGCCCCCTCCTCTCCGACGAGACGGTACCAGGGCTCGCGTGCACCGGCTTCGATGGCCAGGCGCCGACGCAGCGCCCGGGGCAGGACGGATTCGCGGTAGGCCGGATCCTGGGCCTGGAACACCTCGACCGAAGGCATCGAAACCACGCGGGCCGCGACGCCGAGTTCGCCGAGCTTCCGGGAGGCCGCAGAGGCCAAGGCGACCTCGGAGCCGGTCGCGATCAGGACGAGCTGCGGCGGGGTTTCCGGTTCCGAGAGGATATAGCCTCCCCGGGCGATTTCCGCCTCGCGGTCGGGCGGCCGTTCAAGCAGCGGCAGGGCCTGCCGCGTCAGTACGATCAGGGTGGGATGGCCGGTTTCCTCGAGCGCCGAGCGCCAGGCGTAGACGCATTCCACGGCATCGGCCGGACGCCAGAGAACCAGTCCCGGAATCAGCCGGAGGCTCGCGAGCTGCTCGATGGGCTGGTGGGTCGGCCCGTCCTCGCCGAGCGCGATCGAATCATGGCTCAGGACGAGGACCGTGGGGATCCGCATGAGCGCAGCCAGACGGATGGCATTGCGCGCATAGTCGGTAAACACGAGGAACGTGGCGCCAAAGGGCCGCAGACCGCCGTGCAGCGTGATTCCGTTGAGCGCGGCGGTCATGCCGAACTCGCGGACACCCCAATGGAGATAGTGGCCCGCAGGATGCGCCCGATCCACTACTTGGGCTCCGGGCCAGAGGGTTGCGTTCGATTCGCTGAGATCGGCCGATCCGCCCAGCAGTTCGGGAAGACGGGGAGCCATGGCTTCAAGCACTTTGAGCGAGGCCTTGCGGGTCGCCTGCCGGGGCGGACCGCTTCGGGCGGAGCGGATCCACTCTGCAAAACTGGATTCGAGTCCATCCGGCAGACGACGGGCATTCCGGCGTTCGAACTCGCGGGCGAGGTCGGGCGTCTCGCGCCGGCACTTTTGCAACCGCTCCTCCCACTCGGCCTCCCACGCGGCCCCTTGGGCGCGCCGGTCATAGGCGGCGTAAATATCCTGGGGAATCACGAAGGGTGGTTCTTTCCATCCCAGCGCCTGGCGGGCCTTTGCCACTTCCTCCTCCCCGAGTGGAGCCCCATGCGCCTCAGCAGTGCCGGCCTTGTCCGGTGCACCGAAGCCGATGAGGGTCCGACAGGGGATGAAGCTCGGGCGTTCCGACACGCTGCGCGCCTCCTCGATCGCCCTGTGGATGGCCTCTGCCGATTGGCCATCGATGGTCGGCGTGACATGCCAGCCGTAGGCCTTGAAGCGGGCGGCGGTATCGTCACGGAACCAGCCGTCGACCTGGCCATCGATCGAAATTCCGTTGTCGTCATAGAAAACAATGAGATGCCCGAGACCGAGCGTTCCGGCCAACGAAGCCGCCTCGTGCGAAATGCCTTCCATGAGACAGCCGTCGCCGGCGAAGACATAGGTCCAGTGCTCGACGAGCCGGCAACCGGGCCGGTTGAACTCGGCCGCCAGACGCTTTTCGGCCAGGGCCATCCCGACGGCCATGGCCAGCCCCTGGCCCAGAGGCCCGGTCGTGGCCTCAACCCCCGGGGTCAGCCCATACTCGGGATGCCCGGGTGTTTTCGAGTGCAGCTGGCGGAACTGCTTCAGGTCCTCGAGGGTGAGGTCATAGCCGCTCAAATGAAGCAACGCATACTGGAGCATGGCCCCGTGGCCGTTCGACAGGAGGAAGCGATCCCGGTCGGGCCAGTGCGGATTCGCCGGGTTATGCCGCAGAAAATCGTTCCACAGGACCTCCGCGATGTCGGCCATGCCCATGGGCATCCCGGGATGTCCCGACTGGGCCCGTTGAACCGCATCCATGGCAAGTGCCCGGATTGCGTTGGCGAGTTCACGTCTGGTGCGCATCGGCCCTGGGGTGGCTGGAGGTGAGGATCTGGATGCCGGCAACGGGAACTTCACCGTTCGCCCGCTCTCGTCCATTTTGCAACAAAGACGGTTTGGGGGCAACTCCCGCAGCCTTTTCCAATGTGACATGAGCCTGAAGGGGGACTCTTGCAGATGCCTGCCGCGCGCCGCACCGTCCGGGTGTACACTGACGCTTAGACGTCTAGACGCAATGATGGGAGTAACCATGAATCAGCCGGTGAGGTGGACCGTCCGGGTTTCCAATGACACGGATATGGCCGTGCGCATGTTCCTGGCGCAGCGCGGTATGAAGAAAGGCGATCTCGCCAAGTTCATTGAGGAGGCCGTGCGCTGGCGCGTGTTCGATCAGACCGTGGCTCAGACCAAGTCGCGCAACGCCAACGTACCCGTTGCCGACATCGAAGCCGCGATCCATGAGGCGCTGCAGACGGTGCGCGCCGAGCGCTTTGCCGTCCAGCGCTGATGCGGGTGGTCCTCGACACCAACATTCTCTGCAGCGCACTGCTGACGCCGGGGAGCCTGACCGATCGGCTCTATCAGGCCTGGCGAGAAGGGCGCTTCCAACTGTTGACGAGCGAGGAGCAGATGGAAGAGTTCCGGCGCGTGACGCGCCACCCGCACCTGCGACCCTTCATCGAGCCGGCCGCCGCGGGCGCGATGCACAACGAGTTGCGGCTCCTCGCGGTGCTCATCGAGAAGCTTCCCGCCGTCGACGCATCGCGCGATCCCGCGGACAACTTTCTGCTGGCGATGGCGCAGGCCGGGGAAGCCGAGGTACTGGTTACCGGCGATAAGCACGATCTGCTGTCACTCGGATCATTTCAGCGCACGCGGATTGTCACGGCACGGCACTTCCTGGGGCAGCTCAGCGAGAAAAAGAAGCGCTTGCCGAAGCGACCAGCCGGTGCGTCACGCCGCAGAAAACGCAAAACGCCCCGGTAGAGGAGGGGGGTTGGCAAACCGCAGGTTCGAAAGGTTCGTCAGCCACGAAGAACCCGCCCACGATCATCCCCGGCGTCGTCATCCCCAGACCCCCTCCCACGAAGGTAACGGGGGGTTCCCGTGTTATATCTTTTTTGGTATAAAATAGGCATGAGTTGGACGGTCGAGACCCTGAATGAAACCGTTGATGCGGAGGTCGGGGCCTTGCCGGAAGACATGCAGGCAAGGCTGGCGCGCATCGCAAAGCTCATCGAGGACTAGGGCTTGGAGCGTGTGGGCGAGTCGCACGTGAAGCATATTGAAGGCTGTATTGGGGAAATGCGGCTGAAGGGCCGCAGCGGAATTGCGTGGGCGCTGTACGTGACGGCTGTGGGCCGGCGCGTGGTGATTGTCCGGGTCTTCGTGAAGAAAACGGAGAAGATGCCGCGGCGTGAGATCGACTTGGCGCTGTCCCGCGCGAAATCGGTTCAATGACGGAGGTGTAAGCAATGGCACGCATATCCGAGATGCACAAGAAGTGGATGAAAGAGCCGAAGTACAAGAAAGCTTACGATGCACTTGAGGAGGAGTTTGTCCTGGCAGAGGTCATTATGGATGTGCGCAACCGCGCCGGCCTGACGCAGGAGGAGCTGGCCCGAAGGATGGGCACGACGCAACCCGTTGTCGCGCGCCTGGAAAGCGGGCGCACGCACCCGTCGATGCAAACGTTGGAGCGTCTGGCGGAAGCGACCGGGTCACGGTTGCTCATTAGCTTCGCACCACTGGAAGCGAAGCGACCGGCGAGCAAGTTTCTGAGATGAAGAAGGTTCAGGTTTACGACGAAATGGCGCAGATCGTCCGCAACCGCTTCCAGTCGCAAAATCTTACAGTGCGGGCGGCGGCATGCACAAGCTGGAACCAAAGGGGCTGGCGAACGTGCCAGCGATGAACTGGCGGCTATCGTCGGTTTATCGAAGACGCTTCCGGAACGGCAGTTGATGAGCCAGATCACGGCGGATACCAGCCACGCTCATTTCAAGATTTCCCAAGCGGCCAATGACCGCATCGAGTTTTTTCTCGATGCGGTCTTGCCCAATCTGAAAGCGTTTCAGGTGTTCCAGCATGAGATTATCTATTTCGTCGACCATAGAGCCTCAGACGGCGTGACCGTCCGACTCCTGACGCTGTTTACTCTTCACCCCACCCAACCCCTTCGCTTTGGCCTTATCACCAGCCGGCCTGAGGGCCTGCTGGTGGTTTGGGGCGCTGCCACGCCACGGTTTCCAAGTCTACAGGTCGTAAACTCCAGATTCAGTTTATAACCTTCGTGCTTTTTGCAGGGGCATTCAGATGAATAAACGCCATCTGTATTGGGCAATGGGTTTATTGATAGCTACAGGGATGACCGGATGCGGGGGGGCCAATTCAAAAGCACCTCCATCCGCTCATCCTCCGCGTCACAGCTTGATGCATTTGCGCAGTGCTAGCGCTGGTGCCGGTGCTCTGCCTTTGTACCTAACGATACCGCCGATACTCCACTTCACTTATTGGCAGCAAGGCTCGCTTGGATGAGGTAGGACTCAGCCTCATCGATGGCCCTTTTGTTTACGGCACCTTTTGCTTTACTGACTGTCTCATAAGTAATGCAATGTTCAGAGCAAAAAAGGGGGAAGTTCGGATTGGCTGATGCAGCCGCGCAGATTTCGTTGGGAGCGGCGGAGCTGGTGCAGACTCTTGAGCAGGTCAACGCCAAGCTGCTGAAGATTGTCCGGTCCGCCATTGGCCAAGGGATGTTTGGCATGGTGCCAAGCGGCCTCGATCGGGTTGAGCTGCGGAGTGGCCGGCAAACGCTTGAGATGCAGGTGCGGATAGCGTGCGCACAGGGCGGCGAGGTCGGAGTTCGGGCTCGGTGTGTGGATCGAGGCGCCGTCCCAGATCACGATGACTGGTCCGTGCAGATGCTTGAGCAGGTACCAGAGAAAATCGTAGACCTCCTGGTGAGAGATATTCTTCGGATGCAAACGGAAGTAGAGGCTCAGGCGCCTGCGCTTGGGGCTGATGGCCAGGCCGCCGATGACGGAGATGCGGGCGTGGTTGTACCGGTGACGCATGATCGGGGTCTGTCCGACCGGCGCCCAGGTGCGCCGGACGGTGGGGATCAGCATGAAGCCGGATTCGTCGGCAAAGACGATGTGGGCACCCAGCCGCACAGCGTTTTTTTTACCCGCGGCCAGTCCCGACGCTTCCACTGCTCGATGCGCTTCTCATCGCGCTCCACGGCGCGCCGCTCGGGCTTTTGGCAGCTGAAGCCCAGATCATGCAGAAGTCGGGCAACATGGCTACGGTGGAAACGGACCCGGAAAGACTTGTGGATGACGCTGGCGACCCGGCTGGCGGTCCACAGCTCCGTCTCAAAGCCGTTCGCGATCGCGCCGCGCAGCAACTTCCTGACGAGCTGACGACGCTGGCTGTCGCTGAGGGTCGCCGGTCGACCGGACGCCACGCGCACCTTCAGACCCTGCTCCCCGTCCTGCGCCAGCGCATTACGCCAACGCATGACCGAACTGGCCGCACTCCCAGTCATGCGCCCGGCCTCTCCGAGCGAATAACCCTCGTCGAGCAGCCGCAGCGCCTGACGGCGCCGCGCCTCAATCACTTCTGCAGATCCCTTGGGTCGTGCCATCGCTGGGCTCCCAGAGAGGTAACCGAGTCATTATTGCATTATTTAAGAGACAGTCAATAGGGGAAAGCGTTCCAGGGTGCAAATAAAGGATTGCCGACCCAGGGGCTGAGCGGCTGATTCTCTCCCGGAGCGTACCAAGTTCCGAACGATTGAACCCACGGGTCCCATCCGTAACGAGTCCATGGATTGGCAAATACCCCTTCGAGCATTGGGGTTGACCTCAGTCCCGGAAACCAGGTCTGGAACCCGTTCCGGGGGCTGCCGTACCCGCCCTCGAGCATCAGCGCCGACCAAGGAGTGGGATACGTGCTCCAGGAACGGGTATAGCCACCTTCATTGCCAAAGTGTCCCGATGGGCTCCACGGGTGCGTCCTTTCAGACCGACTCCGTAGGCTCCGGTCGTAACGGTCTGAAAGGTGATGCGTCCCAATCGTTTGGCGGGGCAGATTCAGGTACAAGTCGGGATGGGTCAGGACGAAGCCGGAGCGGGGTCGCGTTCCGACCGCGTAGACCCCAAACCGGCTACCGCTCTCCCGGGATGCGGGCGCCTTTTCTCTCCAGAACCGGTAATGACTGAGATCGGCATGGTAGATGGTCCACCAGTGCGGATGGTGCAGGCGCCACCAGATAAAATAGGCGCGACTCGTCCGGATGGGTGGGGGTGGGCCGGAGTCGAGCACCCGGGGCAGGACGAAACCCGGGGGAAGCGGTTCCCAAGGTCCGGCGGAGTACGCGGCATGGACCCAGTGTCCACCCTGCCAGCGAAAATAGTCGCCGTTCCGGTAATACACGAAGGTCCTGTCCCGGGGCAACCAGTAGACGGTGAGTTCCGGAGCGAACGGGAAGACGAACTCCGGCCCGTCTCCGACCGGGCGCCGGGCGGCCTGGGTCGGGCGTGCGCCTGCCAGGGTAAATAGGGCCAGCAGGCTGGCCAGAAAGAAAGCGGATCGAATGGATGGGGAGGATGTGGACATGGGACCCTCCAGCTCTCGGATCGTCGGTGGACACCACCTGACCCTATTATGTACCCTGAAGTGGCCCCCGGGAGGCGCCCCGCTGTTTGGCGAGGGCGATGTCTTCCCGCTGTCGCTCAATGTGTGCCAGATCCTCGCCCGGTAGGTGCGTCAGACCATCAGGATCGGGTCCGCGGGACCCACAGGGACCCGTTGGCATTGGGTCGCGCGGTGGCGGCTCCCCAACGCATCACGTCTCCGCGTCCGGAAAATCTCCGGCATTGTCGTAGCCCGGCAGGGCCCTCGGGCCAGAAATGGCTGAATCGCAAAATCAATCGCCGCAGCGGACAGTTCCGTTTGGGGTTCCCTCCGAAAACCGCCCGCAAACCGCGAGTATCGGCCGGAAGCGCACCCACTTGAGCAGGGTGGGAGCTCACTCTGCCGGGAGACGGAATCGAACCGCCGACCCACGCATTACAAATGCGCTGCTCTACCTGCTGAGCTATCCCGGCATCTTCAGAAACCGCATCCAGCTGGTTACTCCTTGGTATTTTAAACCGGCGGGCGAGAATCCGGATGGACCTGGCGGGGACATTTCCCGACGTGAAGGGGCGTGTTTTGCCATTCATGCCAACTTGACGTGGGCGTTTTGCGGGTCGTGACGGTGATCCAGACCTGCAACTGCCTGTGAGTCCTGATCTCGAGATGGGGGTGCAAGCCCCGGCGCAACAGTTGTTCCCGTCGCTGGAATGCCCCCGACAGGGCATCGTAAACCCCGACCGAATAACCCTCGGGATCGCTCGGATTGTTCATGAGATAGAACCCGTGCAGATGCGAGGCCTCAAGGTGCGCGAGAACACGGTTCCGGGCAGCCGGGGTGCGAGCCACCAGGTAGACGCGGTAAAGATGGAGGATCCGGACATGGCGTTCCAGCCGGAAGTTCCGGAAATGCCAGTGGCCAGCGTAACTCCGGCCCATCCGCATATCCGGAAACCAGCCGATCAGGCGGCAGACCGGCCGGGCGGGGGCAGGCACCGGAGGGGGAGGTTTGGCCTGGACCACGACCGCCCGGATCGCGGGTCCCGCCGGAGGCGGAGGGGGCCCCGACACGGATGGGGACGGGGGACCCGGATGACGGGGGACACGAGGGGGAATCACCGGATGGGCCGCCTTCTCCGGCAACTTCATGCCCGGCTCCCATATCCTGAGGGTCGGCCCCGTCAGGGATACCCGTTCGAGGTGCGGATGGGCGGCTCGAGGGAGATGCCACTGCCAGTAGAGGAAAAGGATGAGGGCCACCGAACCCAGTCCAAAAAAAACGGTTTTCACGATTCGTCCGCGAGACAGGCCAGCCCGTCGAAGACCAGGCTGGGGACCCACTCCCACCCGGACCGCACGGCCCCGCCCAGACCATCGACGTCACCCCCCGTGAGCAGCCGACGCGGAGGAACCTCGTGCCCGTTTTCCATGAGCCCATCGATTTCTTCCACAAACCCATCCAGCATGACGGCGATCCCATTGGCGATCGCCTCCTCGGTACTCCGGCCCCAATGCCGCTCACCCGCGTGGCGGATCTCGGGCAGACGCGCGGTCTGCTCCGCCAAGGCGCGGGCCAAAACCATCCTGCCGGGTGCGATGAGGCCTCCCAGATGGCGTCCCGTCCCGTCCAGTGCGTCACAGGTCACTGCCGTGCCGACCGACAGGATCAGGGTGGAGGACCGGGTTCGTGCCCAGGCGCCGACCAGGGCCGCCCAGCGGTCGGCCCCGAGCCGGTGAGGATCCTCGTAGGCGGAACGCACCCCGCAGGCCGAGGCCCGCGCCCGGACCCGCTCGATCGGGACTCCGGCTCCGGCGCGCGCCTCAATCAGGTGCACCAGCCGGTTCTCGGTCTCGGGATCGACGACGCTCGCCATCCACACCCTGCCCCAATCCCCCCCCGCCTCGTGCATCGTCCCGACGATCGTCTCCAGCCGGGAGCCGTGCCCGTGAACGGCCGCACCCGACCCGCTCACCACCCCGTCGCGGCGGCATTGCCACTTGAGCCGGGTGTTGCCGAAATCGATCAGGGTGATTGTGCTGGTAGTCGTAGACTCACCTCGCCCGCCATTAAGGCCTCCCGTCGGCCAGTCGGGGATTCAAACCAGAGCGCCCCATCGGCCCGCACCCCACGCGCCCAACCGCTCCGCTCACGACGCACGGGATGGCCTTCCAGAACCAGAACCGGCTTATTGTAGAGGATGTCGTGCCGGGCATATTCCTCCATGAACGGGGCAAACCCCCGTTCCCTGAAAAGATCGGTCGCGCGGGCCTGCTCCTCGATGAGGTATCCGGCCAGCCGGTTGCGGTCGCAACTCCGCCCCGGAGCCACGTCCTCGAGGCTGACGGTGCCGGTGAGTGCGGAGTCCGCCGGCACGGCAGCGCGCCTGATATTGAGTCCGTAACCGACCACGCACCAGAGAGGTCCCTCGGCCTCACCCGCGAGCTCGACCAGAATGCCGCCGAACTTGCCGGCACCATACCAGAGGTCGTTGGGCCATTTGATGCCGGGGACGGGAAAGCCGGCGCGTCCGATGGCCCGGCAGGCCACGATCCCGCTGACCAGTCCCAGGGCCTGCAGGTCGGGGGGGGCGAGGGCGAACGGGATCCCGAAGGAGACGAGAAGCGAGGCCGCATAGGCTCCTTCCCAGCTCCGGCCCCGCCGCCCGCGTCCCCGGGTCTGGTACTCGGCGAAACCAACCCGGGGACGGGAATGGTCGGCTTCCCCGAGCAACCGTTCGTTGGTCGAATCGGTCACGGGCCAGAGTTCCATCCCGAGATTCTCCCAGCCAGCCGGGCAGCGGAGTCCGTCCCGGATCCTCTCGATGGAAAGTCCTCGCATCGAGGTCGAGAGCCGGTAGCCCCGGTCATGATGCGGCTCCACATCAACCCCTAGGCGCCGGAGGACCTCCACACGTTTCCAAACCGCCGCCCGGCTGATGCCGAGCCCGCGCGCGAGTTCGGGTCCCGCATGCCACTCCCCATCCTCCAGCCGGACGACGAGTTCCGCCAGCCGTTTGGGATCACGCACGGGGATCCTTCCGCCACCTCCAGCGGAGCGAGGACCGGTGTTCCGTCCCCCGCACCAGCCGTCCGAAGTTGGCGCGATGACGCCAGACCAGAATCAGGACGCACAGGATTCCATAGCTGCCCAGAAGGAGGCGGGGCCACGTTCCGGGCCAGACCCAGGCCAGCGCGGCCACGGCCACGGCCGAACCGGTGCTGGCCAGGACCACGTAGCCCGTGGAGTAGAGAAGGGCGCTCCAAACACAGAGGCCGAGCAGGACGAGCGGAGGAGCCAGGGCGAACGTGCCGCCGAGGAAGGTCGCCACGCCCTTGCCGCCGCGGAAACGGGAAAAAACCGGGTAGACATGCCCCAGGAGGGCGGCCAAGACCGTCCACGGCGGCAACCAGCCCATCGCATGGGGCGCAAGCCAGAGCGGGATGAACAGGCCGGCCAGCCACCCTTTGCCGGCATCCCACAGCAAAACGGCAACCCCCACGCGGCGTCCCAACAGCCGTACCGCATTGGTGGCTCCCGGATTGCCGCTGCCGGCCTGGCGAAGATCCCGTCCCAAAAACCGGGCGATCGGGGGACCGGCCAGCACGGATCCCAAGAGGTAGGAGAGGAGCAGGGCCAGAACGATTCTCGCCATGGAAAGTTCCGGATTCGAAAGCCCCCTAGGGGGCGCTCTTCCCGGCGGGAACGGCCAACTCCTCGTGGAGCTTCAAGGTGAGACACTTGGCGGAACCGCCCGCCTTGAGGAATTCGTCGAGTGGGGTCACACGAATCGAGAACCCTCGTTGTTCGAGGGTTTTCCGTAATGCGGCGGACGCGGCATGGAGCACCACCACCCGATCGATATTGACGGCATTGCAGGAAAAGCTCAGGGCATCCTGCGCCTCGACCGCAACCCGCTGTTCGGCCGGGACGTGCGCTGCAATGAGGCGCTGGGAATCCTCTGAAAAGGCCGCGGGGTAGTAGAGGAGAGAGCCGTCGTTCAAGGGGCAGAAGCAGGTATCCAGGTGATAAAAGCGGGGATCCACGAGTTCGAGTCCGAGGACTTCGCAGCCGAGGATCCGACTCAGCCAGGCATGTCCGCGGCGATCCGTGCGCCAGCCCGATCCGGCCCAGAGCCTGGGCTTGCCACGGTCGAAGAGTGCATCTCCCGCCCCCTCAAAAAAAATGGACTCCGGCAGGGGTTCGATCTCAAAGCCCCGGGATTCGAAAAATCGCAGGAAATAGGGTGACTCGCCCTTGCGTTCCTCGTGGTAGAAACAGCTCACGACCACCCGGCGGCCGAGAACCAAACCGGCATTCGCCGTAAAAACCATGTCCGGGAAACCCGGGGCCGGCTCGAGTTCGACGACTTCGGCCCACTGGGCCAGAAGTTCCCGGAGCGCATGCCACTGCGCCTGGGCCCGATCCCGGTCCACGACCACGTGACCGGGCTCCATCCAGGGATTGATGCGGTAACTCACCTCGAAGTGCCGGGGCGGGCACATGAGAATGGGGCTCGATCGGACCATGTGGCCTTCCTGACTCGGCAACTCGGTTATTCTAATGGATTGCCGCCAACCGCTCCCCGCCTCCCGGCCGGGAGGCCAAACCGGAGTCTTCACCACCATGAGTCAACGCCAGGATTTCGAGGCCACCCGGGACCGGATGAACCAGCGCCTGACCCGTCTCGACAACCGGGTGATCAAGCGGTTCTTTTCGGTGGATGCCCAGACCTACGAGGCCGGAGCACTCGATACCCCGACCAAGGAACTGATCGGCCTCACGGCCTCCCTGGTGCTTCGCTGTGACGACTGCATCCGCTACCACCTGAACCGGGTGCATGATCTCGGCCTTCAGGCGGAGGCCATTCACGAGGCGCTGTCGGTCGGTCTCGTGGTCGGAGGATCGATCGTGATCCCGCACCTGCGCCGGGCGGTCGACTATCTGGACGAGCTCGAGAGGGGGCCGGGCACCGCTCCCCCAGCCTGACCGGACGCGGCCCTTTCGGAGCGGGAGGGTCCGGGATCGGCTCCCAGGGAGCTCCGTCCCGGGTCTGGTCCCAGCGGGAGGAAGAGTTCCGCGATCATGCAACGTGCGCTTCCCCCTCCGACCGACTCGATCACCTCGAGCGGGACGGACAAAATCCGGGCGCAGCTTTCGAGCCGCCGGAGCTGGTCCGGCGCGAACGCCGACCACGCCCGATCCGATCCCACGATCACGGGTCCTGCCGGGGTTTCGAGTTCAAGAAGGTTGGCCGCGAAGTTTTCGATCTGTCCGGGGGTAAGTTCGACCACGGCACGATCGTCCTTTCGGAGTTGCATCAGAATCTGCTTTCGCATGGCCGGATCACGGATGAGCGGGGATCCCACGACCGCCCACTGCGTGCCGATCGCCATGAGGACATTCGTATGGTAGGGCGAAAGGCCCCGGACCGGAGCGGTCTCAAAGCACCAGGTCTCGTAACCCATCAGCAGACCCCAGTGACGGACCAGATCCGGCCCGGTCCGGGTTGAGCGGGCGGCGTACGCACGCCGACCGACCCGGTCAAGCACGAGGCTGCCCGTCCCTTCGAGAAAGCCTGAGCGTGCCTCGAAACCCGAGAGATCAATCACCCGGCGGACCTGGAAGCGGGCTTTGAGCATCAGGACGATGTCGCCCCGTCGCTCTGGGCGCCGGGTCACGGCCTCGAGAGGGTAAAGTACGACTGAGCCCTCGGCGTGCGTGCTGATCCAGTTGTTCGGGAAAAGGGCATCCGGCTTGGGAGGATCCGGGCCGTCATCCGCCACCAGCACATCGATACCGGCGTCCCGGATCTCACGGACCAGCCGGTCGAACTCACGACGGGCCCCCTCCACCAGATCCTCCCGGTCCGAAGGAGACTGGAAAACGTTGGTCGCGGCGGTCGCCGGGTTGAACCCGAAGGCCGCCGGACGGATCATGAGTACGCGGGAGGCCGACTGTTCCACGATCAGTACCTGAACATGACGGGATGGCGATGAATATTCAGAGGGGTAATCCTTCCCATCGGACTGCGACCCGGCTCCCCGGACGCGGGGTAGACTGAAGCGGGATGCCGGTCGCCATCGAGACCTGCGATTATGACAGAACCAGAAAAAGCCTGGGAGCATTATTGGCAAAGTCCTCGCCTGGCTTCCTGTGGGGGCGAGGGAGAACGCCAGTACCAACCCGCCATCGTCGAACACTGGCACCGCGTCTTTGCCGGCTTCCGGTCGCCACCCGCAATCCTTGACCTCTGCTGTGGCAACGGGGCTTTGGCCATCATGGCCTGCCGGTTTTTCTCAGGGGGCGCCAGCGGAACTCCGGCGATCGATGCCGTGGACCGGGCGCGGATCGACCCGGTGCGCTGGCTCGACCGTCATGCCGAATGGGTGCGGCGCATCCGGTTTAGGAACGGGGTTTCCGCTGAATCTTTGCCGTTTCCGGATGGCCATTTTACAGCCGTGATCAGCCAGTACGGCATCGAATACACCGATACCCGGGGGGCGCTCCAGGAATGCCGCCGCGTTTTGGCCCCCCGGGGACATCTCGCCTTTCTCTGTCACGCCCGCGAGGGCGTGACCACCGCACAGGCTACCCGGCAGCAGACTGAAATCGAAGCCCTGCTGACCTTGGACTATTTCCCGCTGGCCGACCGCCTGCTCCAGGCGGAGCTCGGCCTGATCGGCACGACGGAAACCGAACGGGCACGGCTCAAGGCTTCCTTCGCGACCCTGAACCGGATCCTGCGCGAGCGTCAGGCCGTCTCCGTGGAACCGCAGATGTACGAGAGTGTGGGGGGCGTGGTGCGGAATACCCTGAGCCGGATCGGCCAGTTCCCCCCGGCCACACTCCGGAACAAGATTGCGGAAGTCGCCCGGACGGTCGAGGATCACGCCCAGAGGACCCGTGAACTCATCCGGGCAGCCCGGACGGATTCAGAAATCCGCGATTGGTTAAGTCCCCTCACGGCACAAGACTTCCGTGCGGTGGGACCCCTGCCGCACCCGGTGCATGGTCCGAGCGGACTGCTCGGCTGGGCCGTCGTTCTCGAACGGATGCACGGATCGTAGCCGGTCGAGCGCCTGAGCCCCCTCTGCCAATGTGACCTGGAACTCCTGCCTTCCGGAACACCGGAAAAGGCGGCGCTCGCCGAGACACCCGAGGGCTCGGTGGCCGTCACGGTGGCGCAGCGTGGACACGTGACCCGCCGGCTTGAGGCCGGAGATGTGGCCTCTGGCCTAGTCGACACGGTCCCGGTGGACAACCAGAAGCGCGCCCTCCGTATGGACGATGATGAGATCGCGGACACCCGCGCTCACAACCAGCCGTTCTTCCACGGGTCCAACCAGGGACATCGCCAGGCGAAGTGTGTGCCGGCTGGATGACTTCGGCTGGCGTGCCTGAGGGCACTGTCGCTGCCACGCGCGCCACTACGCGCTCTCCCACTCGATGACGCCTTCGCCGCCCATCCTCTGCGCCCTTGGACATCACCCCGAAGCCGCCGACGCCCCCCATCGCCGCCTGGATCCATCCGTCCATACAGAAGACGACACCACCCGTAATTCCACCCACCGGCTCGCCCATCGCATGACCCCAGATGTTCCAAACGCATGGACACGTTCCAGGCCCTGAGGTGAAGCGGGACGACCCGCAGTCCTCGATCACCGAAAGTGGTCCTTGGGTCAGGCAACGGTTGAACCACTCCTTCCGTTCACCCCTGGACTGCCGGCCAGGGGCCCTCCGCAAACGAATCGTGGAACGCGTTTCATGATTCATTTCGAAAAAAAACCCGGCCGGGAAGACCCGGCCGGGTCACAGTCAAGATGCCTGGCAACGACCTACTCTCACATGGAGGAAGCCCCACACTACCATCGGCGCTGGACGGTTTCACTTCCGAGTTCGGAATGGGATCAGGTGGTTCCCGCCCGCTCAAGTCACCAGGCAAAACGAATGATCTGTTGTTTCGGCGCACGGGTGTGCGGCTCCAAATGGCTTGGGTGTTATATGGTCAAGCCTCACGGTCAATTAGTACTGGTTAGCTCAACGCATTGCTGCGCTTACACACCCAGCCTATCAACGTCGTCGTCTTCAACGGACCTTGAGGGGTCTTACGACCCGGGAGATCTCATCTTGAGGGGGGCTTCCCGCTTAGATGCTTTCAGCAGTTATCCCATCCGTACATAGCTACCCGGCTCTGCCACTGGCGTGACAACCGGAACACCAGAGGTACGTCCACTCCGGTCCTCTCGTACTAGGAGCAGCTCCTCTCAAATCTCCAACGCCCATGGCAGATAGGGACCGAACTGTCTCACGACGTTCTAAACCCAGCTCGCGTACCACTTTAAATGGCGAACAGCCATACCCTTGGGACCTGCTACAGCCCCAGGATGTGATGAGCCGACATCGAGGTGCCAAACTCCCCCGTCGATGTGAACTCTTGGGAGGAATCAGCCTGTTATCCCCGGAGTACCTTTTATTCGTTGA
>JAJZIH010000005.1:0-67500 GCA_021810635.1 Pseudomonadota bacterium | reverse complement strand
TTTTTGCCACCCTCGGACCACGGCTCGGACTGCGCCAGATGACCATTTCGCGCTTTTCGTTTGGATGGATCGGCGCAAAAATCATGGCCCTGTTCAACATCCTGTCCTGCATCGGGTGGTCGGCGGTGGGCGTGCTCATTGCTGCCCAGATCCTGGCCCGCCTGAGTCGCGGCGGCATCCCGATCACCGGGGGCGTACTCCTCGTCGCCACCCTCACCACGGTCGTGAGCATCTACGGATACCGTTACGTTCACCTTTACGAGCGCTACGCTTGGCTCCCCATGGCCGCGATCTTCCTGCTCCTGGCCATCACCTGTGCACCCGAAATGCGTCTGTTCGCATCCGGCCCCGCCTTCGCAGGATCGGCCGCAGACTGGATCTCTTATGGCGGGGTCGTGTTCGGCGCCGCCATCGGGTGGAGTTCCTACGCCTCGGACTATACCGTAAACCAGCCGGAAGACACCTCCCGCCGTCGCATTTTCGGGCTCACTTTTGCCGGCATCTTCCTGCCCTGCGTCCTGCTCGAGATTCTCGGCATGGGACTCACCACCATCCGGTATGCGAAGTCCGCCGCCCCTCGGGGCGGCGGAACGCTGGTCGCCCTGGCCTTCCATCCGCTTGGCATTCTGGGTACGGTGCTCCTGACCGTGCTGGCCCTCAGCATGGTGGCCAACAACATCCCCAACGATTACAGCCTGGGCCTGTCGATGCAGGTCCTGGGGCAGCGCTTCCGCCGCACGCCCCGCGCCGTCTGGACCTTCCTGGGGGCCGTCGGGTACGTCACGATTGCCCTTCTCGCCGCCCACCATTTTGATGTCCTGCTCGAGAACTTCCTCTTTCTCATGGCGTACTGGCTCGGCCCCTGGTGCATCATCCTCATCCTTGACCATTTCTGGATCCGTCGGGGGGGATACGACCCGGATCACTGGGACACCCGGAGCGCGCTGCCCCGGGGATGGGCCGCCCTCTCCGCCATGGGTGCCGGCTTCCTGGGTGTCTTCCTGGGTGCCGCACAGAGCCTCTTTACCGGGCCCCTGGCTCGATGGCTCAATCCTCCCCACGGCGTGGATGTGGGTTTCGAACTGGCCGCGATCCTGGCCGGCTTGACCTATCTCCTCCTGCGCCCCTTGGAAAAACGGATGGCCGGGCGCTAACTGCCGCCCCCCCGGAAATCCGGCCGAACCGGCGGACCCCTGCCAGCGCGGGGCACGTGGGAGCGGGAGCCAGGGCTCACGGGCAGAGGCGGCCCGTGGGAGGTGGACGCAGCCCGCCGATCGCCCATTCCACGCTCAGGGTCGAAGTCATGGAATCCGTCCAGGGATCGGGCACCGGTACCTCGTGATCCGCCGAGATCCTGTTCTGCTCCATCCCCGCACTCGCCGATTCCGGCATCATCATCACGTATTGGCCATTCGCATACTCGGCCCAAGGGATGCGGTAGGCCGTCCAGATGGTGAATTGGGAACAGTCAGCCACCGAGGACTCATTGTTCCAGGACGCAAAGGCACCCTGGTCCGATGCCACCGGCTGGTACGAAATGACTCCGCCAGCCGACGGGGAGCCCCCGGCTTCCGCGCAGTGGCCGGAAACACCACCCGTGCAATTGACGGCATTGAGTGCGTTGACGGCACTCTGAGCGCTCGCCGCATTCGGTTCCTCATAGGCGAGAGGGGGTGGCGACTGACAGGTTGCATCGCAAGGCACGGGCAGCGCCTGTCCGACCGGCGATGCCGCACGGGACTCCAGTGCGTGAAGTGTCATGGCCAGGGACACGGCAACGGCCAGGATGGGGATTCGGACGACGGTTGATTTCATGTGGGCTCTCCAGATTGGAAATTGAGGAAAGATTCGTTCTTCAGTCGCATTGCGTCACCGCTTTCACCACGAGATACGGCGCGGGCGGGGAAACCCATCCGGTCTGGGTCAGTACACGAGCTTGGACGATCCACCCAGAGCCCGCGGGCGTGGCCCAGGCCTGATAACCAGCCAAGGGGAGGGCGTTCGGTCCGGCCGAGATGAAAACCGGGGTGATGAAGATCCGGGGCGCGCTGCCGGGAGGGCAGTAGAGCGGCTTCGGAATCTCACTGCCATTCTGGGCTTCCGTCTCGAAGACAACGGCATGGGAAAGCGCGATCCGGCCGTTTTCGGCAGTGACGTCTCCTTCGGCAGACACATTCCCTCCGGCGATGGCCACGGCCGGATTGCCCGAAGCGTCAACGCCGGCATAGAGACCACCCGCGGCGAAAAGATCCCAGGTCTGAATGCCGTTGGGGGCAACGCCATGGGGAAACCCGGTCGTCGGGGAGAGCCCGGAAGTCGCAACATTGCCGCTCGCCGACAGGTCATCCACCCCGGTAACATCGTTCCCGCCCATGTTGAGGGCCGTGAACATCTGGTTGAGCTCGGGATGCCCTGGAACGGCTACCCGGTAAAGATAATCCGGGTCCAGAGTGCCGTTCGAGAAGTACTGGAAAAGCACCAGATGACCCGGCCCAGGGTTGGGGATCGACGTTCCGGCGATCGAGAAGGTCCACCCACCGTAGGCACCCACGAGACCTCCGCGGACCTCCCCAGGAACGTCGCCGGTCGCCACATAACCGGCTTCCGGCCCACCGGTTTGGGCCGCACCGGGAATCACCACATCGGCGTAATGGTTGTCGGCCGGTTGGTCCGTCCAGGTGAAGCCCGGCGATCCGTCAGGTGGCGCACCCAACGTCACCGCCGCGAGATCGTTCGTCTTGGGTTGCAGAACGTAAACCGTGTAGACATCACCGAAGGGGTTCTGCCCCGTATAGCCCGGTGGGAGATAGCCCCCCGCCACCAGATCGGCCATCGGGATCGGAACGGCCCGAGTCGCCGTCGAACCGGCCAGGAGTGAGGCGTAATGGGACATCACATAGTGCCGGACCGCGTGTCCAATCAGCTGAAGCTGTTTTCCGGCCGTCACCTGACGGATCCGGCGCGTCCCCTGGTTCGCAAGCGACAGGATGCTGGTCATGAGGACCGTTCCCAGAACGACCGCGAACAGCAGTTCAATGAGACTGAACCCACATTCGTGCCCCGGGATCCGCTCCCGCCATCGAACCGCTTCCCCCGTCCGGACCATGGCCAGCCCCGTCAATCCACGGTCACGACGGAAACCATCGCCCCGGTCGGCACGCCGGACGGAATGGCAAAACAGGTCCCGTCGAGCTCCGAATAGCCGACTTCCAGTCCGCTCTGGATTTCCGCCACGCCAACCGATTCCGATCCGGCCGCTTCCTCTTCCACGGCGACCTGTGCGGGGGGCGGTAGGGGACCCCAGACGACCACCTGACCCTCGTGCGTTTCGTTATGGAGAGTCGACAGGGGTTGCCAGCCCAGGGGCAGCGGCAGCCGGTTTTGCGCCACACTCCCGTGGGTATCCGGATGCAGCTCAATATAGGTGATTACCGCGTTCCGGTAGGCCGTGAAATTCTCGGCGAGTGCCCGGTCGCGATCGAAACGGACGGCCACGGGAGCGGCAAGGTCCGCAAACAGGACCAACAGCCCCATCAGGAATCCGACGACGCCCGCCATCCACATCGTGCGTACCCCGGTTCCCGCTCAGCCGACAATCCAGAGCAGGGTGTTGGTGCTCCCCGGAGTGCAGTCTCCCGAGGCCAGCGGCGTGGGGCTGGAACCGACTGCAACCGGACTGCCGGGCGAATAAAGCGATGTCCCATTGATTGAAAAGGCCACCCAGCTGCCGTACTGGTAGGTCGCGAGCTTGATGCAGGCGCTCTGGGAGACATTCGCCATCTGAATCGCAAAATCGCCACCGTAGTTCGCCGAAACGTCAGTGCCCGGTTCCAGGGTCACTGCACCCTGCCAGGAATCCACCGGCGTTCCGGTACCCACCATATCGACGGGAAACACCCCGGCGTTGACGGCGACCTGGTTGGTGAGCCCGTTGTAGTTGCCCTGGCCGGCATAGAGCTGCTTCACGCCCCCCTCGATCGAGGCGATGTCGGTCTCCGCGTTCGACAGGCGGTTGTTACTCAAGACCTGACCGGCGACGATGAACGCGCCGACCAGAATGATGATGCCAATCACCACGGCAATCAGGGTCTCGACCAGCGTGAGCCCCTCCTGGGTCCGGCGCGTCCCGGTTTCAGTCAAAACGCTTTTGCCCACAACACACCCCCTGCTCCTCATCAACAGACACCTGGCACGGATTTTCCGCCGCGGGGCGGTTACCCCATGTGTGCCATGGACATGAAGTAATTCGGAATCTGGATCTGCAGGACAACGGTTCCCAACGTGTACCACAGCACAATGAGCGCAAACACGATGCGGGCCAGCGCTTCAATCCGGCCGGCCTGGATGACCACCCGCCGAAAGCCGGTCTCCGCCCACTCCGCCGCGACTTCACGAAGGATATCCTCAATATTGAGTCCCTGGCTCTCGAACAGGGAAATATCAGCGACAATTTCGGCATCCGGAAACCGGAACGGGGACTGCTGCATGGCGCGGCCCATGCCGAGACCGGCGGCCATGCCCCGCCGGATGGCCTGCAGGCGCTCCCGCATCCAGGGCCTGGACAGCCGTTCGGTTTCGACAAGCGCGTCATAGGCCTTGATCCGTCCGCTGTCCGTCAGGGCAGGGATACTGGCGAGCCACGCTCCTCCTTCCTGCAGACGATAAAAACTGAACGGCGGGATGCCATCCAGAGCACACCGGAGCGGGCCGGTCCAGTAGGGCAGCAGGAACGGCAAGATCAGAAGGGCCAACACGCCGCTGCCCACAAAAACGGCAAATCCAGTCGATTCAACGACCCGGCTGGCGACCAGCAGGGAGCGAGCCACTCCCGTCCAGTCCGCAGGCGGATACAAACCTGCGATTTTGGGAATCACATAATCGGAAAACGTAACGAGTGCGGCCAGAATCAGTACAAAATACGTGGCCAGATTGACCCATGCGCCGCGCACGGCGCCGCGCATCCGGCGTCCGGACTCCAGGCGCCGGCTGAGATAGTGGAAAACTCGCTGGATTCCTGTCCGCTGATCCTCCGCACTGATCTTACCCACCATCTGTTCCCCTCCCCGGATCAGCATCCGTTCCACCGGATCCGTGAGATCCGCCATCGATTCCGCCACTGGGAGCCCCGCCTGCATGCGTTTTTGAATTTCGCGGAGGACCAGAGTCTCGACATCCGCAGGGCCCCGCCGGCCAGCCCGGCGCACCATTTCATCCACCACCGTGACGATGTTGATCGACGGACGCCGCAGGATCCGGTCGAGCCGCCTGAAAAATCTCTCCTTGCCATTGCGTTTCCACAACCACAGGGCCAGGCGGTAGTCCAGATTCCGCCGTCGCTCCCTCCGCTCCAACCGTGCCGTCACTTTCCGCCTCCCGTCTGTTCCAACGACCATCCGGCCTCCTCCTCCAGCACGAGGTCCACTCCCGCCCGGCTGGCATATTCGACTTCACCTTGCGCAAACCGCATGAGCCAGTGCCGTGCCATCGTGAGCGAGCCCGGACGCTGTCTCCACACCCGCTCCGCCTGCTCAACTCCCTCCATCCGGGCCTGCTGGAGGAGGTCCCGTGTCGTGGTCACCACCTCCGCCACCACGGTCCGCCCGGCGACGCCCGCGACTGGGCTGTGTCCCGCATGGCACGCCGAGCAGCCAGGCCCGCGCCGCCGGGTCCCTCCCCACCGCTGCCCCAGGAGGTCCCGGAGCATCCGGGCGTCCTGCACGGGGATCGAGCCGTCATCCGGTGCAAGTGGCAGCGAGCACTCTGGACACAGCCTTTGCACGAGACGCTGGGCCACCAGGCCGCGCAGCACGGCCGGGTCATACAGAAGGGTCTGGTTCTCGGGCCTGGCACACAGATCCAGCAGTCGGGCCAAGATCTTCCAGGCACTGTTGGCATGCACCGTGGTCAGGACCAGATGCCCGGTATTGGCCACCCGGAGGGTACCGACGGCCCCTTCCCGGCTCCGCACTTCGCCCACCATCACGATATCCGGATCGAGCCGCATGACATCCTCGATATGGCGCCCCCAGTCATCGTGCTGAACGGGAATCTGTCGCACGCCTTCGATCTGGTACTCGGGAGGATCCTCGAGCGTGAGAATGTGTCGGGTCTGCTGACGGCTCCGGAGCGATTTGAGCGCGGCCACGAGGGTCGTGGACTTCCCGGAGCCCGTCGGCCCCGAAATCACCGTGACGCCCGATGCATGATCCAGCAGACGGCTCATCTCGGATCCCTGGTCCGACGTGTAGCCAAGCTCCTGTAGCGTATCGACCAGACAGTCCCCGCCCACGCCGACATCCTGAGGCAGGAGGCGGAGCACCATCATCGAACCCCCGAGGAGCGGGGTCGACTGGATCCGTATCCCGTGCAGCCCCGCCGGCAGGTGCCCGGCCCGGGTCCCGATCCGGGCCTTCTGCGGAGCCGACGGGTTGTAATGGCCGTCTCCCTCCTCGGCCATGACCCCATAGATCACACCCGCCAGTTCCTCGGCCTCGCGCAGTTTCATCTGCCGCACCTCCCGCAAATCCCCGAACAGGCGCATGAGCAACGTGCCCATCCGGCCGGCGGTATCCATGACCAAGTGAATGTCGGAAACCCGCTGCCGGGCGGCTTCGGCGAACATCTGCCGGGCCAGATTCACCATCGCTCCTGCGTCCTCCGGCGCATTCGCGGGGTTCCTTTCGGTGCTGAGGTCACGAAGCACCTGATAGGAAACCGGGCACGTCTGCCGGTAGGCTTTCCAGCCGATCCGGATCAAGGCCAGCAGGTTCCGGACCCGGATCTCGTCCTGATAGCCTTCGCTGACCAGCACCACTCCGTTGCGACACAGGGCGATCACGTCCCGCAGGTCGTCACACGTGACAAACCGACCGGTCAGCGCATGATCGTAAAACACCGCCGGATCCCCTTCGGGCAGGGAACTCCACCGGGATTCCGGAACCGATGGACTCATCCCGGCCCGCCCGGTCCGGAAGAGACGCCCGCACCGCCCGCACGGGCGGGAATGAACGGTGCCCCCGGCGTCTGGAGCGCCGGGAGGGAACCTGGGGCAAACCCCAAGGCACGCACCTGACCCGCCGGCAGCCGGACCCACACTCCCCGGCGCTGCACGCGGATCACCCGGATCCCGTTAGCCAGAATGGACCCTGCCCGCACCGTCATGCGGGATCCGTCCGGATACTGGACAACCGCATGAACCTGTCTTGCGAGTCCGCCGACGGAGCGGACCTCTGGCAGCACCACAAGACCGGAGGGGGCCGTCGACAGGGCACTGGAAACCCGTTCACGGGCAATGGCCGCCTTCAGTTTTGCGATCGCGAGTTCCGCCCGGAGCAGGGTTTCCTGCGCGCGCAACCGGCCCAGACGGGACACGTGGAACCCCGTCCCATGCCGCGCCCGGACCGGCGCCGGCCCCGCCCCGCCGGCTGCCCGCGCCACTCCCACCAGCAGACAAAAGACCGCGACCCCACTCCAGAACTCACAACGGATTCGCATAGATCACCCCCTCAAGATGCCAGACCAGCCGACCGTTCAGGGAAAGCGTCGCTTCCATCCGGCGGATCGAAAGACCATGGAACGCGGCCAAATCCGGCCCCAGTCGGAACGGGTCGTTGCCTTTCATCGCGACCGACCACTCGGCTTGGGACCAGGGAGACAATCTTCCCGGGACCGTGCCTTGCCAGCTGAACGCTGCGGCCTGGATCCCGACCGCGCGAACCCATTCGTAGAAATTGCCCTCCACCCGTGTGCGTGGAATCAGACCCTGCGTCAGGGTCGTCTCCGGCCCTGGTTGCAGCGGGTACGAGGACACCACCTCGTGCGGGCTCGAGGTCATCACTGCCCGGTGTGGCAGATGCACGAACGAGGCGCCCGGGCGGTAGCGCCAAACCACACTCGCCCGCCGCGCGGTGCAGATGAAACGCGCAAACGACCACCCCTCGTCAATCAGTTCCAGCGAACGCCATTCCCGCCGACAGACCGACAGCACCGACCGCGGAGCTGGTCCCCGGATCGCACGAAGAACGGCGGCCAGGGGTGGGCCCCCACGGGTCTTTCGGGTCGACAATGAACGCCTCCCGCTGTCCCGGATTCCCGTGAGCGCCACGCGGTGTGTCCAGCCCCAAATCCCGAGCCCCAGAAGCAGCAAACCGGCCAGGCTCCAGACCAAAACCTCCCGGCGCGGCCGGTGCAGGGAGCGGGTGCGGGGAAGGCTGGAGGGTGGAACCGCACCCAGTGCGTCTTCCAGAAGGGCCCATCCGGCATCCCCACGTTCTCCCTCGATTCGTTCGGACAGCTGGTCACCATAGTGTTCAAGCAGGAGGGCCATGCGTGCCCGCGCACCCGTCTCGCTGCCCACGTAGTCTCCCTCGCCCAAGACCCGGCCATTCACCGTGGCGATGACGATCCTCTGGCCCGGCTCGAACGCAAGGCACCAGAGCACACCGGTTTTCGGCCGGGCCAGAGCCAGCGCGAGAGCGAGCGCGCGGACCCGCTCCGTCGTCCCCGACGCCCCCAGTCCGATCCGACCACCCGCCCGATCGATCACGACCGTGTCGTATCCCGGCGAGCCGGCGTCCGAATCCACCATGCCCCCGATTTCACGGACCAGTCGCCGGGCGGTGCGTTGTGGAGCACGCAGGTCCGCCCGTTCTGCGGCCTGCCACCAGTACAGACCGGCGGCGTAGCGGACTCCACGGCATTCGATGATGTCCATGGCCACCGGATCAGGCCCGGATCCGGCGGGCGGTCAGCGTCACAAAAATCATCTTGCGCGCGCGGCTCGTCCCGGAGAACCAGGACAGGAGCCCCTGATCCCCCTGGCGGCTGTTCTCGGTCTGCTCGAATCCCGCAAGGACCAGCGTTTGTCCGCTCCGCATGAGAACCCGCTGGACAAACCGCTGCGAACTCACGCTCGGCACCTGGATGGACTCCCCCCCCGAGGTGATCGTCGTCAGCGAATTGAGCGTGGCCAGATCAATCGCATACTGCATGGCCAGTCGGCCGCCGGTCAGGATCCGCGGCACGACAATCATCGAAAATCCGGTCGTGACCTGTCCGGGCGTGAGGGCGGTCGACTGCCCGACCAGCGTGGACGCCGTGGTCTGGGCGCTTGCCAGGTAGCCCACGGTTTTGGTGACCTGGATGGGCAAGGGCTGGCCCTGAAGCGCGATTCCGGAACCTTGGGTCACGAGGGCCACATGGCCGTACTGCCCCAAGAGCTGGACGAGGAGATGGCTGCCGGCGTACTGCCCAATGCGTCCCGTGGCGGTATCGAGCAGCGTGGCGGACAATGAGGCGGCCCCCCCGACCGCCGCCACCGGGCTGGCTCCGGTCTCCGTGATTCCGTAGGTCCGGGCCAGGTTGTCGAACACGACGTTCAGGTTGAAACTCCGGAGCGCGGCGTTCGAGAGATCCAACGAATAGACCTGGACACTCACCGAGACCTCTCTTTGCATCTTCCGGTTGATGGAGACGAGGTATCGGCCCACTCGGCGCAGGATCATGGGGCGATCCGTGACCGCCACCGTCCCGGCTTCCGGATCGGCGAACACGGTCCCGTGGGCGGTGAGCATCGTTTTGAGGTCGGCAACCAGTCGACCCCAGAAGTCATTGCTCTGACTTTGCGTCACGGTCTGGCTGCTCGTCTCGCTCGCTCCTCCCGTGCCCGCCCCCTGGCTACCGAGATCGCTCTGGTTGGTGAGGACCAGTGAAGTCCCGATCGAACCGGGCAGGACAGCCACCGGAAACACCCGGATTTCGTAGCGGAAAAAGCGGATCGCTCCGCGTCGCCAGCGCCAGGAAAGTCCATAGTGCGCGGCAATCTCGTTGAGCAGCCCGGCCAGGGTTCCCCGATAGCTGATCCTCATGACCCGGCCGGTCGCCCGCAGGAGTGATCGTTGGGTCTCCTGCTGTCCATTTCTGGTTTGCTGCTGTTCGAGGAGGGCGCCCAGACGCACGGGCAAACCGGAAAGCTGTGAGAGCCGGTCGACCAACTGGTAAAGATAGAGGTGGCCGGTCACGAGCGTGACCGGCTCGCGAAATACGGCAGGTCGTGTGAGGGATCCCGGGGGCGGAACCGGGCGGCCACTGCCGAAGTAGTATCCAGCGTGAATGCTGAGCGTCCGGCGCTGGAGCTGCCGGGACTGCCGGGCAGCCAGCCGGGATGTCTGGCCCCGGAGCCTTGGAGGCACCCGGCCTCCGGCAGGGATCATGGTGCATCCAGTCAGCAGGGTCGCAAGACCCAGGGCTCCCCACCGGAGTTTCCGCCCAAACCCACGATGGGAGACCGGAATGATCCATCCGAATTCCAGTTCCACGATTCTCACTGCAGCCCACCGGTCGGGCGATCGATGATCAGGACGCGGTTTTTCAGGTAGAGCGTGGCCCTGACCGGGGAGCCGGCCCGTTCCAGTGCCCGCATGAGGATGGCGAGGACCCGGATGAAGGGACCGTGGAGGACCGCTCGTGTGGTCAGGAGATAGTCTTTGGGACTTTTCCAGACCAGCTGGTAGCCCGATTGGGTCACCCACCGGCGCAGTTCACGGTGGAGGCTTCCCGGGGTGACCACCCAGGTTTCGGGTCCTCCGGTACGAGGCCGGAGGGGACCGGCGGACGGGTCGGGGAAACGATACCGGCCAGTCCGCTCGACTTGGAAGAGACTCGATGCCGGAGTCCGGATTTTGGCGGCCCGGCCGGATGCCGGAATCAAGATCAGGCCCACCAGAGTCCACGTGCACCATTGACACCGAAATTTCATGGGCCGGGATCCACGGCGATCACACGATTGCCGCCGAAAACCCGGATCCTGAGGATCCGTCCACGGGAACGCGCCCGAAGTGTCAGGGCCTCAAGGGCGTGCCACAGTCCGATGTGGCCACGATGTTCATGCCGGACCCACCAGACCGGGCCTTTCCAGACCAGACGGTAACCGGCGAGCAGGCTCCAGTGGAGCAACTGAAGACGCAGGCTTCCGGGGTGCAGGCGCCACTTCCGGAGCGGTCCGGATCCTCTCCTTCCCACGGTCCGTTGGAGGCGACGGGCGTCCGGCCCGGAGGCGTCCGCGCGGAGCCGGATTTGCCCTTTCCGAAGGGTCAGGACCACTTCGGGAGCCACCCCGCCCACCACCCAGTAAGGCGCTTCGCGGAACACGCGCAGGGGCTTTGCCGAAAGATTCGTACCCGTGGACGCACGAACCGGCTGACAGCCCGGCCGGCGATTCATCCAGAGATAGATCTCATGCCCGTTGTCGTACGTGATCCGCGGCAGGCATCGGGTACCCACCACCCGGTAATCGAAGTGGTAGCGCCCGGATGCCACTCCCCACGCGGCCAGCCCGATGAAAAGGAGTCCGGCCCGGATGGTCTTGCGCGCACCGCTCCTGCGGCGCTCCGTGAGCAGAGACGGTAGAATCATCGGGTCCGGGACTCCAGTGACATCGGAGCGACAGCTTGCCGGACGGGGCGGCAGGCGAACAGTTTCAAATCGGCTGTTTCTGGCGATTTAGGCGAAATCACTCGAGGCGCCATCCCGGCGCCCCGGGGGATTTAGCAATCAGCAGGGGGAAGCGTGTCCAGCCCGTCCGATCCTTCCAACCAAACCTTCATCGGGCTCCTGTCGGGCACGAGCGCCGATGGTGCGGACTGCGCCATCGTCGATTTCAGCCTGCCCCGTCCCCGCCTGGAGGCCTTCCAGATGGTTCCCTATCCCTCCGGCCTGCGTTCCCGGATCCTGGACCTTGCATCCTCACGCTATGGATCGGACGATCCCATTGATCTCCTTGGTGCGCTGGATGCCGAACTGGGCGATTTTTTCGGCCGGACGGTGTTTCGGATCCTGTCGGATTCCGGAATTCCGCCGCGCCGGATCCGGGCCATCGGCAGTCACGGCCAGACCGTGCGACACCGCCCGGATCACAGGTCCCCCTTTACGATCCAGATCGGCGATCCGAACCGGATTGCCGCCCACAGCGGAATTCTCACGGTTGCGGATTTCCGCCGGATGGACATGGCCTTCGGAGGAGGGGGCGCGCCTTTGATTCCGTCGTTCTGGAACGATTGCCTTGCACCGAATTCTCCGCTGTCGGACCCGGCAGCCGTCATTTTGAATCTCGGCGGAATCGCCAACCTCACACTCCTTCCTCCGCTCGTCCCCGAGGTCATCGGGTTCGATACGGGGCCCGCCAATACCCTGCTTGACGGATGGATTTCCGATCAGACCAGCCATCCCTACGACCAGGATGCCTTTTACTCCAGCCAGGGGCAGGTCATCCCAGAAATCCTCGCGGATTTGGCCTGCGACAACTATTTCACGCGCCCGCCGCCGAAAAGCACGGGTCCGGAATATTTCAGCCGGGACTGGCTCCGCTCGCGGCTCATCCGGCATGCCCGGGCCGCCGCTCCGGACATCGCCCGCACGCTCGTTGCTCTGACTGCGACTACGGTCGCACAGGCGGTTCAGGCGCATGCCCCCGACGCACGCCGTCTCCTGGTCAGCGGGGGCGGGGCCAAGCACCCCCTCCTCATGGACGAAATCCGGCAATACCTTCCAGGCTGGACCGTCACAACCACAATGGCGATCGGGTTTGACCCGGACGCGCTTGAAGCCATGGCATTTGCCTGGCTCGCCCGGGAAAGGCTGTCTTTCAAACCCGGCAGCCTGCCCTCCGTCACCGGAGCCCGGAAGACGGCCATACTGGGCGGCATTTATATGCCGACGCCCCTTCACTGACCTCTTGGTGACCGGCCGGACCGAACTTTTCAGCTGGATAGCACTCTAAGGGGAAGAGTGCTAAAATGATCTTGGAGTCATGGTTCCATCAAGCGAGGTTCGCTTTATGAATCAAGATGTTGGGTACTCACAAGCCATTACCCAGAGCCCCCGGCAAAGTTTTGAAGCCTATCTCAAAGCCATCCGGCGCATCCCGGTTCTATCGGCCGACGAAGAACGGGAGTTGTTCCGTCGTTACCGGCAGGAAGGCGACCTTTTTTCTGCCCAGAAACTCATCCTGTCCAACCTCCGTTTTGTGGTCTACATTGCAAAAAGCTACCGCAACTACGGGCTTCCCATGGGCGATCTCGTCCAGGAGGGAAACATCGGGCTCATGAAGGCCGTCAAGCACTTCAACCCCGAACGGGGAGTGCGGCTGATCAGCTTTGCAGTCCACTGGATCCGGGCGGAAATCCACGAGTTCATCATCCGGAACTGGCGCCTGGTCAAAATTGCCACGACGAAAGCCCAGCGTCGTCTTTTCTTCAACCTCCGGAAACACCTCAAGGGACCGGGCGGTCTCTCGGCGGCGGAAGCCGAGGCGATTGCGCAAGATCTCAAGGTCAGTCCGGCCGAAGTCCGTCACATGGAAACCCGCTTCCTGGGGCACGAAGTCAGCTTGGACGGCTCGCCTGACACCCCCGATGGGGAAGCCTCTCCCCGCGCTCCCCTCGAGTGGCTGGCGGATGAAACCAGCCTGGATCCCGTTGACGCACTCGAACAGGAGGATTCGGCGCAGCACCACCACCGGAATCTGGAGGACGCCCTTCACAAACTGGATGACCGCAGCCGGGAAATCGTGCGTTCCCGCTGGCTCGGGACCGGCGAAAAACCGCCGCTCAAAGTCCTGGCCGAGCGTTTTGGCATTTCAGTCGAACGGGTCCGCCAGATCGAATCCAGCGCCTTGGGCCGCCTGCGGCGGGAACTCGGTAGCCTCGCGGTGACCTGAGTCACCCGGAAAATTGCCGTTCAGGCGCTGCCCCAAGGCGCGGCGACATAGTGGCCCGCGAGAAGGACTGCAAAAAGTAGAGCCAGATACCAGATGGAATACCGGAACAGTGCCAAGGCGGGGGGGACTGGCTGTGGGGCCCGCAGGAGCCGCACCAGCCCGGTGAGAAAGCCGCCGTTCAAGACCGTCACTCCGGCCAAATAAATCCATCCGCCGTAACCGAGTAGTCCGGGCAGGTAGCTCAGGGTCACGAGCAGGATCGTATAGAAGAGGATCTGAAGAGTCGTGAAACGCTCTCCGTGCGTCACGGGCAGCATGGGAATTCCGGCCCGTTCATAGTCGCTCTTGCGCCCGATGGCCAGGGACCAGAAATGGGGTGGAGTCCAGACAAAGATGATCATGAACAGGCTGAGGCTCACCGCCGAAATGTGATCGGTCATCGCCGTCCAGCCCAGAACCGGTGGGGCCGCACCCGCCGCCCCTCCAATGACGATGTTCTGGGGCGTGATTTTCTTGAGGAAACGCGTATAAACCAGGCCGTAGCCGATCAGGGACGCAAAGGTGAGGACAGCCGTCAGCACATTCACGGCAAAGACCAGAAGCAGGAAGGCGAAAAACGCCAACAGCCAGGCCCAGCCGAGGACCTGCCAGGGCTTGAGATGGCCCTGAGGGAGGGGCCGATACCGGGTCCTCAGCATCCGGGCATCGATGCGGCGGTCGAGGAGATGGTTAAAGGCGGCGGCAGAGGCTGCCGCGCATCCGATACCGACCGTTGCCGCACACAACAGACCCAGGGGTGGCCACCCCGGAACCGCGAGCAGCATGCCCACGAGGGCGGTAAACACGATCAGCGAGACGACCCGGGGTTTCGTCACCCCGATCAAGTCGCGCCAGAGAAGCGCTCGGGCCGCCGCTACCGGGACGGGTTGGGGGGCGTCCACAAGGCATAGACCAGAAGCGTGGCGGCGCCGAGCAGGAGGGCCGCAAAAAAGGTATGACCCACCGCGAGCCACCGGGGCATACCGATTGTGGCCATGCTGATTCCGATCGCCACCTGGAGCACGGTCAGACCAGCGACAACAGCGCTCATCATCCGGAGCGACCCTCTTCGGCTGTGGACCCAGAGAGCCGCCGTCCATCCGATCATCGTGACAAATACCACGAGTGCCCCGATGCGGTGCAGGAAGTAGATGGCAGCCCGTGCCCGGAGCGGAAGGGTGCCTCCCTGATAGTCAACCCCCAAGCGGTTCCAGAGCACGAAGGCCCGACCGTATTCGAGGTGGCGGGGCCACCAGGTACCGAGGCAGGTCGGGAAATCTGGACAACCGACCCAGGCGTAGTGGGTACTGGTCCAAGCTCCTAAAAAGATCTGGATCACGAGGAAGGAAAGGGCCAATAGCCCGATTCTCCGTCCCCAGGAAGAGGCGACCTCGCCCCGCCAGCGAAAGGTCATGGTGTCCCGGGCCCAGAGGATGAGCAGGCAGTCCCAGATCAAAAACGCGCCGAGAAGATGTCCGACCACGACGATCGGTTCGAGTTCGAGGGTGACTGTCCACATTCCCAGAAGGGCCTGCAGGATCACCAGCCCCAGGATGATCCAGGAAAGCCGCCTCGGCCCGGGTTCGTGCCGGCGGCGCCCGGAAACCGAGAGTCCGGCCATGATCAGGATCACGAGGCCGAAACCGCCCGCGAGATAGCGGTGGAACATCTCCTTGAAGGCCTGAACCGGACGCAACGGCCGACCGGGGTGCAGTTGGTCGGCCCGATGGAGCGCCGCCCCCTGGGTCGGCACCACCAGGTGTCCATAGCAAGCCGGCCAGCCCGGGCAGGACAGGCCCGCGTTGGACAGACGGACATAGGCGCCGACTGCAATCAGAACCAGTGTCCAGAGGATCGCGAGCGCGGTCAGCAGACGGAACAGGTCCCAGCGTCCGCCCATCAGCTGATCGCGGAAACGGACAGCAGGCGCTTGAGATCGCGAAGCAGTCCAGCCGGGTTCACGGCGGCCGGGTAGGACATCATGAGGTTGCCCATGGGATCGACCAGATAGATCCGTTGTCCAAGCCGGGCATGCGCTGCCTTGAAGAACTGGCGGATGAAGTCACGGCCAGCCCGTCCCCGGGCCAGGGCAATGGTGAGATCCGGGTCCTCGACCTTGAGGAACGCGAGTTTCTGCGGATGATGGGTCACCACATAGAGACGCTGCACCCGGCGGATCTCTTCCCCCAGAGCAAGACGGATCTGGCGAGTGGCATAGATCGCCGCCCGGCAATCGGGGTTGCAATTGGCCCCGCCGATGTAAACCAGGGTCCAGCGCCCATGGAAATAACGGGAGCCGTATACCTTGGGGCCGGTAATCCACTGGAGCGGCTCGATCCGCAACCGGACCGGAGGGGTGATGAGGTCCCCATAGTTCGTGGTCGTGCCCACCCCCCACTGGTCCACATTGATGTACCAGAGCCCGGCAATCATGATGGGCAGGGCAAAGACACCGATCAGGGCGACCCAGATCGCCCATTTGGGAAAGGAGAGATGACGGGGTGCGTTCATGGGGGAGACTTCCGGTGCAGGTTGAGGCCGATCCAGACACCCAAAACGACCAAGGCCAGGATCAACCATTGCAAAGCATAGCCGAAATGCTGTTCCGGCCCGATTTTCCTGACCGGCCGCCACTGGCGCACGAACCCGCCCGGCTGGCGGGGACCCAGTAAAAGCACCAAGCGGGTCAGCCGGTGCCGGTAGAGCGTCTCCAGGTACCGGTGGGAAGGGTAGAGGACCGGTTTGGGCCAGTGGGGGGGGACCGGCCCGCGCCCAAGCCGGAGCGCCGGGCGCGGGATCCGGCCGGCATATCCGACGAGCTCCACGGATCCCCGCGGAAGTTGCCTGTCCAGAGCCGTCCGGGTCACGCCCAGCGGGCTCGTGGGGATCCAGCCGCGGTCAACCGGGATCCAGACCGGACTCGAACGGGGCCGGAAGACGCTCACGATCTGGGAGCCGATTTGATCGTGATGGTAGAGATCGATGAGAAGGAGATCCCGGTTCCGAAGATACCGTCCCCGGACGGAGAGCCGCTCAAACGGGGCGGCAGCCAGGCCCGGCGACCACGGCTCGGGCCGGTTTCCGCGGCTCGTCTGGAGCGTGCGCAGCCGGGCCTCACTCTGCCAGGCCGCGCGCCACTGCCAGTGCGCCAGGAATCCGAATCCCAGGATCAGCAACCAGGCCGCCAGGGTTGGCCAGCGTCTGGGCTGGAAACGCCAGCCGCTCATCCGGAACACCGGGTGTTCATCGGGCCAAGACCCCGTGGCATACTAAACAACCTTCCGCTCCCGGAGGCTCCCGGCTCCACCCATGCTCTTCAAGCTGGTCATCGTAGCGCTCTTCATCCTCATCGTCGCCACCCTGTTTCAGGGACTGTGGTTCCTGCTCAAGGACCGGGGAGGGAGCACCCGCACCGTCCGGGCCCTGTCTTGGCGCATCGGGCTGTCCCTGATCCTGTTTTTGCTGCTGATGCTGGGCTACTGGCTCGGCTGGATCCATCCCCACGGCATCGAGCCGGGGATCGGGCATCCCCGGCCGCTGGGATAATTGGGGATCATTCCTGGCAGGCCGCCTACAGCCAGTAAACAAAAATAAAGAGGCCCAGCCAGACAATATCGACGAAGTGCCAGTACCAGGAGACGGCCTCGAAGGCAAAGTGCCGTTCGGCAGTGAAATGCCCCTGCAGCACCCGGATCAGAATCACGGTCAACATGATCACACCGATCGTGACGTGCAGACCATGGAAACCCGTCAGGAGGAAAAAGGTCGCACCGTAAATGCCGCTATGAAGCGTCAGGTTGAAGTGGGTGTAGGCCAGGTAATACTCGTGGGCCTGCATCCCCAGAAAGGTGACACCGAGGGCGATGGTCGCAACCAGCCCGGCGATGACCTTGCGGCGGTTCCCGGCCTTGAGTGCCCAGAGGGCCCAGGTCACGGTCACGGCACTGGAAAGGAGGATCAGGGTATTGAGCGCGGGGATCCCCCAGGTCGGCATCCTGACGAACTCGCCCCCGGCGTGGGCCGGGCCATTGGTCGGCCACAGGGCCCGGTAATGCGGGTAGAGCAGGGCGTGGGTAAAGAACATGTTGCCCGCGCCCCCGATCCAGGGGACCACGAACAGTCGTTCGTAGAAAAGCGTGCCGAAGAAGGCGCCAAAAAACATCACTTCCGAAAAGATGAAAAAGATCATTCCCCAGCGGAAGGTCCGGTCGACCTGCGGGTTGTAGCGGCCAGTCAGGCTCTCCCGGATGACGGTACTGAACCAGCCGAATTGGGTCCAAATGATGCAGAGCACCCCGATGCCCATGATCAGCGGACCGACCAGGTCATGGCCGTCGAGCCAGATGCCCGCTCCGAGCATGAAGGCAAAGAGCCCGATGGAGCCCAAAATCGACCAGCGGCTTTCGTGAGGCAGATAGTAGGAATCGGCTGGGGCGTTCATGCAGGCATCATCTCCCGGGAAAGTAGAGGAGCGGGGAACCGGATGGTAGAGGGATCCGGGGCCACCTCGTCGGGCCATTCAGCGGACCCACGCTCCCACGAGATAGAACCCGACATAAAAGATCAGCGAGACGATCCCGAGGAGGACCGCCAAGCGCACCGAGCGCCGACGACGGCGCGCCTCGTCGGACCGCGAACCGGGATCGAGGGCGGCCACGGCTCACCCGGGCACCTCGGGCGGGGCAGTAAAGGTATGGTAGGGGGCTGGTGAGGGAACCGTCCATTCGAGGCCATGGGCTCCCTCCCAGGCCCGCGCTTCCGCCCGCCGTCCTCCATAGACCGTCGCGAAGATGATGGCGACAAAAATGAGTTGGGAGGCCCCAAACACGAAACCGCCGATGCTGGAGACCATGTTGAGATCGGTGAACTGGACCGCATAGTCCGGTACCCGGCGCGGCATTCCGGCCAGCCCGAGGAAATGCATCGGGAAATACAGTACGTTGACGAAGATCACGCTCAGCCAGAAATGCACCTTGCTCCAGAACTCGTTGTACATGTGTCCCGTCCACTTGGGCAGCCAGTAGTAGACAGCCGCCATGATGGCGAACACAGTCCCGGTCACCAGCACGTAATGGAGATGGGCCACCACGAAGTAACTGTTGTGATACTGGAAATCCGCCGGGACCAGGGACAGCATGACCCCCGAGAAACCGCCGATGGTGAACAGGATGATGAAGGCCACGGCGAACAGCATCGGCGTTTCAAAGGTAATGGCCCCCCGCCACATGGTCGCCACCCAGTTGAAAATCTTGACCCCGGTGGGCACCGCGATGAGCATCGTGGCGAACATGAAGAACAGGTCGGCGGAGACCGGCATTCCCGAAGTAAACATGTGATGGCCCCAGACCATGAACGAAAGAAAGGCGATCGAGGCCAGGGCGTAGATCATCGAGGTCCGCCCGAAAAGCGGCTTCCTCGAAAAGGTCGGCACGATTTCCGAAATGATGCCGAAAGCCGGCAGGATCATGATATACACTTCCGGGTGTCCGAAGAACCAGAACACGTGCTGCCAGAGGAGCGGGGTTCCCCCCCCCGCCACGGAAAAGAAATGGGTTCCGAAATAGCGATCCAGCAGCTGCATGGTCACCCCGCCCGCCAGAACCGGCATGACGGCCACGAGGAGGTAGGCCGTGATCAGCCACGCCCAGACGAACAGCGGCATCTTCATGAGGGTCATCCCCGGAGCCCGCATGTTGAGAATGGTGACGATCACGTTGATGCCGCCCAGGATCGATGAAAGGCCCATGAGATGGATCGCGAAGATCATGAAGGGGAAGGAATAGCCGAGCTCCAGGTTGTAGGGGACGTACAACGTCCATCCGCCCTCGGGAGCGCCGCCGGGCAGAAACAGGGTGAGGAGCAGGAGCGTAAAGGCAAACGGGAGGATCCAGAAACTCCAGTTGTTGAGCCGAGGCAGGGCCATGTCCGGAGCCCCGATCATGAGCGGGATCATCCAGTTGGCGAGCCCCACGAGCGCCGGCATGACCGCCCCGAAGATCATGATGAGGCCGTGGAGGGTGACCATCTGGTTGTAGAAGGCCGGGGTCACGAACTGGAGTCCGGGCTGGTACAGTTCCGCCCGGATCACCATGGCCATGGCCCCACCGATGAAGAACATGATGAGGCTGAAAACGAGGTACAGCGTCCCGATGTCCTTGTGGTTGGTCGTGGTGATCCAGCGCATCAGACCGCCTCGGGCGGCGTAGTGCGGTTCGGCATTCAGGGCGATCGAGTCGGTCATCGTTCAGTCTCTCCGTTCATCGGGCCGGCTAACAGCAAGCAAGAAACTCTTACGAACCCTGAGGGGCCGGTGACGCGGCGTGACCGGCCGCACCCCCGTGCCGTGCCTGCCATTCGCGCACCCAGGCCATGAATTGGGTCTTGGGCTTGGCCACGACGACAATCGGCATGTAGGCGTGGCCCCAGCCGCAGATCTGGTTGCACTGGCCCCGGTAGGTCCCGGGTTTGAGGATGCGGACCCAGATCGAGTTCACCAGCCCCGGGTTGGCGTCCATCTGAACGCCCAGATCGGGGACCCACCAGGAATGGATGACGTCCCGCGAGGTGATGAGCAGGCGGACCTTTTCGCCGACTGGAAGCACCAGGGGTTGGGTCACCGAATGCAGGTAATGGGGCACGGAATAGGGGCTCAAACCCGAATCCAGGGGCGCGATACGGAGGCTGGAATCCGCCAGCCGACTATAGATGTTGATGTGCCAGCGTGGGTAGGTATACCGCCACAGCCACTGGTAGCCGGTCACCTCGACGGTCATCTCCGAGTGATGGACATCCTCCGCGTGGAGAAGAACGCGGGCCGCGGGAACCGCCATGACAAGGAGAATGATGAACGGAATCACCGTCCAGACCACTTCCAGAACCGTGTTCTCTTGGAAGGTGGCGGGTTTCGGATGCCGGGAGCGGCGATGGAAGATCATGGACCAGGTGATCGCCCCGAAGACCACGACGGCGATTGCACACATGATCCAGAAAGCCATCAGGTTGAGCCCGTAGATCTCATGGCTGATCGGGGTGACGCCCCTCGGCAGATTGTATAGGGAGGCGGCCATCGTCCGGGGTACGGCCCCCGCGACCAACAGGACGGACCCGACCCGAAACCATTGATGCTTCATGAGCGAAAGTCTCCCGCATGAGTCTTGAAACTCGGACCGGTCGTCGGCCCCGGTCCGGTATCCGTCCGGTCGGGTGGGGCCGCCAGCATCTCCCGGAGTCGCCGGGCCAGCAACCGCCGCTCCTCCTCGCCCAGACAACCCCCCATCTCGCATTCCTGTCCGCCGGAGCGAACAGCGACATGATACTTCCCGTCGGCCGGACGAATACCCGCCACGACCTGGGTCCAGACCCGCAAAGCCCGGAACCGGTATTCCGGGACGCTCTGTCCCTTCTCAACGAGCAGCCACCCGTCGTCGATGCGGATCACTTCGCGGTACCGGCTGCGGCGATCCGCCTTCCAGACTCCGTAGACCAGCCCGGCCAGAGCCAGCGCATCAAAAACCAGAATGGGCCAGAAACCCCACAAGACCGTCATGACCCCACCCAAAGTCAGGCTGCCGACCAAGCCTGCCGCCATCAGCCTGAGCTCCGCACCTTGAAGGGACCGGTTAGGGCTGATCACGAGGGTTGACATCGGCTGGAACTTGCAGATCGAGTCGGGGAATTATGCACCATGGCTCACACAGACGCCACACTCATGGGGGCTGGCCCCGCTGGACGAACCGCGGCCGCTACGGCCGCCCGGCCAGGCCGTCGAATCCCTCCTGCAGGGCCTGTGCCAAGCGGGCGAAGTCGGGAGTGGAGACATAGGGGAGGATCCCGAGACAGGGGACCGGCAGGCTTCGTCTCAGGGTGGCAATCACCTCCTCGGGCTCGTCCAGGCCGGGATCCAGTCCGTTGCCGATCCACCCGAGGCAGGGGAGACCATCCCGGGCGATGGTTTCGGCCGAAAGCCGGCCCTGGTTGATGCAGCCCAGCCGCAACCCGACGACCAGGATCACCGGGTAGTCCAGGATCCGAGCCAGGTCCGCAACGGACTCCTGCTCCGAGAGGGGCGTCCGCCAGCCCCCCACGCCCTCCACGACCACCAGATCGGCCCGCTCCTCGAGCCGGCGCGCACACTCCCGGATTGCCTCGAGACGGATCTCCCGGCCTGCCTGACGCGCGGCAATATTGGGTGAGATGGGAGGTTCAAAACAGTAAGGATTGATTTCGCCGCCTGTCTCCTCCAAGTTAATCACCTGTTGGAGCCGGATCACGTCCTCGTGCTGCCATTCCCCGCGGACACCCCGAGTGGCACCGGTGGCGACCGGTTTCATCGCGCCGACGCGGAGCCCCCGTTCGACCCCGCAGGAAATCCACGCGACACTGGCCCAGGTCTTCCCGACCCCAGTATCCGTTCCGGTGATGAAGACGCCCCGGGTCCTCATGACGGATCCCCCACCCGCCGGAGCAGGGACGGCTTCCAACCCATTCCGTAGATGATCTCGTAGGTCACCGGCAGCCCGCCACCCGGTCGGCGCCGCGCCTCATAGGCCTCGTTCACGCCCTGCCAGCGCGCCCGGCCGGTGAGCCCCCGGTGGCTGCCCATGGGGTGGGAATTCGCCCCCATGTGTTTGAGCATCCGCCCGAGTTCGGTCAGGCTGGCCACCTCCTCGATCACCGTCTCGACATCCAGTACGACCTCGACGAATCCGTGGCGGGACAACTGGGCCCCCAGCTCAGGCAAACCGGGAAAGTCCAGGACATGAGGCTCCCGATCCACTCTGGCCCAGGCCTCCTTGACCTCATGGAGCGTCCTCGGCCCGAAAGTCGAAAACAGAAACGGAGAACGTCCATTGAGAACGCGGAAGACCTCGCCAAAAACCGGACCTGGGTTTTCGCACCATTGCAGCATGAGGTTGCTGAAAACCAGATCAATGGACTCGCTGGCCAGGGGCAATGCACGTGCATCGGCGCAAAAGACGCAGGACCGCCGGTCTTCCTGTTCCTGTTTTCGGCGCAGGAAATTGAATGCCGAATCGATCCCCACCAGAACCGTGCCCGGATAGGCACGGCCCAGCGCGGGTTCGGCGTGACCGGTTCCGCAGCCGAGATCGAGAATCCGTCGTGGGGTGAGATCGAGGAAGTCCAGGCGGCTGACCAGCTCGCTTTCCACCCACTGCTGGAGACGGGCGGTTTCGTCATAAGCGAGTGCCGCCCGGTTGAATCCGCGCCGGATCCAGTCTGATGCCAGTCTAACCATGGAGAAAGTCCGCCAGGTAGCCGGACAGGACCCGGCAGAATTCGGCCGGGTCACTGAGGAAAGGAGCGTGGCCCGCCTCCTCGAACCAGTGCGTGCCGGCCGAAAGCGCCCGTGCGAGCCATTCCACCGCCTCCGGCGGAACCAGCCGGTCCCGCCGGCCCGCGACGAGGAGCACGGGGAGGGGGATTCCGTCCCGTACGGCCGTTCGCAAATCCACTGTACGCAAGATCTCGAGTCCGGCCCGAAGTCCTGCCGGGGTCGGCGATCCGCCGGCTTGCAAAGCGGTGCGCATCCGGGGAATCAGGGTTCGCGCCTCACCCCGTCCCCGGACCTGCAGGAAGAGGAAATCCTCGAGTGTGCCCGAGTAGTCGTTTTCGAGATCCCGGGCAAAGCGGTCAAAGGTCCCGGGATCATGCCCGTGGGGCCAATCGGATCCCGTCACAAATCTCGGCGTGGTGCTCACGAGAATGAGAGCTGTGACCCGTTCGGGATTCCGGATCGCGATTTCGAGTGCCACCTGTCCGCCCAGCGACCATCCGAGAAGGGCCACCGGGGTTTCCGGCAGGGATTCCAGACAATCCTCGGCCCACGCCGCGAGTGTCGGATCCACCCGGTCCTCCTTCCGCCGTCCGTGTCCAGGCAGTTCGACACAGGAGGTTTCGATCCCGACCTGTTCGAAGGGCTCCCGCAGGGGATCGAAAACGCGTGCGTTGAATCCCCAGCCGTGAACCAGCACCAGGGTCATGCGGGGATGGGGCACAAGCTGGACAGGGCCTCGAGGAGGCGATCCAGATCGGATTGCGTGTGAGCGGCGCTCAGGCTGATCCGCAAGCGTGCCTGACCCCGGGGTACGGTCGGTGGGAGAATGGCCGGTGCATAAATCCCGCGGGCCTCGAGTGCCTGGCTCAGTGTCAGCGCCTCCTCCGACGACCCGATCAGGAACGGCTGGATGGGAGAGGGCGAAGGGCCGAGCGGCAGGCCGAGTTCGCGGGCCGCCCGGCTGAAATAACCCACCCATTCGTGGAGACGGGCCCGTCTCTCGGGTTCTCCGATGACCCGCCTCAACGCTTCATGCGTTGCCACCGCCAGAGCCGGCGGCAGCGCCGTTGTATAGCGGAAGGGCCGCGCTTCCTGTATCAGGGTCTCGATGAGTGCATCCGGACCGGCGACGAACGCTCCGTAGGTACCGAACGCCTTGCCGAAAGTGCCCATGAGCAGCGGGATCTCGTCCTGTCCGAGTCGGTAGAACGCAACGGTGCCCTGGCCGGCCTCACCCCACAGGCCGATCCCATGGGCATCGTCGACCATGAACTCGGCTCCGGCCTGACGCGCGACCCGGGCGAGCTCGGGGAGGGGGGCCCGGTCCCCTTCCATGCTGAAAATCCCCTCGGTCACGAGCAGGGTCCCGGTCGCCGGCCTGGCCCGGGCCAGGAGACGAGCAGCATCCGGTACCTCGGCATGGGCGTAACGAAAAAGCGGCCCCCGGACCAGGCGGGCGGCATCATAAAGCGAAGCATGGTTCAGCCGATCCTGAACGATCGCCTGTCCGCCGTGGCAGCGGGACTGCAGGATCGAGAGATTCGCCATGTAACCGTTCGAGAAGAGCAGGACCCGGTCCCGTCCGAGCCAATCGGCCAAGGCCTCCTCGAGTTCACGGTGGGCTGCGGTATGTCCGGACAGGAGCGTCGATCCCCCGCTACCCACTCCCCATTGACGGGCCCCCTGGCTCCAGGCATCGATCACCGCCGGGTGGGTGGCCAGCCCCAGATAATCATTCGAGGAAAAACTGAGCAGCTTGCGGCCGTCGATCACGATCTCGGGCCGGCAGGGAGTCTCGCGGACCCGGCGGATCCGGACTCCCGCCGACACTTTCCCCCGCTCCGGAGGGGGGTCAATCCCCTGGAGCATGGGTCTCCCGCACCTCCGGCCGCATCTCGGCACGGATGCCCAAGGCCCGGAACAACCCCCGGTCCGCCTCCATGTCGTTGTTCGGGGTGGTCAGCAGTTCCTCTCCATAGAAGATCGAGTTCGCGCCGGCAAAAAAACAGAGGGCCTGGAGCTCATCGCTCATCCGGCTACGTCCGGCCGACAGGCGGACATGGGCGGCTGGCATGAGGATCCGGGCCACGGCCACCGTCCGGACAAACTCCAGGGGTGGGACGGGGTCGCAATCGGCGAGCGGGGTCCCGGGAACGGGAACCAAGGCGTTGAGGGGCACGCTTTCCGGCTGCGGCTCCATCTGGGCCAGTTCGACGAGGAGGGCTGCCCGGTCTTCCACTCGCTCACCCATCCCCAGGATACCGCCACAACAGACGTGCATACCGGCCTGGCGAACCCGCCGCAGGGTCGAAAGCCGGTCTTCGTAGTTCCGGGTCGTCACGATCTCGGCATAGTAGTCGCGCGAGGTATCCAGGTTGTGGTTGTAGAAATCGAGCCCGGCCCGGGCCAGTTTTTCGGCCTGTTCGTCGGTCAGGAGACCCAGGGTGGCACAGGTTTCGAGTCCGAGTGCCTTGACCGCACGGATGTACTCGAGGATGTGGTCAAGATCCCGGTCCTTGGGTCCGCGGAAGGCGGCCCCCATGCAAAACCGGGTGGCACCGGCCGCCTGGGCCCGCCGGGCGGCGTCAACCACGCGGTCGACGGGTAACAACGGTCCGGCCTCGATCGCGGTCGCGTGGCGTGCGCTCTGGGGGCAGTAATGGCAATCCTCGGGACAGCCTCCGGTCTTGACACTGAGGAGAGTGCTCAACTGGACCTCATTCGGGTCAAAATGTCGCCGATGGACGCCGTGAGACCAGAAGAGCAGGTCGTTCAAGGGAGCCTGGAAGAGTGCGAGGGCCCGATCAACGGTCCAGGGCGGGTCGAAAGCAGGGGCGGTTGGCATGGGTCTTGCCGCAGGGATATCTGAGGGCAGTCTAGCCTTCCGGACCCTCTACTTGTCAACCGTCCGTTTCCCACCCGGTTGACCAGGGTATCACCCGTCCGGTTCCAGACCGGGGGAACCACTCTGACCCGTCCGCGCTTGATCCCCGTGGGGATCATGGATAAACTAAACGCCCGATTCAGGATTCGTGACCCGCATGCCGCTCGACCTTTCCGGATGGCGCCCCGGGGCTTCCGTGCTGGCGCTGATCATCACCGCCGTGGTCAGCACCATGGGAACGGCACAGGCCCTGCCGGATCTTTATGTCGCCCAGAAAGGCAACCGAACGGTGGCCATTCTGGATACCGGCAACAACTTCAACGAAATCGCCACGCCCAACACCCAGCAGGGACCTGCAGCCATCGCGGTCTCCCCGATCGGCAGCCCCATCTACGTCGCCAACTCCGGCAGTGGCACCGTCACGGCGTTGAACGTACACAATGTCGTCACCGGCACCATTTCCGTCGGGGCCGACCCGGACAGCATCGTGTTCAGTCCGGGTGGGAGCGCGGCCTTTGTGGCCAATGCCGGAGCCAACGACGTCTCGGAGATCGACGTCTCCACCTCGACTGCACTGCAAACCATTGCCGTGGGTAACCAGCCGGACGGCATCGCCATGACGCCTGACGGTTCGCTCCTGTTCGTGTCCAATCGCGGAGACGGGACGGTTTCCGTGGTTTCGGCCCCGCTGGCCGCGAGCCTCCTGACCATTCCGGTGGGGAAGGACCCGGGAGCGGTCATGGTCTCTCCCCGCGGATTCACGGCTTATGTGGCCAACGCCGGCAGCAACAGCATCTCCGTGATCGACCGTCACGAAAGGAAGGTCATCGCGACCATCCCGGTGGGAATTGACCCGACCGGTCTGGCCTTGTCCCCCACCGGCGGCATCCTCTACGTATCGAACACCGGGAGCGGAACCATTTCGTTGATCGACACGACCACGGATAGCGTCGAGGGAAGCATTGATGTCGGAGGCGATCCCGCAGGGCTCGCGATTTCCCCCTCCGGGGCCCATCTTTACGCCGTCGAACCCGCCCAGAACAGCGTACTCGACATCAACACCGCAACCCGCTCCGTTGCCGAGACCCTGGGCCCCTTTGATGGCCCTGAATCATTCGGCGCCTTCGTCGGACCGGGTGATCTCATCGCCTTCGGCGGGGTCTACAACAGCATTGAAAACACCCCGAGCCAGAATACGCTGGGCTGCAGCGACGTCCTGGGCCGCGAACGCGACTTCCAGTTGGTGGTCCCCCCGGCGCACGGCTCCGTCACGATCGTGCCCAGCAGCGGTCTTTTTACCTACGTCCCGGCACCCCAGTTCTCCGGGGAAGATGCCTTCACTTTCCTCTGTGAAACCGTCGCGGGCGGGCCCTCTCCGGTCTCCGCGCCCGCCACGGTGAGCGTCTTCGTGTCCTACCAGAACCCCAACGTCAGCAGTTCGAGCGCCTTGGGCCCCTTGACCCTTGCCGGGCTGGCGCTCAGCCTGGCCATCCTCGGGATCCGGAAGCGGAACCGACGGGCACCGGGCTCTTGAAATCCCGGGTGGTCGGCTCCATATAGAAAGGTACAGGGGTGGATGCCACCCCGAGCCATTCCGACGTATGGAGGTGCTGCCATGTGGTTTGATCTGATGAGCCCATTCGAGACTGATTTCCCTTTTTTCAACGAGATGGGGCCGTTTCGTTCGGCCTTGGAAAGCTGGTTCGCCGATTCCTTCAATCGGGACGTGCGGGCGAGTTCCGCCAACCGTTTCCCCTTGGTCAACATCGGGGAAACGGAGCAGGAATTCCGCATCTACGTGTTCGCCCCTGGGGTCGATCAGAAGGATCTCTCCGTTGAGATCAAAGAGGGCCTGCTCACCATTACCGGCAAGCGGACCACGACGACCGAGAAGGACATCAAGGAATCCACGATCTACCGCCAGGAACGCTTCAACGGGGAATTCCTGAGAACCCTGAGTCTTCCGGATTCCGTTGATCCTGATGCCATCACGGGCCAGGCCAAAAACGGAGTCATCACCCTGATCCTCCCGAAGAAGGCGGCGCTTCAGCCGAAGCGGGTCGAAGTCCGCGCTGCCTGATCGGGATTAACGAGGAGGTAACCATCCATGACTCAACAGCAACTGAGTGCCCGTGGCAAGCCCGCATCGACCACTGCGGAACGGGCGCAGCCCGTAACCCGGCGCGAACCCACGATGCTCCTGCCCCCCGTGGACATCCGCGAGACGGGGGAGGCGATCCTGATCGAGGCGGACATGCCCGGCGTGTCCCCGGACTCCCTCAAGGTCGAGATTGCCGACGAGAGACTCACCCTCGAAGGCACTCTGGCAGTCGACCTGCCCGAATCCATGACGTCTGTGGATGCCGATCTCCGGGGATCCCACTACCAGCGGCAGTTCACGCTGGGGCGTCAGGCGATCGATCCCGAGCGGATTCACGCTGAACTCAAGAACGGGGTACTCCGTGTATCTCTCCAGAAACGGGAGAGTCACAGGGCTCGGCGGATTCCGATCACATCCTGAGCGGTTGACCATCCCGTTCCCGAGGCCCTCCGGATCCCGGAGGGCCTTTTCTTTTGCGCGATTTGTAGTTTCAGGTTGGGAAAGTCACACGGGAGCACGGCCCCGTCCGTTACGACCCTCCACGGGTTGGGATCGGTGCCGCAGCCGGAAACCAACCGTGTCCCTTCGACTGGAAGGACTCCCCTCCAGTGCCCCGGCCTGTCCTCCGCTTCCACTTGACGAAACTCGAGGGGGAGGAACATCAAAACGTGGAAGATGGGAGTCGGGTGGTTCCGCCCGACGGATTGAGTGATGAGCCCTGTCGCGGGTGCGAAAGCGCGTGTACCGGAAATTCAGGGTGAACCTGTCTGAGCCGCGGATCCTGCGGAGGGTCGGGACTCAGCATGAAGCCCATCTGGGTCCGCCTCTGGGAGGCCGTCCGAGTCACCCCAACTTCTGCACGGGAAGTCCACCGCGACCGGGCTTGGCCGGATTTGACGAAGAGGGGCTCCCGCCTGGATCTGATTCCGTTTGACTGGGCACACTCGAATCCCACGGTCACGGTTTGCTTCCCCTGCCCCGGACCCGCTCCTAGTTCATCTGCTGGCGGAACCGGAGGCTTTCGCGCATGGGCGCCCCACGGATCACGAACCACCACAGTGCCCATGAATCTTTCTGCCGGAGCGCCCGTGAGAAGAGTTTGGCCAGGAGAAACCCCCAGAAGCCCAGGGTGTACAGGGCCCCGTGGTGTTTTCTCAGGTAGTAGAGGAACGACAGGTAAAACTCCTTCCTGAGAGCCAGCTGCACGGGCATGCTGCCACCACCGAGGTGGCAGAAACACGCACCCGGGACGAAACAGATGCGTTGCCCGGCCGTCCGAACCCGCCGGGCCAAGTCTTCCTCCTCACAATAGAGGAAAAATCCGGTATCGAGCCCACCCAGGGATTCCAGCAGGTCGCCGCGAACGAACAGTGCGCTGCCCGTGACCATCGGCACATCGATCGGCCTCTCATAACGGGCGTGGCGGTCGGGATAGCGCGCCGGATGGATCCGGCGCAGGATCCCCGACCCGACGAGGGACCGGAGCAGTCCCGGCAGATAGTCGAATGAGGGCCGCTCCCCTCCGTCCGCACCCAGACAACGACCGGTCGCGAGCCCGACATCGGGGCAGGCGTCCATGAAATCAAAGAGCGCGCGCAGCACATCATTCACGAAGTACGCGTCGTTATTGAAGAAAAAGTAGTACCGGGCTCGGATGAACTGCAGCGCGAACTGATGTCCGCCGGCAAAACCCAGGTTGATCCGGCTTGTCACGACCTGAACCCGCGCGTCCGACCACTCCTCCGGGCTGATCCGTCCGGCGGAGGATGAGCCATTTTCCACAACCAGAATCCGGAAATCCAAAGCCGGATCGGTTTTCTCAAGGATTGAGGCGACGGCCGTCCGGGTCAGCGCGGCCGAGTTGTAGTTCAGGATCGAGACTCCAACCGCATGGCGCCCCATGCGGGATTCCCCGGTAACCATGAATCGGGCGCGCTCCGCCGATGAGTGTCACTTACAATAGCAAACATGGATGCGAACCGCCTGCTCCAACCCCTGAACGAACCCCAGCGCGAGGCCGTGAGCCAGCCCGACATCCCGGTACTGGTCCTGGCCGGGGCCGGCAGCGGCAAGACCCGGGTGCTTGTCCACCGGATCGCCTGGCGTATCGCCGTCGATGGAAAGCGTCCCGACCAGGTGCTGGCCGTCACTTTTACCAACAAGGCTGCACGGGAAATGCGGGGGCGGGTTTTCCGGCTGGCCGGCCTCGAAGCCCGGACCATGTGGCTCGGGACCTTTCACAGCATCGGCTACCGCATCCTAGCCCGCCACGCCGCCGAGGCCGGTCTGCCTCGGGACTTCACGATCCTCGACGATGAGGACCAGCGTCGGCTGGTCCGGCAACTCATCCAGGACCGGGGGTGGGATGAGCGGAACCATGCCCCGACCCTCGTCCAGTGGTACATCAACCAGCAGAAGGATGCCGGTTTGCGCGCCGGACAGGGATCTGAAACCGGTGGAGAAAGCGATGAAACCTTGCGAACGCTTTATGCCGACTACGAAAAAAAGCTCCGGACGCTCGGTGCCGCCGACTTCCCGGAACTCCTCTTCGGCTGTCTCGATCTGTGGCAGGCCCATCCCGGGATCCGCGACCAGTATCGTGAACGTTTTACCGAAATCCTGATCGACGAATTCCAGGACACGAACCCGCTCCAGTACCTCTGGTTCCGTGCGCTGGCGGGGCCCGGGGCCCGCCCCTTCGTGGTGGGGGACGACGATCAGGCCATCTACGGCTGGCGGGGGGCCCGGATCGAGCACATCCTGGCCTTTTCCCGTGATTTTCCCAAGACCCACACGATCCGGCTCGAGCAGAACTACCGCTCCAGCCGGTCCATCCTCGAGGCCGCCAATGCACTGATCGCGCACAATCCGTCGCGGCTGGGCAAAACCCTCTGGACCGAGGGCGAGGAAGGTCGCCGGCCGGTGCTTTTCCATGCCGACCATGAACAGGAAGAGGCCGACTACATCGTCTCCGAGATCGAGCGGCTGCTGGCCGCCGGACAGGCTCCGACCACACTCGCCGTGCTCTACCGCTCGAACAGCCAGTCCCGCGTCATCGAGGAAGTCCTCGTCCGCCACCGTATCCCGTACCGTGTCTACGGAGGGGTCCGCTTTCTCGAACGGGTCGAAATCAAGGATGTCCTGGCTTACCTCAGGCTCCTCGTGAATCCGGATCATGCGTCGGCGCTCGAGCGGGCGCTCCACGCCCCCCCCCGGGGGATTGGGGACAAGACCCTCGAGCGCGCCCGCCAGACGGCCCAGCATGAATCCCTGTCCCTCACCGCCGCGCTGAACCGCCTGGCACAGGACGGTTCCCCCCCACGGATCCGCACCGCTCTCAGCCAGTGGTCCGCCCTCCTTTCGCGGATGCGCGAGGCCATGATCGGCCAGGATCTGCCACAGCAGGTCGAACGGGTCATCGAGTTGAGCGGCCTGCCCGAGTTCTACCGGCAGGATGACCCCCTGCGGGCAGTCAGCCGCCTCGAAAGCCTGGGTGAACTCATCAACGCCGCCGCCACATTCGAACCGGAGGAACTGCCGGGGGACGAATCCCCCTTCCCCCGCTTGGCCGCCTTCCTGGCACAGATGACGCTTGCCACCGACCTCGAATCGGCGGAAACGCAACCTGCCGAAGTCCAGCTCATGAGCCTGCATGCGGCCAAGGGTCTCGAGTTTCACACGGTGTTCATCGCCGGACTCGAGGAAGGCCTGCTCCCGCATATCCGGTCCCTTGACGCACCGGGAGGGCTCGAGGAGGAACGCCGGCTCTTTTACGTCGGCATGACGCGTGCCCAGCAGCGGCTGTTCCTCACCCTCGCCCGGCAACGGCGGTTGCGTGGCCGTCTCTACCAGTCTCTCCCGTCGCGTTTTCTCCGGGAAATTCCGGAAAATCAGATGGAAATCCTGAACCCGGCCGTGCAGACGCTCCGCCCCTCAGCCCGGTTCCCGGCCCCCCGCGGCATCCCCCGCCACCAGATCCCGGAGGCCGGTGGTCCGGTGTCGATCGGACGACGGGTCCGCCATCCGAGCTTCGGTGAAGGCGTCATCCTGGACCAGGAAGGGAGCGGTGCCCAATGCCGGGTCCAGGTCCGCTTCGACCGGGCTGGCAGCAAGTGGCTGGTCTGGTCCATGGCCCGCCTCGAGAACCTGGATTCCTGACCCTGCCTATGGAACCACCGCCCACCACCCAGCAACGGCAGGAAACGCATCCGGTCGTTCTGTCCTTTTCCGGGGGCAAGGATTCACTCATGGCACTGGCCCGCCTGGCCACCGATCCGCGCTACCGGGTCGTCCGCCTCCTCACGACCCTGAACGAAACCTACCAGCGCGTTGCCATGCACGGCGTGCAACGATCCTTGCTCGAAGCCCAGGCCCGTTCGCTCGACCTGCCGCTGGACTTGGTCTTTCTGCCCGCGCAGGGCGGCAATGCCGAATATGAAGCGGCCCTTGGCTGGCGCCTGGCGGAATATCGGGCGGCCGGGATCAACCGGGTCGCCTTCGGTGATCTCTTTCTCGAGGACATCCGCCGCTACCGTGAGGAGCATCTCGGGCGCGTCGGCATGACGGGCCTCTTCCCTCTATGGGGAGAACCCACCGATCTCCTGGCCCGCCGGTTCATCGCCGAAGGCTTCCGGGCCGTCGTGGTCTGTGCGGATACGGAACAGCTCGAACCGGCGTTCGCGGGCCGCGAGTTCGACACCGGTTTCCTGGCCGCCCTGCCGCCAACGGTGGATCCCTGCGGGGAAAACGGCGAGTTCCACAGTTTCGTCTATGACGGCCCCCCCTTCACCCACCCGGTCCCCTTTCGGAAAGGAGAGTCAGTGCTCCGCGACCAGCGTTTCCAGTACTGCGAACTCCACCCCCTGCCATCCAAACCCCACCCGAGCGATTCCCTGATCGGAGAAAAACCGCCATGACTCCGTCCGACCCCCTGTTCTGTTTTCCCCCATCTCCCCGGATTTCTCTCGCCGTCACGGGCCAGGACGCCCGCTTTCCGGTGCGCGCCATCTACTGCGTGGGGCGTAATTACCGCGAGCACGCCCGCGAGATGGGAGCGCCGACGGATGAGGCACCCTGCTTCTTCATGAAACCGGCCCATGCACTTTTGGCCGACAGCTCCCGCATTCCCTACCCGCCCTTCACCCAGGACTTCCAGCACGAAGTCGAACTGGTCGTCGCTCTGGGGTCAGGTGGCCGCCGGATTGCTCCCCAGGAGGCCGTGCAGGCGATCTTCGGTTATGCAATCGGGCTGGACCTGACCCGCCGCGATCTCCAGGCCCAGCTCAAAAAGCGGGGCCAGCCGTGGGAGCTCTCCAAAAGCTTCACCGGATCCGCCGCCTGTTCGGCCCTGGTCCCGGCCGGCGTCGGCCGCTTCGTCGACTCTCCCCGCACGATTCGGCTCGTCGTGAACGGGACTCTCCGCCAGGAAGGGCGCACAGACGAGATGATCTGGCCGATCGCAACCCTCATCTCGGAACTCTCCCGTTACGAGGAACTGGCGGCAGGCGACCTGCTCTTCACGGGGACACCGGCCGGTGTGGGACCGCTCGCCGCGGGCGACCGGGGGACCGCCGAAGTCGTGGGCGAGTGCCACCTCGATTTCGAGGTCGTTACGGGCCCGGCCTAATCCGGCGCATCAATCTGTCCCAGGATACTGACCAGCCGAGTCATGAGTTCATGGGAAGGCTGGGCCAGTTCGCGATCGAAGGCCTGCCGGGCCGACAGGTTCCTCCGTTCCGACCAGTCGGAGGCAAGGCGCAGTCCCTGGGCATGGATGGATTCGTGCAGCCGGCCGAGTCGGGCGAAAAAAAACGTCTCGGTCGGCGAGCCTTCATGCATGGTGCGCTTGAGCCACCCATCGAGCCGGCAGGACTCCTGCCGGTGGAGCACATCCACCGGGTCCGGAGATCCGGCCCCCTCGCTGGCGGGCCGGGCGAAGGCATGGCGGAGCGCCTCCAGCCAGCGCAGGTGCGAAAAGGCGGCTGCCATCCCATCGACGTGGTTGATCGGCCACGGACGCTGGTCCCGTTGGTACCACTGCGGAGGCGGAATCCAGCGGCCAAGCCAGTTGGGGATATCCCACGGCAAGAGCGGTGGTGCAATGCAGTACCCCTGCGCGTAGCGGCACCCGAGCTCAAGCAGCAGGGTTCCCACGCTTTCGTTCTCCACTCCCTCGGCGATCACCGTGAGCCCTTGGCTTCGGGCATGTAAAAGCTGCGCGGTCACGATGTCGAGTGCCTGGTCACGCCTGAGTAGATCTCCCACGAAGCGCTTTTCGATCTTGATGCCATCAACCGGCAGCTCCTGAAGGTAGTGCATCGTGGCATTGCCGGTCCCGAAATCGTCCAGCAGAAACCGGACTCCCCAGGACTGCAGGGTCTCGATGACCTGGCGCGCGCGGGCCAGATCGGTGATGGGACTCGTCTCCGTGATCTCGATCATGAGCCGGTCCCGCTCGTGGCGGATCCGCTGCAAGGCCTCGGCCACATCGTCCAGGAAGCCATCGCACAGCAGGTGCCGGGCGCTGATGTTCACCGTGATGACGCCCTCGAACCCGACGGCGGACCAGTGCTCGATGTGCTCCGCCGCGTATCCCAGGACGTAGTGGCCGAGCTCCCGGGCCAGCGCGGTATCGGCTTCGATGCCCTCGATGAACTGGGCAGCCGGGATCAGTTGGCGGTCATCGGGCCGCCAGCTGATCAGTCCCTCGAATCCGAACAGGGTACCGTCCGACATGTCCACGATCGGCTGGTAGCGGAGGAACGGCTTGCAAGCATGGAGGGCTTCGGTGAAACGCGACTCCATCTGGTGCCGGTGATCCCAGCGCTGCATCATCTCCTCCGAATAGAGGAGGCGGCGGATGCCCTGCCGCCGCGCTTCCCAGAGCGCCAGCTCAGCCTGGCGGAGCCGGATCTCGACCGGGAAATTCGGGTCATCCGGATAGCGAACCACGCCGGTCCGGGCGGACAATCCCGGACCGGCGGCTCCTTCAACCGGAAGCGGGGCCTGAAGAGCCTTGAGGAGGGAGTCGGAAAAGTGGATCAAGAACTGATCCTCGCCCAGTCCGGGCAGAAAAAACCCGAACACCCCCTCGCGAGTGACCCCCAGGAGATCCGCGGCACCAAGCAGGCTCTTCAGACGCTCGGCAACGGCCTGGAGCACCCGTTCCGGTGGCGGATCCCCCGGCCGCGGCATGCGGTCCTCGAATCCTTCGAGTCCAAGGAGGAGGATCGCCGACATCCCTTCCGATCGGACCCCGCGCGATCCCTGCTGACGAACCGCCTCGATCCAGTGGGATCGCCGCAACAATCCGGTCGCAGGATCGATCCCCTGCAGGGCGTCCCACCGTGCCGACCAGCTGTCCTCCCTGCTCAAGCCGGCAGTCCCGCGACGTGTCGTGCGGACGCCCGTGTGTTCCCCAAGATCGGCGGGAGGGATGGAATCATGCGGCAGGTCGGCTCCAAGTCACCTTGATATACTGCCACGGGTGATCGACCGGAGCCAACTACCCATGAAAGTCCTGCTGGCGGGAGTGCTCCTCCTCTTCACCGCGGGGCTCGCAGGTTGCGGACAAAAAGGCCCGCTTTACCTCCCACCGAGCCCTCCCCACCACCGGCTTCCGGCACCGGCCACCCACCCCCGCCCGGACGCCATCCATGTCCGCCGCTGAAGACTCTCTGATCCTCCTGGTTGATGGGACCGCCTACCTTTATCGGGCCTTCCACGCGCTTCCTCCGCTCGCCACCGCCAGCGGATTTCCCACCGGGGCCGTCAAGGGAGTGCTCAACATGGTGCGCAACCTGCGCGAGCAGCATCCAGCGCAATGGGCCGCGATCGTGTTTGACAGCCCCGGCCGATCCTTTCGGCACACCCTCTTTCCCCAGTACAAGGCCCAGCGCCCTCCCATGCCGGAATCGCTCGGCGTCCAGATTGCGCCGCTGCAGGCGGCACTGAAGGCCATGGGCTTCCCGGTGGTCCAGATCCCCGGGGTGGAAGCCGACGACGTGCTCGGCACACTGGCCTGCGCGGCCCGCAACCGGGGACTCCAGGTCCTTTTATTCAGCCCCGACAAGGATCTCGCTCAGCTCGTCGCCGGAGGCATTACCCTCGTCAATCCGGTGACGCGGGATGTGCTGGACCGGGACGGCGTCAAGGCGCATTACGGAGTCTGGCCGGAGCAGATGGTCGACTATCTCGCCCTCGTCGGCGACAGCTCGGACAACATTCCCGGCATTCCCGGCGTCGGCCCCAAAACGGCGGCCCGCTGGCTCGAGCAGTACGGATCCTTGGACCGCCTCTGGGCGCACCGGGAGGCCATTCCCGGGCAGGCGGGCCGGGCCCTGCGGGAGGGCCGCGGAACGTTGGATCTCGCCCACCGGCTCGTCACCCTGGACTGCGAGGTTCCCCTTGAAGAGCGGGTAGAAACCCTTCGCCTTGTCCCGCCCGACCCCGCGCGACTCAACGACGTCCTGGCCGCGCTCGAGATCCATGATCCGGCGGCACCGGAGGCTCCGGCTCCTCCCCCTCCCCCCGGCACAGGACATTCCCGTTGCATCACCGAGTGGGCTGAGTTCGAACAGTGGCGGGAACGGCTGGCCAGCGCGGATCTGATCGCGCTTGATACCGAGACCACTTCCCTCAACTACCTGGAAGCCCGTCTCGTCGGTCTGTCCTTCAGTCTGAATGGCGAGGAAGCGGCGTACCTGCCGCTCCGGCACAAACCCGAAGCCGCCCACCTCCCCCAACTCCCGGTCACCGAAGTCCTCGCGGCCCTGCGGCCCCTGCTCGAGGATCCGGCCCGCCCAAAGGTCGGGCACCACATCAAGTACGACCGCCATGTTTTCATGAACGAGGGCATTGCGCTGGCCGGTATCCGCTCCGACACCATGCTCGAGAGCTATGTCCTGAACAGTACAGCGGGACGACATGATCTCGATTCGGTGGCCTCACGCTATCTCGGCATTCACAAGACTCCCTTCGAATCGCTGACCGGCCGTGGCCCGAACCGGAAAACTTTTGACGAGATTCCACTCGACCAGGCGACCGCCTATGCCGGGGCAGACGCGTGGATCACCTGGCGACTCCACCGGCTCCTGAGCCAGGCACTGGAACCCAACCCCGCGCTTGTCCGGCTGGTGGAATCCGTTGAAATGCCGCTATCCTCGGTGTTGTTCGGGATGGAGCGCACCGGCGTCCGGATCGACCGCGAACAGCTCGCCGAACAGTCACGAGACCTCGACTCCGCCCTGCAGGGCTTGCGCAACCAGGCCTATGAACTCGCCGGCCGGGAATTCAACCCGGATTCGCCCAAACAACTACAGATCATTCTGTTCGACGAACTGGGCATTCCCGCGCAGGGCAAAACACCGGGTGGCCAGCGTTCGACTTCGGAGGCTGTGCTCGAGGAACTCGCGGCCCACCACGCCCTGCCGCGTCTGATCCTTGAATACCGGAGCTTGGCCAAGCTCCGGTCGACCTATACAGAAAAACTGCCCCAGGAAATCAATCCCCGGACCGGGCGGATCCACACGAGCTACCATCAGGCGGTCACCGCCACCGGCCGGTTGTCCTCTTCGGATCCCAACCTGCAGAACATCCCCGTCCGCACCGCCGCCGGCCAGCGGATCCGGCAGGCCTTCGTCGCCGGGCCCGGGGCCCGGATTGTCTCCCTGGATTACTCCCAGATCGAACTTCGGATCCTGGCTCATTTCTCGAGAGATCCGGGCCTCGTGGCCGCCTTCGCGGCCCAGCAGGACGTCCACCGGGCCACCGCGGCGGAGCTGTTCGGAATCCCGCCCGAGACCGTGGGCGAAGAGCAACGCCGCCTGGCCAAGACCATCAACTTCGGACTCATTTACGGCATGTCCGCTTTTGGACTCGGCCGGCAGCTCGGGCTGTCCCGCGAGCTGGCCAAAAGCTACATGGACCGCTACTTTTCACGCTATTCGGGGGTCCGCGATTTTCTCGACGCGACCCGGAAGCAGGCGCATCGGCAGGGCTTTGTCGAGACCCTGCTCGGCCGAAGGCTATACCTGCCCGACCTCGAAAGCCGTTCTCCCGGAGTGCGGCAGGCTGCCGAACGGGCCGCCATCAATGCCCCCATGCAGGGCACGGCGGCCGATATCATCAAGATCGCCATGATCGGCGCCGAACGGTGGCTTCGGGACCATGGCTGCAGGTCCCGGCTCATTCTCCAGGTCCACGACGAACTCGTCCTTGAAGTTCCCGAGGAGGAGCTGGATGCGGTGGCGGCGGGGATCAGCCACGAAATGACCTCAGCGGTCGAATTGACGGTCCCCCTGGTCGTCCAAGTGGGAATCGGCCCCAACTGGGGGCTCGCCCACTGACCCCCATCCCCAGCGGGGAACTTCCCGGAAGACCTCGGGTCATAAGAGTATCGGTTCTTTTCCGCTCTCCTCCCTGAGCGGAAACGTCGGCTGGTTTCCCCAACCAGGCCGACGGTGCCTAGCCCCGGCAACTCTTGCGCCGGGGCTTTTTTTGTATATACAGTTACTGAGGTTTGAAAAGGCCAAGGTTGTTATTCGGTGAGGGTGCGTTGGGGTGGTTTGGGGGAGGGAGGGAGGCCGGTCCTCTGCAACGGAAGAATGTGGGCAATCCAACCCCACGGTTGCCCCGTGACTCCCCCTCCTGGGGATTTCCGGACGGGGACCCCTGACTTGGCCAGAGCCGGCCCGCCGGCGGGACACTCGCAAAGGACACCCCGGGGATGGGAGTGGTTCAGTTTTCGGGGCTGAATCTAGTCCGATTCTGTGGAGTCGGCGTGGCATCCTTCATTTACCGGTCTCCGTTTTCATCCCGATTGACGGTAATCGCGATGAACCCCCTTCAGGTTGAAAGTAACAGGGGGCAACCGGAGTACAAACAACCGGTCTTCACGGTCCCGGAATCGTCCTCGGGCTCGCTCTGGACAGTAGCCCCGCCATCCAGCATCAATCCGGAGGCCAGCGGGCCGGTTCCCGTGATCCGATCCTCCGCATTATTCGGCCCGTCTGATCGACTGACCCAGCTTCGGCTGGATCGTCGCGCCTCCCTTTGACTTTTTCCTGAAATAGATCACCTTGACCAGCCGACCCCGGTTCATGAACCACTCGGAGGCCGGGTGGCCATGCTTCGTGACCTCGAACTCGTAACGCCCGTTCGCGGCTGGCAGCCTGGCCAAAAGCCGCCGCAGGTGGTTCGGGTCCACCAAGTGCATCTGGTCGGTCTGGAACTCCTGGAACTCAAGAGGGCCCAGAATAGTTTTCTTGTAGTTCATGAACCAGTGTCTTTCCCGAAACTGGAAGTGTTCATTGTTGGTCTGGCAGAAGAGGACCGCCTGGTCCTTGAGATGGGAACCCAAAGGATAGCGGAACTGGCAGACGATCTGGTTGCGGTCCCGGGCCGAGGTCGACCAGGTACGGTTCAAGGCCGCCTTGATGATCTCGAAGACGACGGGCTGGGGGATCCGGACCCGGTGCCCGATGACCAGGATACGACCGAGCTTGGTGGTCCGCCAGACGGGATGCACCGTCTGCCCTGGGTGCCGCCTGTGGGTATGCGATGCCGTGAGGGGAGCCGCGGTTCCGGCCCAGGCCAGAGGTACGGCCACGATTACGACAAGGCAAAGCAGTAACAGCTTCCCGACGCCGCGACCAAACCTTTCTCCAAAATCCAGCAAATACCGATGTCGGTGAGGGTCCAACAGAGCCCATCCTCCTTAACTTACCTTGATGGTCAGGAACGATAAAGGCAGCATACCACCTGTATCACCCGATGACGAATGAACCGGTGGTACAGCTGACAGCTGTGAAACTTATTCCTTATAGCAGACCCAGTGGCCTTGCTGGCTAAGACAGGCTCCCTTTTGAATCGGAGGCCTTGTACAAGCAGGCGTAACGTGAATGGGTCCAACGCCCGCAATGGCTGCGCCAAAAAGCAGGGACACTAGGAATGGGAAAAAGAGAAGAACTTGACCGACTGGAGGTCTCTTGATGTTCATTGCAAAACCTCCTTCGTGTCATCCGCGAGTGATTGTTTCCAATGCCAGCCGGGTAGAGTTACCCAGCTATTTTCGATTCTGCCCCCCGAGATTTGTCAAGCGGAGGGACACCGCTGTCCCCAAATAGACCGGTGCTCCCGTGGAGAAACGGGTTCATATCCGGCTGAAACGGCGATCATCTTTCTCCTTCAACTCCGTTGCCAATCACTTTTGGTCCGCTGCAACCGGTGCGGATCAGGCCTCGGCGCGGATTCCGAAGGTCATGAGGTAGCGGGCAAACTGTTCGCGGACGAGGGGGGGTGGCATGAGGTCCGCGAGTTCCCCCTGGAAGCGGTTGGGAGGGTAGCGACCGGCCCGCGATCGGTTGAGGTAATCGACGATAGCCGCAGGCGTTTCCTCCGTCCAAGCCCAGCCCAAAAACCCGTAGAGTCGCTCCATGATTCTCATGGGATCCTGCGTCAACTCGTCGTAAAAAACATGGGTCACGCGAACCTCCGGGTTGACCGGCGTTTCCGTGAAGGCAACAATCCGTCGCGCCCCTTCGATCCAGCGTTCCGTCACCTTGTGCCGGACCTGGTCCAGGCTCAGCGCATCGCTGAACAGACCATGCAGGAGCGCTGTCAGAGCCACCACCGACGGCAGAACGGATGCCGGATCGCGATGGGTCACGATGACGCGCGCATCCGGATAGGTCTCAAGAAGAGCACCCAGCGAAAAAATGTGGTCAGGGGCCTTGAGCACCCAGCGTCCCGCCCCCCCCTGGAACTGCAGTAACTGTAGGAAGCGGCGGTGGAGTACATGGGCCGGGTCCGGGTCCCGGCGGTCCATCCACCGCAGGTAGGAGGGGATCTCGTAGGTGGTATCGAACCGATAGCTCTCGAAGCTGTGACTCAGGATTTCACTGCATTCCTGGGGAGAATCCCAAGCGATCGGATAGACGCTCTGGAAGTCGGGCTCCAGAAAGTCGAGCCAGGTGAGCTCGTGCTTGACTTTCCGTTGCCAGACCCGAAAATCCAGGGGCCGGCCCCTGCCCGGACGCGGATAGGTGACCTCCCAGACCCGCGGGGACCGGTTGGCCGGATCCTGTAGAAACAGGGTCTGCAGGAAGGTACTGGCAGTCCGCGGCAGGCCCGTGATGAAGACCGGGGATTCGATGCGCTCCTGACCCACTTCGGGGTAACGCTTCAGGGTCTCCGTGATCCAGAGCCGGTTCACGAGCAGCCGGAACGTGTCCCAGTGGAAGCCCAACCTGCCGAGATGGCTGAGCCGGGCCTCGTGGGCAATAGATTCGGCCAGCATCCGGAGCGGCACCTCAAGCGGCGGATCCCCAAAATCCGACAGACCGGTTTCCCGGGCGGCGGCTTCCAGAAGGTCATCCGGGCTGACCCGGCGCGACCGGTGCGTCACGGCATCCCAGAACGGGCCGGCCCGGTTGACGAAGTGGCGGACCGCACGGGCCATCCGCCACCGCCAAACCTCGCGGAAACCACGGTCGGGTTCAACGCTCACGGAATCCCTCCCGCTGTCCCTCCGGCCGGAACAGATCGGGATGCCCGGATCTTCATCCGGCGGTCCGGGCACGTTCGCGGTGCATCCACCGGGATTCGACTCGTTGCCAGGAGACGAGCAACGGCAGACCGAAAAGGAGATCCCGGAACCTCGAAGCCAGGGAGATGGCGATGCCCATGGCCGGGCTCATCTGTCCGACCGGAGCGAGGAGAGCATAGACCGCCTCCTGGATCCCGATCCCCCCCGGCATGAAAAACGTGAAGGAACGAACGGCCCGCCCGAGACACTGGAGCAACAGGGCAAACACTAGGCTACCGGGAAGATGCATGAGACGGAAAATGATCCAGATCTCGACACCGCCGGCACCGATACTCGCCATCTGCCAGAGGGTGCACCGGACGAGTGCCCCGGGATGGCCGTAGATTCCCCGGACCGCTCTCCTGAGCGCCTGGGGATCGGCCGGCGTGTCAGCGGAACGGAACCGCGCATTCAGGCGGAGACTCTGGCGGCTCATCCATTCGAAAACACGCCCGTGGATCTGGGCCCAGAAGATGAGTCCCAGAACAACCGCAGATCCCGCAAGCAGGAGCCCCACAACGGCGGTCAGGGGCCCGGCCCGCGGGAGCCACCAGAGCGCTGCGATCAGGGTCATGAAAACGAGCAGCCATTCACTCGCTACGGTGAGCGTTCCCTCGACGACCACGTTGGCCACGGCCTCGGCCAAAGGGACCCCACGGATCCAAAGCAACCGGATCCCGGCCGTCACACCACCTGCACTGATCGGCACGAGAGCGTGCATCGCCTCCCGGACACAGGCGGCCCATCCCAGATAGGAGCGTGACAGCCGATGGCCCTGGTTCCAGAGCAGGTCATGCCACCCCTCGCTGTCCAGCCCGATGGTGAGGACATGCAGGGGAACCAGCCAGAGGAGCCCCCAACCTGCGGTGGCCAAGGCCCTCACCACGCCATGGAAACCCGTCAGTACCGCCATCAGGCCAACGCCGACGATCCCGAGAGCCATGACGAGCGGGAGTCCGAAAGATCGTTTCACATGGAGACCGGAGGGAGAGGAGGATATTCTATTCTGGATGGCGGGCGGACAGGAGCGGGGAGCCCGCCCCGGTTCCCTTTTCGGGTTCCGGATGGACGCTCGAGCGAGTCCTCGGTTACAATAAGGGCTTCGCGGATGTGACCGGTTCCCAGCCAAATGTTATTCATGAGGAGTGCCCGGATCATGAAGTGGTCGGTGGTCGTGTTGTGTAGCGCGAGTTTCGTCTTCCTGGGTGGGGCGATCCCGGCCCGGGCGGCGCCTCCCAGCGGTGCCGCACTCGCGCAGAACGTCTGTTCGGCCTGCCATGGCCCGGATGGCAACAGCCTGACCCCGAGCTTCCCGAAACTTGCAGGCCAAGGTCAAGCCTATATCATTCATTCCCTCCAGGACTTCAAATCGGGCCGCCGAAGCAACCCGATCATGTCCTCCATGGCCCAGTCCCTGACCCCGGCACAGATGGATTCGGTGGCCCGTTTTTTTTCGAAACAGAAGATGTCACCGGGCACCGCAAATCCGAAGTTGGTGGCCTTGGGCCAGCGGATTTTCCGCGGCGGCCTGCCGAAGCAGGGGGTCCCGGCCTGCATGGCCTGCCATGGCCCGGATGGCATGGGCAATGAACCGGCGGCTTATCCCCGCCTCGCTGGCCAATGGGCGCCTTATCTGGTTGATCAGCTCAAAGCTTTCGCCGATGGGAAAAGAAAAAGCACGAACCACGGCATGATGAACTACGTGGCCTCCCGTCTCACCCCGGCGCAGATCAAGGCCGTGGCCAGTTACCTGCAGGGACTGCACTGACTCCGGGACGTTGGATGCGGACGCCGGGTTTCTCCCGGCCGCCTAACCCCCAGCGAACCGTTCCTCGAAAAAAGCGAGAGCAGCCTGCCAGGCGCGTGCTGCCGAGCGCGGTTCATAGGCCAATCCCTGGCTTGGGTCACTACCCGCCTTCGGGTTGGTGAAGCTGTGCACTGCTCCACCATAGAAAACGAGCTGCCAGTCGACCGCCCGGCTCCTCATCTCCTCCTGGAACGCTGCCACTTCGGCCGCTGGTACGAAGGGGTCATCCGCCCCATGGAGGGCGAGAACCGCAGCGTGGACCTTGGGAGAACGCGATGCCGTGGATGGAGCCAAGCCGCCGTGAAAACTCACCACCCCGCGGGTTTCGGCACCACTGCGTGCCAGCTCCAGGACGGCAGTCCCTCCGAAACAGAATCCGAGCGCTCCCGTTGCCCCTTTCCGGGCCTGTGGATGCTTTTTCATCTCGGTCAGAGCAGCACTCACGCGTCCGCGCAGGAGATGCCGGTCACCCGCCCGGTATTCGGTCGCCATCCGGGCCGCTTCCTCAGTCGTCTGGGGCCGGTTCCGGACGCCATAGAGATCCGCGGCAAAGGCCAGATAACCGGAGTGGGCGAGCTGTCGGGCAGCCTCACGCTCATGATCGCTGATCCCAAACCACTCATGGGCGATCAGGATTGCGGGACGCGAGCCGGTCCGCTGCTCGTCATAGGCCACGTAGGCTTCCAAATCCACACCCTCATGACCATAGCTCACGGTTTCGCTTTTCATTGGAACCTCCTCGGAAAGAATGCGGGTTGGATCAATCTCGTGCCGCAGGCCAACTAGGATGCCGACCGGACCCGTTCGCGGCCAAGCTTGAGCTCGCGGGCAATCCGGGCCACATGCCGCCCCTGGGTTTCCGCGATGGCCAGTTCATTCGCCGAAGGCTGCCGTCGTCCGTCCGTGCCGGACAGGGTGCCGGCCCCGTATGGCCCTCCGCCCGTAATCTCCTCAAGCGTGGTCAGGCGGGTCTCGCTGTAGGGCACCCCCACGACGATCATGCCGTGGTGGACCAGAATGGGATAGAAGGTCAGGGCGGTCGTTTCCTGCCCGCCATGCTGGCTTGCAGTTCCGAGAAAGACGCTCGCGACTTTGCCGATGAGCGCGCCCTCCGCCCAGAGCGGACCGGTCTGGTCGAGGAAATTCTTCATCTGCGCACACATGTTGCCAAAACGCGTGGGAGTCCCGAACAGGATCGCATCGGCATCGCGGAGGTCGTCGATCTGGGCCATGGGCACATGCCCGAAACTCCGGCGGGCGGCCTTGGCACCAGATTTTTCGAGCACCGCATCCGGGACCAGTTCCGGGACCTGGCTCACGACGACTTCGGTATCGGGAACCGAGCGGGCACCCGCAGCCACTTTTTCCGCCATCTGGTAAAGGTGGCCATACATGCTGTAGAAAATGACGAGAACCTTGGTTTTCATGGATCGATCTCCTTACTTTTAACAGGAAGACTGTTCGTGGGTGATTAGCGAAGTGCTTTCCGCACCGCGGCCGGGGGATGTTTCATGATGACCGCATCGGCGTTGAGAATCAGACGGACCCGATCGGGCAGCATCGGCAGGAGGCCGTCCACACCGAACCAGGACCGCTCGAGGGAACCTTGGGCATCGAATCCGCAGACCCGTTTCTGGTTGAGCGGGCTCACCGCACAGTGAATCCGCGTGACCTGGAGAACCACCGGGCGCGAGACGCCCCTCATCGTGAGGATTCCCGTAAGAGTCGCCCGGTGCCGTCCGTGGAACACCACCCTGGTCGAGCGGAAAAACAGGTAGGGATAGCGCCGGGCGTCGAAAAAAGGCTTGGCCATGAGGTCATGGTCGCGCGGGGCGAAACCGGTATCCAGGGAACGGACCCAGATCTTGGCCACGACACCGGCCTGGCCGGTCTTCCGGTTGAGCCGAAGATAGCCCCGGGTCTTGTTGAACTGGCCGTGGATCAGGGAGAAAACGAGGTGTCGAATCTCGAACTGGGGGTAGGTATGCGGCGGGTTGAGCTGGTAGATGGCGGCGTGTGCCGTGGCGATGCTTACGGCAAGACCCAGCACGACAATCCACGAACGGGTACGTTTCAGGTGATCATGAGGCATGGCGGACGGCTCCTGGAGTGGCAGAGGGGAGAGCGGCGAGCCAGCCTTGGGCCAACTCTTCGATCAGGATATGGAGCCCGAGGCTCCCGTAGTCAAAGGCCTGGTAGTACGGTACCAGCCGGTCGGGTCTGATCAGCGCGCCGATCGTGAGCAGTGGACCGTAATGTTCGAGCGTCGGCAACGCCCGCGCGGCATGGGGGCCCCGGTCGGGATGGACGAGAGCATCCCAGTCGGAGCGGACTGCGGCTTCGACCACCCAATCGGCAAACTGGCGGGCCCAGCGGGTTCCTTCAGGATCATGCTGGTCGCGCTCGAGAGCTCCCAGGTTGTGGACGAGACCACCGCTCCCGATCCAGAGATAGGGACGCTCGGAAAGTGGCTTTAAACGCTCTCCCCACCGCCACCACTCGGCCGGATCCTGGGCTGGTGGCAGCCCCAATGAGAAAACCGGACATGAGGGATCTGGCCAGAGGAAGCTCAGGGGCAGCCAGACCCCGTGATCCAAGGGACCGTCGTACCGGCTCGCGACGGTCTGACCGGTTGCCCGGCTCATTTCGGCGCAAAGACTGCGGGCCAGTGCGGAGTTTCCGGGTGGAGACCAGGTTCTGGTGTAGCAGTCCGCGGGAAAGCCGTAAAAATCGTAGGCAAGCCGGGTTACCGGTCCGCCGCCATAGAGGGTCGGGGCCCCCTGTCCATGGGCTGAAATCACGATGACCGCCTCGAAGTCCTGCCCGATGCGCTGTCCGATCTGGCTCCAGACCCGGGTCACGGGGTGCTTTTCGACGAGATAGATCGGGGATCCGTGACTCAGAAAGAGCGCACGGGGCCGACTGGGTGCACTGTCAGACAGAGCGGACCCGTTTCCGACAAGAGGCCGGGTTCGGACTTTCATGCGCTTATTGTAGCGTTATTTTATAGAAGAAATTGCTAGAATTACGTTTCTTATGTTCGAATTGATCTAAAGGATGCGTCTCGATCTCTCCCAGCTCCGTCTCCTCGTACTGATCACGGAGAGCCGAAGTCTTACGGAAGCCGCCCGTAGACTCGACCGGTCCCCCGCGACCCTGAGTTATCAGCTTTCGCGCATCGAAAAAAACCTGGGCCAACCGCTTTTCACCCGGGCCCACCGTCGGCTCACTCCGACGCCGTTTGGAACCACCGTCGTGGCCGAGTCCCGTAGCCTCCTGGCCATTGCCGAGTCCCGGTTTGACCGTTTGAGAACCCTGAGCCAAGGGGGGCAATACCGGATCCGGATGGCCGTGAGCGACCTCATCCTTCCTGAGCGCGTCATCGAGGTCATCGACCAGATGCCGAAAGACCAAAGACCGCCGGAGATCCTCTGGACGACGGAAGTGCTGCGCGGCTTGTGGGACGCCCTCCAGGCCGGCCGGGCCGACCTGGCTCTTGGCGTGGCGTTGGCGGGCTATCCGGCGGACGGGACGTTTCGCCTGGCGCCGATCGGCGAGGTCCGTTTCCATTTCGTCATGCACCCAAACCATCCGTTGGCCCGGGAACCGGAACCGCTTGATCCCGAGAAAATCCTGCGCGAACGGACCGTCGCGGCCATTGACAGCTCCCGCGTACTTCCTCCCGGGCATTTCGGGATCCTGCCGGGCCAGGATTTGCTGCGTGTACCGGACCAGGCCGCGAAACGCCTTGCCATCCTGGCCGGACTCGGGGTGGGCCACCTGCCCGATCATTTGATCCGGGAGGATCTCGCTGCCGGACGGCTCGTCATCCGCTTAACCGCCCACAGCCCGACCGAGCCCATCACGCTGTATCTGGCCTGGTGCGAACCCGATCCGGCGAATCCACCCGGGATTCTGGGACGACTCCTCGAGGAAATCCGGGAGAGGGGCCGGAAACGGTTCTGGTTTTCCTGATGGACCTGCGGTTCCAGGCTTACAATCTCTTGAGATTCGGGAGCATCCATGCACAAACCATCCCCCCTCATCGATCCGGTCGTCGAGCGCCTTTTTGAACAGCATCTGGAGACCTGCCGCCGCACCCGGTCCGCCCTCGCCGGACCCGTGGCCCGTGCCGCTTCACAACTGGCCACCACCCTCACGGCCGGGCGGAAGATTCTCATCTGCGGCAATGGCGGGTCGGCCGCCGATGCACAGCATTTCTCCGCCGAACTCCTGAACCGCTTCGAGTCTGAACGCCGTCCGCTGCCGGCCATCGCGCTCACGACCGACACTTCCACGCTGACGTCGATCGCCAATGACTATGCCTACCAAGAGGTCTTTGCCAAGCCCGTACGGGCCCTCGGACAACCCGGGGACGCGCTGATTGCCCTGTCGACAAGCGGGCGGTCCGCCAACGTCAATGCCGCGGTGCGGGTGGCCCAGGAGATGGGGCTGGGAATCGTTGCCCTGACTGGACGTGATGGGGGAGCGCTGGCCGCACTCCTCCGCCCGGAAGACACCGAACTCCGGGTTCCGGACCCGTCCACGGCCCGTATCCAGGAGATGCACATCCTCATCCTGCACGTCATTTGTGCCGTGATCGACCACCATTTCGCCGCCAGATGAACCGCGGAACGGATCGATCCGCCCTCCGTGCCCTGCTGGGTCCGGAGCGCTGCCGGGAGGATCCGGCCACCTGCCTGGCCTACGGATATGACAATAGCCGCCGCACCGCTCGCCCGGACGCGGTGGTTTTCCCGGAATCCATCGAGGAAATCCAGGCCATTGTCGAATGGGCCGCACGTCACCGGGCCGCCGTCGTACCGCGCGGACTCGGCAGCAACACCACCGGAGCCAGTGTCCCCGTGGCAGGGGGGCTTGTGGTGTCGACCGAACGCATGAACCGCATCCTCGAGTTCCTGCCCCGTGACCGGTTGATCGTCGCTCAATCGGGCGTGACCAATGAAGCGATCCAGAAAACCGCCGGCCGCGAGGGTTTGTTCTGGCCGCCGGATCCTTCTTCCGCCCCCTATTCAACCCTGGGCGGCAACATCGGCACCAACGCAGGCGGCCCTCACGCGGTCCGCTATGGCACGACGCGGGACCACGTTCTCGGACTCGCCGCCGTCGATGGCCGGGGCCGGTGCTTCCGGACCGGTGTCAGGACAACGAAAAGCGCGATCGGCTACGACCTGACGAGGCTGATCGTGGGGTCGGAGGGCACACTCGCCATCGTGGCGGAAGCAACCCTGAGGCTCGTCCCCCGCCCGACGGAATGTCTCACTTACCGCGTCCTGTACCGTTCTCCGGAAGAGGCCACCGAAAGCCTGATTGCACTCCTCAACCAGCCCATCCCCCCTTCTGCGATCGAGTTCATGGACGGGGCGGCCATTGGTCTCATCCGGGAATCCATACCCGGTCTTCCGACCGGCGCCCAGGCGCTTCTCCTGGTCGAGATCGAGTCGGACCGTCCGCTCGAACGCACGGCCCGTGCCCGCCTGGAGCAGTGCCTCGCCCATGCGGGACTCATGGATCTGGTTGTCGCCGAAAGCCCGGAAGACGCGGGCCCACTCTGGCTGGCAAGAAAATCGCTGTCCCCGGCCCTGAGACGGCTGGGCTCGGGGAAAATCAACGAAGATGTCGTGGTTCCGACGACCCGGCTGCCCCAATTCCTGGGCGAACTGACCGCGCTCGGTACCGAGCATGAAACCGCCATCGTGACCTTTGGACACGCCGGAAACGGAAACCTGCACGTCAACCTGGTCTTCGATGCGGATGATGCGGCCGCTACGGAGCGGGCCAGACTCGCCCGGGAAGCCGTCTTCCGGCTGGTTCTCCGGCTCGATGGGGTCATCTCGGGCGAGCACGGCATCGGCCTCAGCAAGCGGGCCTTCATGCTCTGGCAGCTCGACGCCACCTCTCTGACCCTCATGCAGGAGATCAAAAGGGTTTTCGATCCCCTGGGCCTCCTCAACCCGGGCAAGCTCCTTCCCGACCCCACCGACTTGCCGAATTCCAATCCGGTAAAATAGGAGGTTATCTCTCCGGAAAGCCGGGATGGACCTGATCCGCATCCGCGGGGCGCGCACCCACAATCTCCAGAACGTCAACCTCGACCTGCCCCGGGACCGGCTGATCGTCATCACCGGCCTTTCGGGCAGCGGCAAGTCTTCGCTCGCCTTCGATACGATCTACGCCGAGGGCCAACGGCGTTACGTAGAGTCACTATCGGCCTACGCCCGCCAGTTTCTGTCCGTCATGGACAAACCCGACGTTGACCTCATCGAGGGGTTGTCGCCGGCCATTTCGATCGAACAAAAATCAACCTCTCACAACCCGCGGTCGACCGTCGGCACGGTCACGGAAATCTACGACTACCTGAGGCTTCTTTTTGCGCGGGCCGGCACCCCACGATGCCCGGACCATAAACTCCCGCTCGACGCCCTCACCGTCTCCCAAATGGTCGACAGCATCCTCTCCCTCCCCCCGGAGCGTCGTCATCTCCTCATGACTCCGGTCGTGAGCGAACGCAAGGGGAGTTACGTCGAGCTTTTCAAGATGCTCCAGGCCCGGGGGTTCATCCGTATCCGTCTGGATGGAGAGCTTCTGGAACTTGAAAACCTGCCCCGACTGAATCCCCGCAGCAAGCATCAGATCGACGTGGTCGTCGATCGCTTCCGGGCTCGCCCGGAGGCGGCCGGCCGGCTGGCCGAATCCATCGAGACGGCCCTCGGATTGGGCACTGGACTGATCGAGATTGCTCTTGAAGAGGCGCCGCGGAAAACGCTCCTGACCTTGTCCAACCGCTATGCCTGTCCAGTCTGCGGCTACAGCCTTTCCGAACTCGAACCACGTCTGTTCTCCTTCAACAACCCGGCTGGTGCCTGTCCGGCCTGCGAAGGCCTTGGCGTCCACGAGTCCTTCGACCCCCAACGCATCGTGCCACGACCCGGACTCAGCCTCTCCGCCGGCGCGATCCAGGGCTGGGACCATGGGAATCCCTATTACTTTGAAATCCTGCGGGGCCTCGCCGCGCATTACGGTTTCAGCCTGGAGAATCCGTTCGAGGAGCTTTCGCCCGACGTCCGGAAAATCATCCTGTGGGGAAGCGGGAGCGAGCGGATCCGCTTCCAGCACCGTTTCGGGTCCCGTCGCCAGACGCGTGAAACCCGTTTCGATGGGGTCATCCCCAATTTGACCCGGCGTTACCGCGAGACGGATTCTGATCTTCTGAAATTGGAATGGGCCCAGCTGCTCCGGATCCAGCCGTGCAGCGAGTGCGGCGGCGGACGCCTCAATCGCGCGGCCCGGAATGTCTTTGTGGCCGAGGAGGATCTGCCCTCCATCACCCGCTGGCCGATTGACCGGACCTTGGCGTTCTTCCAGCACATCCCTCTCGAAGGGCAGAAAGCCCGGATTGCAGAACAGATCGTCAAGGAAATCCATGACAGGCTCAAGTTCCTGACCGATGTGGGGCTCGGCTACCTGGCCCTCGAACGGGCCACCGAGACGCTATCCGGGGGAGAAGCCCAGCGCATCCGTCTGGCCAGCCAGATCGGGTCGGGACTGGTGGGCGTCCTCTACGTCCTGGATGAACCGTCGATTGGATTGCATCCCCGGGATACCCGGAAACTGCTGGATACACTCTCCCGCCTCCGGAATCTCGGCAACACGCTGCTCATCGTCGAGCACGACGAGGAAACCATCCGGTCCGCCGACTTCGTGGTGGACATGGGGCCGGGCGCGGGGATCCATGGGGGCCGGGTCATGGCCACCGGACATCCGGAGGAAATCGCCCGCAACCCGGATTCCCTGACCGGGCAATACCTGTCCCGGCAGCGGCAGATCCCGCTACCGCCTGCCCGCAAGCCCCGGGACCCGTCCCGCCAGCTGGTTCTTCGAGGCGTTTCCGGCAACAACCTGCGTTCGATCGATGTCGCCTTCCCTCTGGGGCTCCTGGTCTGCGTCACGGGGGTTTCCGGATCTGGCAAGTCGACCCTGGTAAACAATACTCTCTATCGTGCGCTGGCCCGTCATCTCGGTCTCAACGTGGCCGAGCCGGCGCCCTTTTCCGCATGCGAGGGCGCCGATGCCGTGGAACGGGTCATCGACATCGACCAGAGCCCGATCGGCCGCACCCCGCGATCCAACCCCGCGACCTACACCGGACTCTTCACTCCGATCCGTGAACTCTATGCCCAGACGCCGGAAGCCCGTGCGCGTGGATACGCATCGGGGCGCTTCTCCTTCAACGTCCGCGGCGGACGCTGCGAGGCCTGCGAAGGCGACGGACTGATCCGAGTCGAAATGCACTTCATGCCGGATTTCTACATTCCCTGTGAGCAGTGCCATGGACTCCGGTATAACCGCGAAACCCTTGAAATCCGCTACAAGGGCAAGACGATTGCAGAAGTCCTCGACATGAGCGTCGAGGCGGCCGCTGACTTCTTCTCAGCCATCCCGCCCGTTGCCCAGAAACTCTCAACCCTCCGGGATGTCGGCATGGGCTACGTCCGGCTGGGCCAGAATGCCACCACGCTGTCCGGGGGAGAGGCCCAACGCATCAAGCTTTCGCGCGAGCTCAGCAAACGAGAGACGGGGAAAAGTCTCTATCTCCTAGACGAACCCACCACGGGGCTCCACTTCGAGGACATCTCCCAGCTTCTCCGGGTCCTGTTCCGGTTGCGAGACCGCGGCAACACGGTCATCATGATCGAGCACCACTTGGATGTCATTAAATGCGCGGACTGGGTCATCGACCTGGGACCGGAAGGCGGGGCCGGTGGTGGAGCGTTGATCGCCCATGGAACACCCGAGCAGGTGGCCCAATCGCCGGAGTCCGTCACCGGCCGTTTCCTCCAAGCGGCCATCCGGCAAACGACGCAGCCGGCAACGCGGAAACGGCAACCGGGAGTTCGGTCCCGCCGGATCCGGTCCTAGGATTTACCGGGCTTCTCGTCCGTCTTGCGCCAGCGTCGGAAGATGCCGGTTGGCTTCTGGGCCTTCCCCATTCCGGCCGCTTCCGCTGGTGGTGGGATCGTTCCGGCCTTCCCCCGGGACGATGTGGACGAACTGGTGGTGCGTTTCTTGGCCGCTTCCTCGGCTCCAGCCGGAGCCGTTTCATCCGTCTTCAGAGACGGTTTGCGCCGGACCTTTTCCGGCCGGTCCACCAGCTGGACGAGAGCGACCGGCGCGTGGTCTCCGTTCCGGTACCCGGCATGAACGATTCGTAGGTAACCACCAGGACGCGACCGGTAATGGGGCCCGAGGTCCACAAACAGTTTCGTGATGGTCGGGCGATGGCGCAGGCGGTCGAAGGCCAGACGACGGTGGGCCACCGTATCCCCGTCACGGGCCAGCGTGATGATCGGTTCCACCACGCGCCTGAGTTCTTTCGCCTTGGCGACCGTGGTCCGGATCTGCTCCTCGGTGATCAGCGAGATTGCGAGGTTTCGGAGGAGACTTGCCCGATGACTGCTCGAACGGCTCAGCTGTCGGCCAATATTGCGGTGGCGCATCTCGTCGTTCCTCCGAGTCAGCTGACCACGGCCGGAGCTTCCGGATGGCGCAGGGATTGGGGGGGCCAGTTCTCGATCGTCATGCCGAGCGACAGTGCATGGAGGGCGAGGGCATCCTTGATCTCCACAAGCGATTTTTTGCCCAGATTGGGTGTCCGCAGCAGGTCGGCCTCGGTCCGCTGGACAAGATCGCCGATGAATTCGATCTGCTCGGCCTTGAGGGCATTCAGGGAGCGAACCGTAAGGTCGAGTTCATCGACCGGCTTGAGAAACACGGTGTCGAGCGGAGTCGAGGCCGCCGGCGCGGCTTCCGCCGACACGCGGGCCTCTTCGTCGGTGAGAAACACGCTGAGCTGGCTCCGCAGAATCTGCGCGGCTTCCGTTACGGCCGTCTCGGCTGTCAGTGTCCCGTTGGTCTCGACCTCGAGCACCAACCGGTCAAGATCAGTCCGCTGTTCGACCCGGGCATTTTCGACCTGGAAGGAAACCCGCCGGATCGGCGAAAACGAGGCATCCACCCGGAGATGGCCAAGCGTGCGCCCCCCGGGATCCTGCCGCTGTACGGCAGGTACATAACCCCGTCCCCGTTCGATCACGAGTTCAAGGCTGAGATGTCCCTGCTTGTTGAGATTGGCAATCACGTGATCGGGATTGAGGATCTCGATCTGGTGGTCCAGCTGGATGTCGGAAGCCCTGACGACTCCCGGACCGGTCTTGGAAAGCCGCAGGGTGGCCTGCTCGACGCCGTGGGCCCGGATGGCGAGCCCCTTGAGGTTGAGAAGCAGGTCAATCACATCTTCGTTGACCCCTTCAAGGGTCGTATACTCATGAACGACGCCCGAAATCTCGACTTCCGTCACGGCATAGCCGGGAATCGAGGACAGGAGGATTCGACGCAGGGCATTGCCCAGCGTATGGCCGAAACCGCGCTCGAGCGGCTCCAGGACGAACCGGGAGGCGTTCGGCCCGATGGCTTCACTCTCGATGCCGTTTGCTTTCATCAGATCGCTGGCTGAATTCACCATATGACACCCAACAACAGTCAGAGAAGGTTTACTTCGAATAAAACTCGACGACCAGGTTTTCGTTGATGTCCGGCGACAGAGCCGCTCGCTGGGGGACCGCCTTGAAAACCCCCTTGTACTCGCCATCGTCCACATCCACCCACTCCGGGAAACCCAGGTTTTTGGCCTGGTCGAGCGCAGCCCGGATGCGTGGCTGCTTCCGGGCCTTGGCCCGGATGGTCAGGACATCCTGCGGACTCACCAGATAGGACGGCAGGTCAACGATCTGGCCGTTCACTTCGACAGCCCGGTGGCCGACCAGCTGGCGCGCTTCAGCGCGCGTCGCCGCAAATCCCATCCGGTACACAACATTGTCGAGCCGGGACTCCAGCAACTGGAGCAGGGTCTCGCCTGTCGCGCCACGACGGCGCACGGCTTCCTCGTAGTAGCGGTGGAACTGGCGCTCCAAAAGACCGTACATGCGGCGAACCTTCTGTTTTTCCCGAAGCTGCAACCCGTAGTCCGACGATTTGGCGGCCCGGGCGTGGCCATGCTGGCCCGGCGGGACTTCATGACGGCATTTGCTGGACAGGGGGCGGGCTGCGCCCGTGAGAAACAGGTCGGTCCCCTCACGCCGGGACAATTTGAGCCGTGGTCCGAGATACCGTGCCATGATGTGCTCCTCGCCCTTGCTCAGACGCGCCGCTTTTTGGGCGGTCGGCAGCCATTATGGGGGATGGGCGTCACATCCGAGATGCTGTTGACCTTGAACCCCAGGTTGTTGAGTGCCCGTACCGCCGATTCGCGTCCCGGTCCGGGACCCTGGACCTGGACATCGAGGTTGCGGACCCCATGGTCAGTCAGTTGTCCAGCCACTTTCTCTGCGGCGACCTGGGCCGCAAACGGGGTGCTTTTCCTCGAGCCACGGTATCCGGCCTGACCCGCACTCGACCAAGCCAACACATTGCCCTGACGGTCAGTCACCGTGATGATCGTGTTGTTGAAGGAGGCATGAATGTGCACAAGGGCATCCACCACGATCTTGCGTGCCTTGCGGGTACGGGGAGAACCACTTTCGTTTTCGACCATTCGCCTATAAGCCTCGTTGTCGGTCGGGGATAAATAAAATCAGCCTAGTGCTTGGCCTGACGTGAGCGGCCCTTGCGGGTCCGTGCGTTCGTTCGGGTCCGTTGTCCCCGGACCGGCAGCCCTCGACGGTGACGCAGCCCCCGGTAGGTCCCGAGGTCCATGAGACGCTTGATGTTCATGGCCACTTCACGGCGGAGGTCGCCCTCCACGATGAAGCGAGAAACACCGACGCGAAGCGCCTCAATCTGAGGTTCTGTAAGCTCGCGGACCGGCACGGATGGATTGACACCAGCCACCTGGCAGATTTGCCGCGCCCGGGACCGCCCGATCCCGTAGATCGCCGTGAGGGCGAGGGCGGCATGCTGGGTCGCCGGTATGTTGACACCCGCTATTCGGGCCATGGCGAGAAGCTCCCGGTCAAATGTGCAATTATAACCAATGGGTCGCGCATGAGCAAGGCCCTAGCCCTGCCGTTGCTTGTGGCGAGCTTCCTTGCAGACCACCCGGACGACCCGTCCCCTCTTGACGATCTTGCAATTTCGACAAATCCGCTTGACTGACGCTCGTACTTTCATGGCTGTCCCCGTTTAGGCCCCATGGGCTAGGTCGTCCGACGTGCGCCGTGGAAACCGGACCGCTTGAGCAGGCTCTCATACTGGTGCGACATGAGATGGGCCTGCAGCTGAGCCATGAAATCCATGACCACGACCACGATGATGAGCAGGGAGGTCCCCCCGAAATAGAAGGGCACGTGAAAATCGGACATGAGAAACTGGGGCAGCAGGCAGACGGCCGTGACGTAGATCGACCCCCAGAAGGTCAGCCGGTTGAGGATCCCATCGATGAAGCCGGCGGTCTGCTCACCCGGACGGATCCCGGGAATGAACGCGCCCGATTTCTTGAGATTATCTGCCGTCTCCTTGGAATTGAAGACGAGCGCCGTATAAAAGAAGCAGAAGAAGATGATGAGCCCCGAATAGAGAATCACGTAAAGGGGCTGCGGAAAGCTCAGGATCGTCTTGATCCGGTCCAGCCAGATGAACTGCTTGCTGTTCCCAAACCACCCCCCAATGAGGGCCGGGAACAGAATCAGGCTGGAGGCGAAGATGGGCGGGATGACCCCCGGCATGTTGAGCTTGAGAGGCAGGTGGGAGCTCTGAGCGGCGTAGAGGCGGTTACCCTGCTGCCGCTTGGCGTAGTTCACCGTGATGCGTCTCTGACCGCGTTCGATGAAAACCACAAACATGGTGACCAGCAGCACGACGACGGCGATGAAGATCGCCATGATCGGCGACATCTGCCCGGTGCTGACGAGCTGGAGGGTACCCGCGACCGCGGATGGCAAACCGGCCACGATGCCGGCAAAGATGATCATCGAGATTCCGTTTCCGATGCCTCGCTCCGTCATCTGCTCGCCCAACCACATCAGGAAGACGGTCCCCGTCACGAGACTCACGACCGCCGTCACGATAAAGCCGAGGCCAGGATCGATCACCACCCCCTGGGACTGCAGGGCGATGGAAGCAAACATCGCCTGGATGAAGGCCAAGCCGACGGTGCTGTACCGGGTATAGCGGGTCAGCTTGCGCTGGCCCGAATAGCCCTCCTTCTTCAAGGCTTCGAAACTGGGCAGCACCGAGGTCAGGAGCTGGATGACGATCGAGGCGGAGATATAGGGCATGATGCCGAGCGCAAAGACGCTCATGCGGGCCAGGGCACCCCCCGAGAACATGTTGAACATCGAGAGAATGCCGCCCTGCTGCGCGTTGAACAGCCGGGCCAGGGCCACCGGGTTGATCCCCGGAACCGGAATATGTGCCCCCACCCGGAAGACAAACAGGGCGCCCACCAGGAACAGGAAGCGCCCGCGCAGTTCGGTGGATCCCTTGAGTCCCCCGAAAGAGCCGGTCATGGCGCTCCCCGTCCGTGACATGTCAATCCTCCACCCGGCCGCCCAGGGCCTCAATGCGGGCACGGGCCCCGCGGGTCACCCGAAGCCCCCGGATTGTGAGCACCTTCTCGCAGGTTCCATTCAGGATCACCTTGACTACACTGGTGCCCCGCGGGACCAGCCGGGTGCGCTTCAGAACCGCGAGATCGATGACCGTATCCTCAAGGCGGGCAAGATCTCCCAGCCGGACGGCCGCATAGCGGCGCGAGAGGGCTGAACGAAACCCCATCTTCGGCAGGCGGCGCTGCAAGGGCATCTGGCCACCCTCGAAACCGACCTTGCGGAGCCCACCCGTCCGGGCATGCTGACCCTTGTGCCCACGTCCCGAGGTCTTGCCGAGCCCCGAGCCGATTCCTCGTCCCAACCGCTTGGAGCGGACCCGGGACCCCCGTCCCGGGTGCAAATCATTGAGCCGCATGGGATTCTTCCTCCACTGCCAACAGGCTTTCAATCTTTCGGATCATGCCCAGATTCTCAGGCGTAGCATCAACCACGACGCTGTGGCCCCGTCGCCGGAGGCCCAGCCCCCGGGCACAGGAGCGCTGACGGGCGGTTTTCTTGGCCAGGCTGCGCACGAGCGTCAGCCGGAGGTGCCGGGGCGTACTCACGGTTTCACCCGCAACTGTTCTTTGGACAGCCCGCGGCGGGCGGCAATGGACTTGGGCGACTCGAGCCCGGTCAGGGCCGCCATCGTGGCCCGAACCACGTTGATGGGATTTCTGGAACCCATGGCCTTGGCCAAGACGTTGCGCACCCCAAGAACCTCAAGGAGGGCACGCATGGCACCGCCGGCAATGATCCCGGTTCCCTCGGAGGCCGGCTGGAGGTAAACCCGTGTCGCTCCATGGTGGCCTCGAACCGCATAGTGCAGTGTGCCCTGGTTGAGCGGGATTTTCACGAGATGGCCACGGGCTTCTTCCATGGCCTTCTGGATGGCAAGTGGAACCTCTCGAGCCTTGCCGTAGCCGAAACCGACCCGACCGTGGCCATCACCCACCACGGTCAGGGCGGCGAAACCGAAGCGGCGCCCTCCCTTGACCACCTTGGCCACCCGGTTGACAGTCACCAGCTTTTCCTGGAATTCACTCGTTTCCGATGTCTCTCGTGCCATGTACGATTCCCGATGAATCAACTAGAACTTGAGTCCGCGTGACCGGGCCCCTTCGGCCAAGGCACGCACACGACCGTGGTACTTGAACCCGGAGCGGTCGAACGCCACATGATCGATTCCGATGGCGACCGCGCGTTCGGCCAAAAGCTGACCCACCCGCTCGGCCCGTGCGGTCTTGGTGGTTCCAGGCGCCCACGAATCGCGAACCGAGGGTTCGAGGCTTGACGCCTGGACCAGAACCCGCGCTCCCTCCGGGGTGAAAATCTGGGCATAAATATGGTTTGGTGTCCGGAACACGGTGAGCCGCATCACCCCCTGGCGGGCAATCCTGACGCGGGCACGCCGCGCCCGCTTGAGACGCGCAGGCTTTTTGCCGGAAGCAGTGATCTTCAAGGTCATTTCTTTTTCGTCTCCTTCAGTTTGAGCACTTCACCGGCGTACCGGACCCCCTTGCCCTTGTAGGGATCGGCCCTGCGCAGTGACCGGATCTCGGCTGCGACCTGGCCGACCCGCTGGCGATCACACCCCTTGATCACGATTTCGGTCTGGGACGGCGTCTCGATCGCAATTTCCGGCGGCACCGGATAGACAACCGGCTTGGAATAACCCAGCGTGAGCTGCAGGTTTCGGCCCTGGACCTGGGCACGGTAACCCACTCCCACGAGTTCGAGCCGACGCTCGAAGCCCTGACTCACTCCTTCGACCATGTTGGCGACAATCGACCGGATCGTTCCTGAGAGGGCTCGGACCTGCCGGCTGGAACCGTGCGCCGCAACGGAGAGTGAGCTCCCGGTCTGCTCGAAGCCCACCGCCGCCGGATACTCCAGCAGCAGCTTCCCGCGGGGACCCTGGACCGTCACGGACTGCGCCTTGAATTCAACCGAAACCCCCTTGGGAATCGAAATGGGACGTTTCCCGACCCGGGACATTTACCTCCCCCTCCCGATCAGAACCGGGTTCATCAGGACACCAGACACAGGATTTCTCCCCCTTCGCCAATGACCCGAGCTTGGCGGTCACTCATGACGCCACGCGAGGTCGAAATGACAGCCACTCCATAGCCGTTCTGGACCCGGGGCAACCGGCGGCGATCCCGGTAGACGCGCAGCCCCGGACGGCTCACGCGCCGCAGAAGGCGAATGGCCGGCTGGCCCTCGTGGTAACGCAACCGGATCTGCAGGAGCGGGATCGGCCCATCGTTTCGCTCGTTGACCTCATCGAGGTATCCCTCCTCCTTGAGGACACGGGCCACCTCCCGCTTGAGGCTGGAGGAGGGCAGCTCCACTTCGGCATGACCGGCCCGTTGCGCATTCCGGATCCGCGTCAAAAGATCGGCCAAAGGATCAGACATCGTCATCGATTTCTCCTACCAGCTGGCCTTGCGGAGCCCGGGAATATCTCCGCGCATGGCGAGTTCCCGCAGGGCGGAACGGCCCAGACCGAACTTGCGGTAGACCCCGCGCGGCCGTCCGGTCATCGCACAACGCCGCCGCTGTCGGCACGGGCTGCTGTCCCGGGGCAACCGCGCCAGCGCATCGACTGCGTTCCGGCGCTCTTCGAACGTGAGCTTGAGGTCACGCGCCGCCGCTTTCAGGGTATCGCGCCGGGTCTTCAGCCGCAGCGCCACCTTTTTCCGCTTGAGTTCCCGGTTGATCATTGATTTCTTGGCCATCGGTCTCCCCCGTCCATCTAGTTCCGGAACGGAAATGAAAACGCCTTGAGCAGCGTGCGGGCCTCTTCATCGGTCCGGGCCGTCGTTGCGAAATTAACATCGAGCCCGCGCAGGGCATCGATCTTGTCGTAATCGATCTCGGGAAAAATGATCTGTTCACGGATGCCCAGGGTATAGTTCCCACGCCCGTCAAACGCCCGCGGGTTGAGTCCCCGGAAATCACGGATCCGCGGGATCGCCACCTGGATCAGGCGGTCCAGGAACTCATACATGCGTTCGCGGCGTAACGTCACCTTGCACCCGATGGGCCACCCCTCCCGGACCTTGAAACTGGCGATGGATTTTCGGGCATGGGTCACGACGGGCCGCTGGCCGGTGATCGCGCTGAGGTCGGACACGGCGTGCTCGATGATCTTGCGATCCGAGGTGGCCTCTCCGACCCCCATATTGAGGGTGATCTTGGTGATGCGGGGAACCGCCATGCGGTTCGCATACCCGTGCTCCCGCATGAAGCGGGGCACGATCTCCTGTTCGTAATGGTCTTGCAGGCGGCTCATGGGGTTCCTCTCAGACATCCACTGACTCACCGGTCGAACGGAAAAAGCGCACCTTGCGGCCGTCCGCCAGCCTTCGGTAACCGACGCGGGCCGGTTTCTTTTCGACCGGGTTGTAAATCATGACGTTCGACACATGCAGCGGAGCCTCCCGCTCGATGATGCCCCCTTGGGTATTGGTGTTGGGATTGGGTTTGAGGTGCTTCTTGACCATGTGGATCCCCTCGACCCACACACGGTCATCCGCCACCCGCAGAACGATGCCTCGACGACCCTTGTCCCGGCCGGCAATCACCACCACCTCATCCCCCTTGCGGATTCGATTCATCAAACGCTCCTCACAAGACTTCGGGCGCCAAAGAGACGATACGCATGAACCGCTCGGTTCTGAGCTCGCGCGTCACCGGGCCGAAAATGCGTGTGCCGATCGGTTCCTGCTTGTTGTTGAGGAGGACGGCCGCATTGCTATCGAAACGAATCAGAGAACCGTCCGGACGGCGGATTCCATGACGGGTCCGTACCACGAGCGCATCGTAGATCTCCCCCTTCTTGACCTTACCCCGCGGCATGGCTTCGCTGATGCTGACCTTGATGATATCGCCAATGCCGGCATAGCGGCGCTTGGAACCGCCCAGCACCTTGATGCACCGGAGCTGTCTGGCTCCGCTGTTGTCCGCCGACGCGAGCACCGTTTCCATCTGGATCATGACCGCGGACTCCCGGCGGTGCCCTCGTGCCCGATGACCGCCTCGATGCTCCAGCTCTTCCGCTTGGAGAGTGGCCGGCATTCCCGGATGCGCACCAGATCACCGGCCTTCACCGTTCCGCTCTCGTCATGAGCCATGATTCGAGTCCGGCGCCGGATGTATTTGTGGTATTTCGGATGCCGAACTTGGCGGCTGAATTCGACCACCACCGAATTCGACAGAGAGGCACGAACCGCGCGCCCGGTCATGACTCGGCCCCGATCTGTTGAGGTTTCATTCGTCATGGGTCGCCCCCCGGGACAGTCGATCATTCAGCACCGTCAGGATCCGCGCCGCTTCACGGCGTGATTTCCGGAATTCATGGGGTTTACCCAGCTGGCCGACCCCCCGTTCGATCCGAAGCTTGGCCAGATTCCGTTTTTCCGCTGCCAGGGCCTCGGTCAGTTCCACGGCCGTCTGGGCACGACGTTCATTCATGTTCATCCGAGCACCGTCCGCATCACAAATTGGGTTCGAATCGGAAGTTTGGCGGCAGCAAGCCGCAGGGCCTCGCGGGCGACCTCCTCGGTCACCCCTTCCATTTCGTAAAGGACAAAGCCCGGACGGATCCGCGCGGCCCAGTATTCCACGTTGCCCTTTCCGCTTCCCATCCGGACCTCAAGCGGCTTGCGTGTCACCGGAACATCCGGAAAGACCCGGATCCAGATTTTTCCACCACGGCGGACATGGTGCGTAATCGCGCGTCGAGCCGCCTCGATCTGGCGGGCCGTCACCATCCCCGCTTCGGCCGCCTTGAGGCCGAACTCGCCAAAGGCCACGGTATGACCGCGCGTCGCCACTCCACGGTTGCGGCCTTTCTGCTGCTTACGAAACTTGCTGCGCTTCGGCTGTAACATGGTTTCGCTCTCGCCTCTAGGAGGTTCCGGCTTCCGCGACCGCTGGTGCCACCACGGGCTCGATCAGCTCGCCCTTGAAAATCCAGACCTTGATGCCGATCGTGCCATAGGTGGTTTTAGCCGTCGCCTGCCCGAAATCGATATCGGCCCGCAGGGTATGCAGGGGGACCCGGCCTTCGTGGTACCACTCGCTTCGGGCAATCTCCGCCCCGTTGAGCCGCCCGGAAACCCTGACCTTGATCCCCTGCGCCCCAGCCCGCATCGCTGAAGCGACCGCACGCCGCATGGCCCGCCGAAACATGATGCGGCGCTCGAGCTGGTCGGCGATACTTTGCGCGACCAGGGTGGAGTCGAGTTCAGGTTTGCGAATCTCCTGGATGTGCAGGTTGATCTCGCTGCCCTGGAGCCGGCCGGCCAGGTCCCGTTCCAGCGCGGCAATCTCCTCGCCGCGTTTGCCGATCACGACTCCCGGCCTTGCCGTGTGCAGGGTGACCTCACACTGGTTGCCGCGCCGCAGAATCTCGATACGGCTCACGGCCGCCTGGGCCAGACGGCTCCGCAGGTGCTCGCGGATTTCGGCATCGGTCTTGAGCTGGCTCGCAAAGGACTTCCGTTCGGCATACCATCGCGAACTCCACTCGTTCGAGATGCCGAGCCGAAAACCGATCGGATTGACTTTCTGCCCCACGGTTAACTCCCTACCTTCACGGTAATGTGGCTCGTGCGCTTGATAATGACATTCGACCGGCCACGGGCGCGGGCGTGGAAGCGCTTGAGCCGGGGGCCCTCGTCGACCTGGATCCGGGTGACCTTGAGCTCATCGACATCAGCGCCCGCATTGTTTTCGGCGTTGGCGACCGCAGACTCGAGGACCTTGAGTACAACCCGGCAGGCGGCTGGATGGCCATAGCGGAGGATCTCAACCGCCTGGGCAACCGGTTTGCCGCGGACCAGATCGGCCACGAGACGCGCCTTCTGAGGCGACACCCGGGCATAACGATGGGAGGCAATCGTGTCGACCATGGCTCAACCTGCCTTGCCGGCCGGCTGGGGCGTCTTCTTGTCAGCTGGGTGCCCCTTGAAGGTTCGTGTCGGGGCGAACTCCCCCAGCTTGTGCCCGACCATGTTTTCGGTCACGAGAATGGGCAAGTGCTGTCGGCCGTTGTGAACCGCAAGCGTAAGCCCCACCATTTCGGGGACCACCATGGAGCGGCGCGACCAGGTCTTGATGGGCCGCTTGTTATGGCTCGCTCCCGCCTCCGCCACCTTGCGGGCCAGATGGGGATCGACAAAGGGTCCCTTGCGGACGGATCTCGACATGTCAGGAACCTCGGTTATTTGACCTGGCGTCGGCGGACAATCAGCCGGTCGGTCCGCTTGTTGTGGCGTGTCTTGTAACCCTTGGCCGGCTGGCCCCAGGGCGACTGCGGGTGGTTCCCCTTGCCCCGGCCTTCGCCACCCCCATGGGGGTGGTCAACCGGGTTCATCGCAACCCCGCGCACCGTCGGCCGGATGCCCCGGTGCCGCTTGGCCCCCGCTTTACCGTAAGACTCGAGATTGTGTTCCATGTTGCCGACCTCCCCGATCGTGGCCCGGCATTCAACCGCCACCTTCCGGAGTTCGCCCGAACGCAAACGGAGCGTGACCTGACGGCCTTCGCGGGCGATGAGCTGCGCGCTGGCACCGGCACTGCGTGCCAGCTGGGCCCCGCGCCCCGGCTTGAGTTCGATGGCATGGACCTGGGAGCCGACCGGAATGTTGCGTAGGGGCAGGCAGTTTCCCGGGCGGATCGGTGCCTGATTGCCCGACAGAACGGTATCACCAACCCCGAGACCCGCAGGCGCAAGAATATACCGGCGCTCACCATCCGGATAGAGGATGAGGGCGAGATTGGCCGTCCGGTTGGGATCGTACTCGATCCGTTCCACCCGGCCCGGAATGGCGTCCTTGGTGCGCCTGAAATCGACGATCCGGTAGCGGCGGGCATGCCCCCCACCGCGGTGGCGGACACAGATCCGGCCCAGATTATTGCGCCCTCCGTGCTTGCGGACCGGCTCGAGCAGTGACCCGCACGGTTCGCCCCGATGGAGCCCCGGAGTCACGACCTTCACGGCAAAGCGCCGACCCGGCGAGGTCGGTTTCGGCTTGATCAGCGTCATGACGCCTCTCCTGCGCAATCGCGGTCATGCTTCATGGGGATTCGACGCCTCCACCGAGATCAAGATTCTGCCCGGGTGCGAGGCACACATAGGCTTTCTTGAAACCCGACCGCCACCCGGTCCGGCCACCCTGTCGCTTGCTTTTGCCCGGTTGGTTGAGCAGCGTCACCCGGGCCACCTGGACGCCGAACAGCATCTCGACGGCACGCCTCACATCGGCCTTGTTGGCCGCGGACCGGACCTTGAACACATACTGCCGATGGTCACTGGCCAGACGGGTGGCCTTTTCCGTCAGATGGGGTCCGGAAACGAGATCTAAGAGGTCGAGCGATTTCATCGTGCTCATGCCAGTCGGGCCTCCAGCTGTTTCCAGGCCGGCACCGTCATCAGCACCTTCTCATAGCGGAGGAGGTCAACCGGATGCAGGCGCGTCAGGGGGCAGAGTTCGGCCCACGGCAGGTTACGCGAGGCCAGATCCAGCCTTTCGTCAAAGGTCTCGGTGACAATCAGGACGTCGGCCAGCTGGTAGTCCTTGAGCCTCGCAGCGAGTTCCCGCGTCTTCGGGGCTTCGAGCTTTAGCTCATCAACGAGCACGAGGCAATCCTTCCGGATCAACTCACCCACGATGCTGCGGAGAGCGCCCCGGTACATGCTGCGATTGACTTTCTGGCTGTAGTCCCGCGGGGCGGCCGCAAAAACCCGGCCACCGCCCCGCCACAGCGGGCTGCGGATACTACCGGCCCGGGCCCGGCCGGTCCCTTTCTGGCGCCAGGGCTTGCGCCCACCTCCACGGACCTGGGCCTTTGATTTCTGGGCCTTGCTTCCCTGCCGTCCAGCCGCGAAATAGGCCGTGACCAGCTGGTGAACCAGAGGTTCATTGAAGGGCGTTTCGAGACGGCCCTCCGTGATTTCCATCTCGCCCCCCGCATGGTCCAAAACCTTGAGTTTCACGAGACGGACTCCGGTCTCCGCGCCTTGACAGCCGGAGCGACCACAACGGTTGTCCCGGGAGCACCCGGCACGGCACCACCGATAAAAAGAAGGCCCTTGTCCGGGTCGACCCTGAGCACGGGGAGATTTTGGATCCGCTGGATATCATGACCCAGACGGCCTGCCATCCGCTTGCCCTTAAACACCCGGCCGGGCGTCTGCCGCTGGCCGATGGACCCCGGCGCCCGGTGCGACAGCGAGTTTCCGTGGGTCGCGTCCTGACTCGAAAAATGGTGTCGCTTGATCGTGCCCGCAAAACCCTTGCCTCGGGTCAGGCCCCCCACGTCGACCTTCTGCCCGGCGCTGAAGACTGTCACCGAAAGAACCTGACCGGGTACGTAGCGGGCAGCCTCCTCGGCCCCGATCCGCCATTCGTGGAGGCCACCCGTCGGCTCGATACCGGCCTTTGCGAAATGGCCGGCCAACGCCTTGGCGACTCGGTTGGAGCGCCGCCTGGGGCCGTGCGCCACCTGGACGGCCGCATAGCCGTCGGTCGCCGGGGTTTTGACCTGGGTCACGGCGTTGTTCTCGACCTGAATGACCGTCGCCGCAACCACGGCACCGGTTTCAGTGACAAAACGCGTCATGCCGCATTTGCGGCCGATCACGCCAATCGTCATGGCGACTTGTCCTCATCTCGGCACCGATTGCGATTGACCAGTGCCATGAAAAACCTAGTGAACCGGAGATTATACGATTTTCATCCGGCCAAATCAACGGGAAGCCTTGTCCAATATGAAATGAGTCTGGGGGGTGCCCCTATATCTTTGTCAAGCGTTAGCGGCTGGAGCCGCCTGATAGAAGCTGCCGTCCCGCAGCATCGCAAAGAGCACATCGCAGCGCCGCCGGGCAAGCGCGATCAGGGCCTGATTGTGCCGCTTGCCCTGGTGGATTTTGCGGTCGTAGTAGGCCCGAGAGACGGGATCACGCAAGGCGGCGAAGGCCGAGAGGAACAGCGCCCGTTTCAAGATCTTGTTCCCTCGCCGGGAGGGATGCTCGCCGCGAATGGAACTGCCCGAGCGGCGCGTCACTGGGGCCAGGCCTGCGTAGGCGGCCAGATGGGCCGCCGAGGCGAAGGGCCGTGGGGTGACCTCGGTCAGGAGTCTTGCGGCGGTCCGGATGCCGACTCCCGGCATGCTCATCAGGACCGGGGCAAGAGGGTGCGCGGAAACCCGCCGTTCCACTTCCTGGGCGAGCGCCTCGCGCTGGGTGCGCAGGGTACGCAGCTGCTGCACCAGCCGGGGCACGACCAGCCCGGCGGCCTCCGTGCCCGGGACGACCACGTGCTGTTCACCGAGAGCCTGGCAGATTTCCTCGGCCAGTCGCTTGGCCATGCGGGGCGCAAGCTTCTTCAGGCGCATGATCAAGCGCTGTCGGCTCAGCGCAGCCAAGGTCTTGGGCGTGGGATATGTCTGCAGCAGATCGAGCACGGCGGGATGGTCGAGGTGCGGTCCGAGAACGCGCTCGAGCGCGGGGTGGATTTGCGTGAGCAGTCCACGCAGGCGATTGCTCACCTGGGTGATCTGTGCCGCCAGATCGTCGTCGAAGCCGCACAGCAGCATCAGATCGGCGAGCGCGTCGTCAGCGAGCTGCAGGGTGCGCAGTGCGTGCGGCATCGAGCGGGCCGCCTCGGCAATGATCGCCGCATCGCGGGCATCCGTCTTGGCCTCTCCGGCATGCAGATCCGCGATGCGGCGCATGGCCAAGCCCGGCAGATAGGCCACAGCGACTCCTTCGGCGCGGGCAACAGCGATCGGCAGCGCACCGATCGAGGCCGGCTGATCGACGACGAACAGCACCGTCCCCCGGGATCTCAGTTCTGCGATCAGGGCCTTGAGCGGTGCTTCACTGTTGGGCAGCGCCCGATCTACAAGCCGCTTGCCGTCACGATCCAGCGCCACGGCATGGTGCTGGCCCTTGCCGACATCAACTCCAATGAACACCTCGATCGACTCGGGATATGCTGGGTCTTGCATACTGGCCTCCCCGCGATTTCGCGTGAGTGGTTTTCGACAGACCAGAGGCAGCCGGCTTCGGCATCCACGTTACAGACGGTCTCCGTACGGGACCGATCCCCTATCAGCGATAACTGGCTGCCCGACCGGGTCCGGTGACAACACCCCCCGGATCATGGTTGACTGGGGGGCAGAATCATGCCGGACCCGGCTGGCCCAAAGCCCCATTATCGGGGCAGAAAGAGGGTAACGGGGGCTGTGTTTCTAACATGAAATGAGTCTGAAGCCGGATCGGGGTTTGTTCATGATAGGGAGATGAAAACCCTTATGAACCTCGATAATCTGACTTCCATCGATCAGTTGGCCGAGTTTTTGTCCGGGACCCAGGCGGTGGCCTTTTCGGTGCTGAGTAGCCCGGTTGCCCGTTATGAATGGGTGCAAAAAACCCTCGTCCGATTCGGGTATCTCA